>JBHGBC010000230.1:0-7804 GCA_041946805.1 bacterium
CGTGACGGGCGTTTGGCTGATTTCCCGGATTGGGAAAACCAAATCAAGCCCGATCCGAAAACCGGCAAAACGCGTATCGAGGCGCTGATCGAGCAGAACATCATGGATCCGGTCCAGTTCGGTGCGCCGCCCGTCTCCAGCGCGACGGCCCCTCTCTCCAGCGCGACGGCCCCCGTCTCCTCCGCCACGGGGCCGTGAGCCATTCCCGTGGATACCAGGCGCGGCATTTCCCCCATTGAATCCAATGTCATCCTAATCCAATGTCATCCGGACAAGAGAACGGCGTCATCCCCGCGTATGCGGGGATCCAGGAAATGGCAGCGCAGGCGCCCCGCCTGGATCCAATCCCATTGGTTTTGAAAGGCGATTCCACCCATCCTGGACTCCCTTGCCGGATGAACCTTGCCTTATGGCTCATCCGGCGCAACCGGGTGGTGCCGCGGCTAACGGAAACCGGCCGGATTGTGTATACTCTTTTCCATTCCCATTCAATCGAAGTGAAAGCGCGTCATGATCAATTTATTCGAAGCCAAGAACCAAATCGTTGAAATCGGCCGCCGCATGTGGATGAAGGAATGGGTCGCCTCCAACGACGGCAACATCTCCTGCAAGATCTCGCAAGACGAATTCGTCTGCACGCCCACGGGGGTGAGCAAGGGATTTTTGGAGGTGGGTGACCTGATCGTGGTCGATGGCCAAGGCCGCAAGCGTTCCGGCGGACCGCTCAATCCCTCCTCGGAAATCAAGATGCACCTCTTCGTGTACCGCGAACGGCCGGACGTCCAGGCGGTCTGCCATGCCCATCCCCCCACCTCGACCGGCTTCGCGGTGGCGGGCATGGCCCTGGACCAATGCGTGCTGCCGGAAGTGGTGGCCATCATGGGCCAAATCCCCTGCGCGCCTTACGGATTGCCCTCCACGGACGAGATTCCCCAGGGCATCGCGCCCTACGTCAAGGACCATAACGCGGTTTTGCTGTCGAATCACGGCGCGCTCACCTGGGGCGCGAACCTCATGCAGGCCTACCACCGCATGGAGACCATGGAGCATTTCGCCAAGATTCTGTTGGTGGCGGTTCAACTCGGACGGGTGAATCTGTTCTCGCGGGAACAAGTGCAGGCGCTGGAGGATCTCCGGACACGCTTCGGACTCTCGGGAGCGTTCTCCGGTTGCAACGTCGAGAGCCGGAACCTCCCGGTGCAAACCGGCCCGGTGCGTGACGTGCGCAATCCCTGAAGGATGAAAAACTCACGGGAACCGCCTGGCATGCGGCATGCCTCGAAAAATTCCTCCCGTCATGCTGCCTGTCCGGCCCTTGGCGCACGATGCCCCTCGCCGGCGCGATCCGTGGTTGGCCGTTGATTTCCACCCGGTTTGACGTAGCCGCATCCCCCTGTCCCTCCCCTCTCTCCTCATGGGCTGAACTTTTCCCTCAAGTCTTGGATGAATGCAATCCCCGTGAATGCGCGGATCCAGGACGCTGGAACACAGGCGGTCCGAACGCTTGATGAAATCCACCGCCTGTTTCCCCCGCGCCCATCGCTGAAATTGGATTCCCCCCTTGTGGCAGAGGGACCGGGAGTGAGGGTGGAAAATTTCATTTCATCCGATAAGTGCATACATTTTTCCGGGAGCGTGGCTGGACATCGATTCGACGGGTGGGAGAGAGCCACCCGATATCCCCTCTCCCTCTGGAAGAGGGCCAGGATGAGGGATAGCCTTTCCTCCGCACCGATTCCCGCGGCGGGATCCTGCACGCTGGCCGGGAAGGCCATGAGTTTCCTTCGGTTTGGAGTAAGGGAATTGGAATACGATTTTCCTCATCCTGAACGCACTGGTCGGATGAACCATTCGTGAGTATGAAACCCTCGTTGGACAGACTCGAAAATATTGTCTCCCCTGCCGGTCTGCTTGGAAACGAAGGAAGCCAGAATTAAGATACGAAGAGGCTTTTCTAAATGATCATACATCCAAGAGAAGACCGATTCTCCCGGTTCCGGTCCAGATTCGGTATGCTATTCACCAGCGAGGCGCAAGTCCAGCGGGAAACCGCCCCGCGGATGCCAACGATTGCGGATCAACCTGCGTAACTCCATCCGAATGAGTCAGAACCGAAAGTCAGTTGAGTATTGCCGGTGCGGATCCATGAAAAAAATCATCATTCAGGGCGCAAAAGAGCACAACCTGAAGAACTTAGACCTGGAATTGCCCCGCGACCAATTGATCGTCTTTACGGGCGTCAGCGGCTCGGGCAAATCCTCCCTGGCGTTCGATACGATCTATGCGGAGGGCCAACGCCGCTACGTGGAATCGCTTTCCGCTTACGCCCGCCAGTTCCTGGGCCAGATGGAAAAGCCCAAGGTGGATTACGTCGGCGGTCTTTCCCCCGCCATTTCCATCGAGCAAAAAAGCACCAGCAAAAATCCCCGCTCCACCGTGGGGACGGTAACTGAAATCTACGACTACCTCCGGGTCCTCTTCGCCCGGTGCGGCACGCCGCATTGCCCCACGCACAACCTTCCCCTGGATATGCAGACCTTGGATCAAATCGTGGACCAGATCATGGAACTGCCTGAAACCACTCGCTTTATGATTCTGGCCCCCAAGGTCCGGGAACGAAAGGGCGAGTACAAGGACCTCTTCGAGGCGGCCCGCAAGGAAGGCTTTGTCCGCGCACGGGTCAATGGCGAAATCCTGGAACTGGACAAGAAGATCACCCTCAACAAAAAAATGGCGCACACCATCGAACTGGTGATCGACCGGCTGGTGATGAAACCGGATATCCAATCCCGCCTCTCCGATTCGGTCGAACTCGCCTTGCGGCAGGGCAACGGTATCTTGCTTATCTCGATCCCCGGCGGTCAGGACCGGATGTTCAGCACCCAGAACGCCTGCCCGAGTTGCGGCTTTTCCATCGGCGAACTGAGTCCCCAGCACTTTTCATTCAATCATCCCCTGGGCATGTGCCCGGCCTGCCATGGATTGGGCAGGAAACTGGAGCTCGATCCGGACCTGATCGTCCCCGACAAGGACCGTTCCGTCGTGGACGGGGCGATTGTCCCCTGGAAAAATGTGTTCCAAGACGGAAACGATTCGTATGGGGCGAGAAACATCCGGCGGAAATTGGAGGCCTTCGCGGAAAAGAACAACATATCGTTAACCCGGCCGTGGAAACAACTCCCTCCCAAGGCGCGGGAATTGTTGTTGTACGGAGATGATAAAGTCCGGGGAGGCTATCGGGGAATCATGCCGGAAATGGAGCAGTGGTACGCCAACACGTCGTCCGAGGGATTCCGAAATTACCTCCTGCAAACCTTCATGCGCCGGATTCCCTGTGAAACCTGCAACGGTGGGCGGTTGCGGCCGGAATACTTGGCGGCGCGCTTTGCGGGGAAATCCATCGTCGAGATCACCAACCTGGATATTGGCGGGGCGATGGATTTTTTCCATGGCGTATCACTCACGCCCAAACAAGAGAAAATCGCCGGATCGGTCCTGAAAGAGATCAAAAACCGCCTGAAGTTCCTGAAAGATGTCGGATTGGAATACTTGACGCTGAGCCGGTCCGCCCCCTCCCTGTCGGGCGGCGAAGCCCAACGCATCCGGCTGGCCAGCCAGATCGGCAGCGCGCTGGTAGGCGTGTTGTATGTGCTGGACGAACCGAGCATCGGGCTGCATCAACGCGACAACCGGCGGCTGATCGATACCTTGATCCAGTTGCGCGACCTGGGAAATACGGTGTTGGTGGTGGAGCACGACAGGGAAATGATCGAATCGGCCGATTACATCGTCGATTTCGGCCCCGGCGCCGGGCGGGACGGCGGCGAGGTGGTCGTCGCGGGCACCCTGGAAAAAGTGCTGAACCATTCTCAATCGCTGACCGCGGCCTATCTTTCCGGCCGCAAGGAAATCCCTGTCCCCAAAATCCGCCGGAAAGGGACCGGGAAATACATCGAAATTCTCGGGGCGGAAGAAAACAACCTGAAGTCGATCGACGTGAAGATCCCCCTGGGCGTTTTCACCTGCGTGACAGGCGTGTCCGGATCGGGCAAAAGCACGCTGATTACTGAAATCCTCTTCAAGGCGCTGGACCGCCTGCTGCACCGCTCGCACACCATCCCCGGCAAATACAAATCGATCCAGGGTATCGAACATATCGACAAGGTTATCGAAATCGACCAGAATCCCATCGGCCGTACGCCGCGGTCCAATCCAGCCACCTATGTGAAAGCCTTCGATCCCATCCGCAACCTGTTCGCCCATCTGCCCGAATCGAAAGTGCGGGGTTACAAGCCCGGGCGGTTCTCGTTCAACGTGTCCGGGGGCCGCTGCGAGGCCTGCTCGGGCGACGGGGTCATCAAGATCGAGATGCACTTTCTGCCGGACGTGTATGTAACGTGCGATGTCTGCCAGGGTAAGCGCTTCAACCGCGAAACCCTCCAGGTGAAATACAAGGGCCACACGATTGCCGACGTGCTGGATCTCAGCATCAAGGAGGCGTTGGAGCTCTTCGCCAGTTTTTCCACCATCACCCGCATTTTGGATACGCTGGCGCAGGTGGGACTGGATTACATCCACCTGGGGCAGCCGGCTCCCACCTTGTCCGGCGGCGAGGCGCAACGGATCAAACTGGCCAAGGAACTCTCGCGCCGGGATACGGGGAACACATTGTATATCCTCGATGAACCCACCACGGGATTGCATTTCGAAGACATCCACAAACTCCTGCAAGTGCTCAATGAACTGGTCGTCCGGGGCAACACCATCGTGGTCATCGAACACAATCTGGACGTGATCAAATCGGCGGACTGGATCATTGATCTGGGGCCGGAAGGGGGCGGCAAGGGAGGAACCGTGGTGGCCGCCGGGACACCGGAAGAAACCATGCAGTGCGCACGCTCCTATACAGGTCAATTTTTAAAACCTATTCTTAACGGAGAGGCGCCGAAACGGCGCTCCACCTGACAAACCCGTCACCAGGAAGGAACGGCAGAATGAAGGAAACCACTTTGCAGCGGGCGGAAGGACGGCTGGTCGATGAGATGCGTCCCATTACCTTCCAACGGTCCTATCTGGATTTCGCGGAGGGATCCTGCCTGGTCAGCTTCGGGCGGACCCGGGTGATCTGCGCCGCCTCCATCGACGACCGCATCCCGCCTTTTTTGCTCGGTTCCGGCCAGGGCTGGATCACGGCTGAATACAGCATGCTGCCCAAATCCACCCGGCAGCGCACTTCCCGCGACCGGGCTAAAAGCGGCCGGTCGCAAGAGATCCAACGTCTGATCGGCCGTTCCCTGCGCAGCATCACCGATCTAAACCAGCTCGGTGAACGGACCCTCTACATTGATTGTGACGTGGTGCAGGCCGACGGGGGAACCCGGTCGGCCGCCATATCCGGCGCCGTGCTGGCCCTTCACGATGCGTTGGCTTTCATGAAAAAGAATAAAATCCTTCGCGAGTGGCCCCTGCGCGAGATGGCCGCCGCGGTGAGTGTCGGATTGGTGGAGGAGACGGTGTGCCTCGACCTGGATTTCAGCGAAGACAGCGTGGCCGATGTGGATTTCAATGTAGTCATGACCGAAACCGGCCGGTTTATCGAGATTCAAGGCACGGCGGAGCATAACACATTCGATTTGAACCAATTGTCTCAGTTTTTGACTCTAGCCGGTCAGGGCATCCAACACATCTTGCGCGCCCAACGGGAAGCCTTGGAGGCTTGACTGCTTCCCGCACCGCATTCAAAAAAAGGTATTAAAGTTATAGGGACTACCGGTCAATAATCGTAACACAAGCATTCATGGGAATAATCAACCGGCGCCTGGACGCGGAGCCGAAGTCATGTTCGATCGGATGGTCTGGATTTTCTATCAGGTGATTCTCGCGAAGGAGGGCCAACCCTACCGGCCGGGCGAAGGCCCTGTCATGCCCAAATTCTTGACACCCACGGACATCGATCCCAAAGTGTTGTTGTGGCTCTTGGGCACCCTGACCGTAACCATCGCTGTCATTGTGTATGTGACATACCGCTATAACCGGTGGGTAAAATACAAGGAATTCGAGTCCGAGATGAAAGCCTTGGACCTGGATACCGGTTCCGAGGGCGCCTTGGCGGAAATGGTCCGGCGGCACAACCTGAACGAACCGGTCAACATCCTCTTTTCCGCTTCCATGTTCGATGAAATGGCCGCCGAGGAAATCCGGCGGATCCTGGGCAGCACCGCCTCGGCCCAACAAAAGCAGGAACGCATCGACACTCTCTATAATATCCGGACCAAAACCTACCATCCGGATTGGTTGATCCTCCCGCGCCGGGCCGATCGTCCTCCAACCAAACGGCCGGCGTAACCCATGTCCAAAGACGTTTTTTTTACTTCTGGAAGGAACGGAGTGGATTCTTTCGTTGGCATGGAAGGAGAAAATAGGATTCATCCGATAAGTGCGTACATTTTTTGAACATATGGCCGGATATCGCGACAGGGAGGGGAAAGAACCACCCTGAATTCCCTCTGCCTCTGGGAGAGGGCCAGGGTGAGGGAAAGCCTTTCCTCCGCGCCGATCCCCTCGGCGGGATCTGAACGCTGGCCGGTAAGGCAACAAGTTTCCTTCGGTTCGGAGTAAGGGAATTGAAATACGATTTTCCCCATCCTGGACGCATTCATCGGATGAACCGAAAAAAGGTTTTTCCGGTGGGTTCGCCGCGTCAAGTGGCTCTCATGCCCGGCTTCTACCCCTGCGGGGTAATGTGCGTAACAATCCCGGAGACTCCCGCGGCCGGATGCGCTCAATTCGATTTTTTGTAGACGATTTTCACATCCGTGGGATGCCGTTCCCTGAGCTCACAGCAATCCAACGGCTCGCTTGGGTGATTTTTATTTTGTAAATATGTTTCGAGTTGCTGAGTGGAATTCTTTGAAAGATCGGACAAGTAATTGGTCGCTTCACGGATGAATCTCTCCGCATCCGGTTTCCACAATCCATTCACGCAATATTCGGAGCCATCAAAGGTATCGATCGTTACGCTGGACCAAAGAAAGCCGTCCGACGATCGGACGCCGGTGATTTGATCCCACTTGATTTGCTGGATGATGGGGTAACGATTATGCACGCAACGGGTCAGGTGGCATTCGCAATCGACACGCGCCTTGGTGTAAACCCATATTCCCGTCTCTTTCACGATGATCATCCAAGGTTTGAAAAGCCGGCGGAAACCGGCCAAACGCGAGGAGCGGATCACGAAATCTTTGAACAAGGCGGTTTCCACCTCCCCGGGAGTGATTACATCCAATGCCATCATACCCCTTTGGGAAAAATCAGCCGGCGGGCTTTTCATTCCCGAAGAACATGATAGAAGATCTATCTTTATAACCGATAGACCGGTTTTTCAGAAGGGTACTGGCATCTCCCCGCTAGTGATTATGGCTGGTTGATTCCGCGGGCTTCAACTTGATACTGCCTGAGTTGTAGTACATCCGGCAGGCGCGGACAGGTTGAAATTGGCCATCCCTCTCTCACCCCCCCCACGATCATCGGAGGAAAAGGAATAGCCCGGGGAATATCGTCAAAAGCGGACTAGGAAGGCGGATGAGGGAATGGTGAGAGATTGGAGAACTATTGACCCGCCCGCGGAACTTTCACAGTGCTTGATTCGCGGTATGAGTATGGATGGGAGCGCTGAACCAGTCCCTCTCCCTCTGGGAGAGGACTAGGGTAAGGGAAATCCTGAAAGGGCGGAATTCATCCGCTCTCTGCAATCGCGTAAACAGTTACGAGATGGTCTTGCGGGTTCCGCGAAGACGCCTTCGAG
>JBHGBC010000231.1:0-7760 GCA_041946805.1 bacterium
CATTATTTATCAAGGTGTTGAGAGGATTTTACTAGGATTTTGGTTCACGGAAGCAGGTATCACTTATCCTGCTTGACAAAGATTGGTTTCTTGATTTTTTATTTATACAGACATAGAGGTATCTATGGGAATCCAGCGGCAAGCCCCCGGGGGCGTGGTCAAAATCCCCGCCGGGATTGGGTCCCATACCCTTTTTACCCCGGGATTCGGTCAAACCACTCCGTCTTTATTCAAGCCATAGTCCCCCGGCACCCTGTGGCCTTTGGCCAATGCCCTCACCTTCCAGGGGGAGTAAATCGCCGCCATCTCCATTCAATACCGATTTATGGTCTCCAGCCTCATCCCTCGATGAAACTGGAATGAAAGCGAGCAGGGAATCCCTCACCCTCACAACCAAAGGAATCCAGTTGACTACATAAAGGCCCCGCGCCATAATCAAGAAATGGGGGGATGAAGGGGTATTATTTATCATGTATGTGTACAGTTATGTGATTACCCCACCATTGTTCAATCGTAAGCTACTCAAAATTAATAACTTGTGATCTTGGTACCTACGCCTTATAAGCTGAGGGTCGCGGGTTCGAACCCCGTTTCCCGCTTACCTGAATTTCCCCTAAATTCCCTCAGATACAAGCACTTACGAAAAAAGCCGCTTAACGGTTTTTCCCCCGATTTCCTTGATTTTCGCGGTTTTCTTGGGTACAGTCTTCTATATTTCTGGATATCAGCCTATAATTTTGGGTTCTTCCGGGAAGTGGGTACAGGATAATGAGAAGGAATTCCGTCCCCCAAATGAAATGGCCGGACACCAAGGCCGCTCTCATCCAGGAGTGAAGGGAATCGATTTTTCCGCATGATGTACTCATTTCTGGGATGAACCGAATTTTTGAATGATTTGACAAAGGCGCGCCGTGTCCGAACGCCCTCACAATCCTCATAGTTTCGTGAATTTAGTCCGCTTGATCGGGCTGACCCTTTTGACGGCGGTGGTGTATTTGTTGCTCAAAATTCAGGGAAAACTCAAACTGTGACACGCAGAAGAGTGACGGGGGGAAGGTCCGTTTCGGCTTCCATCACCGGTTGGACCAGGAGTTTCACATCCGCGTCGAACGTGAAAACGAAGAGGTCTTTCTTTTTCTCCAACGCCTTCAGTTCCCGGTCGTATGGCCCCCGGTTTTGGACGTGGATGATGAATTCCCGTTTTTCCAGAAAACAATCCTCGATCTCGATGATCCCTTGGCCGGATTTATCCAGGGCGTCCGCGATTCGCAGAATCGAGGACAGAGTCCGCACGATTTGTTGATCGTTTTCTTCCATTTCCCCAAATTCCCGGTGTTTTTGCTTGGGGAGCGAGCGGCGGTGATAGCGCGCGGTGTTGGCCATGATTTGTTTTTCCCGTTCCGCGAAGGAAGGCAGATCGGTATTAAGAATCATCCGCATGACATGCTTGTGGTGTTGCTTTTCGCTGATCAGCATACCCATGTCGTGCACCAGGGCCGCGCATTCCAACAGGTTGCGCTCGAGCAGGCTCAGATGGTGAACTGGGATCAGACTATCGTATAGGCGTGTGGCCAGCCGGCTGACCTGAACCGGGTGTGAGGGATCGATTTCATAACGCAACAACAAGCTCCATGTGTCAAGACACTGGCGTTGAATTTTCTCATAAAAGGACATAGTCATTCCCTCAAAACCACCTCGCGCCATGAATCATTTTAGCGAAAATCAAACGAAAACAGAATGATACAGTTCCAATAACGGCCGGTTTGGAATCCGTGATATGATTACACGTTATCTCTTTTCATGGAAAATGTCAGATTTCTGTGAATTTTGATACACCTGCAGTAATCCCTCCAGCGAAGGATTGCCCGCGATCCACGGATGTATTGACTTATTATATTGCATTTATGTAAAAAATAAATACATATATTCATATTTATTCAAGATGGGCTTCTTGAGGATAAAAAGGGAGAACCGCGTCCGTACTTTAATTTTTTTGAATTCAATTTTAATATTGACAATTCCATCCAATTCAATATAATTTAATCAAGATTGAATTATATTGAATACCGGTGATTTGATGAAAAACCGCCGCGGTGATTATCCTCGCTGGATTAAGATATTGAGCGACAATGATTTACAGTTTCTCAAACGTTTTCTTATGGCTTCCGGCTCGCTTAAATCACTGGCCCAGGAATATGGAGTATCGTATCCGACCATCCGCGCGCGCCTGGACCGGCTGATCGAGAAAATCCAGGTTGTCGAAAACCAATCCGTGTCCGATCCTTTTCAACAACATGTGCGGATCCTGGCCGCCGAGGGGCGTTTGACACCCGACACCGCCCGGGAACTGCTCGACGCGCACAATCAATCTATCCGGGAGATGGAAAAATCATTTCCAAAAAAAGGAGAAAATCCATGAATGGATTCCGCGTCTTCCTCCTTACCGCTTCTCTCGTACTCGCCACCGCCGTGACGCGGGATACTCACCCGCCGCTCTGGGCTGGTGAATCGAACGCTCTCATCGCCGAGTACTCGGAAGATGATCCCGTGGCGGTTGCTCCACTGCCCGAAGGTGTGACCGTGACCTTGGATCCGGAGATGTCTTTTGAGGGTGTAGGCTCCTGGCGGGTGGCGTACACCGGGAACGAACCGGTTTTCACGGCGTTGTTTGAAGTCCCGCTCGCCGATATCGATGACTGCCAGTTGCTCTATACCGCGCATATGCGTTCCAGCCAGGTTACAACGCGCGCCTACCTGGAAATGTGGTGTGTTTTCCCCGGAGGGAAGGCCTTTTTTTCCAAGGCCTTGAATGAAACCTTGACAGGAGACCGGGATTGGATCTCCACCTCCACCCCGTTCTTTTTGCGGAAGGGCGAAAAACCCGAGAAGGCGGTGCTAGGCGCGCGCCTGGAAGGGCCGGGAACGGTTTGGATGACCCGGGTCCGTCTGTACCGCCAACCGTTAGGAATCGGGAATCCCTTCACTGCTCATTTCGCCTGGATTCCCGGGACGGTGCTGGGATTGTTGGGCGGGCTCTATGGTACGTTGGCGGGAATTCTCGCGCCCCGCGGCCGGGGGCGTGCCCTGGTGCTGGGAATGGGGATCTTCATTGACGGGGCTTGTTTCCTCATGCTCATCGCCGGGATTGTGCTGCTCGCGGGTGGATTTCCTTATGACGCCTGGTATCCCTGGTTGTTGACCGGCGTGATTGGCAGTTTAACGGTCACGGGAGTATTGCCCGTGATTTTCAAGCGCTACCGGGACGCGGAACTGCGCCGCATGGACGCGATGGATCTCGGCTGAAAAGAATTGGTGACGGAACTAATATCCTATTCATAAATCCACCTCCGCCTACTGGAGCAGATCCGTGAACATGTGGTTGAAAAGATGGTTCAGCTGCGCGTGGATGCTGATCCGCGCCTGGGTCATCACCTGAAGCACGGTCACGCGGGTGGATTCGGCGGCGAAATGGGTATCCAGAATCCGGGGCCGGGAAGCCATGAGATTTTCGGACATGACCGAGAGATGATTTGTCGTGTTTTCCAGCCGGGAGAGGAAGACTTCCACGGCGGTATGGGTATCGTGGACCTGGGTGAGGGCCGCCTGCGTAATGGACCACGCTTCGTCCAATCCGCCCTCCCGGGTGATGTCGATGTCATTCAGGGTTCGGCCGGGCCCGAGCCCCAGGGTTTCCGGCTGGACCGCTCCCAGCTGGTAGACTCCATTTGTCACTGTTGCGAGAACCACGGCCGGCGTGTCTTCCAGGGTGGATGCCGTAGAATCTCCTTCCGCCGCCGTGACCGGATCGCCGGGAGGCAGGCTGGTATCTTCCCGTGCTTCATCCCTGGACGGGATCGAGAGAGAATCGGAAACCATGCGGGCCGTCGCGCCGATGCGCCCGATCTCCTGGGTGATCCGCCGGATTTCCTCTTGCCGGTCCTGCAAAATCTTCGGGGAGAAATTGCCCTGTGATTTTGATTGTTGGATTAACTCCTCGATACGCCGCAGACGTTCCGTGATGGCCCCAAGGCCTTCTCTTGTCACGGTGGCCTGGTTGATTCCCGCCTGGAGGGCCGTGATCGATTCGATCAACTCCGGAATCTGCGATTGCCGGGAGGCGTGATTCGGCTCGGTGTCCGCGGTCTCTTTGCCGGAGTCCAACGCGGAATCCGCGGACAGTTTGGCGATCGAGCGCAAAATCCCGGAGCGGATATCCAGACTCATTTTCCGCGCGGGCGGAGTGGAAAACGGGTGGTTGATGCCTTGTATTCCCATCACTGTGCCTCTAGCAAAAGAAAAAATAAATCCAAATAAATCCGTGGAAAAACCGGCTATGGGGTTCCGAAGAACGGTCTACCGCTATCCGGTTGATTGCGCTCAAGTTTTTGGCAATGATGCCAATAATGAGAGTGGATCATCCCCCGCGGCCAGGCTGAGAGAGACGCCGGCCTTAAGATAAAATTCTAAAAAAACGTGTTGCGCGGAGGGATTTTTCCCGCCGGCGCCGCCGTGGTTGATTACGCCATAACACAATTGTCCAGGCAGGGATGCGATGGTTATGGCTTAATGGTTTCTTTTCTTCCGGGCGTGTTTATCGTGCCTCATCAACTCCGGAACCGGTCTGACGGTTTGGTACCGGCTTCCCTGTAATCCCCCCACATCCTCTTTTACGCCGTTTCGTCTATATGATCGGCGGGTATGAAATGAAACTTGAGTGGATTTTCACGTCCCCCTATTTTTCCCGGATTCGATTCTGTAAAAAACGGCCGGCCTCTCTTGTTTTTTTCGGGAATTTTGGAATTATATTTCCATTGGTTTTGTTTCCGTGAGATGCTTTTCATGGAAAGAGGAGACTTTTCTCAATCAAAATGGCTTTCGTACCGGAGGATTCTTGACCGGTACTGCGATGGGAATACTGCGTATTATGTTAACTATCGCTTTGATTGCTGACGCCAATGATTTGGCGCGTTCGTTCGTATCGCATGTCCTCAAATCCGTTCAATTCGACGTGATCGAAACCCGATCCGAGGAAGAGGCGTGGTCCGTTTTTCAGAACCGGCGGGACGAGATCGCGTATGTCTTCACGGATATCCATCTGGCCCAGGGCAGCGGCACCAGCCTTTACCGCCGGATACGGGATTGCTCCGAGAGCAAGGTCGTGGTTATCGCCAAGACGCACCCAGGCGCGGATACGGGGGGAATCGAGAACGACACGTACGGCATGTCCCTGCTCAAACCGTTCACCGTGGAAGATTTGATTCAATCGACGCAGTTGATCGAAGATCCTTACCGGGTGGCGCAAGTCCAATAGTCCGCCCCAATCGGGATGCGCCCGGTGGAACTTCTTTCGTCATGTAAGTCATTTCCATTCTTTGCCGGCCCGCCTGTACATTCCCCATGATGAATCGAGGGTGTCCCTCCGGTTCCTTATCCCTTCCATGGGCTGGAAATCGCCGCCAAGATATTCCGGATCCGCGAGAGGATCAATTCAATGCGCACAAGGGTGGCGGAAAGGGACTGGGGAGGTGAAACGTTCGGCGTGGTTTTTCGGGATGGTTGGCCTGTTGACGGCGGTGTTTTTGCCGTCTTGTTCTCAACTGGACCATCCCGCTTCCCTTACCGTCTCCGTCGAGACCGAGACCGATTTTCTCCTGCGCTTTGAGGAAAACCGCTATACCGCCGCGAAGCCCGGTCTCGCGCGCGTGGATACCGCCGTGATACGGGGGATCCGCCATTGGGGAATCTTTGAACACGCGCCCAACCGTGTCGAATTCCCGGATGTTTACATCGGACCGGACGCGCGCCTCGAGTTTGCCACCGGCATCCTCGAAGGGGCCTGGAAAAACTCCGGGGACGGTGTCCGTTTTCAAATCTCCGTGCAGCCGTCCGGCCGGCCACTCCAGGTTTGCTTCAGCCGTTATATCGATCCCAAACGCGACGAGGGCCATCGCGCCTGGCTGCCCGGCGAAGCGGCCCTGTCGGGGATTGAAAACACCACGGCCACCTTCCTATTCGAAACCTTTCCCGGCGAAAATCCCGGCGATTCCAACAGCGATTCCGATTGGGCGTTCTGGGCCAATCCCCGGCTGGTCTCCCGGGGCCGCGAGTCGGTCCGCCCGGTCTCTTCGCGCCCGAATATCCTTTTGATCACTGTGGACACGCTGCGCGCGGATTACCTGGGTTGTTACGGCCATCCGTATATCCAAACCCCCGCCATCGACCGCCTGGCCGCCGCGGGAATCCTCTTCGAACAGGCCCGGTCCGCGTGTTTTCATACCAATCCCTCGTTTGTTTCGCTCCTCACGTCGCTATCTCCCTTCGCCCACGGGCTCATCGGCAATGAACAGCGCCTGCGGATCTCCCTGCCATGCCTGCCACAAATCCTCAAGGAACTGGGATACACCACCGCCGCCGCCCTCAGCGCGTATCATCTCGAAAACGTCATGGCCGGCTTGGGATTCTGGTTCGACCGCTACGAGAAACCCCTGCCCATGAAAATCCGTCCCGGCTCCCTCACCACCAGCGCCGCCATCCGGGGGCTGGAGCAGGTCATGGACCGGCCGTTCTTCTATTGGGTCCACTATTACGATCCCCATCAGCCCTACCAGGCGCTGGGTGAGTATCACGGCATGTATTACCGGGGCGATCCGGCCGGCAGCGCCCATCATTCCATGGATAAAGCCCGCTTCCATTCCAGCTGGAACGCCGAGTCTCCGGATTCCTGGGTCAGGGGCATCCGGGACCTGGAATATTTCAAGAAGGAATACGCCGCCGAAATCTCGTACACGGACAGCCAGATCGCCCGCCTGCTGGAGGCCCTGCGCCGCTTACATCTAGACCGGGATACCATCGTGCTATTCACGGCCGATCATGGGGAAAGCCTGGGTGAACACGGCGTCTATTTCGACCATTGGACGCCATACGACACCGATCTTCATGTCCCCCTGATCGTGGCCTATCCCCCGGCGTTGCCTTCGGGGAAACGGATCACCACGCCGGTTTCCACCCTGGACGTGGCGCCCACTTTGTTGGACCTGATCGGCGAGGGGAGCAACATCCTGGCGCAAAAACTCTTCGAGGGCCGCTCGCTGCGTTCCTTGTGGCAATCTCCGGGAGAGTGGGAACCGCGCGTACTCTCTTCGGACGGAGTGTTTTACACAAACCTCGCGGGATGGGACGGACGGTATAAGGTCATTTGGGAATTGCAGCGGTTTATGTATCACGAAGACTATCAACTGCTGCCCGGCCGCGTGTGGATCTTCGACCTCCAGTCCGATCCCGGAGAAACCCGGCCGGCGGGTTGTTTTTATTGGCGCAGCGGGGCTTCGGAGGCGGATGCGTGGAAAGACGCGGTCAGTTCCCCGCCTCCCGTCATCGATTATCCACGAATCGCGCGTGTCAAAGAAAACGCACTGAAAGGCAAATCTCCCACTGCGGACGAGTTGCGTGGGTGGTTTCAAGAAAACAACGGCCGCGATTTTTTGCGGGAAGATTTGCTCCGCGACGATCAATTTTTGAGCCGCCTGGCGGGCTGGCTGGAGACCTTGCGCCGGCGCGTCAATCCGCTCCCCCTGCGGGAACGCATCAAGGATTTCCCCGACCTGGCCGGCCTCTTTGAAGGCGGAACGGAATTCACCCAGCCCGTCGATCCCCAAATGAAGGAATTTCTCCACTCCCTGGGCTATGTGTCCAACCAATAATGACGCAGCGGCAAATAGTAAAAATAATACTGTGATGATCCATATATTGTGGTGCAGGCA
>JBHGBC010000232.1:0-7728 GCA_041946805.1 bacterium
AACCGTCTGGAGAGAACAACCCCCAAGTCTCTCTCTCTGGGTGAGTGGATTGGATTATGATGAAAGCTATTTCGTCCCGTGGTGCCTCTCTGGAATTGGTTGATGTCTTGCCCTTACGGTGTCCCCTTCAGGGGACGGCCTTGCGGCAGCCCAGGGTTTTAACCCTGGGCCGAGAGCGTCGTAGGTACGCACTTATCGGATGAACCTGATGGAAGATATGTGAGCGCGCTGCGCGTAATTCCTCCCCGGCGGCTGTCCAAGAGATAAATGCCATGCGGCGTGTCCATCCCGATCCCGGCCAATCCGCCTGCAAGAGGATTAAACACCCAGGGAAATCCTTTCCCTGGTCTCTTTGGATCAGCGGGGTGCTTCTGTTTTTCTCCTGCCAATCCACCGCGCGGGGAGATCTCCCGGATGACAACACCGGTTTCCGGCCGGTCTGGCTCAATGGAATCCCCTTGAATCCCGCCCAAACTCAATCGCCGGGTCAATACCCGGTGGAATCGGTTCCCAAGCATGGCCTCGTGCAGTTCACGCGGCCGGTCAAGCCGGGCGAACGGCGGATCTATCAACAAAAGGGAATCCAGTTTTTGTATTATGTCCCCTTCAACGCGTATTTCATCACCGGCCCCGGCGAAGCCATGCAACAGCTGCGAACACATGACATTGTCGCCGGCCTGATTCCGGTTCCCCCCGCGGCCAAGATCGACGCTTCGATCCGCATACTTCTGGATTCACCCGCGGGCTCGCGCCGGATATCCGCGATGGCGAATCCAACCGTGCCCATCCAACTGATCTTTTATCCCGGAACACCGTTTGCGGCGGCCCAGGAGATCCTGCGGACGCAGGGCATCATCCGGGAATCCACGCAAACGGAATTCGACTTCCAGGAAACGCTGAACTGTGTTTTGGCGCCCGCGCACACTATTCCAGCCCTGGCCGCCGAAGATTCCGTTTTCATGATCGGGGAGACCGATCCGCCCGTCACGCCGCTTAACTGGAACGCGCAATGGACGTCCCGGATCGATGAAATCCATCCCGGCGGGATCGGCGGATATAACCTCGACGGCGCCGGCGTCACCGTGGGCATGGTGGATGTCGGAGGGGTGCGGACCACGCATGAACAAATCCGTGGACGGGCGTTCCAGGTGGATGAATATCCCCAACTGAACCCCCATTCCTGCCGCGTGGCGGGAACCATCGCGGGCAGTGGAGAAGGGAATCCCCTGGCCCAGGGCATGGCGCCCAAGGCAACGCTGCTTTGTTGGCAGCAAGCGGATGATTTGAAAAAAATCGGCGACAACGCGCACCGAATTTCCGCCTCCAATCATTCGTACGGCAACGCCGCGGGTTGGATCTACGACGCGGAACAAAACCAATGGCATTGGTATGGCAATCCGTTGCTGGATGCGGCGGGGTCGCATCTCTTTGGTCTTTATTCCATGAACACTCTGTCCTGGGACGGGATCGCTTATGAACATGACTTGTTAATCGTGGCCGCGGCGGGTAATAACCGGGAGCAGCGGCCGCCGGCCCCCGGCGCTTCGTACATTCTTCATAATGGAATTGCGGCATCGGTGGAACGGAGAAATCCCGGCCCGGAAACCATCCATGACTATCATACGCTCACGCCCATCGCGGGCACTAAGAATGGCATATCGGTGGGGTCGATCTATGCCAGCACCGGCCAATCGCGGGAAATTGACGAATCCTGCATGACCACTTTCTCCAGCTGGGGACCCACGGACGACGGACGGATCAAGCCGGACCTGGTAGCCGATGGCGTAAACATGCTAAGCATGAACGATGCCAGCGACACCGACTATGAGCGGCTGGGGGGCACGTCGATGTCCAGCCCGGTCGTCACGGGGGCGGTTGCCTGCTTGACGCAGCTGTTCCGCAATCGTTTCCAGGGCGCGGATCCCGCCGCGGCGATGATGAAAGGCATTTTGATTCATACCGCCCGGCATGGCGGGGCCGGCCGCAGACCGAATTACCGTTTCGGCTGGGGCTTGCTCGACGCGCGGGCGGCGGCGGATTTCATCTCCGCGCCGGGAGGCGAGGGCGCCTGGCTGGATATGGACGCCATTTCGGACAATTCCGTGGAATACGAATGCGAATCCAATGGTCAGGATGCAATCAAGGCAACCCTGGCCTGGACTGACTGGCCCGGCATCCCCACGTCTGGCAACCTGCAATACCGCATCCCCAACCTCGTGAACGATCTCGATCTGTCCATTTCCGGGCCGGATGGACATCACTACCCCTGGACCCTCGATCCGGAGCATCCCGCCGATCCGGCGAAACAAGACCAGGAAAACCGCCGGGACAATGTCGAACAAGTTTACATCGCGACACCCGCGGCGGGGACGTATACCATCCGGGTAAGCGGCCAGGTGAACCAGGGCGGCCAGCAAACCTATAATCTCTGCGTCACGGGATTGCGGCGCAAAGCCGACAGGCCCACCCTTTGCATATTGAAACCGTTCAGCCAAAGCCTGATTGAAGGCGTGTATCCGGTCCAGGTTTTGATCACCGGCCTCGGGAGTCCATCCCGTCTGCAAATCCGGGTGGATGGCAAACCCTGGGATGATCCGCCGGCCCCCGGACTGGAGGGCGGTATGCGGATCGATCCGATGGAAGGAATTTACATTGGCGCACTACATTGGAATACACGATTGATTGTTAATGGAGAACATCTTCTGGAATTAATCGTGACCGATTCACAAGGACGCGCGTGCGCCAAGCGGCTTCGCGTTTGGATATTCAATTCCGGAACGGAATTGACGGTTGCCGGCCCCTTGGTGACCGGCTATTTAAGAGCGGCCGGCCAGGTGGATTGGTATGTTCTGCGGATTCCTGAATCCGGTTTCTATACGATCGAAACCCATCCCGCCGCAAACCTTCCGGAAGTGGATACGGTTTTGTTTCTCAACGGCATGGATGACGATGGCGGAATTGAAAAATACTCCCAAATGACCTGTGAGTTGATGGCCGGACGAATCTATTCCGTACATGTTTCCGGATACGAGAATGCGAGGGGATATTATTCCATCGAGGTCAAGCCGGCGCCTGCGGGAAGAGCAAAGCCCGCCTGCATCCCATTGGCGATCGATGGAGCGGCGATGGAGAACGCCTTCCTCGATTTTGGCGACTTGCATTCGTATGTCATTCGGCCGGAGAAGATGGAACTGGCAGTCATCCGTATCCGGGCAGGAGATTCACCTCCGGAAAAATTCGCTTATACCCTGACAACCGCCTGCAATCCGGCCTTGAACGAAACGATCGATGGATTAAGCCAGGATCTGGAGCTGATCCTGGTGAAAGATTGCGAGTATCAATTAACCGCCGCGGCATTCAAAAGCAAGGGCCATTATACGATCCGGATCGTCCGGGTGAGGGAAGCCGAAAACAAACAATTGCTGATCGTCGATGATCCTCCCCTGCAAACCACATTCCGGCCGCGAATGCAATATCGATTCCTGCCGTTGGAAAGCGGGAATCATATTCTTACGATTCAGCCGTCCCGGGAGGATGGATATGTCAATTTCCATGCGCGTTTATACCGGGAGAACGATTTTGTGAACAACCTGCACCGGTGGTTTGACAGCACCCGGAGAACGGGCTATCTCGATCCGGAAAAGTCCTCGGCATTCGTGGCGCTCCATGGGTGGAATCATTACTATCTGATGATCGAATCCGAGAAAACGGGCGGAACCTGCCGCCTACAAGTCCGCAAGGCCCAAAGCGCCGAGCTGCCGGTTGTGGCCGGACGGCAGTCCATGTCTTCGCCTTATCAACCGGGAACGCCAATGGACGTGACGGTTCAGATCCGGATGCAAGCGCCCCCCGGTACAGGTCCTTCCAGCGCCGTGCTGTATGAATATTGCCCTTCCGATTGGCTGCCCGCGGGCTCCAGGGTTTATCCTTACCTCCCCCCCATGCTGCGGTTTCGCCTGAACCGCGGTGATTCTCAATCCATCACCTATCAATTGCGCCCTCCTGATTACGCGCAAGGCCGCCTGGATCTGCACGGAGAAATCTACTTTTACACAATCGAGGGGATCAATACCATCGCGGTCGGCGGGGATACCGTTCTCCCACCCCCGGACGACGCGGCCATCCCGGACTGGAGCAGCTATTGAGATGAAACGGCTTCTCATGTCACTCCTCCTTACCCTCTTCCCGGTGATTTTATGCTTTCCGGGTGGCAATGCCGACCGGGTATTGCCCTTGGCCGGCCCCTCGGGAGAGATCATCCTAGGTCTAGGAACCTTGAAAGACGCGGCGTTTTCTCCCCTTGGAAACTATGTCGTCACCGGGGGATCTCTGGGCGCGATGGTGTGGGAAAGCGGTACCGGAGCGCTCGTGCGGGTCTTGTACAATGAAGGGCAAGGGATCCAATGTGTGGCTTTTACCTCCAACGGCACTCATTTGCTGGGAGTAGGCCCTGACCGTTCCATTCTCTGGGAGGTGGAAAGCGGACGGCCGGTTTTATCCTTCCCCGCGAAGACCACTGGTTCCGCCGTGGCGGTGTCGCCGGACGGGCAATTTGTCTTCATCGGCAATTATGACGGGTTGAGCCAACAATACATGGCCGAAATGTGGAGTTTGAAGACCGGAACGATCGTCAATCAAATCGGGTGGGGTTCCGGCCCGTTCCAGTCCATCGCGGTCTCGCCGGACGGCCAATATCTTCTCACCGCCACGGGATCGGGCGCCCAGGCCTGGGACATTTACAACGGAGCGATGTTGCTGAACTATCCATACGGTGGTTTGGGCGCTAAAGCGGTCTTCTCGCCGGATGGGACCCAGGTCCTGATCCAATCCACTGACTTCGGCGCTGCCTATCTGTTCAACTGGATGGAAACCGAATATATATATACTTTTTCCCATAAAACAGGAACGAACGATACGTCCCGGGATCATTTTGTATACGGAGCCGCGTTTCTGCCGGGAGGGAGACAGATCGCAACCATCAGCGGTAACGCCATCCGTGTGTGGGAAAACGGCACTGGAAAACTCGTCCGAACCGCGGAAGGGCCGCTGAACACCTGGCTAAACGAATCGGAAGGCAAAGCCAGCCGGTTCGTCCCCGATTGTTATGTATTTTCTCCCGCCGGCCGCCTGTTTCTCAGCGTGGATCGGACTTTTGTCAATTACACCTATTCCGTGTCCTTGTGGTCTTTCGAGACGGGAAAACGGGTGCGGTCGTTCGGGGATTACAATCCACCGGCCGCGGCCGCGGCATTTTCGCCGGATAGCGCTCTTGTCTGCCTGGGCGGCGGCCGCCTGGCTCAGGTATGGAATATCGCGGCGGGAAAGATTTGGCAGTTGTATACTGACAACCTGCGGGGAAAAATCGATTCGGTTTGTTTTTCACGGGATCAGCAGCGATTATGCATTGTTGACAGCATGGGAGCCACGCAAATCCGGAATACCCAAACCTGGGAAACGGTGCAAACGTTCCGGCCGCTGCCGGGCATCTTTGCGTCATTCTCACCCGATGGCGCCCAACTGTTGACGGGTGGACATAGCCCGGCAGCCGATTACGCTTACTTGTGGGATATCACGTCCGGACAGTTGATCCGGTCCTTCCGGGAAGAAGGTGCTGGAACAACCGCGAACGCGGCGTCCACCGTACCATCCTTATATCCCAATTGGTTCAATCCCGCCGTGTTTTCACCCGACGGAGCCAAAATAGCGACGGGCTGCAATTCTGAATTTAGCAAAGTGGAATATTTATCGGCGCGATTATGGGATTCCAGGACCGGCGCCTTGATCAGAAAATTCACAAAACATGCGGATTCCGTGGTGTCCGTCGCCTACTCTTCCGACGGACGCTCGATCGCGACCGGGAGCAAGGATCAAACCGCCAAGATTTGGGAGGTAGAGACCGGCAACGATAGTTTGACATTCACCGGACATCATGGGACAGTCTATTCTGTTAAATTGTCGCAGGACGGCCGCTATTTGTTAACGGTCAGCGATGAGAATTGTTCGGAGAAGCCCGTCATACTTTGGGATGCGCGTTCCGGCCGGGAATTGGCGGTGATCCGTGGACATCATGCCAACATCAACGCCGCAGATTTCTCCCCCGACGGCCGGAAATTGCTTACCGCGGGTGACGATGGGACGGTGCGCATTTGGGATATGGACAAGTGCATAAACACGGGAGCCGATCAGGAATCCGCTGGACGATGAAGAGGGGTGTCAGGATTCTCTGCCGAATGGTTGACGGAATAGATCGTCACCGGATGATCCGCGTGGACATTGTCCCGCCGGGCGAAAACAAAAGTCAAAAATGAAGGTTCATCCAGCAAGTTCGTATAGGATGAGAAAAAGGGATTCCCGCCACTCCGCACTCCGGGCGGACCTTGGCGTCAACCCTTATCCCGGCGTGAATGAAATCGATTTTTCCTCAGTAGGTACGTCCTTGCCGGATGATCCTTATTTTCACTTTTTGCCGCTTTGTCAGGTACAAGATCAGTTTCTCCGCGAGAAGGGGTCATTGGAGCAGCGCTATTCTGCTTTCCCCTTGACCACGATTTTCTTCCACTCCACCGCGGTGCGTCCGGCCAGATCGCAAGCCGAAGCTCGAAGCCGGTATATTCCGGGATTGGCAAGCTGGATATGATTCTCCAGGGCAGTGGTGTGGGAATCGATTTGAATGACCGGTTCGGATTTCACGGGATTCACGGCGCGGTAATCCTCTTCTTCCGGTCCGTAGAGTTCCCAAAAAATTTTTCTATTGTGATACACACCATGTTCATCGGCGCCCGGGGTGTAATATACCGGGGAGGAGCCTTCCCTCAACACGGCGCGGGCCGTGATGGCCAGAGGCGCGGTTCCCTGTTCGGGGGCAAGAACAATGGAAATCCGGGGTGGAGTTCCATCCGGCCGCTGTGGCGTCCGGGCTCCATCGTACAAAACACGGTTGCCATTCGTTTCCACTTCCACGCCGCCGTCTTCTTGTATATGAACAATTTCCCGGTAGCCGTGAATGGGGGCTTGTTCCAGATCCCAAAACAGGTCAAAGGCAATCCCCATGCGAATGCAGCGTTCGATCTCGACGAAAAAATGGTTCATGACGGTCCGGTACGGAACGCCATGCCGGTTCCTGCGTTCCAAGTTCAGTTCTTCAAGTCCCCATAGGTTTCCCCTGCCCATGTGAACATGTCCCAGGTTGTATCCCACCGGCAAAAGAATGGCGACTTCACCCGATTGCTTCAAGCGCCTCAAATTCCGGTTGGGATGGCTTTCGATATGACCGCGCAGATGACGCGCCAGGGAGAGGCATTCACGATAGGGAACGCAGGCCAGACGGTACGTATCCCAGAAGAAGAACAACTGTGCGCCTTGATCGTAGGCGTGGGTGAGAAACCAATACGAGTCGGCGCGGTCGACGGCGCCGTAAATGCTGGTCCCCCATTCCTTATTGGTCAACCGGGCGCTCCCGCGTAAAAAGCCATAAATGATATCGATTAAATTCCCTGGATCATCCACCGGGATCTGGCATTGATAAGCCATGTTCATTTCGGGGAGGATTCTTCGCGAGCCAAATCGTCCCGGGGGTTCAAAGACGAAGGCATGAGGCGGGCCCATTTTGTCTTCGCTCAACTGATATAAAGCCGAACTGGCAAAGGTGTCCCAAGTATATATATTTTGTTGAAGAAATTCCATGGCGCCAACATCCACGTCCGGGCGTGATTTCAATTCCCGGATAAG
>JBHGBC010000233.1:0-7644 GCA_041946805.1 bacterium
GCGTCGGCCGCATGGACGCCGGTGAGGATCTTCATCAGGGTGCTTTTCCCCGCGCCGTTTTCGCCGACGAGGATATGCACCTGGCCGGAATGAACCCGCAAATCCACCCCCCGCAAGGCCTGGGTGGCGCCGAAGGCCTTGTGAATATTACGCATTTCCAGGAGCGGCCGCACAGTGGATCATCCCTCCTGGAGGATGGAAAGGTCGGGCGAGAGGAGTTTTTGATTCTCCGGCTCGTCCATGTTTTCGGGGGTGATCAGATACACGCCGGTGTCGATGCGTTTGGGCGACTCCTGGCCGTGGAGGTAATCCACCACCGCCTTGACGCTCTCGTAGCCCATCTTGAAGGGATTCTGCAGCACCAGGGCGTGGATTTCCTTCTTGCGCAGGGCGTCGATCAGCTGCGGGGACGAATCGAAGCCGACGAAGAACTTCTTGCCGGCCTGGTCGATGGCCTGCAAGGCGAGCAAGGCGCCCGACGTGCTCGATTCGTTGGGCCCAAAAACCGCCTGGACATCCGGATGCTTGGCCAGCATGTCTTCCGTGACCGCCCGGGACCGCTCCCGGTCGCTGTAGCCGAATTGGGCGTCGAGAATCTGAAGGCCCGGAAACTTTTGCTTCAAGGTCTCCTCGAAGCCCCGTTCCCGCTCCAGGGTGGAATTGCTGCCGGGATCGACCTTGGTGATGATCAGGGTTCCCTTCCCTTGCAGCAGTTCGCCCATCTTTTCGGCCGCCGCCACGCCGCCCTGGTAGTTGTCGGTGGCGACGAAACTGACATACTTGTCGGTGTTGATCCCCGAATCGAAGATGACCACCGGGATATCGGTGTTGTAGGCGTCTTCCACCACCCCCACCAGGGATACCTGGTCCTGGGGGGCGAGCACGATGCCGTCCACCTGCTTCACGATGAAATCGTTGACGATGGAGATTTGCTGCTCCTTCATGGTCTCCGTCGGCGGCCCGTTCCAGTTGATGTCGACGCCCAGTTCCCTGGCGGCGGTGAGGGCTCCCGCGTGCACCGATTGCCAGAAGATATGCGACGTGCCCTTGGGAATCACGGCGATGGTGAGTCTCTTTTCCGCGGCCGGTTCCTGGGCGGTTCCCTTGGGGGCATCCTGGGAGGGCTGTCCGCAGCCCGTCAGGATGGCCAGGAGAACGGCCGCCAGCCAGGCCGTTCCTCTCGATGGAAAAACGCGATACTGTTGCATGGGATAGGCTCCTTTCCCGCGGGGTCACCCGTCTCGGCGTGAAGGGTTCAGTTTCCAATCAAGGAATGGCATCACGGATCCATGATTTGGATGGACTTCTCCCTGCCGGGGGCGCCATCCTGACTTCAGTCCAAGCCGCACCATTCTACGGCAAGATACCAGCGAAACAAAGCGCCGCGGGGACGGTTACGGCATTTCCTTCGGGCCGGAGAGACGCGGAAGCCGCTGACTGAGGGGGAGAGGTTCAATCCCGGTAGGGCCAGGGCTTGGAACCCGGTTTTTCATGGATTTGGAGGGGAATGAGGGTGGTGGTGTCCGGCGCCACCACGATTTCGAAATTGTAAGGCTGCCCGTGGTCCATATCGATGACCTTGGCCAGGTAGTTTCCCTGGCGGACGGCGGGATTGTGGAGGCTTTTGAGATGGCCGTTGAGATTCACGTGACAGGGAACGTCTTTCGAGGGCTGGATCACCACGCGGCCGTATCCCCGCTGGTGAAAGAACGCCTCGCTGAGCAGATGGGAATACAGGATCAGCAGAGAGGCGGCCACCGGAACGGCGATCAGCGTACGCCGGAACCGGCTCGCCAGCAGTTCCGGGAGATAAGTGAGCACCAGCAGCAGGCACGGGGCGGCCTCGATCGCGTAGAGGTCCCAGTCCTGGTGGATGCCCAGGTTGGGATGCCAGGTGAGGGTGAAGAACGTGAAACAGAGCGTGTGGAACAGCAGAAACAGCCGGTCCGTCCGCCGCAGGCCGCGCCAGCCGAAGAGTCCCACCGCCCAGAGCACCAGGGGCCAGAAGATCCAGGAGCGCATGGTCCAGGCGTACAGGATATCGGCCAGGTGCCCCCATTCGAACATGGTGTAGAACCGTTCGCCGCTGGGGTCCTCGTACAGGGGGATGAAATTTTCGGAGGGCGACAGGCCCTGGATGGCCACGCCCAGGATTTGCCCGGAAATCTTCACGTAATAGGCGGCCACGAGCAGCACGAGGCCGCTGGCGATGCCGGAGTAATCGGACCAACGGCGTTTGAGCAGGGGCAAGAGCAGCAGCGTGGGCAGGGCGAAGAGGATCCCCAGGTGCATCCAGGCCGCCACGGAAAACGCCAGCGCCGCGCGCAGGCTGGTCCCGCGGTCCCGCAGATATCCCACGCCGGCGTAGCCGTAATAGAACAGGGTGAACAGAAAGAGCGTGTAATACTCTGTGTGCCCATTGCAGTACAGCGTGAATCCCGACGAGAAAAAGAGGGCCAGCGTCCATACCGGATTGCCTCCCACGAACTCGTTATGGAACCGGAGCAAAACCCACACTGAGGCCGCTCCCGCCACGCAGGAGACCAGGTTGATCGTGCTCAGGCCGTCCCAACCCCAGGGGCGGAGGAACTGGTAGGCGGCCTGGAAGACCGCGTGGGAAATCAATTCAGTCTGGACCATCCAGATGCCGCCTTCCACCATCCGCGTGAGTTGGTCGCCGTCGCCGGAATAGAACTGGGAGCGGTAGATCCAGAAGCAGACGCCCAGCAAAAGGGAGGTCCAGACCGGGTGGCGGGAAACAAAACGGCCCGTGGAAGCCCACGGGCCGGAGTGGAGCGTACCGGAAGGACAGGACGACTCAGTGATGATGGGGATGGTTCGCAACGGGTTTCTCTTCTTTCGGGATCTCGAACACCACGGCTTCCGTCGTGAGCAACAGGCCGGCGATGCTGGCGGCGTTTTGCAGCGCGGAACGGACCACCTTGGCGGGATCGGTGATCCCCGCTTTCACCAGGTCCTCGACGGTGTTGGTGAGGGCGTTGAAACCGACGTTTTTCTTTTCTTTTTTGATTTGATTGACGATCACCATGCCTTCCGCGCCCGCGTTGGAGGCGATCTGCATGGCCGGGGTTTCCATCGCCTGGGCGAGGATCTTCACGCCCATGGCTTCGCCTTCCGGCAGGTTGAGTTGGTCGAGCGCCGCGGCGGCCCGGATCAAGGCCACGCCGCCGCCGGGCACGATGCCTTCCTCGATGGCGGCGCGGGTGGCGTGCAGGGCGTCTTCCACGCGGGCCTTCTTCTCTTTCATTTCCGCCTCGGTCGCCGCGCCGACCCGGATGATGGCCACGCCGCCCGCCAGTTTGGCCAGGCGTTCCTGGTAGCGTTCCCGGTCGTAGTCGGAGGTGGTTTCGATGATCATCTGGCGCAGCTGGTCGGCCCGGTTTTTGATTTCCGACTTCTTGCCGCCGCCCTCGATGAGGGTGGTGTGGTCCTTGTCGATCACCACGCGCTTGGCGGCGCCCAGGTCGTCCAGGGTTACGTTTTCGATCTTCAGGCCCAGTTCGTCGCTGATGACCGTGCCGCCGGTGAGGATGCCCATGTCCACCAGCATGGCCTTGCGGCGGTCGCCGAAGCCGGGCGACTTGACCGCCGCCACCTGCAGGATGCCGCGCACGCGGTTGATGACCAGGGTGGCCAGGGCCTCGCCTTCGACATCCTCGGCCACGATCAGGAGAGGACGGCCGCTCCGGGCGATCCGTTCCAGGAGAGGCAGCAGGTCGGCCATGGAGCTGAGTTTCTTTTCATGAATGAGGATGTAGGGATTTTCGAACACGCATTCCATGCGTTCGGGATCGTTCACGAAATAGGGGGAAAGGTAGCCGCGGTCGAACTGCATGCCTTCGACCATGTCCAGTTCCATTTCCAAACCCTTGCCCTCTTCCACGGTGATGACGCCGTCCTGGCCGACGTTTTCCATCGCGTCGGCGATCAGGTTGCCGATGGTCTCCTCGTTGTTGGCGGAGATGGAGGCCACCTGGGCGACTTCGTGCTTGTCCTTGATCCGCTTGGCCAGGGAGAGGATCTCATCGACCGCCTTCTCCACTCCCTTGTCGATGCCGCGCTTGATGGCCATGGGGTCGTAGCCCGCGGTGACCATTCGCAGGCCGTGCTTGTAGACGGCTTCGCCCAGGACGGTGGCGGTGGTGGTCCCGTCACCGGCCACATCGCTGGTTTTGGACGCGATCTCGCGCATCAGGCGCGCGCCCATCTGCTCCAGGGGATCATTCAATTCGATTTCCTTGGCGACGGTCACGCCGTCCTTGGTGATCGTGGGCGAACCGGCCTTCTTATCGAGGGCGACATTGCGGCCCTTCGGCCCCAGGGTCACCTTCACGGCTTGCGCCAGCTTCTGGATGCCGTTCATCAGGCCTTGCCGGGCCTCGTCCTCGAACAACAGTTGCTTTGCTGCCATGGATTCATCCCTCCTTGTTGGGATTGCCCGATTGGTTTCATAATCCCGGATTCCCAGGAATCCGGGGAATGGTGTGCCTTGCGTTTACCGGATACGGACGTCAAATCGTCTGGATCGTGGATTTCGGCAGCCAGCCGGTGAAGGTGGTGTTGCCGGGCAAGGTGATCCGGACCCAGTCTCCTTGTTCCTGAACCAGGGAGACCTTGGTTCCTTCGTGCAAGGAAAACGACGTCGAGAAATCGGGGCCGGGCCCGGTTTTTACTTCGACCGCCGGGGCCATCACGATGGATTCGACGACATACTCGTGCTGATAGATCTTCAATGTCGAGGAAAAACACAAAAGTATAAACGCAATACCCAGAATCCAACAAGGGATTCGAAGCCACGCGCCGGCCCAGCCGGGGGGCAGAAACCAGCGGAGAAGCACCGCGGCGGCCAGAAGCCAAAACACGATGGCGGTGAGCGTCAGGCATTCGCGCACATTGAAGAGGCCGTGCAGCACGAGCAGAAAACCGAGCGTGCCGCCGTATTCGGGCTTGCGGAATTCCTCGTCGGCGAGGGCGTTGCGGGCATAGGCGTAGTTGACTTGCAGGTCCCGGAAGCGGGGCAGATAGCGCGTGGCGCGTTCATACCAGAGGATGGCTTCGCCCAGCCGCCCCAGCCGGAAATATGTGTTGCCGAGATTGTAGAAGAGGCAGCCGTTCTCGATCCCGAGGCCGGCCAGGTACGAGAAACCTCTCAGCGCTTCCTCCAGCTCGCCCTGCCGGTAAAATTCGCTGGCCTGGTTGAGGATGCCCAAGCGGTCCAGTCCGGCGGGATAGCGCGGGGATAGCGCACTGTCCCCGGCGGACGCCGCGGCGGTTGCCGCTCCCAGCAGCGCGATCCACAATCCGATGCCGCGTCCCGGTGTTCGTAAGAAGAAGGATGGCAAGGCCGCGTCCTCCAGGATCCTCAGCGTTTCTGTTTCATCAGCGCGCTGAGAATTTGTTCCGTCTTGGCGTAATCCGCCCGCATTTGTTCCACGGTCAGGCCCGCGCCGGAAAAGCGGGCGCCGTCGAATTCGCTCAAGGTTCGCACCACCGATTGCACGCACTCCATCTCGATGCCGAAACGGCCGAGGGTATCCTGCAGTTCCGGGCCGGTCATCCCGCCGCAGGCCACGTTCCAGCGGTGGCCGATGAAATCGGTGATGGCCTTGCCCAGGCAGGCGTAAACCTGGGCCGCGTTTTCTTGCTGCAAGGCCCGGCGCGCGTCCGCCAGGAACCGGCGGGCCAGGCGGGGCGCTTTTTTGCTCTTGGCCAGGGCGGGGTGGAACGATAGGAACTCGTTACGCTTTTTGATCACCAATCCGGCGGTCAACAGCACGGCCGGAACCCAAAAGAGCACCCGGTACCGGCGGGACTGGTACAGCGGCAGGTACACCGTGGCGATGGCTTCCGGCGACGTGACGATGAAGCGGAAATCATCGCCGGCGCGCGTGATCACCCGCCGGTTTTGTCCCGCGGGCAGTCCCGTCCGCGATCCGGAGCGCGACGAGGGATGGATGGTCAGCGGGATCGGCGGCGAAGCCAGGGATTTGTATTTCCCCTCCGTGGGATCGAAATAGGCGTAGCGGACCGGGCCGATTTCGTTGGCGTTGACGTCATGAGGGATCAGCACGTACGAATAATCGATCCGCCCCCGGACGCCCTCGGCGGTGACCTGCACGTCCTCCTTGCGGGTGGGATCGAATTGGTCGAAATGCGAGAGGTCGGGCAGAACCGGGGAGGGGGCGTTCTTGATATTCCCCAGGCCCTCGAGGGTCACCGAAAGCGTCACGGTGTTGCCTTCGGTGATTTCCGTGGGATCGGCCGAGACCTTCAATTGGAAACTGCCCACCGCCCCGTTGAAAATATCCGGCTGGCCTTCCTCCGGCAGCGGCTTGATCTTCAGGGCCACCGGCTCGGGCTGGATGGGAACGGCGGTGAGGTTGGCGGAAAAGCCGCGGTAGGCGGGGATCATGACCTCGATGTTCTCGAACGGCGCGCAGGAATAATCACCCGCCTTGAGGGGAAAGAGAATGTAGCGCACCAGGGGTTTTTGGAAAAACAGCTCTTTGCGGCCCGAGAGGCGCACGGGATTCATGTCGCCTTCGAATTTCAGGTTGACTGTCTCGGTGAGGAAATCCTTCAACGCGCCGCGCTGTTCGTTCATGACGGCGTAATCCCGCCGCAGAAACATGGTCCGTTCGAACCATTGCTTGAACTGCTGGTGGAAGACGAGGTCGTAGGAAAGCACGATCTCCTCGCCCACGTATGCCTCTTTTTGGCTCACGTCCGCCAGGATGTACACATCGTGCCAATTTTCCTTTTGCGGCGTGGAGAGGGAAGGCGAACGCGTGGGGGCCGGTTCGGAACCGGGGAAAACGGTCACTTCCACGGAATTACCCGTCACTTCGCCGGAATCCAGGGCGGCCTTGATGCCCTGGATGGTGAATTTCCCTTCCTTCATGGCGTAGACATCGAAGAAATAATCGTACTGGAGCGTGATTTGGGTTTGGCCGTTGATGCTGCTGAACTGCTGGCTGAAGGAATTGTTGAGCGGAACGATGTTCAATCCCTCGACGGCCGGAATCGTGGGCGGCCCCTGGACCTGTTCGCCGCCGGTGGAGATGGAAACAGCCATCCGGGTCTGTTCGCCGGTCCGCAGGACGTTTTTATCCAGCCGCACGGTGACCGAACCCTTGGCGAAGGCCGGGAGCGCGGCCCCCAGACAGGCGGCCCAGACGGCCAGGCCCATGGCCGATCGTTTCCATTGGATCCTCGAACGCGGTTCCATTTCCTTCCCCCACGATTGCCTGTCGTTCCCCAGGATTACCAATCCTTATCCACCTGGATATCCGAATTGACCGGAAACCGCCGTTGGAGTTCCTGGCGTTTTTCCTTCTCGTCCTCTTCCAGGTTTTTCAGCAGCTGCAGCGCTTGATCCTTGGTCATCTCCGGCCGGGATTCCTGAGATTCTTCGCCGGCCGGTTGTTCCTTATCCGTCTGATCCGGATTGGATTGCTGTTGTTCCTGTTGTTGTTCCTGTTGTTGTTCCTGTTGTTGTTCTTGTTGCGGCTCTTGTTGCGGCTGGTCCGGTTGTTGTTCTTGCTGCTTTGGTTGATCCTGCTTTTCTTGATCCTGTTTCGGCTGATCTTGGCCGGACTGATTTTGTTGCTGATTTTGTTGCTG
>JBHGBC010000234.1:0-7567 GCA_041946805.1 bacterium
CTCTATTGGTAAGTTACACGGAATGAAATATATACTGAAAATATTTTAAAATTACACACATTGGAAAAGCGCATGGGCCGGGCGATCACGGGGATCGACTCGGAGGTCATGGAAATCCTGCTGAATCAGGACTGGCCCGGTAATGTCCGGCAATTGGAAAATGCCATCGAACATGCCCTGGTGCTAAGCCAGGACGGCTATATTCACCTCCACAACCTTCCCCAGGAATTGATGAAATCATCCAGTTCGACGATCCCGGATGAGAAAGAATCGTCCCCGTCCATCTCCCCCCACCGTTTACGCGACGTGCTCGAAGCAGTGAACTGGAACCGGTCCAAGGCGGCCGAACGGCTGGGTGTCCACCGGAATACCATCGGGCGCTGGATCAAGGAATATCTCTTGTCCAAGTCCCCGGTGGATTGAGGAATCGCAACGGCGCGTACCTCCCCGTTGAAATCCGCGCACGGATCGGATCCCTCCCTGCACCATGCACAGTGCCAGTGCATAGTGCAAATCCCCTTTATTGCAGCATTTTAGGTAATCATTACTAAATTTATCTAATTTTCCATATTTTGTTAAAATATCATTCATATCATATTGTATTTCATGAGGTTAAGAATTCGCATTTTTTTAATGAGGATCAAAGGAGGAAGTCATTTTATTTTTGGCACACATCTTGTATAGATTCTCTGGCAGAAATCCTTCCGTAGATGAGCCAGTGTTCCCAAGATGAAATTGTTACTGATCTTTGGTTAGTTGGAACGGGGACAACCAACTCCGAAAGAGGATCCCATGTGCCAATCGAGGGAAAACCATACCCAGAATCATGAAGATCACTGGCATCGGCAGGAAGCCCTGGAGCGTGTTGGTTTAGGAATTTTGCGCCACAACTTTGAGGGTTACATGACATACATGGATACAGCCGCGCGGGAACTGTTGGCGCTGGTGGATGGCTTAGTGAATCTCTCCCGGTTGAATGGTATTCACATTTCCCGATTGCTTATTCCCTTGTATTCAACCAATCCCCTGCCGGTGGAAATACCCGAAGAGGGAACGGTCTTTCGTTCGATCCATCCCATTCTTACCTTTAAGGGCAACGCGAAGTGGATCATGCAGGACGCGTACCGGTTATGGGATTCCCAAAACGGGGAAGATGTGATCCAGATCTTGTTGCTCGCGCTTTACCCGCCCGCGATCCAATTGCCGCGCGGTGGCGGACGGTCCCGGACGTCCCAACCGGCCGGCGGGACGAAGGGGAACCGGTTTGTGGATTCCGATCCGGCCATGCAATAAGGACACGTGGAGCAAGCTCATGGTAATCGGGACTTCGAACTACTTGGACACTCATCCATTCAAACCGGAGCAGGACCCGCGCATCGGCACGGATCGCCTGATAAGGCGGATTCGCGGGGGAGACGCGATGGCCCTGGAGGCCTTGTTCAAGCGGTATTATATCCGGGTGGTGAACTACATCCGTTGGTTTGTCGATGGAGCGGACGTGTAAGACGTGGCGCAGGAAGTTTTTCTGGATGTCTTTCAGCGGATCGGCGGCATCTATCCATCGGCGGAGGTGTTTGAATGTTACCTTTACCGTTCCGCGAAAAACCGGAGCGTCAACTGGCTGAAACGCAAAATCAATTCCCGCAAATGGCTGCAGATTTTCATGGATGCCGCCCGCACGTGGAAAGAAACCATTAACAAAGAAACCAGACAACCTTTTACCGTGAAAGAGATGACGGATCAACTGCCGGAAGAGGACCGGCGCTGCCTCGAACTGTTTTACATCCAAAACTACACCCGGGCGGAGATGGCGGACATCCTCGCGGTCTCGGTGTCCACGGTCTGCCGGCATCTGTCCCGGGTCCAAAACGCGCTCCGGGACCTGGCGGCGAAACACAACTTGGCCGTGATTTTCGAAGGCCGGCATGGCCTGAAACTGATGGCGCGGAATTCCGGTTCCCTCCCGGAATGAACGGTCCCTCCGCCGTGAGCGGATCTGAATCGAGGAGAAAAATGAACAAAGCCTACATTCCACACCCATCCGGATAAATAAACACCTTTCGAGTCATCAACCAGGAAGAGAGGGAAGTAAAACGATCTTGCGGGAGGGGTATTGCTGGGCCTTTTGGGAATCTCCCGTAACGGAAAGCATGCATCACAGCCACCCGGTGATTGAATCCATTCTTGAATAAGAGGGCAAGAATGTAAGGTGAAGAATTATCTTACAAGCGGGGAAGTGTTGTGTTTTTTGCCAGAAAAGTAAGCGTCCAAGGATAGCATCAAATATGTGAAAAATGATCGGAATGAACAGTTGGATCTGACATTCTTCCAACTCCATAACTGCACTGGTGGGGTTGGATGGCAAACTGAAAATCATGGTTCTTGATTGAGGGACTCATCCATGAGATTGCAATGCATCATCGGAATGATTGAACGGAAAGGAGGTGCGGGCTATGGAGGCTCCTTAATCGAGTGACAAATCGGATATAAACAAGCCAGGAATATTTCAGGATACTTACATCCAAGGCATGGCATAAATTCATTGCATAAGGATGGTTAACCCGAAAGGAGGTAATCCATCATGATAAGGCGAAGATTCATCAATCTCATGTGCATGGCCTTGCTGTTGCTGTTGACTCCATGGGTGATGGAGAACAGCTTCGGGCAAGGGACCGGCACGGAAAAGAGCAAATTGAAGCAAATCAAGGATAGGATCCAGCGGAAGAAAATCATCCAAGAGGAACGGAAGGCGGCCGGCTCCAAGCCAGCGGAATGAATATCGGTGTGGCTATCCAGGGAACGGCGCTCCCGGGTGGAATCCCGAATTATTTCGGCCCGGAACCCAACTGGTACAACACCCCGCCCATCCGGAAGTTCGTGGACCGTTTGCCGTTGTTGGGCCAAGCCAATAATCTCGGGCAGGTTTTAACGGTCGGGCATCCGGATACGATAACGTATCCCGGCACCGATTACTATGAAATCTCGCTCATCCAGTTTACCGAGAAGATGCATTCGGACCTGAATCCCACCACCTTGCGGGGATATGTGCAAACCAATCAGGGAACGGACGCCACTGGTACAATCAACAACGCCGCGCCGGATCCGGTGCACTACCTGGGACCGTTGATCATTGCCCAGAAGGACCGCCCGGTGCGGATCAAGTTCACCAACCAACTCGGCATAGGCGCGGGGGGCGACCTCTTCCTGCCCGTGTACACGACCGAAATGGGCGCGGGGATGGGTCCGCTCGGGATGATGGTCACGCCCGGTAATGACATGAATTACAAACAACACCGCGGCACCCTGCACCTTCACGGCGGCCGCACGCCTTGGATCAGCGACGGGACACCGCATCAATGGACGACGCCGGCGGGGGATAACACGGACTACCCCAAGGGAGTCAGTGTGAGTAACGTCCCCGACATGCCCGATCCGGGCCCCGGGGCCATCACCTTCTTCTATTCCAACCAGCAAAGCGCGCGGCTGATGTTTTACCATGACCACGCCTATGGCATCACGCGCCTCAATGTGTATGCCGGAGAAGCGGCGGGGTACTTGGTGCAGGATTCGACCGAGCTGGATTTGATTGCCAGAGGCATCATTCCCGCGGAACAAATCCCCTTGGTCATCCAGGACAAGACGTTTTTGACCTCGGTGACTCAACCCAGTACCGTGTTGACCACCGATCCGACCTGGCCCTTCCCGATCGCTGCCGCATTGTCCGATCTCTGGTATCCCCACGTTTACATGACGAACCAGAATCCCAACGACCTCATGGGAATCAACGCGCTGGGAAGGTGGGACTACGGCCCGTGGTTCTGGCCCCCTTGGCCGGTTGTGAATGGGCCGATTACGGATCCGATCACGGGGATGGTAACTCCCGGCGTGCCCGATCTCTCCATGACGATGGAAGCCTTTCATGATACTCCGGTGATCAACGGGACCGCGTATCCGTATCTCGAGGTGCAGCCCAAGGCCTACCGGTTCCGCATCCTGAACGCGGCCAATGACCGGTTCTTCAACCTGCAGTTGCATAAAGCCAAGGCCAATGGACCGGTTTGGAACGGGAATGCACTCAACACCAATGGCGACGAAGGTGAAATTAATTTGTTGCCCAAGGCTGTAGGCAACATACCGCCGTCATGGCCGGTTGTCGATGCTCCGTGGCCCGGCATCCTGGGATGGCCGCAGCCGGATGGGTGAGGCGGGGATTGGCCGGATTGGAATTTCGCCGGTCCCCAAATGATCCAAATCGGTACGGAAGGCGGTTTTCTGCCGGCGCCGGTGTATTGGCCCAACACTCCCGTTGGTCAAGGCACGGACCCCAAGAGCATCACGGTGGGGAATGTCAAGGAGCACAATCTTTTCCGGGGACCGGCGGAACGGGCCAATGTGATCATCGACTTTTCCGCTTGTGCCGTGGGCGATACCTTTATTCTGTATAACGACGCGCCCGCGGCGGTTCCAGCGAATGACATGCGCCTGGATTACTACACAGGCCATCCGGACTATACATCAACGGGCGGGACGGTTCCCACTCTGCCCGGTTACGGACCCAACACCCGGACACTCCTGCAAATCCGCGTGATCGCGGGTCCGGCGGTTCCGGCCTTCGATACGGCGGCGTTGGATGCCGAGTTTGCTTCGACCGCAACCACGCCGGGGGTGTTCGCGCGTTCGCAGGATCCGATCCTGGTTCCGCAGGGCGGTTATAATTCCGCGTACAACGCGGTGTTCCCCGACGACACGCGCGCTTATGCCCGAATCCAAAGCACGTCCTTGACCTTCACCCCCATGAGTGCGGCGTCCCCGATGACCATCATCTTCACTCCAAAAGCCATCGCGGAGGAATTGGAGGATCTCTATGGGCGGATGTCCGCCTTTTTGGGCGTGGAAGTGCCTTTCACCAATGGCATGAACCAAACGACCATCTTCTACGGATTTATCGATCCCCCGACGGAGTTGATCAATGACAATATCCAGACCAGTGTGCCGGCACCCGGGGATGGAACCCAGATCTGGAAGATCACGCACAACGGCGTGGATTCTCATCCGGTGCATTTTCACCTGTTCGACGTGCAGTTGATCAACCGGGTCGATTGGGCCGGTGGGGTGAAACCGCCGGAACCGAACGAGCGGGGCTGGAAGGAAACAGTCCGTATGAATCCGTTGGAAGATTGTGTCGTGGCGTTACGGCCGGTGGCTCCGAAGCAGCCCTTCGGATTGCCCGACAGTTTCCGGCCGTTGGATCCGACTATGCCACTGGGCACTACCGCGCCATTCAAAGGTGTCGATCCCCTTGGCAATCCCATCACGGTTATCAACGCAATCACAAACTTCGGATGGGAGTACGTGTGGCATTGCCATATCCTCAGCCACGAAGAGATGGACATGATGCGCCCGGTGGTGTTCAACGTGGATCGCGTTCTGCCGGTTGGAACGGTCTTGAGCCTGGTTCAGGATCCTGTGACTAGCGTCGTAAGTCTTGACTGGATCGATCCCACTACGGTTGATTACACCAATCCTGCGACGTGGGGCAATCCGGCCAACGAAATCGGTTTCAAGATCCAGCGGGCGGATGTTAAGAACAATAAGGTCGGCCCCTATGCACAAATAGGACAAACGCTGGCCAATGCAAACACCTTTACCGACACTACGGCCCTTCTCAACAATTTGTACAGCTACATCGTTGTCGCTTACAACGCGGCCGGGGAATGGCCGTCCAACGCGGTGCAAAACGGTATAGCCAAGGGTGTACCCGCGCCGCCGACCGGCCTTACGGCTACGGTGCAGGCGGGACCGCAGGTCCTCTTGACCTGGACCGATAACGCCAACGACGAGGGCAGCTACACGGTTGAACGCTCCACTGACGGTGTGACCTTCTCCACAATCGCCACACTGACGATCAATAGCGTGAGCTATTTGGACACACCGGCAGGCGGATCCACCTATACCTACCAGGTGAAGGCGAACAATCTGGCCGGATCGTCCGTGTCGAATCAAGTCACCGTACCGATCTATGTTCCGGCGGCTCCGACCAATTTGGCGGGGGTGCTCCAAACCGGACCGCAAATCGCCTTGACCTGGATCGACAACGCCAACAACGAGGACAGTTTCATGGTTCAACGCTCCGTCAACGGGGGAGCATTCGCTGACTTCGTCTCACTCGTGCCCAATAGTGTGAGCTATTTGGACACAGCGGTATTGACCGGGAACACCTATGCCTACCAGGTGCAAGCGGTCAATCTGGCCGGAGTCTCCACATCGAACCAAGTCACCGTGGCCGTGTTCGTTCCGGCGGCTCCATCGAACTTGAAGGCATCAGCCGTCCGGTCTGGAAACCGTGCCAACGTTACACTGGTATGGAGTGATAAATCCAACAACGAAACCGGCTTCGTGATCCAGCGCGCCACCAACTCGACATTCACGAAAAACCGGAGCACTCTCACGGCTGGGGTGAATGTCACTTCGCTCCAAGACAGGGTTCAGCGGAATTCGACTTACTATTACCGCATCCAGTCGGTCAATCTGCTGGGCGCCTCGGCGTGGGTGAATGCCAATCCGTTCCCCATCCGGACACCGTAAGCTGTACCTCCATCCTGTAACCGCATTTCACTTTCACCAATCTTTATTACCCACCGGGGCGGCCTCCAAGCCGCCCCGGGGATGGATCAAGCGAAGTGATCTTATGGAAAAGGAGAACTAATCCTATAAAAATAACAAATAACGGAATTACATGTTGTTTTGGTTCTACAAGATGTTCAAGTCTAAATCAAAGGAGGCAAATTAAAATTAGAGTAACAGGTCACCCATCTGAAGTAAAACCGCTCCCCATGATCCCTCTTTTCCTCGAAAAATCCCGCCATGATAAAAAAGAAATTACACCAAGCGTTACTTCTCGGCCGGTTTTGAAGTTTCAACGTACATGGACACAAACCGGTCCGCGATCGTCGAGCAAATTCTGTGCGAAATCCACTGCTTAGATACCTTGCTCGGGGACGAGTAGATCCGTCTCTTATCGCTACAATTTCTGGCCGGTGACGAAAAAGCCCTCCTGTTTCTTTTCCTGAAAATCCTCCGGCGTCTGAAATCTTCCGCCCCCTCGCCCTCCACCCCGTCCGGGATGATTCCCCCGCACCTCAAAGCGTCCAACCAAACCGGGAAGAAACCCCGCAAGAAGCAAAAAGCGGGCGGCCAACCGGGCCATCCCGGCCACACCCGCCGACAGCCCGATCACATCGACCGCCGGGAAGAACACCGCCTGGACTGCTGTCCCAACTGCGGCGGTCCGCTGCAACGCTGTAATGGTAAAAAGAGCATCCGCCTCCGGATCATCGAAGACATCCCCGCATCGATCACGCCGGAAATGACAGAGCATCGGATCCACCGCGACTATTGCCCACGCTGCCAAAAACCCGTGGAACCCCCGGTGGCCAACGCCTTTACCCACTCTCGCATCGTTCACTGCCTGCTGGTGCTGACCACCTATTGGCATTACGCGCTGCGCCAGATCCGGCACTCGGCGGTCTTGCACGCGGACGAGACCGGGTGGCGGGTGAACGGGGTG
>JBHGBC010000235.1:0-7360 GCA_041946805.1 bacterium
GGTTGATGTCTTGCCCTTACGGAGTCCCCTTCAGGGGACGACTTTGCAGCAGCCCAGGGTTTCAACCCTGGGCCAAATGCGTACTTTTTTTCAGATCGCCGGTTTGCATCTCTTCGTAATGATTGATGAAAACTACTCCTAAAATTCCCTCTCCCTCTGGGAGAGGATCAGGGTGAGGGATTTTTTGTAGGAGTGGACCTTGGTGTCCCTACTCATCCAGGAGTGAATGAAATCGATTTAACCTCATTATGTACGCATTTCTCGGATAAATCAGAATTATGAATTTCCTTTTTACCTGATATTAACATTAGAGAACGATGTTGATCGTGAATCCTATGCCGCTTCACAATCTCAGCCCGGCGGTGGACGGTTTCGTATGTTGCGGTATCTGATTTTCGGCGCGGGAGCGGTGGGAACCTTGCTGGGCGGGCTGCTCGCGAAGGCGGGCCACTCCGTGGTGTTCATCGGGCGGAAAGGGAACGTGGAAGCCCTCCGCGCGCGGGGCATCCGCATTTCCGGCGTGTGGGGAGAGCACACCGTTTCACCGCAGCCGGCCTTCGAAGATGTTAGAGATATCCCCGCCGGTTTGCGGAATTTCGATCACATCTTCATTACTGTCAAAGCCTTTGATACCCCCCGGGCCATCGCCGAATGCCTGCCCGTGCTGGAGGACGCCACCCTGGTGATTTCCTGCCAGAACGGGTACGGCAACTGCCAAGCCATCGCGGAGAAAGCCGGATGGCGCCGCACCCTGGGCGCCCGGATCATCACTGGAGTCGAGATCCCGGAACCGGGATCGGTCAACGTAACTGTGCACGCCGATTCGGTGCGCCTGGGCCACTACTTGCGCGAGTTTCCCATGGCCCCGTTGCAGGCCATCGCCCTGACCCTGCGGGAAGCGGGCATCCCCGCGGAGGCGACGGATCAACTGGAGCAGTACATTTGGGCGAAAATCCTGTATAATGCGGCCTTGAATCCCTTGGGGGCGCTGTTGGGTGTCACCTACGGCGCGCTGGCGGAGGAGGAAGCCACCCGGTCCGTCATGGACCGGATCATCCGCGAGGCGTTCGCCGTGACGGCCGGCCAGGGCGTCCGGTTGTTTTGGAACACGGCGGAGGAGTATTTGGAGGCCTTTTACGAAAAAATGATTCCTCCCACGGCCGCCCATTTCCCCTCGATGCTGCGGGATTTGCAAAAAGGCCGGATGACCGAAATCAACGCCCTCAACGGCGCAATTACCACGCTGGGGCGGGAAAAAAACATTCCCACCCCGGTCAACGACACCCTGGTTGCGTTGATCCATTTTCGCGAACGGCGTCAATCCGCATGAATACCGGTCCCGGAACCCTTTCCCGCGCGGAATCCAATCAATGGCTGCACGAACTGGCCCAGGCCGTGCAACTGCGGGAAGGCGTGGATGGCGTGACCCGGGCGCTTTGGGCTGTCTACATGGGCCGCATCCCCTCCACGCGCGAATGGTCCCGCCAGTTGCATATCCCCGTGCCCGTCCTGGCCGCCTTGCGCCGGGAGTTGGAAAAGCGGGACATCCTGTTGCCCGGAGAAGGTCTGCGCCTCTCTCCCGCGGGAGCGAAACGGCTCGAGGAATGGTTCGGACGCCATGAGGCCGTGAGCCAGACCTGCTCCGCCTGCCAGGGGCGGGGCCGCGTCCTGCCGCCGGAAGCGTTTCCCCTCTTGGAGGAATTTCGGGAACTCTGCGCCCGCCGCCCTGAAGTGGATGTCACCCTCGACCAGAGCCACGCCACGCCGGAAACCGGAATCCGGAAGGCTTTGTACTTGCTCGAATCCGGACTGCTGGGGAAATCCCTCCTCTTCGTGGGGGATGATGATTTCATCTCGCTGGCCTGCTGGCTGACGCGGCGGCGGTTTCTGCCCGATCCGGGCCATTGGGAACCTATCCGGGTAATAGACATCGATGCCCGCTACCTGGAGCGGATCGCCGAACTGTCCCAAGGCGCCGTCCAGACGCAGGTGCTGGACGTGCGCGACGAATGGCCCGCGGAATGGAAGGACGCCTTCGCGGTGGCCCTGACCGATCCCGCGTACACGGAAAACGCGATCACCGCCTTCGCGTACCGGTGCCATTACGCCCTGGCCCTGGGGGGGACCCTGCTGCTTTCCATGCCCCTCCCCGATTCCCCCACCCTGGCAGGCATCGAATCCAACCTGCTGGGCATGGGATGGGCGGTCCGGGGCATTCTCCTCCGGTTCAACGAATACGCAGGCGCGTCCATCCACGCCCACCAGTCCAGCCTCTTGATTTGTGAGAAGGTTTTTAATCCGCCACCTGAAAAATCGTTTTCGTTGCGTTATACTCCTTTTTATACGGGGGATATTCGCCCGCCAGGGGGTTGGTATGTTTGCACGGCGTGCGCAACCGCCGTCCCGGTCGGTCCGGGCGAGGAGTTTACAACCATCCAGACTCTGAAAAAGGCGGGATGCCCGGCGTGTGGAAATACCTCGTTCCAGCGGCAGGCCGGCGGAAAAACCCGGTCTCCCGGCGGGACGCCGGTTCCGGAAGCGGATTAATTTGCGATTCGGCCGGACCGTGGGGGAGAGGGAATGGGGAATCGGTATTGAAACGAAGACAAAAAAACACGATATCATGGTTTTTTAGACAGATAAATCCAGTATCCAACATACCTGAATCGCGCTGTAAACCAACACGCGGGGAGAGGAAACATGGGAAACCGAACGAAAGCCATCGTACTGATCGTGGCCGCGGTGGGAATCGTCGCCGTGCTCAACTTGTTTGTTTTCGGACCGATCAAGAAGGATTGGAACGATTACAATCAACGGCTCAGCACGCTGAAGAACGAATACCGCAACATCGTGCAACAGGTGTCCGGAGAGGAGAGCAGCGAATCCAAATCGCAGCCCATCGTCACCCGGATCGATGAAGTGATCAACGCCATTCAGACCCAGAACCAGACCGCGCGCAACGGTTTCGAACAGCTGGATAAACAACTCAAGATCATCGAACGGTACGATCCGTCCAAAAACTACATCAATGAACTCCTCAACCAGATCGACGTGATGAAAAAACTGGAGGCCAACAGCACCACCACCAAGTTGACCGTCAGCCGTTCTTGGGGTGTGGATGGAGGCCTGCGCGAAGGCCGCTTTGGCACGGGCTTCCGCGCGCGGGACGCCCGCTCGATCGCGTACGCCAATCTGGATTCCAAACCGGTGATCAATCCCCGGCAGGGCACCCTTGAATTCTTCGTCAAGCCCGAGTGGGACCCCAACGATCCGGAAATCCACCACAAATGCATGCTGATCGCGATCGACAGCCGCAAAATGAGCCGCCAGGAAATCTCCACCCGCCTCGAACAAGAGCAGGAAGCCAACGCCGACGCCCGGGGCGGCCAGGCCGGCCCCATGTCGAAGATGTCCATCCAGGCGATGCTGCCCATGGGCATGGGTCCCTTCCAGCGGGACAGCCTGCTCGCCGTGTACAAGGGCGAGGGCCCCACGCTTAGCTTCGAACTGCGCGATTACGTCAAACCGCCCAGCATCGTGACCGCCATGATCTCGGACTGGAAGGAAGGCCAGTGGTATCACATCGCCGTGGTGTGGGAACCCAAACGCCAGGCGTTGTACATCAACGGCCAGAACAAGGGATTGCCCATCGGGGCCGGCCTCTCCATCCGCGACGCCCGGGACGTGGAGGATGAACTCCTGCTCGGCGGCGGCATGGGCATGGGCGGCATGGGCATGATGGGCATGGGCGGCATGGGCATGGGCATGATGGGCATGGGCATGGGCGGCATGGGCATGGGCATGGGCGGTTACGGCATGGGCATGATGGCCAGCCGCCTAGGCACCTCCGCCGGCCAAACCCTGACCAGCAACATCTCCCTCCCCTCAGTGCTGTCCGGCATTTACCTGGGAACGGACGAAGCCGGCGGCTTTTCGGCCGATTGCACCTTCGACGACTTGCGCATCCAGGACAAAGTCAATGTCAGCTTTGATCCCCAGAACGAACTCAAGGAAACCGAATCCACCACCTTGCTGGATCATTTCGAGGACGAACTGCCCGCCCCCGGCCAACTTCCCCCCCTGCTGGTGGAGATGGATCAATACCAACGGCTGAAGAGCACCGGCACCATCAACCCGGCCGTCCGCGAAGGGTATGAAAACCGCTACAAACTGCTGAAGCATTCCCTCGGCATCAACGACAAGTTCCTGGCGTCCGACTCGACCATTCGGACGATCCGCGAACTCTACTGCCTGAATTACATCCGCCAACACACGAACAAAACCTTCGAGGAATTGTACGGCCTGTTCCAGATCGATCCCGAAGTGACCCGGAACGATTCGCCCCAGCTCCATAAGATCCTCGAATTCCAGAAACTTTGCTATGATCTGGCCCAGATGGCGGTGGAAGACAAGTTGAACGCCATCAACGAGATCATCTTCAAGGGCCAGGGCTACAACGTAACCGACGAAGAATTGCAGAGCGCGTTCAAAAGCCAAAAACAGCTGCTGTACGATGAACTTTTCGGCCCCAACAACCTCCTCGTGCAATACGGCTATGCCGGCGGCTACGGCATGATGGGCATGGGCGGCATGGGCATGATGGGCGGCATGGGCATGATGGGCCCCATGGGCATGGGCGGCATGGGCATGATGGGCCCCATGGGCATGGGCATGATGGGCCCCATGGGCATGGGCGGCATGGGCATGGGCGGCATGACCGCCGCCATGATGGGCCCCCTCTACGATCCCCAGACGAACAAGGAACTCACCAAGAAGGAAGTCGAGGACCTGCTGAAAAAACTCGACGACATGAAACAAAAACTGAAGACCTACAACAAGTATGCCAAGGATCAACTGATCCCGCCCGAAGTGATCGAAACCTTCAACAAGGAAAAGGAGCAAAGCAAACAGGATTATTACATCAAACGCGCCGTTTCCTTGAATCTGGACGCCGACTACCGGTCCGTGATGAAATATATGTACGATCTGGAATACGGCCCCCGCATCATCACCATCAACAGCATCAAGATCGACAACAAGGATAACGACCTGGTGAATGTCTTGATGGATGTGGAAAGCCATTCCTTGAAGAACGTGCTCCAGGAGGAGGAGGCTCAGGAACAGCCGGAAGGTGAGAAGACGACTACCACCGCGGCCGCCGTGGCGGCTCCGAATCCCTAAGCGCAGGTCCAACTCCGATTGAGCATACGGCCGGAGGGACCTGGCGGTACCGCTCCGATTCTCTCTTCATCAGGAATGGGGCCGGGGAGGGGGGAGTATGGAAATTGGGGTGCTGGCATCTGGCCGGCGCCATCTCTCCCTCAATGGACCGCACGTCAGCAACCCCGGATTTCAATCCGGAGGGAGTGAGGAAAGTTCACTCGCGGCCTTTCCCTGATCCTCTCTCTCACCGAGGGGGAGGGAGAAAGTAGTTTCTTTTTCAGGATTGTTGTGCAACAATAGGGTAGTTTTTTTCAGCGCAGGCGGTCACCCTCCCAGGGGACCGGCCTCCAGGATTTATGCAAATGGTTCCTCTCCCTCCGGGAGAGGGATAGGGTGAGGGTCATCTTTACTTCAGCGTTCTTCATTCCGGCTACCCCAGGGGAGCGGAGGGATGAAATCGTCTTGCCTCTCAGGATCTGCGTCCGGATGTTGTTGATTTCCCTGAGGGTGTATGGTTTCATCGGTCCTTCCGCGCGGGCCGGAGGAACCGCCGAATTAAAGGAGAAACCATGCGGAAAGTCGTGTCTCCCGGGCTGAGAGGGCTGGCTGTTTTGGGTGTGGTTTGGATTTGGGCCGTTCCCGCCGCCTCCGCGTCCCTGCAATCGGATCTAAATGTCCTGTTCACCAAAAACCTTCCCCAGGCGGTATGGAGCATCCAGGTGGAAAGCCTCGAAGAGGAGGATAATCTGTATTCGCTGACGCCGCAGCGAAGCCTGATTCCCGCCTCCAACATGAAAATCCTGGTCTGCGCCGCCGCCCTGCTGCGATTGCAGCCCGATTTCAAGTATAAAACCGAGTTGTTGGCCAGCGGTAAACAGACCGGCTCCATCCTGGAGGGCAACCTGATCGTGGCCGGATCAGGCGATCCCAGCATCGGCGGCCGTTTCAACGGCAACGACGTCACCGCCCTGTTCCGCCAGTGGGCGGATGTGCTTAAACAGAACAACATTCTGCACGTCACGGGGGATATCATCGGCGTGGATGACGTGTTCGACGACGTCCGCCATGGCTTGAACTGGCATCCGGACAACTTTTTGGACTGGTTCGCGGCCGAAGTCAGCGCCCTTTCGTTCAACGACGCGTGCGTCGATATCATCGTGGAGGGCGCCGCGAAGGCGGGCGTTCCGGCCATGGTGCGCACCAATCCCCCCACCCAATACCTGTTCCTCGCCCCCGCGGTGATGACCGTGGGCACGCAAAAGGCGGAAAAAGGGATCGTCATCCGCCGGTCCGCCGATGATCTGTCGCTGGAGGTGCAAGGATCGATCCGCGCCAACAAGTCGTCCGTGCACTACGCGGCGGTGCCCAATCCCACTCTCTATTTCGTCTCGGTCCTGCGGGAAATCCTGCTGGCGGAAGGGATCGTGGTGGACGGCAAGGCCCGGGATGCCGACGATGAGCCGAATCTCCCCGCTCCCAAAACCTGGAAAAGTCTGCATGTGTACGAATCCCCTCCGCTGAGCCACCTGGTCAACGCCTGCCTCAAGAACAGCCAAAACCTCTACGCGGAGCATTTTCTCAAAACCCTGGGCTACACGGATTACGGGGTGGGCAGTTGGGAGATGGGGATCCTTGCGTTGAAGGACATCCTCAACGAGCACGGCTGCAACCTGGACGCGGAATTCATCGCCGACGGTTCCGGCCTCTCGCGGGAAAACCGCCTGAGCGCCCAGTCGTTGATTCAGGTGTTGCGCATCATAGCCGAATCGCCCTACAAGAACCTGTTTCAGGATTCGTTGCCCTGTTCCGGGGTGGACGGCACGCTCAAACGCCGGCTCAACGGCTCCGACACCGCCGGGCGGATCTTCGCCAAGACCGGGACCTTGAACGGCGTCCGCTCGCTCTCCGGCTACATCAATGCCAAAAGCGGCAAGACCTATATCTTCTCCATGCTGGGCAATTCCACCCGCGGCGCTGTCCGCATGAGCGGCCTGATGGACGAAGCCCTCGAACTGATCGCCAGCCAAGGGTAGCGGCCGGGGGATATTGAGATTCCTCCGCCATTCAAGGAAGTCATCCCCGCGTAAGCGGGGATCCAGGACATGGTGGTGCAGACCTCCTGCCGGCCGCCCATCCCGAAGGGATTGAATAGGAATCGCCGGGGGTGACAACCCCCGGTAAGGTCAGGAAGAGATCG
>JBHGBC010000236.1:0-7228 GCA_041946805.1 bacterium
GGGCAGCGCGTTCCGTGTTATCCTGGGGGAACCGGAAAAGGTTGGTGATTTATCCAGCGTAACGAGTAAGGCATCGGCCCTGCAAGAAGCGCAGGCACAGGTGCAGAGCGTGACGGCGTATCCCATCTCCGCCGAGGAATTGATTCTCCGGGGCACAAGCGCGGGGCAAGGTGGTGATTGGCACATGATTAATCCGGCGGAGTCCGGTGTGAACACTACTTACCTGCCCGCGGATGGAAGTACACCGGGACGGTTTGTCGCTTATATCACGACGCCCCTAGCACCCAACACGGTTCAGAGCGCGACCTATGCCTATCCTCGCCTGATCGATTTCCGCAATCAAACCACCAAACATATGGGCAACGCGACCGCCAATGAGATTTACAATGCCTCCTATGTCGATCCTTCCAGTGGCGGGGCCAGGATGGTGATTTGGCCTACTTCGCTAACGGATGATGATTGGCCAGGCCAGACCGGGCATGTGGCATTTGCATCCGTATGGAGCAGCAATTATACGGACATGGGCGGCGGAACCGTCAATGTGTTGCATGCCTTTGCTCATGTTGAAGATAATGATCAAAACGATGATGGGATTAAAAACACCGCTGGTACGTATGAACACATTGGCTACGTGCGTTCACGGACGGGATATGAAGATTTTGGTAGGACGTTCAATAAAACAAATCATTCTGCCGGTAATGCAATCATCCGTTATGTTTCTCCCGAGCAAGATATTACTATGCTTGCATATCCAAGTAAGTTATATGGTTGTGGAGGTGCTTCGGTATTCGGCACAACTGATTATTATTACATGATCTACCATGCACGTCCAACAGTGAAAAATGTCACTGGTGAGGATGATACCCTAGCTGCGGGTATTGCCATTGCACGCGCAACAAAAACAGCCATCGATACATGGACTTACCCGTACTCAAACAATCCATGGACAAAATACAGGCAAATTGTATCCGCTACTACATCTCATCTGAATTGGGGTCAACCAGGAATAGGCGGAGTAGAAACTATACTCTGGAATTCATTAAAAGAAAATGGCCTAAGAAGCCCAAAAACAGATAATCAAAAATTGTGGCGTGCATTTCCCAAAATCAGCTACAATGTTTATCTAGCTACTCCTTATGTTCATCAAATGGTTATGATTTGCAAAGGTGGGATCGATAAAAATGAAAGCAAAAAGACAGGAATAGCCCTACACACGAGTAATAATTTGCTCGAATGGAGTGAATTTCTAATTATTAAAGCCGACCAAATCGGCGATGGTGTTCATGACTATTATACCTATGAATACCCCACATTGATTGGTTGGGATACAAATCCGACTCCACCCGATTTCGGCGGTTATAGCGGGCAAACAGGTGAATACAATAAGTTATATTACCAACGGGATATTCGGAGACCTGGCCAACAAGGCGCTTTGGACATGGATTTGTATCGCATGACTGTGCGATTTCTGGTTCAATAATTGAATAGAGTGGTTTAAGGCGCAGGTAAGTTATTACACTTCCTGCGCCTACTTTATAATATTCGTTTGACAATTTATCATTCCAGCGGATTATATAGTACATCCAATTCAAAGGAGATTGAATTATGATAATCAAGAAGAAAATTATACTAATTCAGTTATTGTTTCTATCTTTCAATAACTTGTTGTTTTCGCAAACTCAGCTGATTGAGACAATTGTGCCACCTGTGCCAAATAAAGTGACATTGGATGGGGGAGAAACGCCCGAGATTTATTGGTTGAATTGCGGCAACAATTTTTTGGAGATTAATTATATAGCTTTTACGCAATGGTGGGGCGATAATTTTAATCCTGATCCTGTTTGCAATATTGATTGGTCCATATTAGTGCAGTATGATATATATCAAAAAATATTTGGAAATCCGATCTTGCGATGGGATCTTCAAAGTCGAATATTTGTTATCGAGAAATGGAATCAATGGAATGGTTTGGTTCATGATGCATCATCGGTTGAAATAAATGGTCAAAAAATATTTTTAGAGAATGCTTACTGGACAAATTACGAAGAGATTAATGATGTAGATGAAAACGAACAACTTGTTGAAGCTTGTTTGTCACCGGAAAAGCAATATATCATAGGAATAACCAAGTATACTGGTAGCGCTCAACAACATTTCTCATCATTCAGTTTAAAAATGCACTTTTGGAATTCAAAAACTGGCGCTGAAATGGTCGAAATGAGACATCAAATTGGCGCAGATTATTATGAAATATATTTCTCTCCAAAAGGGAAATATCTTTTGTGCCGATATCCTTTTCCACCTTTTTATCCAAACGATATAATTTATTTAGATGAGGAGATATGGGTGCGGGGGCCTAAAACTCTGCTTATCGACCTCTCCCATCTCCGGAAATTAATATCCAACCGGGATGTCGCCTTTACGTCGGATGATGAGTATTTCGTCACCGAGCGGGACGGCGTCCCCACGCTGGTGCACGCCCGGACGGACACCAACATTCTCCGGTACGCCATGGAATCGCCCATGATCTCCGCCGCCTTTTCGCCGGACAACCAGCGCCTCTACATCGCGGGAGCCAACAGCAAGATCTACGTCTTCGACAGCCATCTCCCCTCGCGCGCGGCGGGATGGGAATTGTTTCAATGAGAGAAGGATTTGTGCGGATTTCACGAAGCAACCCACCCGGCAGGGCTAAACAATACACATAAATACAGATCGTGAAGTAAAATTACATCCCCGAAGGGGATAAATGTGAATAGCCGTAGGCGATAGCCTACGGTTTTGTGAAAAAAAATACCAACCCCGGAGGGGTTGAATTTTATATCATTCGATCCCTCCGGGATCGTCTCAATCTGGGACGTTACCGGGGATTGTCACCCCCGCCTGATCAATTAGAATAAACATTCAAGGAGTATCAATAATGAAGCGTTTTATTTCCCTTACCGCGCTGGCCTCTTTGGTGCTGTTGGCCGGCGGCATGGCTTCCGCCGAATCCATCACTACCGGATCGATCATCCACGAGATGACGGATCTTCGCCGTCTGGGCGAGTTTCCTGATCCCGCCTTCAAGACCGTGCAGTTCTCGTCGTATGACCGGCGCAGCCACCGGCCCGGCGGGCCTGGCTGGTTCGCCAACAGCGATGGTTTCGGCGGCGAGCCCATCCCGAACTTCGAGAAGGTGCTGAAAGAGCCGGGCGGGGACGGCGTGGGCGAATATCTCATCTGCGATGTTCAAGGCCCCGGGGCCATCGTCCGCACCTGGACCGCCGCGAGTTCGGGAAGGTTGCGGGTGTATCTCGACGGGGCGGAACAACCCCTGTTCGAGGGAGACGCCCAGGCGTTTCTCCTGGAGCCTTATCTGTCGTTCCTTGGTTCCACCGGCCTGACCACGGAGAGTCTGGAGGGGACCTTCACCCAGCGCAACGCCGCTTACTGTCCCATTCCCTTCGCCCAGCAATGCAAGATGGTCTGGATCGGCAAACTCAAGGACATCCACTTCTATCAGGCGCAAATCCGCCTGTACGAGCCTTCCGCCGAGGTGAAGACCTTCACGCCCGCGGATGTGCCAACCTATAAGGATGACATTCTCCAGGCTGTCCGCGTTCTTGGTGATCCCAACGGCCGGTGGGACTACGCTTCCACCCGGCAGCCCAGTCCCATCGCGGTGACGCTCGCGCCGGACGAGAAAAAGGACGCGCTGGTGATCGGCGGTCCGGCGGCCATCGAACGGTTGACGTTGAAAGTTAGCGCCGCGGACCTCGACCAGGCCTTGAAACAGACGATCCTGCATATCCACTTCGATGATCATTCCGTGGCGCAAGTCCAATCCCCCCTGGGGGATTTCTTCGGCGCGGCTCCGGGCGTCAATCCCCAAAACACCGTGCCCTTCACTGTCGAACCGGATGGGATCATGACCTGCCGCTTCGTCATGCCCTTCACGAAATCCTGCCGGATCGTATTGGAGAACCTCGGCGGCCAGAGCGTCACGGTCACCGGCGCGGTGTTGCCCATGGACTATGCCTGGAACGAAAAATCCTCCATGCACTTTCACGCGCGGTGGCGGGCCGATCACGATCTCGTGGCCTCGAATGTGGACGTGCGGGATCTCCCCTTCATCCTCGCCAACGGTCAGGGAGTTTATGTCGGGACCGCTTCGCTGTTGCTCAATCCCAATCCCATCCCCACGTCGTACGGCAACTGGTGGGGCGAGGGGGATGAGAAGATTTTCGTGGACGATGACGCCGTCCCGTCGACCTTCGGCACCGGGTCGGAGGATTACTACAACTACGCCTGGTCGTCGGGCGACATCTTCGTCTTCCCCTATTTCGGGCAGCCCCGCAACGACGGCCCCGCCAACCGGGGCTTCGTCACCAACAACCGTTTTCATATCCTTGATCCGCTGCCTTTCCGCAGCCGGATCGCCTTTTACATGGAACTTTACAGCCACGAGCGCACCCCCGGCGTCTCCTACGCCCGCCTGGCTTATTTCTACGCCCGGCCGGGAGTGGTTGACGATCATCCGCCCATCACCCGCGAGGATGTCCGGCATCTGGAGCTACCGCCCGATTGGCAGCCCGCCGCCCGCATGGGCGCGGCGAATTCCGTCTTTCACCAGGCCGAAGCCATCGTCAAGGACAAGCCGCCCGTCACCCTGAGAAAGCACGCCCTGTGGTCGGGCGGGCAGGTGATGGTGTGGAATCCCGAAAAGGTGGGCGATGAGCTGCGGTTCGAGGTGCCCATTTCCGAATCGGGAAAATACAGCATCCGCCTGATGACCGCGCTGACCCCGGCCTCGGGCCGCTTCACGGTCCGCTTGAATGACCGGAAACTGGAGTGCGGGCAGGAAAACGGCGTCATCGACCTGTACGTCCCCCATCGCACCCTGCTGCGCGATTTCGCCTCCGAACCGGCCGCTCTGGACCGGGGCAAGCACACGCTCACCTTGCGTTACGAGGGAAAGGCCGAAGGCAGTCCGGGTAACGACATCGGCGTGGATGTGGTTTGGATTCAGAAGCAGTAAAGATGGGGGGCGCCTGAGGCGATACGCAGGTGTTTTGCCCCAGGGTATCGCGTTCACGTGTTCTCACAATCCGAGTGAACTGAAAAAAATCCCGCTGGAATTGAATGCAGAAAGCAAGGTAGGCTCAAAGCGAAGCGTAGCCCACCTCATCCCCGCATTTTCCGCAGGCGTTTCATGACATCATTGGCTCCACGGCCGAAGTAATCGTGGAGTTGGGTGTAATCCTGATACAGTGTGGTATAGGCCTGGTGGGCGGCGGCATCCGGCGCGTAGGTCTCGTCCTTGAGGCGGGCCATGCGCGCCGCCGCGTCCTGGGGCGTGTCGTAACCTCCCGCGGCCTTGCCCGCCGCCACGGTTCCCAGGATGGCGGCTCCCAGGGCGCAGGTCTGGGGCGATTGGGCGATGCGGATGGGCAATCCCGTCACGTTGGCATACACCCGCATGAGCATCTTGTTGCGTTCCGCCAGCCCCCCGCAGGCGAACAGTTCGGTGATGGGAATCCCGCTGCCGGCGAAGGCCTCGATGATCTTGCGCGTGCCGAAGGCGGTGGCCTCGATGAGCGCCAGGTACATCTCTTCCGGCCGGGTGGTCAGGCTCATCCCCAGCATCAGGCCCGAAAGTTCCGCGTCCACCAGCACGGAGCGGTTGCCGTTCCACCAGTCCAGGGCGATCAAGCCGCTTTGTCCGGGAGCGAGGCGGGCGGCGCGTTCTTCGAGCACCTGATGGATGGTCACCCCGCGGTTTTTCGCCTCTTCATACACCGCATACGGGACACAATTCTCGACGAACCAGGCGAAAATATCCCCGGTGGCGGGCTGGCCGGCCTCGTAGCCGTAGAAGCCGGGGAGGATGCCGTCGCGCACGCAGCCGCACATGCCGTCCACCTTCATCTTTTTCTCCGACAGCAGCATGTGGCAGGTGGAGGTGCCCATGACCATCAACATCTTGCCCGGTTCGGTCACGCCCGATCCGGGAACGGCGGAATGGGCGTCGATAATGGCCACCGCCACCGCGGTCCCCGCCTTCAAGCCCATCAGTTCCGCCATTTTCGCGGTCAATCCGCCCGCCTTGGAACCGAGGGGATGGATGGTCTTCGACAACTTGGTCCCCACGATGTTTTGCAGCTTGGGATGCAGGGACTTGAGCAGTTCGGGCGAGGGGAAGCCTTCCTCCTTGTCCCACATGCCCTTGTAGCCCGCCATGCAAGAGCTGCGCGCTTCCCGGCCGCATAGTTGTTCGACGATCCAGTCGCCGCCCTCGATGAACCGGTCCGCGGCGTCGTAGACTGCCTCATCCTCGTCCAGCACCTGCCAGATTTTGGGGAAGATCCACTCCGAGGACATCTTGCCGCCGTAGCGCTCCAGGATGGTCTCGCCGCGCTGCCGGATGGCCTGGGTGATACGGTCCGCCTCGGGCTGGGCCGCGTGATGCTTCCACAGTTTCGGCCAGGCGTGGGGGCGGTTCTTGAATTGCGGGAGATTGCACAGCGGCGTGCCGTCTTGCTTCACGGGCAGCACGGTGCAGGAAGTAAAATCCACCCCGATGCCGATGACCTGCTCCGGCGCGGCCCCGGCGGCCCGCATCACTTGCGGAACGGTGACCTTCAGCACCTCGATCCAGTCGTTGGGATCCTGCAGCGCCCAGTCGTGCTCCAGGGGAGTCCCATCGGGCAGCGCGGTATCCAGCACCCCGTGCGGGTAAGGATGCACGTGCGTGGCTACTTCCTCTCCCGTTTCCACATCCACGAGCAACGCCCGGCCGGATTCCGTGCCAAAGTCGATGCCTAACGCGTACCGTTTCGCCATGGCCGCCTCCTTCGTCATTTCAGATATTCGCAACGCATGAACCGAGGTTTTACTATATCAAACCGGCGCGGGCAATCCAATTGGGAGGATGGGGGGCGGGTTCATTTTGGGTTGTTTGGCTTGGTGAGATTCCCGTTTTCCCGATGTCATCCCCGCGCAAACGGGGATCCAGATCCTTGTGATGCAGATATCTTGTCTGCACCCAATCCCTCCGGGATCGAATGGGGTATTCAACCCCGGCGGGGTTGGAATTGATGATTGACGCAACCGTAGGCTATCGCCTACGGCTATTCACATGGATCCCCTGCGGGGATGAAATTCTGCTTCGTGTTCAAAACTTATTGGAAAAGAGGCCGAAAGCGTAGCGAAAGGCTTTCCCTCACCCTATCCCTCTCCCCGAGGG
>JBHGBC010000237.1:0-7181 GCA_041946805.1 bacterium
CCCGAGGAAGCCGCCGAAGCCTTTCGCGAACAGGCCGATGTTCATGCCGTCGTGGTGGCTATGGTTGCCGCCCGCGTCGTAATCCAGCCACGCGGCCCGGCGCTGATCTCCCCGGCCCGACCGCAGGATCGCGAGTTTCCATTGATGTTTGTTCACATCGGAGAGTTCGATCTCATCGCCCACCCGGCCGATCACCTGGCGGACCTGCTTTTGGAACGCCTCCGGATCCGAAGCGCCGATATCATGCGGCAGGCCATCGACCGACCGGCCGTTGCCGATGTACAGGCACTGGACGAAAGCCGGATCATGGGTCAACTCGTACAGCCGCCACATAAACTGGAACATGGACGGTTCGATGCCGGCGGCCGGCCTTACGAACGAGACTCCCGCGTAGTTAGGCGATTGCGAGGCGAAGGCCGAGCCGTCACCCTCCTTCGGATAATATTTTTCGAAGCACCAGGTGTCGATATGGAATCGAAACGTCTGATGCAGGGCGGGAAATTTCTTCAGCAATTCCGGGAACAGGGAGGGATCGAGCCGGTCGAATTTCGCGAGCAGTTCGGCGATGGCGTGCGGCCCGATGGTGGTGTAGCCGGTCAATCCCTTCTCGCCGGTCACCCCGTCTTTTTTCAACGAGGTTTCCAGGATCGAAGAGATCATGGCCAGAATCTTCTCCCGGTTGGCCGGCCAGCCCATCACGGTCTCCATGGTCAGAATCGAAACAGGCGTCCTGGGATAGTTGGAACGGATCTTGTATTCATGAGTGATGGTGTCACGGAAGATGCGGTCTTCGATATTGGCTTGAATATCCGCGAACGTGGTCTTGGGATTCTCGATGGCATACTGCTTGGCTTTGTTAGACAAGAACGCAACCAATTCCGAGTCGTTGGGCAGGGCGTCGAATATCTGGTCATAGGCCTGCGCCAGTTCCCGCACCTCCTCACACGCGTCGTGCCAAGTGGAAACATAGCCGTTGGAGCCGAGTTTGCGCTCGTACACCACCGCTTGCTCCTTGAAATCGAAGGTGGGATACACATCCGCGACGCGGTCCAGCAGGATGGCCGCCTTGCGCGCGTATACCGGATCGCCGGTCACGAAATACGCCTCGCCGAGATTGACGATGCCCGCCAGGACCAGTTTTTTCCACTGGCCATAGACCAGATACGCGCTGATGAACCGCCAGCGCCGGTCTCCCTCCACGTAGCCGGTTCCATCATCCACCCCGAACAAATGCAATGAATCGTTGGGCTCCGGATGCTCCGTGTTGAACAACAGAGAACGGTCCGCCAGTTCTGGATCGAAGATGCCATGTCTGTCCAGCCCCGAGCGGTAGAACGCGGCGAAATCGTTGGTGGGAAACAGCGCCTGGCAGTGGGGGCATTGGATTTTGAAGGGATGGTTCCAGGGATCCATGATCCATTCGTACATCTTCACGTCTTTTTTACAGGCCGGGCAGTAGCCGTCCGACCAGACCATCCAAGAGCGTGGGATGGTGGCGCCGAACATCATGCTCCACAGCGCGTCTTCGGACGCCTCCCGCCACGGCCGGGCGCGTTCCACGACGCGGGCTTGCGCTTCCTTCGCCCACGGGAATTTTTGCGCGTTGGCGATGATCTGAAGAGACAAGGAGCGCGGATAGAGAACGCCGGCGGTTTTCTTATGGGAAGCCTCTTCCCCCCAGGCGGGCGGGATGAGAATCATTCCCAGCAAAGCCAGGCATGCCGGAAAGAAACCGCCCGGCCGCCAAAGGATGGAGCGATTCCATTTCGCATAATGTGGAAAACAGGAAAAGAGGCGCATGTTGGAAACTCCAGGAAGGATTGTTGTTTGAATCCATTACCCCGATTGCACAGTTATAAAAGATGTATTGCACCCTTCCACGATTTCCCTCACCCCGGCCCTCTCCCAGGGGGAGAGGGAATTTGGGGGTGATTTTCATTGATTATTTCTAAGAGACGCAAACCGGCCTTCGGAAAAAAAAGGTACGCGCTTCCCGGATCCGTCCTATTTTTCGGAATTATTGGTTCGGCCGGTGCACGTAGCCGCCGCCCCGGGCGCTTTTTTCTTCCTTGCTGTTGGAATGGTAAATGCACCCCTCGGAGCGGATGCCGTTGCTGATGTCGTAGAAGATCCAACCCATCTTGGATGGCCCCAGCCCCATCATGAACCAATCGAACGACATGATATAATCCGCGGCCCGCGCGGGTTTGCCGCGGGTGGCGGGGCCGTCGTAGGCGTCCGTGTCGTTGCACATGTAATAGGTATAATCCGGCCCGGAGGTTTTGTAGAGATCATGCTCCAGAGCCAGGCCGCCCACGCGGAACGGATCGGACGGGAAGGCGCTCATGTACGCAACGGGAGTCGTGAGGCGGCGGAAGGGGCGCGTGGGATAGCGTTCGATGTAATTGCTGCGGGGGAAGTCGTTGCGGTCGAGGAAATACATGTCCAGGGCGGTGTGCAGGGCGCCCATGTCGGTGTACGACCGGGTGATCTTGGCCTTGGTCTGCGCGTTCAAGAAATTGGGGACCGCGATCGCCGCCAAGATGCCGATGATCGCGACCACGATCAGCAACTCGATCAGGGTAAACGAGGAAGACCGGTGTTTCAGCATAATCAAACTCCCGTTCAGGGTACTTCGAATGGCGTCAATCTTCTGGGAAGCCGTGATTCGACGGGATTTCTCCCGTCCAAGGTTTTCTGGGTCTGGTCCATTATAAACCCTTCAGGATCTCCAAGAAAACGGAATTGAGCGATCTTTCGCTAAAAAGAGGCATCTATTTACTCAATTGAAGAAAAAGGATGAAGGTCGTCATTTTAGAGATTCCCTCACTCTGGCCCTCTACCAGAGGGAAAGGGATTCGGAAAGGAGAGGTTTTTGGATTAACGGATTGAACCACGGATGGCACGGATTCGACATAGATGACACGGAGAGAGGAGAAGAGGGGATAGAGTGTCAGACAGAAGGTACTAGCTATACCGTAAGGCTTTCCCTCACTCCGGCCCTCTACCAGAAGGAGAGGGAGGCGTATGGGCGAACCGGCCGCATATCCGTGGGGGGATCATTTCACTCTGATTTTCCCGCGTTATTGCGGCATGGATCGCGGCGGGTCCAGGTCAACTCCAGGTCGTCCATCATTTTCCAGTCCAGTTCGGGCTCGCGGCCGGCGGTGGTGAGGTAATTGCCGATCATCATACTGTCCGCCCCGGCCAGGAAGATCAGGCTTTGCAGGTCGCGCAGGTTGGATTCACGCCCGCCGCAGATCTTGATTTCCTTGCGCGGCAGGACGAACCGGAACAGGGCGATGATGGACAGGATGGTGAAGGGGGCCAGGGGTTCCCGCGCCTCCAGGGGTGTGCCCTGGATGCGGTGGAGGAAGTTGAGCGGCACGGTGTCGACATCCAGTTCGCGCAGGGTGAAGGCCAGGCCGATCCGGTCGTCCCAGGTCTCGCCCAGGCCGAAGATGCCGCCCACGCACAGGTTCATCCCGCAGGCGCGGGCGTTCCGGATGGTTTCCACGCGGTCCTGGAAGGAGTGGGTGGTGCAGATGGAGGGATAGAATCGTTCCGAGGTTTCCAGGTTGTGGTTGATCATGGTGACGCCGCAGTCGCGCAGGTACTGGAGTTGCTCGCGGGTGCAGATGCCCACGGAGGCGTGGATGTCGAGAGTCACCTCGCGCTTGAGGGTCTTCACGATCTCGCCGATGTCCCGCAGTTCCTTGTCGTTTTTGATGCCCCGGCCGCTGATGACCACGCCGAACGACTCGGCCCCGTCGCGCTCGGCCAGGCGGGCGGTCTTCAGCACTTCCTCGGGTTTCATCAGCCCATACACCGGCGCGGCGGTTTTGAAATGAGCGGATTGGGCGCAGAACGAGCAATCCTCGGGGCACGCGCCGGACTTGGCGTTGACGATCGAGCAGAGGCTGACGGTGTCGCCGCGGAACCGCTCGCGCAACTGCTTGGCGTAATGGAACAGCAGCAGCGCGTCGCGCTTTTCGACGGCGGCGAGGCGGCTGGCTTCCTCGCGGGTGGTTTCATGCTCCTCCTCCAGGATCCGGCGCGTCAGATCATCGAGAAAAACCGGAAGCGGAACTGCCGGAGCTAGTGTTTCGTTTTCGAGAATTTCTTCGGTTCCATGAACGGTCATCGCGTCTTTCTCCTTCAATTCAAAATCGCAGGGATTGTAGCATCGTTTGAAAAATCTGTCGCAGCTTCGCTCCGCCCGCCCTTCGGTTCATCCGAATTCCGTAATTTTCTCAGGCACACATTCATCGCGGATATTTATATGGTTCCTCCGAGATGGGCGTACACCCGAGTTTTTGTGTTTCTACTTTCGCATCCGTATGGTTTTGATTTCATGCGGGCCGATCGGGAATTCCAACGTGTTTTCAACCGGACGAATATCCCTCAGTCCGGTTTCCATCAAGTCGGTTTCTTGCGCGGATTGGATAGGAAAGGGAAAAGCCACGCGCAGGCTTTCCTCCTGACCATTCATTTCGCAGAACCGCAGTACGGTGTGGTTCGCATCATCGGCTTGTTTTATGACTTCCAGAATGACATGATCCGGTTGCACGGTGACGAAAGACATCTCCGGGGGCAATGTCCCTTCATGGGAGGCGGGGGTCACGGGGACGAGGGGATTGTTGAATTCGTAGCCTCGTTGCACAACGCGGGCCGTGTCCCAACGGCCGGGATGGGGGTAAAGCGAATAGCCCAGGGAATGAATGCCCTCGTCGGTGTTGCAGGCGGGCTGGGTGGGGCTTCGCAAAACACTCAGGCGCAGCACATTGCCTTGCACGTCGTGACCGTACCGGCCGTTGTTGATCAAGGCCAGGCCATAGCCGTCCGCGTACAGATCCACCCACTTCTGCGCGGGGTAATCGATGCCGTCCGCGGGGCGGACCATGGTTCCATAAGGCGCGTCGAAAGTGGCCTCCGGCGCGGCCAGGGCCGCGGGAAACACCACCTTGATCAGGCGGTGGATGTCATGCCAATCCGCCACCAGATGAAAATCGATGCGGTCCATGCCGGCGTATAAGATGATGTCCTGCACAAACCGGGAATGTTGATATTGTTTCTCGACGCGCACCACCGCCCGGACGGGCCCGTTTTCCACGACTTGAATGTTTGAAACCGTATCGAACTCCTGCATTTGTCCCATGGGCTTGGCCGCGAGATCGCTCTTCAGCACGAAGCGGCCCTCGGAATCGCCCTCGTCCTCGATGGCCGCCAACAGGTTCCCCCGGCCGGATTTATCCAGCACTTCCCGTTGATTTCGCTTGTCGAAGATTTGCCGGAGGCATCCCGATTCCGGATCGAGATCCACGCGGAAATATTCATTCTCCATCCGGGATTCGGACGCGGAGGGGGGGAAAAGCGGCGAGGCCGGCGCGGAAGACGCGGCGGCGTGATAGGTCTTGTATCCCAGGGAAGGAACATCCTCCGCCACAAAGACACATCGCAAACCGGGTTTGCCCTTCTCGGTGGCGCGGTCCACGATTTGCAGGGGAATGATGTTTCCCTGGCTGTCTTTCAGGGCGGGGTACGCGGGCGCCTTGTCATATTCCAGCCCTACTTCCACGGCGTCGGTGCGGTTCCAAGAGAGGGGATTGAAGACCGTCACCGGCAGGCCTTCTCCCCGCGTGTCCACATTCTTCATAACCGTATCCAGGGCCTGTTCGCTCGTGAATGCGCACGTATCGCGTATGCTCTGGTACAGGCGCATCGCGTCCTGGACCGCCTCGGGAATCAAGCTCCCGCCCAGGATATCGTGGAACTGGTTGAACAGCAGTTTTTTCCAGGCTTCGTCCAGCTCGGCTTTGGGATACTCGCTGGAAAAGAACAGCGCCGCGAGGCTGGCCCATTTTTCCGAAGCCAGCAACTGGTTCTCGCATTCCCGGTTGCTCTTCTTGATTTGGCCCACGTTGGTGAGATCGGCGTTCAATTCGAAACCCAGGTCGCCCTGGAAAGTGGGCAGTTGGGGATTCTGTTTCCGCACGGCGTCGATATAGCGGCTGAAGGTGCTGAACTTGACTTGATACCCGGGCGAGACCCGGCGGGCGAAGTCTTCCGTGAGCTCGATGTCCTGGGCCGTAGGCCCTCCCCCGTGATCGCCCCATCCGATGATGATCATCGTGTCGTCCAGGCCGTAGCGCTCCCGGCTGACGCGGACGTCCTCGCGCCATTGCGGGTAGGGTGGATCTTCGGGATCCACAAAACGATAGGCCAACACTTTCGAATGGTCGGGCGCTTCCCACCAGAAGAGTTTTTCCTGGACCGCATGGCGCGGCCCGAAGGCATTGCCGCGCCGCCACAGGTACGCAGTCATTCCCGACTTGACCAGAATCTGCGGCAGTTGGGCCGGATGGCCCCAGGCATCCGCCTGCCATCCGTATTCCACGTCCACGCCGAAGGTTTTGTGGAACCAGCGCTTGCCCATGACGCATTGCCGGACCCACGACTCCCCGCACGGCTCCCCGCCTTCCGGTTCCACGTACATCCCGCCGGCGACTTCCCAACGGCCTTCGCGGATGTATCGCTTAATCCCGTTGAATATGTCCGGATAGATCTTCTCCATCGGTTCGTAGAGCGGAACCTGGCTCTGGCAAAACGTGTACTCGGGGAACCGGGCCAGGTTTGCCAAAGCCCGGGTAAAGGTCGTCTGGCAGCAGCGGTGAATGGTTTCCGGGTCGTAGCGCCATAACCAGACAACATCGATGTGCGACTGGGGAACGATGTGGATGGTGTGGGGCCTCTGCGGTGGATCCGCGGGGAAAGCGGCCGAAGCCATCCCTCCCGGGGATCCCACCAAAAAAGAAGCCAGGAACAGGAAGAAGACGGAGGAAACACAGCAGCGTATCATGGCCGATCATCGCTTTCAGGGAGAATGAGACCCAATTCCGGCAGGTGAGAGAATACCATGGAATCGACCGGATGGGGCAGGCAGGATCTAACCGTTTTTTGGGGTGAAGGCTGGACAATAATCCGATTGAGGTGCGATTCAAGGAGCGCCCCCTAAATTGGTACATCCGGCCAGCGAGTGTTTGGCGGTGAAAGAAGTATTCCATCTCCTCCCGGTTGCGGGTGGACACGCAGATCCGCCCCTACAAAAATTCCCTCACTCTAGCCCTCTCCCTCTGGGAGAGGGCCACTGGAGTTTGGCCCTTAACTAGACAGAATGGCAT
>JBHGBC010000238.1:0-7136 GCA_041946805.1 bacterium
CGCCTTCCTGGTATATCGGCTTGAAGCTGTTCACTTCGTAGCGGGGATCGATGACTTCCTTGGTGTTGACGTCGACGATCGCGGCCCAATCGGATTCGCTGCCGGGCCAGTTGCCGTTCCCGGACATGCAGGCGAGATAGATGTACTTATACTTGCCGGGGGGCACCGGGATGGTATCCCCGGTAGGATAGTAAACATCCAGATCGCCGATTTCCATCTTGGGCAACAAAAAGGCCACTTCGCCGTCTTCCGTCACATTCACTTGGCCCGGGATCACATTGGCGGGCAGCGTGTTGATCCGGACTCGTGCGCCTCCCGTCACTCCGTCCAGCCCCCACTGGCCGCCGGCGGCGTCGGGATGGGGCGAGGGCACACCGGGATCCAAGTTGGCATCATTGGGATCATAGTGATACCAGCCGTCCGCGTTCCAGAACGCGGTCAAATCGACGGGTGTGCTTTCCACCTTCTGCGCGTGGACCGCGGGGATGGCGGTTCCGGCGAGAAGCGCGAATACTCCCAAGTAATAAAAGAAACGTTTCATGTGCATAACCTCCCAGTTGAACCGGCATGATGAATGCCGTATGAATGAATTAAGCTCCGTTTCATGGACGGTCTCCATGAAACCTGAATGATCCTCCTCCGGTTTTATCCTTTTTCAACATTCTATCAAAAAGGAGGGAGAAAAAGAAAGGGGAGGATCGATTCAATTATTGCAAAAATAAAAAGATTATGGTTCTTTCGATCTTTCCCGGAATTGAAATCGGGAGGGATGCTTTTCCAGATTATCGCGGAACCGTGGGCAGGATATAGGTCTTCTGGGCCCGTTCCCACACCTCGAGGGGCACGGCCCCGTGGGCGGCGTCGGTGAGGCGGATCATGAGGTTGGAGGGATCGATCGAGGCGCGGCGTTTCCGCAGGCGGGCCCAGCGCTGTTCGCCGAGTTTTTCCCGGTCTTCGGCGAGCGATCCGGCATAGAGGCGTAAGTTCCCTTGGGCAAAGGACTTGGTGTCCAATAGGTTGATCCGCCGCCGGCGCAGCCGCAGGTGGAGGAGATCCCCGGTCTGGAGGTAGAGAATGCCCCCCCGGTTGAAGGACTCGGGGGTGACGTGACCGATGGCCGCCCCGTACGTGACGCCGGAGTAGCGCCCGTCGCTGATGATAGTGACGATTGGCTTGAGCACGCGGTTGTGGTTGATATGCTGGGTGGGGGTGAACATTTCCGGCATGCCGAAGGCTTCGGGTCCCTGTCCGGCGATGATCACGGCCAGACGGAGGGCGTTTTCGCCGAGGATCCGCTGGAAGATTTCCTGCTTGTTCCGCAAACGTTCGATTTCCGGATTTTTTTTCCCCGTGTTGTGGCGGTAGAGGCGCAGGAGGATCTCGCGTGTGAACCAGGCGCCCCGGGCCACATCCTGGAGAAGGTTGACGTTCAGCAATTGCGCGGTGGCCTCCTCCTCGGTCTCGAAATAAAGGACGGGGGCCACTTTTTCGTCGAATTCATTCACCTGTTCTTCCGGCATGCCGCTGATCTTCACCACCGCTGATTCGAAAAAATTGCCGGAAAGCACATCCACGCCGCTGGCGGCGCGCCGGGGCGTGGGCAGGATGATGGGATTGTCCTGCACGTTGGCGGCCGAGAGGCGCTTGCCGTTTTTCAGGCGCGCGGCCCAGGTTTTCCCGGCCATGGTGGGGGCTTCAGCGGCTACAGGAACCTGGTGACGGCGGAGTTCGTAGAGCACAGTATCGACACCCCCGATGCGGCCGTCACAGCATTGTTGGGCCCAGGCGAAGATGTCGCGGCCCTCGGTGAGGCTGTAGTCCATCAGTTCGGGGACCGGAACCCGGCGGCGGATCCGGTCGTAATCGTGGATGCTGAAGCGGCGGCCGGCATAGATCATGGCGGCCACCAGGTGCATCATGAGGTTGGTGGAGCCGCCCAGGGCGCTGTGGACGCGGACGGCGTTTTCGATGTTTTTGACCACCAGGTTGGAGACGCTGTATTCGGGATCGTTGCAGACCGCCAGCATGGCTTCCACGGCCTGATCGACCTGCTCGTACGTGGGGGGATCGGTCAGCAGTTCGACGGCGGGGTGGACCAGCCCGAGGGCGGAAACCAAATCGCGGCTGCTGTTGCCGGTCCCGTGGAAAGCGCAGATGCCGCCGCGGCGGTCGCAGGTGTTCACGGCCAGGCGTTTTTCGAAGTCCTTGTGTTTTTCCGGAGTCAGGACTCCCTCCTGGACCGCGCGCTTGAAGATCCCCTGAAAGGCCTGGTTGGAGGAACACTGCAGGATATGCCGCAACGTGTGGCGGATGTCCTCGCCGAGAAAGCCCAGGTTGCGCTGGCCGGCTTCGCCGGCGAGTTCGCTCAGTTCGCGTTTCAGATCGTCCGGGATGGTTCCGCCGAGCAGCACGTGGGCGGGGGCGAAGGTGGCGAAGACGGGGGCCTCGCCGCGCGCCTGGCGGGTGACGTCGAGCGAAGCGAGGGCGTTCACGACGGCGAAGGGGGTTTTGTCGCAGCCCTGGATGACGAACGCGCCGTGGTACGAATGCCCTTCCATCTGGTTGATGACCATGGCGCTGGCCAGGTTGCGCGAGACGAGGGAGTAGCACATGCCGTGCGTGCTTTGGGCGGTGCCGTCGCAGATCACCGGGATACCGAAAGCGAAGGGCACGCCGCCCCGGTTCCAGATGGCCGCCACGGCCTTGAGCAGGGTTTCGTGATCCATGACGTGGGCGGGGTGGTCGGGCGAGCCGGTGATGACGGCGACGCGCGGAGCGTTGTTTTCGAGCCGGTCGTAGATAGCCTCGAGCGTGGCCTCGACCGGCAGACTCAATTGCATCCGGGCGCGGTCGAGCAGCATGGCCACGCAGATCGGTTCGTTGGCCTTGCCCTGCACCTCCTGGGCGTAGGGATTGGTTCCGTGGATGATGCGCAATGTGTTTGTCCGGCGGGCGGTGGGCATGGGATCTCCCTCATTGTGAATCTTCGTTTCCGGCATCAGGTTACCCTGGAAGGAGGGAGGAGGACAAGTGAACAGGAAGCGGATAGGGGGGTGGATTAGACGGATTGCAACACGGATGACGCGGAGAAGGGATAGAGGGGCTGGATGTATTGCCCGGAATTGTGCCCAGAATGGTGCCCCGGGTTGACCCCCGGGGCTGCTTTACAGTCGTCCCCGGCAGGGACCTTATTTGATTAACGGGGATATGAGCGCTATTCGAGAAGTGGATGCTCGATGAATGGTTTTCCCTCACCCCGGCCCTCTCCCAGAGGGAGAGGGAGCAGAAGAGAGGGGCCATTTGGTGGACGGATTGAAACACGGATGACGCGGAAAAAGAGTGGCCGGGAATGGGTGCAGGGAATTGGTATCGAAGAGGTGGGAATTATCGATGGATGAACGAAAAATGGAACATAGTTTGGGAAGGAGGGGCACGTGGCCACGCGCCCCTATTACTCGTGAGCCCCCTCCTGCCGTCCAGGAAATCAACTCCAGGCGCAATCGTGTCATAGCGCAGTACGCCGGAGGAGATGAATTGTGAAATAATCCCCACAAATCTTCGTATAATAGGATTGATCGTCTCTCGAAAGGCGATGTTAACCATGCGATGAATGATCCGGTGGATGATGCCTTTTATGTGCGGCGGGTGCTGGAGGGCGACCGGGACGCGTTTCGCGTGTTGGTCGACCGGTACAGCGGTCTGGTCTACCGGATCGCCTACGGCATGCTGGGAAACGCGGAGGGCGCCAAGGACGCGGTCCAGGAAGTCTTTTACCGGGTCTTCAAGGGATTGGCGTCGTACGATCCCGGCCGTTCCTTGAAGACCTGGATCAACCGGATCACGGTCAATTACATCCTGGATCTGCGGAAGAAACGGCGGATTAGGGCTTGTTCGATGACCGACGAGGAAGCGAATGTCATGAACGTGCCTGACTCCACATACGATCCCCGGGATCATCATACGCGCGAGGAACGGGACGCGTGTGTCCTGCGGGCGATCGAGCAATTGCCCGACAAGTACAAACTGGTGCTGATGATGCGCCACATGGAAAATATGAGTTATGAAGAGATCGCGCAGGCGTTGGCCTTGCCCGTGGGCACGGTGATGACCCACATCCACCGGGCGCGGGTGAAATTGTCCGAAATGCTGCAACCGCTGCAAGCGGAACTGCTCTCCTGAGAAGGTTCACGCGCGGGGAGGCGGATTATGGTGGAACAGGAACGGATCATGGAATGGATGGAACGCATGGCCGACGGCGAGACGGAGATCCCGCCCGAGATCCGGGAATTTCTAATGGATTCTCCGGAATGGCGGGAATATGCGGGCATGGCCGAATTGGTGGCGTCCGCCCTCGAAACGGTCCAGATCCCGGAACCGCCGCTCACGTTGACCGATGACGTGATGCGGTACCTCGCGGAACGGGAACCTCCGGCGCCATCGCCGGTTCTCCCCTCCGCGCCGGCGTTTGGACAACGCGTCTGGGAAGGGATCCGGGACTGGGTGGCGGGCTTCCACATGCCGCTGGTGCTGCAACGGGAGGCGTGGCCCACCGCGTTGGCGACAATAGTCGTGATCCTGGGCGTCCTGGCCAGCCCGAAGGGGGAAGCGTTCAATTTGCCGATCGCGACCCAGGTCTCGAAGCTGGCGGGCCGGGTGATCGATCAAAGCGAGAAATTCAGCGAGCAATTTTCGGGGCGCATGTACTCGCTGGCCAGCGGAGTGATTGGCCGTGTGACCATGGAAATCCAAAACCAGCTGGAAAAAGCCCCGCCACCCGGCGCAAGCGAAAAGCCGATCCCTCTCAATGATCCAATAAAGAGTAAGAATCAGTGACATAAAATAAAGAATGATTTCGTATAAGGTAGTTGTAGTGGACAGAAACCAGGGGTTGAAATGCAGAACAATACTTCAAGCGCCAACGGCGCGCCAGAAGATAGCCCAGGGCAACGCCCGGGGAAAGAAACGACAAAAGCGATCAATCCCCTCTCCCTCTGGGAGAGGGTCAGGGTGAGGGAAAGCAGCGTAGGATGGGTTGGCGCATACCGCGTAATCCATCGGCATCCCCCTGGATCCCGCGTCAACGGAGAATCGGAGAACAGACAATGGCAAAACACTACATCGCGCGTAAAAGCCCGGCCGTGGCGGGAATTTTGTCGATGATACCCGGAATGGGGCAGATCTATAACGAGCAGACCACCAAGGGGCTTATTTTGTTCATCGCCTTTGCCGCCTCGTTTTTCTATTTTGTGTTGATGCCGGTGGCCGTGCCCATGGGCTGGGGCAATTTTTTGCCATCGGAATTGAATGCAACCGCCCAGGACCTCTTCCCCGGCTGGAATTTAGATGACGAAGATCTCGTCCGTGTGTATCCCCTCTTCTGGCTGATTGTTCTCTTCCCGATTTTCATGCTGTATTCGATCACCGACGCGGTGCAGAACGCCCGCCGGATCAACCTGGGATTCGTCCCGCCGCCTGCTCCGCAACCGCGGTCTTCGCAAACGGCGCCTGTCGCGCCCGTCCCACCGGTCCCGCCCGGCGGAAACACCGAACAAGAAACCTTGCGGGCCGAAGCCCGGGAGAAAATGGAGGGGCTGGCCACGCCGGCCTCGGCGGCCCACTCATCGAAGGAGGACACCACCATGAATGAAGCGCCGACACCCCCGAAAGACAAATCCCAATCCGCCCCGGGAATATCCGGCAAGTTCCTGTTGGGGATCATCCTGATGGCGGTGGGCGGATTGTACATCCTCGAACAATGGAATATCGATATCCTGAGCTGGGACCGGTTGTGGCCCCTGATTCCCCTGGTGTTCGGGCTGCGGCTGCTGCGCGATTACTCGAGGGACCGTGACCGGGGACAGTTTGTGTTGGGGACGGCCTTCACCGCGGTGGGCGCGGTGTTCCTGATGGATAATTGGGAAGTGTTCCCCATGGTGGAGTTCATTGAACATTACTGGATGTTCGTGATGTTCGGCGTGGGCGTGTTGTTCGTGTTGCAGGATCTCGTGGAAAGGCGCAGAGAGGGCTGAATCATGAAACGCAAGAAAATCATGCTCGTGGCGGCGGTGGTGACGATCGGGTTATTCAGCAGCATGCCGCGGCTGCCGGTGACGTGGGCGCAGCCGGAATTCTCGACGGATGGTTATGAGCAAAGCGGGAACACCTATACCTGGAAACGGGACCTCCGCGTGGACGCGGCCGAGGTGAAATCGGCGGAATTCCGGACCATCAACGGCTTCGTGGACGTCAAGCCCCAGGAACCGGACGCACCCAACCGGATCGACGTGAAGGCGGAAATCCGGTTGACGCGGGGATGGCTGGGTTCCGAGGCCAAAGTGCTGCAAGTGAAGGAATCGGTGGACGTGGTGACGACCCGCGAGAAGGACCGGCTGCGCGTGGAAGCGGTGCAGCCCAAGACCCTGCCCTGGGGCGTCTCGGTGGTGGTGAACCTGACCGTGAAGGTCCCGAAGGAATTGCCCCTGGACGCCGTGACCGTCAACGGCTCGGTCACGGTGCGCGAGGTCTCCGCCGCCGTGAAGTTGGAGAGCGTGAACGGCAAGATCGAGGCGGAAGCGTGCACGGGGCCGCTGCGCGCCGAGACCGTCAACGGATCCGTGCATTTGGCCAACACTGCGAGCTGGGTGCAAGCGGAAACGGTGAACGGCTCGGTGGATATTCAGATGGCGGGCGCGCCGGATAAGGATTCGTCGGTGGAGACCGTCAACGGCTCGGTGCGGATCCAACTTCCCGGCGAATCCGGACTCACGTTGGATCTGGAAAACTCGAACGGCGGGATGCATTTCGAGAACCGTACGTTTGCGGGCGATCGGCAGAAGCACAAGGTCCAGGGGACGATTCACGGCGGCGGGCCGGTACTGCGCATCCGGACGGTCAATGGGAGCATCACCTTGGATTGAGGATGGCATATTTAACGTCATTCGCGCGAAGGCGGGAATCCAGATGTGTAGACGCGTAGGAAGGATTAGCGCGCAGTGCGTGACTCATCGTTTGGGGGAAGGACCGGCGGAAGAAGCGCCGATGAGGGGAATTCCCTCACCCTAACCCTCTCCCAGGGGTAGCTACTCTCCGTACACAACCGAGGAGGTATATAATGTTACCCCAAAAACGACAATCAT
>JBHGBC010000239.1:0-6985 GCA_041946805.1 bacterium
GGTTTTCATCGATCATTTCGAAGAGATGCGAACCGGCGATCGGAAAAAAAGTACGCACTGCCGGATGAGTTTTTTTTATGTTACATGATTACCCGTTCATGCCGGGCCGCCTGGCCATGAAAGCCGGACAGGGCATTCTCCAGCCATGTTTGCTTGACGCCCACCGATACCGTTTGTACCTTACATTTCAACATCCATCCAAACGATTACCGGAGATTGTATTTTGTCTCAACGCATTTCTTATCATCAAGTAGCTCCCGAGGCCGTCCAGGCGTTGCGGGGCGTATCGGCTTACATCAAATCCTGTTCCATCGAAGCCCCCTTGCGGTTCCTCGTGGAGTTACGGATTTCGCAGATCAACGGGTGCGTGTATTGCGTAACGATGCACTCGCGGGAGGCGCGCGAGGCGGGAGTCAGTCAATCCAAGTTGGATTGCCTGCCGGTGTGGCGGGAAGCCCCGTACTATGAACCCCGGGAACGGGCCGCGCTGGCCTGGGCGGAATCGGTGACGTTGATTTCGCAAACGGGGGTTCCCGATGAGGCGTACGAGGAAGCCCGGCGGCATTTTTCCGAAAAAGAATTGGTGGACCTGACGGTGATCGTTGGCATGATGAACCTCTGGAACCGGATGGCGGTCAGTTTCCGGTTGCCTCCGTCCGCCCAGACATAAGCAGGCCATGCACGCGCTGCCAATCAAATCGTGTTCGGGATGTCCGCTTTCGCGGGAATGACATCCGACGCAAAACATAGATGTTGGAAAGATGAATTTGCGCGTTGCGCGTAATTCCTTGCCATCCTGGTCATCCTGGTCATCCAGATCATCCTGGTCATCCTGGTCATCCAGATCATCCGGGCCAACCAGATTCAGACAAACTCCCCCTCTTTCCCGTTGATTGGATTACGCGGAGGTGGCTCTTAATGTCCGCCCGGATAATTTGTGTGTACAATGTTTTTCTCACCTTCGAGCACTTTCATCGGGGATGAGCCTTGTCGATCCATTCACTTTCACTTAGAAAGGCGAAACCGATGACAAACCCATGGGTACCGGGGAGCCGGCTTCTCCCCGGTCTGATTCTGATCTTGTCCTGGTTTCCGCCGGCTCTGTACGCCAGCGATCCTCCGGCGGTTCCCGCGCTCCGTCCCCTGCAGACGCCGTCAGAGCTTCCGAAGACCAAATGGGATTTGTGGAAAAACGGCACGTATCTCCGCGGAGCGAATATTTACCAGCGGCGTGTCTTTCCCGCGCTGGACGGGCTGGAATTTCTCGGTCCCGGCCCCATGGGGCCTCCCTATACGCAGGAGGATTTCAACCAGCTGGCCGCGTGGGGAGCCAATTATGTCAATATTTCGTATTCGGGCCTTTTCCGCGTGGATCCGCCGTATGAAGTGGATCCGGAGGTTCAGCATAACCTGGATGACTTGCTCGACATGGCCGTCCGGGCGGACCTGTTCGCGGTGCTGAGTTTCCGCAGCGGTCCGGGCCGCAGCGATTTGGCGTTGTTCTATTGGGATAGCCTGGACAAGCGCTATTTCAACGACAAGGTATGGAACTCTCCGGCGGCGCAGGACGCGTGGGTGCAGATGTGGCGTTATACCGCCGCGCGCTACCGGAACCATCCCGTGATCGTGGGGTACGACCTGATGGTCGAGCCGAATTCCAACCAAACGGGGAGCGATTATTTTACCGGCCGCCTGGATATTTGGGATCCCGGCGAGTTTTACGCCCGTTACCAGGGAACCTTGTACGATTGGAACCAGCTCCATCCCCGCATCGTCGCGGCGATCCGGGAAGTGGATCCGGATACCCCGGTCCTGATCGGCGGCAACTCCTACAGCAGTGTTTCCTGGCTTCCCTATGTCACCCCGGTGAACGATCCCCGCGTGGTGTATACGGCGCATCAATACGAACCATTCGACAGTTACACGCACAAGGATTGGCGGGCCGCCGACTTCGGCCAAGCGGTCTATCCCGGGCGGATTGATTTGAATGGCGACGGAACCAAGGACAATTTCAACCGCGCATGGCTGAACGCCCAGCTGCGGCCCATAGACACGTTTATCACCCAAAACCATGCGCCGGTGGCGGTCAACGAATTCGGTGTCATGCGCTGGGAAAACAACGCCGGCCAATATCTACGCGACCAGATGGAATTGTTCGAACTTCGCGGCATGAATCACGCCCTCTGGCTGTGGGAATCTTCCTGGCCGCCCTACTCGGCGGTGGATGATTTCAATGTCCGCCATGGACCCGATCCGCGAAATCACGCCGAGGCGCCCGCCAGCGATCTCATCACGGCCATCCGGGAAGCGTGGGCGCGCAATCAAATCCGCCCCTCGCAAATGAATCCACCGTCCGCCATCCAGGATTTTGAAATTCATCCCTGACGCGGGACTCTTCCTTCCTGTCTCCCTTCGGCCCGCCAGCCGCGCAGAAACCGGAGGCTGCGCGAGGAATCCCCGTGCTATCTCCTTTCCTTCCCACGGTTATCAAAACTCAAAGCCAGCCGATATTGGTGGAGAATGGGCACAGCTGTAATTTTGATGTTATGGAAACCCACAATGAAGGGAATCAGTACCCGTCCGGTTCCCGTTACGGGAAAAACATCACCGGAACGCCCGGTTCCAGATGGCAGGGCTGGATGGCAGGCCCGTTTTCCCGCCGGCCGGAGGAATCCCGCTTATTTTTTTATCACCCCCCGTGTTTTTTGCATTAAAATATTAGTTTATAATCGATACCTATAGTAAAAAATCAAAGGGGTAAGGGATCATGCGCGCAGGGAAGGGAACGATCCAACGGGGATTATCGTGGAGAAGAGCGCTGTGGATAACGGCCTGGACGGTTCTGCTGCCCGCGGCCGGGATTTGGCTGGCGGACATGCGGGCGGCCCAGGCGCAAGCCGGACCGGCGCCGGTATTGGAGGAGACACCGGGGGAGATTCCGGATCCGCTCCCGCGGGATCCCGCGGACGAAACCCATCCCCGGATCAAACCGGGGCAAAATCCGATGGAACCGGTGAAAGTGTTCATCCGCTTCAAGATCCGCCCTGGAAACCGGGAAGAGCAACTGCTGGCGCTGGCGGGGGGAAAACTGAAGAGGAAATACGAAAGGATCGTCAACGCCTTCGCGGCCGAGATGCCCCTGGCCGCCGTGAGCCAGTTGGAGATCCTGCCCACGGTGGCCGGCATCGAGTATGACAAAACCGTGTACGCGGCCGATTTCGAACTGGATAATGCGTGGGGGGTCCAACACATCCATTCGGAAGTGTGCCACGCGGGGGGAATCAAGGGCGGCGGCGTGAAGGTGGGCGTGATCGACACGGGCGTTAATTATAACCACCCGGACATCGCGGGCAATTACCGGGGGGGGTATGATTTTGTCAACAAGGACTCCGATCCCCAGGATGACAACAGCCATGGATCGCACGTGGCGGGGATTCTTGCGGCGTTGGACAACAGCCAAGGCGTGGTGGGCGTGGCCCCCAAGGTGGAACTGTACGCCCTCAAGGTATTGAACCAGTACGGCAATGGAGGGTATTCGGACATTGTCGCGGCGCTGGAATGGAGCGTAACGAATGGCATCCAGGTGGTGAATCTCAGTTTGGGCAGCGTGGGCGATCCGGGGACCACGGTCGAACAGGCGTTCGCCAACGCGGCGGCGGCCGGCCTCGTGATCGTGGCGGCGGCGGGGAACCAGGGCAATGCGGAGGGAACCGGCGACAATGTCATCTATCCCGCCCGGTACCAATCGGTGATCGCGGTGGCGGCCTTGAATCCGGCGAACCAGCGGGCCGTGTTTTCAAGCACCGGCCCGGCGGTGGAATTGGCGGCGCCGGGTGTGGATATTCTCTCGATTCAACATAATGGGCCGGGTTATACCACCAAAAGCGGCACCTCCATGGCCAGCCCCCACGTCGCGGGCGCGGCGGCGCTGCTGATCGACGCGGGGATTTCATCTACCCTGGTGCGGACGGCATTACAATTGACGGCGGACGACCTGGGCAATCCGGGACGCGATTCTTTCCATGGTTTTGGGCTGGTGGATCCGGTGGACGCGGCAAATCCCCCCGCGAATCTCGCCGGGCCGGACGTACGGATCATCGAACCGGCGGAGGGATCGGATTACGCCCTGGGCGAGGCGGTGCATTTCGTGGGGCAGGCGCTCGATCCGGAGGAGGAGGATCTTTCCGATAACTTGTGGTGGAGTTCCAGCCGGGACGGGGGCCCGTTTCTGCCGGGAAGCGCCTCGTGGTACGCGTTGTTGACCGAGGGCGATCATGTGATCACGGCGATGGGATACGACGCGGGAGACAAAACGGACAGCGACTCGATCACGATTTCCATCCTCAATCACCCGCCGGTGGTCACCATCACCCATCCGTCGGACGGCGCGGTTTTCGATCCGGGAACCGTCCTGACCTTCACGGCCACCGTGAGTGACATCGACCCGGTGGACAAAGACCTCACCAGCGCCGGCCTGGTCTGGACATCGTCGAATGGCGAATGGCTGGGAACAGGCAGTTCCATTTCGGTGGTGCTCAGCGAAGGAGCGCATCGCATCACGGCCGCCATCACGGACACCCATGGAAAAACCGGAGAGGCTACGATCACCGTGACCGCCGGCGGATTATTCACAACCAGCACGGATATCGACAACGGACGGCTGGGCGCGAAAGGGAGCCTGAGTTTCGATCCCCTGACCGGGACCTACACGGTCCTCGGCAGCGGGGATGACATCGGCAACCGGGCCGACGCGTTTCATTTCGTGTACAAGGAATGGCAGGGGGATTTCGATTTCCAGGCCGACGTGAACTTGGGCGGCGGCAATCCCGCCCAGGAGTGGTCCAAGGCCGGATTGATGGCGCGGAAGAACCTGACGCCGGGATCGGTCAATCTCACCGCGCGGGTGCGGCGGACCGGCGAATACAGCACGCAATGGCGGCCCGTGGCGAACGGCAAAACCTACGCGACGCCCTCGCGGCTCAAGGCCTACGGCCTGAATCCCGGCCGCCAGCGCCTCGTCCGCCGTGGGAACACCTTCAGCACGTATTATCTCGGCAAATCCAACCAATGGGTGCTGGTGGATAAAAACCTGGTGGTGATGGCCGATCCGATCCTGGTGGGATTCTGCGTCGGCTCGCACGATCCCGGCGTGCTGGCCACGGGGATGTTCCGCAACGCCTCGCTTCAGGCCTCTTCCGGCGCTTACGCCAACTTGTTTGAGGAGCAGGGAGATATCCGCGGCGATTTGAGCGGCGCGAAGGGCGCCATGGATTTCGATCCCTGGACCGGCGTCTACCTCATACAGGGGAACAGCGGTGATGCGGCCGGAATGGAAGAGGCCTTTCATTACGCTTATAAGCGATGGAGCGGGGATTTCAACCTGGTGGCCGACGTCTCGATCCAGGACGGCAATGCGGGTCAAACCGGAATCAAGGCCTTCCTCATGGCCCGGCAGAATCTCTTGTCCGGTGCGGTCAACCTGTCGCTGCGCGTGAGGCGGGACGGCCAATGCGGCACCCAGTGGCGGACCGGATCCGATACTCCCGAGGCATCCCAGGACAGTCAAGAACCGGCGGCTGGACGCAATCCGAACCGTTACCGCCTGGAACGGACCGGCAACACCTTCAGCGCGTATTTCATGAACCGGGATGGAAACTGGATCCTGGCGGACCGCCGGGAAATCGAAATGACGGATCCAATCCTGGTGGGCTTGGGCGTGGCCGGAAAGGATTCAGGAAAAAACGCCACCGGATCGTTCCGGAATGTGGTTCTGGAATAAACAAAGTAAAAAGGGATAAAAAACGAATGGATGGAAAAGCAAAGGGGCGTTTCGCGCGCCCCTTTCGCTGTTGTATTCGGCAGTGAAATGAGGATGAAAAAAGGATGAAAGGAGGACAGCCGGTGGATGATTCGACGATGGCCGCGCGGGTAGGCTTTGATCCATCGCCTCAGGAATGTTCCGCATGCAGGCAAGGATGGAAACCAGGCAGGTGGATGCATCATGACAGGGAATTTATCGCGTTTCGGTTTGATCGGGCAAAGCCCGGCGATGGTGAAACTGGGGGAATGGGTTGGCCAGGCGGCCCCCCACTGGGACACCGTCCTGATCACGGGGGAGCGGGGCACGGGCAAGGAGCTGCTGGCCCGGGCCATCCATCAATTGGGACCCACGCGGGGAGCGGAGCCGGTGGTGGTCGATTGCGCCGCGCTGCATCCGGCCACGATCGAGTCGGCCCTCTTCGGCCACGAGCGGGGGGCGTTCACGGGAGCGGTGCGTCAACGGACCGGGTATCTGGAACTGGCCCACGAGCGCAGTTTGTTTTTGGATGAGATCAGTTCCTTGCCCCGCGATCTCCAGGGGCGTTTCTTGCGGTTTCTGGAACAGCGCACCCTGACCCGGGTGGGAGCCACCCGGCCGGTCCAGATCCGCACCCGGATCATCGCGGCCACCAATCGCAACCTGATGGACGAAGCCCGGCAAGGGCGGTTTTTGCCCGACCTGGCGGACCGTCTCGGCGTGTTGCGCGTACGGGTGCCTTCCTTGCGCGAACGCGGGGACGATATCTGGCTGTTGACGTCGCATTTCGTGGGCAAGGAATCCGCCAGCCTCTTCACGCCGGATGCAAGGGAATATCTGCGATCCTATCCGTTCCCGGGCAATGTCCGGGAATTGCGCAACCTCTGCCGCCGGATTTCGATTTTTCTTCCCTCCGGCCGGGTGGAGACTGACCAACTTCATCAATGGCTGGATATTCAAGATCATCCCGCAATGGAATGCAGCCCACCGGTGGCCGCACCGGTTCTGGGGGACATGGCGGCGAATCCGGGATGATACTATTTCCGCCCGCTATCCGGCGGTTCGACGCCAAACACTTCCCACAAGGGGACCTTCAGGTTATCCAGCGTGTGAAGGGGCAAGGATTCCCCCGCGCCGAAAACGCGGGCGGGGCCGTAGCGGCCGTTTTCCTCCAACCGGTAATAATGC
>JBHGBC010000024.1:0-51835 GCA_041946805.1 bacterium
TCACCCCGGCCCTCTCCCTGAGGGAGAGGGGATTTTGGGGGGCGGTTTTCATCGATTAGTCCGTAGATCTGCAAACCGGCGGTCTAAAAAAACACACTTGCCGGATGAGCCATTGAGAACAATAAAAAAAGGGCATGAGCTTTCACGCCATGCCCTTCTTTTGATATTGGCAAAACCACCTTACTACATAACAGTGCTCTCAGTAGCTCGATAGGATCCGTTCCGGGATCAATAATTCTATTCCGCCTTTTCCGCCAGTGCCGTTTGGCCTTCGCTCTTGCCCGCGGCGCAGCATCCTTCCGCCGATGCCGTGGTGGTTTGGCTCATGGGGCAACCTTTGGCTTCCTTGCATTCAGCGCTGGCCACGCTTTTTGCCATGGGGCATTCACCTTCCGCGGAGGTCAGCGCCGCGTGAGCAGAAGTGGCTTCCGTTTTGGAAGCGCAGCACGCCGGGGTTTCATCCGAGCTGGTGATCACCATGGTCTTGTCGGCCGAAGCGGTGGCGCTGGAGCCCATCATGGCGGAGGCGACTCCATACACCGTCACACAAGCAATCATCGCAATCCCAATTCCCATCCAGATTTTCTTCATGATCCGATTCTCCTTTGTGAAGTGATTGGGGATATATTACATGATTTATCTAATTTGTCAACAATGTGATTATACCGATATTTTGGCACAGATGCAAATAAATCCGCGCCATTGGGAGGGAGAAATTCATAAAAAGGACGAACATGACTGAGCAGGTATCGCGGGTGGATTTCGCCGCGCTCAATCCACCCTGCACATGGTTCATTCCTCCCGGAACCAGAAGTAGCGCAACAACAATAAATCCAAGGAGTTTACCTTCCCATCGGAATTGATGTCCGCCTGGCTGCGGAGTTCCGGCGGGATGGTGGGGATTGGTGTCGGCGTAGGTGGAATCGTGGGAGACGGGGTCGGCGTGGGCGTAGCGGACGGTCCCGGAGTATGGGTGCGTGTGGGGATCGGCGTGGGAGTGGGCGTGCCTTCGATCGCGTATACCAGGTCAAGCATATTGATCACATTCCATGAAGGGTTCTTCTCGTACTGCGTATTGGAAGGCGAATTCGACATGGAGAAGGTCAGGATATGATGGAACAAATTGTATTCAAACTGGGAACGGTCTTGGTCGGGCAAGGGGGTGGCGCTGCGGGCGGGGATGCCGACATTGAACCGTTGTCCGGTTTCGAAATGATACATCCGCAGCACGACGCTGATGGCCTGGCCGTCACCGTTGACATCCCGCCGGGACAGGGTTTCGTCATGGAGAAACAGCATATACCGCCCTTCATCGGGAGTGATCACGCTGCCGGAGAGTCCATCTTCGTTGGTATCGATCAACGCCTGCTTTTTATTGTCCCAAAAATACAAACGCCGGTTGTCCACCTGGGTCACGTTGTCCGACAACACCACGCCGTCCCGGGTGACCGATTCCACCCGCAGATCCACAAAGCGGATCATATCCAACCGGATATTGCGGATCGGCGTGGGTATGGCTTGCGGCCGCTGGGCGTTGTTGGGTGACAGAATCGTGGGGCGCGGCGTGACATTCTGCGCGGATGCTCCCCACACGCCACCGAATCCCAAGAAAACCAATACCGCCAGCCGGACCGATATCATTCGCCCGCTGGCATCGCTCCCGGTTTGATTCCAAGTCGTGAACCGCACGTTCCCTTCCTCGCTTGTTTGATTCTGTTTTTTATTGCATAACGGTTTCTATCATGTTCTTATCGAAAAGAGCAATCCAGCATTTCACGTTTAAAAGCGGATCCAAGATCATGCCGAAATTCGGGGCAATCCGTCCACCAACCGGTATGCCTCCAAACTATAGGAAATATTATCCGGTTTGACAATTCCCACTTCCGGACGAGGGGAAAATGCAACGAATCAACCCCGGAGGATTGCTCCCCTCCGGGGCTGGTTAAAACGGCCGTGGGAAACGGGCATGAACGCGGCGCCGGTGACCGCCAGTTACCGGTCCACTCCCAGAAACTCGCCCGAATAGATCGCGTCCTTCTGAATGATGTACACTTCCACGTTATCGATGTACACTTCGCTGGACATAATGTTCCCCACCACCTGTACGAAGGGAACCACGAATCCGGACTGGCATTCGTGCAACGCCGTGATACGCCGCCAGGCCTTGGTCATGACGGACGATTGCATCAGCTGATCCATTCCCAGGTCCGATCCGGTGAGGTTACCGTTCGCGTCCGTTTCGATCAGGCCCACGAAGATTTGCGCCGAGGGATTGTTGCTCCAGACGCACACACGCGTCAGGGCCTTGGTATCGGCCGCCACGGGATGACTCGTCCCGAACAGCAGCAGAGATCCCTGTCCCGGCTGAACGATGAACCGCAGCGCGTTTCCCCCGGTTCCCAGGGCTTCGCCGCCGGCTGGCAACACGCTGGTGATGTCGGTCAGGGCGGGTTGCAGCACCGCGAAGGTTCCGGCGATAACCTGAACCTCGTTTTCATCCATATTTCCCCGGTCCAGCGTGTTCCGGTACGACGGGACTACGGGCGGGGGACCAACCGCCGGGGTGGGAGTTGGGGTGATGGGGGGAGGCGCGATTTCGGATGAAGACAGCCATGCGTCTCCGCCGATGGTGAGGGTCCGCTGCATCGTTCCTTCCAAGTACTTGACGGTTCCCAAAAACGGCTTCTCACCCGATTCGCCTTGGGGAACGCTGAGCGTATAGATAATCACCTGGCTGGATACGCCCACGGCATCGAACAACACCCAGCCGATGCGGCCCGTTTGTTGGGAAGACGCCTGAGGTTGCGCGGAAACGAGACTCCAGCCGCTGGGAATCTGCTCTTCCACAATAAGTCCCACCGGTCCGCCGCCGCCGATGGTGATCTCCAGGGTGATCCGCACGGACTCACCCGGCTTGTAACCATCCGGCAGGATCCGCTCCACTTCCACCGCGCCGCCGGGCGGCGGCGTGGGAACCGGCGTCGGCAAAGCCGTGGAAGAGAGAATGCTATCTCCGCCAATGGAAAGGATTTGTTGGGTGCCCGAATCCAGAAATTTGGCCGTTCCCGAAAACGTCTTAATCCCCGATTCCGAAACGGGGACCGAGAGGGAATAAACGAGGATTTGCTGTTTCACCCCCGCGGCGTCGAAGAGCACCCACCCGATTTTCCCCTCCTTGAGGGACGATTGCGGGGGAGTGGCCGCAGCCAGGGTCCATCCCGCGGGGACCGCCTCCTCCACGATCAAACCCGTGGGCCCGGTTCCGGAGACCGACACCTCCAACGTGATCTCCACGGTCTGCCCCGGTTGGTAGAAATCGGGCATCGAACGCACTACGTTCACACCGCTCCAAACGGGGGAAGCGGACGCGAAGAGAATGCAGAAACTTAATAGACGATGCGGTATCATGGGCTTTCTCCTTTTTCATTCCGGATCCACGACCCTTATGGGCGGCAGGTCCAGTTCCCCAATGAATCCCCGGTGTATCCCCGGGGGCAGGCCCACATTTGGATCGCGAAAAGCAGATCGAAATCCGGAACCCGTCCGAAAGCCCAAAGATTGATGTAATTCAGCAACTCGAAATCATCGATCTCCCCGTCCTGGTTGTTGTCCGCGGGATGCCTACGGATCCCGGCGGGAGTCGGCGTCACCATCATGACGGGAGTTGGGGTGGGCGTAACCTCCACCCGGGGCGGCGTGGGCGTGGGGACCACCGAACCGATCATCACGCCGCCTTCGGTATCGCGCGCCGCCTCCAGATCTCCATACTTGTAGAAAATGTCCACTACCGCCGTTCCCGTTCCGATCATGCTGATCCGAAACCGCAACCGCAGCAGAACGCCGTCGGTTTGAATCGGAGTCCCCCGTCCCTTGTCCGCCGTGACACGAATCACGCCCGGCGCCAGATCCTGAATCTCCACGGAAGTGAACTGGAGTAAGAGGGTATTGGTATTGTCATTACCCAGGTACTCCAAGTTCAATACATCATAGGTGATGTCCAGCTCGAACGAATCCACCGGTGATACCGGCACGATCGAGACGGGCACTACCACCACGTCCCCGGGCTCCCCGCCCATCAGGCCCACTTCGAGCAGCGTGGCGTCCCGCTGAGCGGCGCAGGGCTGAACGGCCGCCAGGCATCCAAGAACCACGAGCCCTATAATTGGAATCCAAGAATGAAATACACGCATGGCCACCCTCCCATTATAAATTTAAAAAAACACATATCTCATTTCCCGGCAGAACAAAAAAAGGAAATCGCGATCGCATAGGGCGTTAAGGACAGAACGGCTTCCCTGCCCTAGGCGGAATGATCCTTGACCAGGGTGATCCGGTCCGTCACAGATCGAGAGCCGGTCTGGGGCGCCAAGCGGGATTCGTCCCGCTGGCCTTCCATCCCCGCCTGATCCTCCAGACAAGCCACGTGAGGCCGTTCAATGGTGTTCTCCAGCCATTCGAGTATAACACCGGACATCGCGCGTGTATGGTTGGGGTGCGAAAATGCATGGTCGGCCTTGGGAATCACGTGGTATTTGAGGGAGAGGCTGATTTCATTTTTCCTCCGGCTCAAAAACTCCAGGACCATGGAAAAATCGTTGAAGTTAGTGGTGTTGCCGAACAGGCAGAGAACCGGCAGGTTTTTTTGCAGGCATTCCACGAACGAATAAAACAAGTTTTTGTTCAGCCGCGGACCGAATTTCTTCTGGAGGAGCCGGAGATGGTTCGTGTGGGAATAGAAACGGGTTACCAACGACAACGCCGCGCGCGAATAATGGATTCCCGTGAGGATGAACGGTTTGACCCATTTCCAGGTCTTCACCATCTTGGTCGAGTTGAGTCGGGGCATGTAGAACTTGGACCACAAGAGATAGACCAAGTGATCGGCCACTCCCTCGGAATAGTTCTTCCCGCTCTGCCGGAACGGCAATTCCAGGGGGACGATTCCCCGGACACGGCCATCGTTGGCCGAAACCAACACGGAGGTGATGGCGTCGCCGCACAATCCGATCAACACGCAGGAAGAAAATCCCAGTCCCCGCTCCGCGAAATTCACCGCGGCCACGCAATCCTCGAACATCAACCCGGTCTCCATCGCATAAAACAGCTCGCCTTCCGTTGCGAAATCCTGGCCGCCCAGGCTCTCCCCGAATCCCCGGGGATCGAAACACAACGAGGCCCAGCCATGTTTCGCCAACTCCTCCGCGACACTCCGGTACAAGGCGCGCCGCCCCTGCATAATCACCAAAGGCCTGGCCCGATCCACCGATACCGGCCGTTTCAGGATCCCCCAGATGGGAATATCCCGGACGGTGAATTGCACCAGCCGTTCCTCGTCCCGCCACAAAGAATCCGGATGCGTGGGCACGACGTGAAGTCCCGCCGCGGCTGGCTCCACCGCCTCCACGCCGCCCGCCGGAATGAGCGCCCGTGGGCGGGATTCCACATCATGCGCTTCGATCCAAGACCAGGTGCGGCCGAAGATGGCCCGCGTGTCGGTAACATATTGCCGGTCCACGGTCCAGGGGACCGGAGCTTGGCACACGTCCAACGTCGTTTCCCCGCCCTTGTTATATTCGGTTTTGAGGAGTTCGCAGATCGAACTGACCTGGGGATTGGACCGGTTCTGGATATTCAAGATTAAAACCGGTCCCCGGCCCGGACGTTCTTGGCATAAGAGATCCCCCGCGGAAATGGCATGATATGTCTCCCGCGTCAGATAATGACCGTGAACCACCACTTCCCGGTCGTTCTCCAAATCATCGCGCAACTGGTTCCGGGTCCGGCCGGATTCCCCGCCCTGGATCATGCCTCCCGCCAGCGCCGCCCGCAACAACTCGTTGATGTATTCCTTGCCCAGGACCACCGGTTCCCAGAGCGCCAGCATCGGATCGCCGCCGGTCCGAATCGCCGCTTCCACCGCCAGGGCGGCCCCCAACCGCAGGCCGCACAGCCCCCGGCAGGGAACTCCGGCCTTGTTTTCCAATTCCCGGACCGCGGTGAGGATGTCTTCCACATGGTCGTTGGGCGTATAGGCCGCGTAGGGCCCCTCGCTATCCCCCCGGCCCCGGTAATCGAACCGCAGCACCCAATAGCCCCGGCTGGACAATTCACGCGCCCATTCGACCATAAAACGGCGGGAATTGATACGTTCAATCCCAAACGGCGCGCACAGAATCCAACCGGCTTGTTTCCGTGATTTCTCCGCCGGATAGTACATCACCCCGTAGATTCGTTTCCCCGTTTCCCCAAAAAAGAAGGGTTGTTCAAGCATCATGACCACCCAGCCGGCTCAAATCAACGCTCCCATCCCCGGTCCCCCATCGCCCTGTTTCTCCACTATTTTTTTGTCGTGCCGGCTTTTCCTCCTTCGCCGGGCCACAATGCCTCCTGGATGTATCCGATGGTTTCATCCTCCTGCGTTTTCCGCAACCGCGACAAACCTTCCTCGCGGCTCATGTACCCTTCCCGCACCAAGTTGGCGATTTCATAGGCGTACGGATTGAAGCCATATTGTTCTTCATGAATCTGGTTGGCGTAGGCGTTCAACAGGCAGTTGGTCGAATTGGCGTCCGTATCGGCGGGCGCCTGCCACCCCATTTTCTGAATCCGTTCGTAGATCTCCTTCTCGTCGTACGCCAAAAAGGCCAAGGGATTCACAATGTACGGAAAAAGTTGTTCTTCCTGAAAATGCCGCTCTTCCAAATAGTAGGGATCCACCAACGGCCCCAGGTGTTCGTGCAACGAATGCGTGATGGCTTGCTGCATGGCCCGCAACATCCCCGTGTTGCTTTTAAAAATCGAAGCCGGAATGGGCGCCTGTCCGGGCGACATGCCGAAAACGACGAAGGGGATGCCCTTTTCGATCGCCGTTTTCAGGCACAACGCGCGGATCAAGGAGATGCAGTTGGTGCAGATCGCCGAGGCGCGCTGCAAGGCCTTGCCGGTCTGCAAGGTATGGTCCCGGGCCGCCACGATCATCTTTTTGAAGACTTCGTAATGCGGCGTGAAGGCGATGTGGTCCACCTTCAGGCAACGGATCACGTTGGCGATGTTCCGCAGGGCGGATTCCGATTGGAACCAATTGTTGAACGAGAACGCGAGGACACGCAGATCATACCGTTCCGTCATCAAGGCCAGGGTGTAGGTGCTGTCTTTTCCGCCGCTGTAGGCGATCAGGCAGTCATAACTGCCCCGTCCCTGGTTTTTTTCGAGCAGGTCCTGAAATTTCCGGGCGTACTTGTCCCGCAGGGCCGCCAGCTCCTCGAGGTCCTTGGCCGTGGCGCAAAAATTACAGACGCCCTCCCCGTTGAATTGTATGCCGGGAAAATGATCATCTAACACGCATCGTTTGCATATTGTCATATTCTAATCCCCTGATTGTTACCGCTCTCTTCGCAGCCTTCCTGGAACGCCTCCACTACCCGGTCGATCTGTTCCCGGGTGATCACCAACGGCGGCTCGATCATCAATACGGACGGATTGCCAAACGCTGGAACGGCCAAGACGCCCCGCTGGATCATGGCCCGGGCCAGGTCCCCCGCTTTGCGCGGTCTTCGCACCTGTACTCCAATCAGCAGCCCGACACCGGAAACGGATTCGATCACCTCCGGATACGCCGCCGCATGCCGCGCCAGTCCGTCCAGGAGCCGGCGCCCCTTGGCGGGACATTCCGCCAACAGGCCTTCCTCCCGCAACACCTCCACCGTGGCCAGGGCCGCCCGGCAAGCCAGGACGTTGCCCCCGTACGAGGAAGCCGACATGGGAAAGCTCAGGCCGAACCGCTTCCAAATTTCCCGGGAGGCCACGACGGCCCCCACGGGCACCAGGCCTCCCCCCATCGACTTCCCCAGCACCAGTATGTCCGGAACGATCCCTTGCCACTCGCATGCAAACATGGTTCCGGTCTTGCCGAAGCCGGTCTTGATTTCGTCGAGGATAAGCAATATTCCCCGTTCACCGCACAACTTGCGCACTTCTGGGAAATACCCCTCCGGCGGGAGGTATACCCCGGATTCATGCTGGACGATTTCCAGCAAGACCGCCGCCGTGTCCCCGCCGGCGGCCTCCCGCAAGGCTTCCAGATCGCCAAAAGGCACGAACGTCACTCCGGGTACCAGCGGTTCGAACAATCGGCGGAACGTGTCCACCCCCGAAACCGACAGCGCCCCGAAGGTGAATCCATGAAAGGAATTCCGCGCCGCGATGATCCCCTTCTTTCGTTGCTGCAAGCGGGCCAGTTTGAGAGCGTTATCGATGGCCTCGGATCCGCTGTTGCACACGAACGAGCAAGCCAGTCCGCCCGGCGTGATTTCCGCCAGACACTCCGCCAGCCGGACCTGCCATTCCGTAATCAGCGGTTTCGAGATCAGGGAACACGCATCCAATTGGTCCCGCAAGGCATGGAGCACGCGGGGATGGTTATGTCCCACGTTGACCAGCCCATAGTTGCCCACGCAGTCGATATACAAGACGCCGTTCGATCCAGTAATGACTGCGCCTTCCGCCCGGACCGCCGTCTGTTCGATTCCCAGTTGTTTCAGATATTGGGGATAAGCGGGATTGATCAGCCGGCCGTATTTCTCATAAATCTCCGCATCGCGGATAGGGGAGCCATTCTCCCCTCCACCCGCCCGGCCTGGCTGCGGATTGATTGAATTCATATCCTCCATGAAAACACATTGTACCTGACTTTATGGGATGGAATCATTATTTTTTTTAATATTCTATCTGTTCTTTTTTCACCGAACAGATATGATTCAATCATACAAGAGAGTCCGGAGGTTCGGCCGGAAACGGCCGTTCGGGAAAAGAGCGGCTGGTGAGGTGGGGTAATTTTTTTTCTTCCCGATCCGATTTTCTTTTATAATAAAAAGGGATTCCCGAACATCGAACTAGGGATAATGGATTATTTCGGAGTGTAATCCATGGGTTTTTTGTTTATTTTCCCGAAATATCCTGCGGCCTATCGTATTATCTACGATTCATCATGCCAAAGGAAAATGATTTAGTTGGGCTTTCCGGCATGGAACCTGGAATGACTCAACAATATCCTTAACCGATGGAGGTGAGAAAAACATCTTTTTCTTCATAGCCGGGGAGATCTCTTCGATGAGGGAAGACGGCGCGGATGAAATCAAGGCTGATGGGGTGTCTGGAAAAGCGTGGAGTCAAATATTTAAAATTTTGCAATATAAATTAAATCCCGTGTCATTCCCTTCCGGAGGATCCACTTCCGTTTTTCATCAGGGAAGCGGGCTGGTGGGATTCTGGATGTTGGAAAGGAATAGGGAATATGAAAGATAAAATTCGGCAATACATTCTAGACTATTACATGATGGGTTCCTCGCCGGACACACTGGATGACGACGCCTCCCTCCTGGAAACGGGGGTCATCGATTCCACCGGTGTCCTGGATCTGATCGCTTATCTTGAAGAACAGTTCCAGATTACGGTGGAGGATTCCGAAATGATCCCGCAAAACCTCGATAGCGTCAACCACTTGTGCCATTACGTGGAACGCAAAAAGGAAGCGGCCTTTTCGCCGGCGGCTTCAAACTGATCCGGCCCGGGGGGAGGGGGTTCTATGCTGTTGTACGATTTTTTAACTCAAAGCGCCAGCCGTTTCCCCGGGAAGACCGCCTGCGTCACCGGCAACCTCCGTCTAACGTACGCGGAGTTGGAAGCCGGATCCAACCGGCTGGCCAATGCCCTGATCCAGGCAGGCTTCCAAAAGGGAGACCGCGCCGCCGTTTTTCTCGTCAACAGCCTGGAATCTATCATCTCCATCTTCGGCATCCTCAAGGCCGGCGGGGCTTTCGTGGTGATCAACCCCACCACCAAGAGCGACAAACTCACCTACATGCTCAACGACTGCGCCGCCCGCGCTCTGATCACCAGCGGCGCCTTCCGCGAGGCGGTCGAAACGGTGGAGAACAATGTGCCCAGCGTCCGGTGGATCGTGACCTGCGGATCCCCGGCCCCGGCGCCCGCAAAACCGGGGAAAACGCGCCTCGGTTTTGAAAGGGACCTGCCTCAATTCCCGGAGGAACTCAAAGACCGGCGGTGTATCGACATGGACCTGGCGTCCATCATTTACACCTCCGGATCGACGGGACGGCCCAAGGGAGTCGCCCTCACCCACCTCAACATGATCTCGGCCGCCAACTCCATCACTGAATACCTGGAAAACGCGCCGGAGGACATCATCCTCAACGTGCTGCCGCTCTCGTTCGATTACGGCCTGTACCAGGCGCTCATGGCGGCCAAGATCGGCGGCACCCTGGTCCTCGAAAAATCGTTTGTCTATCCCTACCAGGTCATCGAACGCATCCAGCAGGAGCATGTAACGGGATTCCCCGGCGTGCCCACCGTGTTCGCCATCCTGCTGCAAACCATGAAAGACCTGGATCCCGGCATCTTCGATGGCATCCGCTATGTCACCAACACGGGAGCGGCCCTGCCCCCGTCCCACATCCAGCGACTGCGCGCGCTTTTCCGCAAGGCGCGGGTGTATTCCATGTATGGCCTGACCGAGTGCAAGCGCGTATCCTATCTGCCGCCCGAGGAGCTCGACCGCCGGCCCACCTCCGTCGGCCGGGGCATGCCCAACGAAGAGGTATATATCGTGGACAAGAACGGCAACCGGGTGGGGCCGGGCGTAGTGGGCGAGTTGGTTATCCGCGGTTCCAACGTCATGGCGGGATATTGGAACCGGCCGGAAGAAACCGCCAAGATTCTGCGTCCCGGCCGTTACCCGTGGGAGCGCGTGTTGTACTCGGGCGATCTGTTCAAGATGGACGAAGAAGGCTTTTTGTATTTTGTCTCCCGGCAGGACGACATCATCAAAAGCCGGGGCGAGAAAGTCAGCCCCAAGGAAGTGGAAAACGTCATTTACGAGCTGGACGACGTACAAGAAGTCATCGTGTCCGGCGTGCCCGATCCCACCCTGGGCGAGGCGATCAAGGCGGACATCGTCCTCGCCGCGGGATCTCCCCTGACCGCCGCCGATATTATCGGTTATTGCAAAAAGCGGCTGGAAAACTTCATGGTCCCCAAATACGTGGAATTCCGGGACCAACTCCCCAAGACCGATTCCGGCAAACTCAAACGGGAAAAGAAGAAACCCGCCCCGGCATGAGAGGTGGAGAGGAATGGGTAACAACTCTAATCCCCTCTCCCCCCGGGAGAGGGCCGGGGTGAGGGAAAGCATGACATCATTGGTACTTGCGTTTCATTTTTCTACTTTGCAGTTGCAGGGTGGGCTCAAAGCGCCGCCCGGCCCACCACCTCACGGCTTTCCCCCGTTCGAATCCCCAACGGGAATCCCCGTTTATTCGAGTTGCCGCGGATTTCAACCTGCGGCGCCACCAACCTACGGCACAACCTTAGCGGGGATCCAGGACATTGGGATGCGGGCATCTCGTCCGCACCCAATCCCAAAGGGATTGAATGTGAATAGCCGGGGGTGACAACCCCCGGTACCGTTCTCAACGGATTCGACCCCGCGGGGGTCGAATGGGGTATTCAATCCCTACGGGATTGGTATCGTTTCTTCACGCAACCGTAGGCTATCGCCTACGGCCATTCACCTTCATCCCCCGCAGGGATGGCATCTTTTTTCTTTACTCTATGACATAGGATGCCACCCGCATGCCCCTACCTTTTACAATCCCCTTCCTTCACACGCTTCCTCCGGTCCACGATCACCTTGGGTCGCGCCGGGGCGTAGGGGAAGGCGGGAAAGCGGGCCACAAATTGGTCGTGGACCATCTGCGTGGTCAGGAGCGCCGTGAGCGCCATGCTGTCCCGCTCGCTGAGGTGATCGCCTCCTGTCACTTTCGCAAGCAGGCGGCTGACCTTGCCTGCATCGAACAATCCCGCGCGCCGCACCGCCTTCTCATCCAGCAGTTCCTGGTGATAGGGAACCTTGTCATCCACCAGGTATTTGCCGATGGGGGCGCGGAACGGCTGTTTGGGCCGTTCCACGATTTCCGGCGGCAAATATGCTTTTAAGGCCTTTTTTAAAATATATTTCTCACTCATGCCCAATAGTTTCCATGTTGAGGAAATCCGGCCCAACAGTTCGATCAACCGGTAATCGAGGTAGGGCATGCGGATTTCCACGGAATGGGCCATCGCCACCCGGTCGCCCTGCGACGAGAGCAGGTAATTGCTCATGAACAGATACATCTCCAGATACTGCGCCTTGGCGAGGTAATCCCACGTAGGGAACGCGGGAGGTATCCGTTCGTACATTTCTTCATACGGATCGTAGTCTCCCGCCGCCACCCGCGCGCCAGGATCGAAATAGCTTTGGAGATGAATGGCATTGCGCCAGCGCACCAGGTGCGAATAAAATGGATTGTCCATCTCCTGGAGGCCGTGCTGGAAAAACGCGGTCATCAGGCTCTTGGAACGCGCGTCCTTGAAGATGTACTGGTACAGGCTCTGAAAAGGAATCGAACGGAACGGGGCCTGGGGATTGCGCGCCAGAAAGCGCCGGGCCTTGGCTTCCCGGAAGATGTTGTAGCCCCCGAAAACCTCGTCCGCGCCCTCGCCGGTCATCACCACCTTGATGTGTTGCGAACGGACCAACCCCGACAGCAGAAACATCGGCACGGGGGCGGTGCGCAGGATTGGCTTTTCACAATGCCAGGCCACCGCGCCCAGGTTCGCCGCGATTTTCTCGTTGGTCACCTCCACCGAGGTATGATGCGTGTTCAGATAGGCATGGACCGTGTTTTGAAAACGCCCCTCGTCATAGTCCTTTTCCTCGAAGCGGATGCCGAAGGTGTGCAGGTCCGGGTTGAAATGCCGCTTGATGATCGATGTAAGCCCCGACGAATCGAGTCCCCCGCTCAAATACGCCCCCACCGGCACATCCGCCCGCATCCGGATCCGCGTGGCGTCGAGGAGAATCTCCCGGATTTTCCCACACGTGTCTCCCACGGACCAATCGAGATGCTCCTCCCGCGGATGGAAGGGAAAATCCCAGTATTTCCGCAGGGTCAGATTGCCATTCCGGACCGTCAAGGTGTGCCCGGGGGGCAGTTCGTGGATGTTCTTGAAAATGCTTCTTCCGGGGATCGTGGTCCAGAAGGTGAAGACCTGCTGGAGGGCGATGGGATCGATTTCCCGCGGGATTTCGTCATTCACGAAAATCGATTTGATCTCCGACGCGAAATAGAACCGCCCCCCGTGCACCGTGTAATGCAGCGGCCGGATGCCTGCGCGGTCCCGCGCCAGAAACAAGGTCCGGCGGGTGGAATCCCAGACCGCGAAGGCGAATTGCCCGTTCATGGATTCCACGCACGCTTCGCCCTTCTCCTCGTACAAGTGCAGGATCACTTCCGTGTCCGTGGTGGTATAGAACCGGTGGCCGGCCGCCAGCAGAGTCTCGCGGAGTTCCTTGTAATTGAAGATTTCCCCGTTGAAGATCACCCACAGGGTTTCGTCTTCGTTGTGGATCGGCTGCGTGCCCGTGCTCAGGTCGATGATATTGAGCCGCGCGTGGCCCAGGCCCACCGCGCCGTCGAGGTAGATCCCTGTTTCATCCGGCCCGCGGTGCGACACGATGCCGATCATCCGCTTCAGCCGCTCCAGGGAGATTGGCCTGTCATCCTTCAGATTGCAGATCCCCGTGATGCCACACATTGAATATCTCTCGTTTCGATAAGTACGGTGTAGCGGTCTACTTGATCGTAAGGATAAGGATAAAAGGTATTCGCCCCTTTTCCGGGCTTCCCTCACTCTAACCCTCTCTCAGAGGGAATCGTTTAGCGTTCCCATCTATATTCATACCACCAACCAATCACCGAGAAAGTTCTACATTGGGGCAAATAGTAATGCACTTCAAACCGAATCCTGTCTCTTATTTATCGACAAGCACGAGGACTGCCAGCAGACTATTTTTCCCCTTTTTTCCGAAAGCGCGAATCCCCCCGCGTAGGCAATCCCGCCGGGGCATGGTACCATCCCGTGTTTCATGGCTTACCGTCATTCATCCACGATCCGAGAAAAGAGACGCGCTCATGGGCATGGCCCTTCTGCTCCTGGTTTCCGTGCTATTGATCATTTACTCCACCGCGGGATTGAAGTTTCACCCTTTTTTAGCCTTGTTGTTCGCGGCCTTTTTATTCGGCATCCTCTCGGGTATGCCGCTCCAACAGGTGGTGGAATCCATCAACCAGGGATTCGGCGGGACCATCGGCGGCATCGGCATCGTCATCCTGTTCGGGACCATCATCGGCATCTTCCTGGAACGGTCGGGCGGGGCCTACACGATGGCCGGAAGCATATTGAAGCTCACCGGGCGGAGAAATGTCCCCCTGGCGATGTCATTGATCGGCTATCTGGTTTCCATCCCCGTCTTCTGTGACTCGGGATTCGTGATTCTCTCCCCTCTCAACAAGGCTCTCGCCAAAAAAAGCCACATCACCCTGGCTTCGTGCGCCATCGCCCTGGGACTGGGCCTTTACGCCACCCACACCATGGTCCCCCCCACGCCCGGCCCGATCGCCGCCGCGGGAATCCTGAAGGCTGACCTGGGCCTGGTGATCCTCTTCGGGATGATCACCGCGCTGATCGCGCTGATCCCCAGCTGGCTCTTCGCCACCCGCGTGGCCGCCCGGGTGGCCATCGATCCCGAGCCGGAACTGAGCGAGGAGGAACTGGAACGTAAAACGCGCGAAGCCCCGTCCGCCGCGGTCTCGTTTCTCCCCCTCCTGGTTCCGATTCTCCTGATCGTCCTCAACTCGATCGCCGCCTATCCCACCCACCCCTTCGGCGAAGGCCGCCTGAAAACGTTTCTGATGTTCACGGGGACTCCGCTGGTGGCCCTGCTCCTCGGCGTTCTGATCGCTTTCTTTTTGCCCCGGCGGTGGGATTCCTCCATGTTCTCCACAAGCGGCTGGGTGGGCGAAGCGGTGGTCAACGCCGCCATCATCATCACCATCACCGGAGCGGGCGGCTCGTTCGGCAAGGTCCTGCAGAATTCGGGCCTCGCCGGCGTGGTGGGAAAGCCGCTCGCCGGCATGCACCTGGGGATCTGGATTCCGTTTCTCATGGCGGCGGCCATCAAAACCGCGCAAGGTTCATCCACGGTGGCCATAATCACGACCGCCTCGCTCTCCGCGCCCCTGCTGGCCTCGTTCGGTGTGACCACGCCCGCGCAGACCGCGCTGACCGTGGTGATGATCGGGGCCGGCTCCATGGTCGTCTCGCACGCCAACGACAGTTACTTCTGGGTGGTCACACAGTTCTCCAAGATGGACGTGGCCACGGGGTACCGGCTGCACTCCCTGGGCACAATCCTCGAAGGCCTGACCGCGGGTATCGCCGCGTGGTTGTTGTTCACGATTGTCACATGAGCGAGGAGGTGGCACGGCCTTCCCGCCCGTGCTACTTTTTAATCCCGGGGCGTAATCCCGGTATAAAAATGGTAGGATGGGTTAGCGCGTAGCGCCTAACCCATCAAATTCACTACCTATCTATTCATTCCCCTCTCCTCCCGTAAGAAGGCCCAGGCGAGGGAATTTTTGTAGGGGCGGACCTAGATGTCCGCCCGATAGAATTTACCGGAAGGGCTGAATGGAGTGGCATATTTAAACTAACCCAGGGTTTTAATCCTGGGCAAAAAGGGCATCCCGGAACTAGTCCAGGGGTTCAACCCTGGGCAACCGCTTTCGCGGGGATGACATCCAGATCCAGCTTTTGAGTAAAGGCCGGCCCTCTGGAAAAGAAATATGGAGTTCCATCATGCGTCACCGCTCTTGCTTCTCCATTTTTGTCTTGATTCTCTCCTTCGTCTTTGTTCCGCCGTATGGTTTATCGGCCGCCGGGTCGGATACCGGAACTGTGCTAGGAACGATCCAATCGGCCTCCCCGGCCGCGTCGGCGCTCGCGCCCGTGTATGCCCCGCTCGCGGAGTGGATCGTCAAGCGATTTGACTTGACGGATAAAAAGGGCATCGGGATCGACCTGGGCGGCGGTTCCGGCCATCTCATCATCGAACTCTGCCGCCGCACCCGGGCGCTGCATTGGATCAACGCCGACCTCGATCCTGAATGTTTCTACCGCTTTTCCCGGCTGGCCGAATCGGCGCGTATCGGCCCCCGGGTCAGCGCCCTGTGGGCCGACGCCCAGAACCTGCCCTTCCGGGACGATTTCGCTGAAATCATCGTTTCCCGCGGATCGTTTCAATTCTGGCCCGATCTGCATGCCGCGTTCCGCGAGATTCACCGCGTCCTCAAGCCGGGCGGCTCGGCCATCATCGGCCGGGGTTTCTCCGAAAACCTGCCTCCGGAAACCGCCCGCCAGGTCCGCGAAAAGCAGCAAAAAGGCTCCTCGTTTCCGAAATACAACGTGGATGAAACGGAAAAACAATTGCGGCAGGTCATGAACGATCTGGGAATCACTCACTTCCAAATCCTCCGCCCCCAGCCCCCCGGCAGCGGGGGAATCAATTACGGCATCTGGTTGATATTCGAGAAGAAGAGGGGGAAAGAGTACAATATGCAACTACTTAAATAAGGTTTATCCGGCCCGTGCGTACCTGCTAGTGAAAAAGGCATTTCATTTACCCGCTAATCCGGGTAAACACCCAGGTCCGACGCTACAAAAAATCCCTCACCCTGACCCTCTCCCAGAGGGAGAGGGGATTAGGGGGTTGATCTCCCCGAACCGCCCGATGGAAGAGCAGCCAGGCATGGTTGATAAAAAGTACGCACTTACCGGATGATACTTAAATAATTGCAGAGACAGGATGAATTTCGCCCTTTCAGGGCTACCCTCACCCTGGCCCTCTCCCAGAGGGAGAGGGAAGGCCTTCTGCCCAGGGTTGCCCAGGGCTTCCATCCCGTGTATTTCGGGGGCAACTTGCCCCATTCGTGGGAAATCCATTCCACCGTCCCGCCGGATATTCTTTTTGATAGCCTCTCTCCCTTGTGATACGATAAGATACAGGACTTGAGTTGCCTGACCAATCAGCCGGGTCATCTCATCTTGCGGATGGTTCCGTTCCTTCCTCACCAACGTTTGCGCCATACGGGGTTCGGCTGTCATAGGGGTGGAATTCAAATTCCATGGGCTCGCGAAGGATAAAAACCATGAAACTATTCACGAAAAAACGGTTTTTTCTGTTTCTCTTGGTGTTGCTGGTTTTGTTGGCCGCCGCCGCGGCCTGGATCGTGATGAACCTGGGACAGGTCATCGACAGCAACAAGGACTACATCCTCGCGCAAGTCAAACAGGCGGTGGGCCGGGATGTCACCCTCGAGAAAATCGATGTCACCCTGTGGCCCGCGGCCGGCGTGCGCCTGTCGAAATTCACCGTCTCCGACGATCCTAAATTCTCTCCGGATAAATTCGTCACCGCCGAGGACCTGCAAATCCAGTTCAAGCTGCTCCCTCTCCTCCAGAAAAAACTGGAAGTCTCCCAACTGGTCTTGAACAAGCCGGTGATACAACTGATCCGTGATAAAGAGGGCGTGTTGAATGTCTCGACCTTGGGCAAAACCAACGGCAATCCGGATTCGAGCGGCGAATCGGCGGCCCCGGCCAAGCCCGCCCCTTCAGCGGGAAACGGGGAGGCGTTTTCCTTCGGTCTCATCCAGGTGAATAACGGGGATGTGCGCTTCGTGGACCGGCCGGGAGGGCAGGAGATCCAAGCCAACCAGATCGACGCCACCGTGCGCGATTTCCGTTTGGATCAACCGGTCTCGATCCGGCTCGCGGCCGCGGTGTTGGCCGCCAAGCAAAACATCTCCCTGCAGGGCCAATTCGGACCGCTGGGGAAATCGTTCGATCTGGCTAACCTCCCCTTGCAGGCCGATGTCCAAATCGATTCCCTGAACCTGGATGAACTGCAGAAGAAGTTTCCGGCACTCAAGGAAAAACTGCCTCCCTGGCTCGACATTTCCGGCCCCATGCAGGCCAGTTTGAAAATCGTGGGAGAGAAGAACCAAATTTCTTTGCCCAGCATGCAAATCACCATGGCGCTTTTCTCGCCGCAAAAATCCAACTTCACGTTCCAGGGCAGCGTGTCCTCCATCACCCTGGGCGGGGCGGCGGATAAGATCGCGCTGGACGGCGTGGCCACGCTCTCCGCCCTGGATCTGAAACGCCTGCAAACGGGCATCGCCTCCCTCAAGGTTTTTCCGCCGGAGTTGCGCGCGGAGGGGACGGTGGATGCCCAGATCAAGGTGAAAGGCCATCCCGGCCAATTGGCGCTGAACGCCACGCTCGATGCCTCCGCCGCGGACCTCAACTACAACGATCAATTTCTGAAAGCCAAGGGAATCCCTATGCAAATCGCCGTGGATGCGGCCGCCGGCGCGAACCTCGAAATCCAGAAAGCCGATATCACCCTGAATAAAACCCGAGTGGAGGGTTCCGGCAAAATCACCACCGGCAAAACGCCGGCCGTCGAACTGGCCTTGAAGGCCCCGCAGGCCGATCTCGCCGCCCTGCAGCCCCATCTTCCCGTGCTGAAACAGTACGCAGTTTCCGGCAATGTAGCGCTGGCGGTCGATTACAAAAAAAAGGGCGAGACGCCCCAAATCACCGGGCAGGTGCAATTCAAGGGCGTCTCCGCCACCCACCCGGCCCTGGCCAATCCGGTCACGCAATTAATGGGCGCCATCGAGTTCCTGGGTGAAAAGGCCAACACCAAGGATCTGGCGTTCCAGGCCGGCCAGTCCAAAATCACGATCGCCGCGCAGATGGACAAATTGTCTCCACCCGCCTCCACCTTCACCATCCAATCGCCCGAATTGCTGGTCGCGGACTTCATCAAGACCACCAACCCGCCCTCAAAGCCCGACCGGTTGCGGAATATTTCCATCGATGGCAAGCAATGGATGGAAAAAGAGAAAATCGCCTGCCAGGGGAAACTGTCCTCCCCCGAAGGTACCTACGCGGGCATCGACTACACCCAGCTCTCCGGAACCTATGCGTTCCTCAATCAAAAGCTGACACTCGACAACCTGGTCTTCAACGCCCTGGACGGCAGCGTGAAGGCCACCGCCGCCTACGACCTGAATCCCACGCCGCCCACCTTCGCCTTCAACACCCTATTGGAAAACGTGGATATCGTGCAATTCTTCCGCTCCAGCCTCATCTCCATCCCCAAGTCTTTCGCCGGACGCTTCAACATGAAACTCGGCGTTTCCGGCAGCGGAACCAACTGGGACACGATCAAGAACACCCTCACCGGCGAAGGCCAGGCCAATATCAACGAAGGCATCCTCTATGATGTCAACATCGCCGAATCAGTACTCGGCAGCCTGACGGGCGTGCCGGGACTGACCAATTTTCTCTCGCCTCAACTGCGCCAGGACTACCCTCAGATTTTCAGCACCAAGGATTCGGTTTTCAATCAATTGCAAATGGCGCTGCAGATCAAGGAGGGGAAGATCGATCTCAATTCTCTGGTGGTGGCAGCCGCCGATTGGGCGCTCAACGGCAAGGGCTGGTTGAATTTCGACAAGGCGGTGAACGTCAACGCGGGACTCTTCCTTTCCAAGGGAATCACCGACACGCTGGTCAGCCAGGTTTCCGCCTTAAAGTACATCACTAACGATCAGGGCCGGCTCTCCATCCCCTTCGCCATGATCGGCACCTGGCCCGGAGTCAAACCCGCGCCGGATCCTCAATTCATTCAGCAAACACTGCAAAACGCGCTGGTGGGCAAGGGACTGGATCAGATAAAAAGCAAATTGCCTATTTCGTTGCCCAATCTCCCGATTTTTGGGCTTCCCGGCGATAAAACCTCTCCTCCCCGCGAAGGCGCCATTCCCCAACCGGGGCAAACGGCCCCCGCCGCCGAGAAAGCTGCAACCACCGCGGCCAAAAAGGTTCCAGATCTCAAGATCCCCTCTCTGTCCATTCCTGGAACGGAGGCCGTCCGCTCCGCCACGGCTCCACGCGCGCCGGAAGCCGCCGCCGCGGACAAAGCCGCAACCACCACAACCAAGCCAGGCCCGAAGTTCCAAATTCCTTCCCTGCCCATCCCCGGTAAAGAAGCCGTCCAGGCCGCCACCCAAGCGGAATCCGCACCCGCCGGACCGGTCCGGTCTCCAACCCGGGCCGTCTCCCCGGTCCGCGGCGCTCCGCGCTCCGCCACCGGCACGGTCGAATCCGGCACGGCCGAAGTGCAATCCGCCACCGGCGTGGTCAAACCGGCCAGCGGGGCGGTGCGTTCCGCCACCCCGGCGGCCGTACGTAAATCGAAGATACAAGTCCCCAAAGCGGTGGAGAATTTATTGAAGAAATGAAGGACGAAGGAAGACAGACGGAGCGTGCCCCGGGCATTGCCTCCGGCTATTTCGGATTGCCCTCACGGGGCTTTTCTCAGGCAGTCTTTCTTCACGGTACGGTGTAATTATCAAGACTATGAAGCTCCGAATGCAGGAACGATTTACTCGAATGCGGTACTTTCACAATGCTTTACTCGTGGTAAGCAAATGGAGGAGATCGCTAAACCAATCCCTCTCCCTCTGGGAGGGTTAGGGTGAGGGTAAGCCCTGAAAGGGCGAAAATCATCCTTCCACCGCAATCGAGTATATAGTAACCGGATGAATATCCCTCCCCGATAAGGACACCGGATCTCCACGGATTATTTTTCCGTGAGGATGGTCTGTTTACGCCACCAGGCCGCGAGCAGGGCGCCGGAGATGTTCATCCACGGACCGAAGATCGCCGGCGCCAAGGCCGCCTCGGCGCTTTTCAAGACGTTGATCGCCAAGCCGGACGCCATGCCCCCGTTCTGCAGACCCACTTCGATGGCGATGGTGCGGCAGGCGATGGGATTCATGCCCCAAAGCCAGGCTCCCCAATATCCCAGAAGATACCCCACCGTGTTGTGCAGCATGCAGGCGGCGATCAAGGCCAGGCCGACCCGCAGCAGCTCATCGCGGGACAGGGAGGTGATGATCGCGATGATGAAACAGATGGAGAACATCGCCAGCACGGAGAGGCAGGTGTCCATCCAGGCCCCGGCCAGTTTGAGTTTTTGCAGGACCAGGTTGGTAACCAGCCCCGCCGCGATGGGAAGGATGATGATCTGGATGATCGTGAGCATCATCTCGAAAAAGTCGATTTGGATATACTGGCCTGCCAACAGTTTCATCATGAGCGGCGTCATGACCGGCGAAAGCAGGGTGGAACAAGCGGTCATCGTCACCGACAAGGGAACGTCCCCCTTGGCGAGGTAAGTGATGACGTTGGAAGCTACCCCGCCGGGGCACGAGCCGAGCAGGATGATGCCCGCGGCGATCTCCGGCTTGAATCCGAACAGGTACGCTATGCTCGCGCCCGCCAGGGGCATGATGGAAAACTGCAGCACCATGCCGATGAAAATGGGCTTGGGCATGACCAGGACGCGCTTGAAATCCTGTATGCTCAACGTGGTGCCCATGCCGAACATGATGATTTGAATCAGCGGCACGATCAGCCGTTTGAGTTGAAAATCGCCCCACTGTTGAAACGCCGCGGGATACACCATCGCCCCGGACACAAACGCGAAGACCCACAACGCGAAGGCAAAGGTTTTGAGAGAGGGGATCTGTTGCACGGCCAGGGCCAGGGAGATAAAGAACACAATGACCGCAGGCCCCATCCAGGCATATTGCCCCAGGCTCCACAAACCAAGCACTACGGCTAAAAGCACTCCACTGGTTGTCAACAAGATTCGCCGCATCATGATGGATTTCTTTCCCGTATAAGAATTTTGAATCTAACTCCGCAATTAAAAAACTAGGGCATCATTTACCAACTTGAAATTATGTTTTCAAGTATCCGCACCATGTATGAATCCAATCCAGGGAAACGGTTTGGATTGGATTCATTGGTACTAATTAATTCCCTCTCCCTCCGGGAGAGGGCCGGGGTGAGAGAAAGCCTTTTCGCGCTCCTTTTTCGGATGCCTCTATCCCCCCTCACATCCATGGAAACGCGTACGTGGGCGGATTGTCATACCGCTTCAGGTTGATTTCCAAGCGGCCGGACGCGCCCGGCTCCAACGTGACTTGAACATACTTTTGGTTGACGGTTTGAAATTGATATGGATACTCGGTCACTTGCCGAACCGTGGTGATGGTATGTTCGCCGAACGCCCCCGCTTGGATGATGACCTCGCGCGCCTCGGTGGGATGCAAATTCACCACCTGCAGCGACAAGCCCTCCGGCGTGATCCGGTCAACAAGCGCGGCGGTGTCGGGCGGAATCCCCGGCCGTTTCCGTTGGGGATCAAAATAGCGGACGGCGCAGTGCAGCAGGCCGCCGTGGTAGATATGGTTGGGCGCGCCCAGCATCGTCTGCACCAGGCCTTCCAATACGACCGGATTGCGTTCCTGCCAATGGTGGACATCCTGCTGATCCGGGGTGGAATGGTCGGCGCGGATCTTTTCCAGACGGCGCAGGGTTTCCGCGTATGTGGTTTTCAAAATTTGCACCGGATAATCTGGATTTCTCCCTTCCATAAAGCCCAGCCAGGCGGCCGCGTTTTCCGAATCGCCTTTCCCTTTGCGGTAATTGAATTTCCCGATCTCCGAGACATCGCACAGGTGGTGGATGCGGTTCCAATCGGTCTCGGACCGGGATGCATACCACAAATGAATGGGGTAATACACGGACAGCGGCCGGTAATCATACCAGCCGTCATCGCCGTGTTTGTAAGGAACCAGCACCCGGCCGTTTTCTTTCTTGGCCTGTTTTTCAATCAATTCATAAACCGACCGGGGCAATTGCAGGTATGCCGGATCGCCGGATACCAGATACGCGTTCATGGCCCCGATGGTCGTGGATTCGAGTTGATTGAACAATCCGTGGGGCCACTGCCATCCGTAATATCCGCCCCACCATTTGCCGTTCATGAATTCGCCGATCTTTCCGGAGAGGCCGGCGTTGTCCGGCAAGATGCCCTGATTGCTCTCCACCCGCGCGATCCAGGCGCTGACATACTCTTCGATCCACGTCTTGTATTTCGCGTCGCCGGTGTACATGAACGCGTTCAACATCAGGCTGGTGGCGGTGAGATTCAGCGGCACGTCTCCGCGCATCATGCGTTCGTTCATCGCCTGCAGGATGGCGGGAAACTTGGCGTCGTTGTTCCAGTCCAGGCTGTCCGACACCCCCGGAATGTCATTGTAGGGCAGTGGGTAATGCGCCAGGACCGGCCGGTGCGTGACCCAGTCCTCGGCGGTGTTGACGAAATGCGGTCCCCGGCTGCCGGTGATCGGTGACCGGATCAGTTTTCTCTCGGGATCGTAATTGGGCGCTTCCGGATCTTCATTGAGATACAGTCCGGCGAACCGCACCGCCCGTTCCTTGAATTTTTCGTTGGTTGGGTCGGCCAGGCCGAAGAAATAGAAATTGGTGTACGATTCGCCGTGGTGCATCCAATCGTAATGGGCATCGAATTCCTTGTGGATTTGGCCGTAATCGGTGAATTGCCGCGTCACGCCCTCCCATAAATGCCGCGCGAGAGCGTCGATTTCGACCGGTCCGCCCAACACATAGTAGAGCGGGAAATTATAAAAACTCTCATACCCGTCATCCGATCCATCCATGCCCGGCCACTCATCGCGCCAGATCAGGGTTCCATCGGGACGGGTGTATTTTTCGTCGAATTCCCGGGCCGCCGGATACAGGCTGTCCAGCACCTGCCGTTGCCATAGGGCCCATTCGGGCGGCGGCGCGGGCGTCGAAAGGCGAATGTGGATGAAGGATTGGGTCACCGGGGATTCATCCCCCGCGTAGGCGATCGAAACCGGCGATGAAACAATGACCAGGAGCAGGGAGAACCATATTGGTTGAAAAGACAAATTGACCATCGATGTGCCTTTCCGCGGGGTGGTTCATAACGGAATTAAGTACCCAGGGACCCAGGGCTGAAGCCCTGGGCTAGTTTAAATGGAATATCGGAGAGACTTCCCTCACCCTAACCCTCTTCCAGAGGGAGAGGGAATGACCATTCACTGTTTACGCAAGGATTAATACACCGGGATTTTTATCCAGGACTTCAGGGCATAGGCTCTGGATCCCCGCTTTCGCGGGGATGACTTCAAGAACTCCAGGGAAAATATCAACTCCAGGGAAATACCAAAGTAATCCCCTCACACTTTCGTGGCGGCCGCCTGGATCAAGGCCCTCATGTAACCCAGCGCGAAGGCCTCGGCGGACCGGTGCCCGCCCACCATTCCCGGGATATGGTCGGAAATGACCGCCCCCGTGTAGCCCACTTCATGCAGCGCGCGCATCACCAGGTACATGTTCATGTAACCGTCATCGAGGAAGGTTTCCACGAAGCCCTGCGGCAGCGGCTCGGTGATGTTGCGGAAATGAACCTTGAACAGCTTCTTCTGGCCCGCGAAATACCGAATCGCCTCGACGACGCTTTTCCCCATTTGCTCTCCGCCCTCGAGCCAGCACCCCACGCAGAGACATACCCCGACGTTGGGGCTGCCGGCGATTTCCAGCGCGCGCTTGTAGCCTTCAAAAGTCCCGAACATGCAACGGGGAATGCCGCCCAGGTCGTACACCGGTGGATCGTCGGGATGGATGCCGATATACACACCCGACTCCTCGGCCACGGGCACCACTTGGCGGATGAAATAGGTGTAGTTATCCCACAGTTCCTCTTCGGTGTACCGCCGGCCATGGGAGAGTGGGCCGCGCCAGGTCTTGTCGATCCAGTAACCCGCGGCTTCCCCGTTGAGCCGGAGCGCCCGGGCTTGCGCGCCGCCGCGGATGGTTTCCGGCGGGCTGCTCCAAATGCCGTTCCCCATGTGCGCGTAGGTGGAGTAGTGAATACCCGCCTTACCCATCAATCGGATGTAACGCAGGTATTCCTCGATCTTCGCGTCACGGCCGGGCAGGTTGAGGGTCACTTCCTCCATGTTGTGGCAACGGTGATTGGCCAAACGGTAGATTTTCAGCCCGTTGTCAGCGAACCGCTTTTTCAAAGCGAGGTAACTTTCCAGGTTTTGCCCCTCCTCCGGGAGACTGGTCATCACCCATTCCACCCCGAGCTGCCGGGCGAATTGCATGTCCTCCTCGCTGGCGTTGGGGGACATTTGCGTGCCGATCTGGATGCCGGGCCGCGAACCGAAATACCCGGGGACGATCAGGGGGGATCCTTCCCCCGCCGGAGGGGATGCCGCCGGCGGCTCGCCTGCTGCTCCAGTCAGAGCGGACAGGCTGCCGGACGCGGCTATGATCGTGGCCGCTTTTTGAAAAAACGCACGGCGATTCGAATCGTTCATGGTTCTTCTCCCAATCTATATTGATCAACCCGTTATCGAATAAGCCGGGAATCACCAATCCCTTATATCAAAAAAAGGATGCCTCCGGCAAGTGAACTGCGATTTTCAAAACGGTTCTTACGCCCTTCAAGGGCAAGCCATGAACCTTCATCTCCCTCCGCGGTTGGCCGAAATGGACAGAAACTCATGCGGAACTCTCCATCTCCAAACAAAACTCTATTGACCGGATTAGTTGGGCATAAATATACTTGACTTTGTTTATAATATTTATAAACAATTTTAGAAAAGGAGTTTGGATGAATATGTCAAAGGTATGGATTTATCTGGCATGCGGGATGATTCTCGCTGGTGGTTTGGCGGGAGCGGTATTCGCCGCGCCGAACCTGGAGGTAGTAGCTTCCAATCTGGACAATCCCCGGGGTCTGGCCTTCGGGCCGGACGGCGCGCTGTACGTAGCCGAAGCAGGTAAGGGCGGAAACGGTCCCTGTCTGAAGAACGCGGATGACGAGGACACATGCCTGGGGACCTCGGGCGCGGTCACCCGGATTTATCAAGGCCAACAAGAACGGATCGCCGTGGATCTGCCCTCCATGGCCCCCCAGGGCGGTGGCAACGCCGCGGGACCACATAGCATCGTGATCACCAGCCAAGGGGCGTATTGCCTGGTGGGATTGGGCTCCGATCCGGCAGCGCGGACCGATCCGCAGAAATTGGGCAACGCCGGTGGACAAAACCTGGGGCAGTTGGTTTTTCTGTCATCGAACGGATCGCCACAAAACTGGTGCGACATCGCTCAATATGAAGCGGCGAACAATCCCGAGAGTACGAAACTGGACAGCAATCCCTACGCGGTCATCGCCGTGGCCGATGGCTTTGTCGTGGCCGACGCGGGGGGCAACTCGCTGCTGCACGTGGACACTAATGGAACCATCACCACTCTGGCCACTTTCGCGCCACGGTTGGTTGACGCACCTCCTTTTCTGGGGATGCCCGAGGGAACCAAGATCCCCATGGAATCGGTGCCTACTTGCGTGATCCAGGGAACAGATGGAGCCTTTTACGTTGGTGAACTGACTGGATTTCCTTTTGAAAAGGGAGCCGCCCGCGTCTGGCGCGTCGTTCCCGGAGAACAGCCCCAAGTCTTCGCGGAGGGATTCACCAACATCATCGGCCTGGCGGTGGCGGAGGATGGAGGATTTTACGTGCTGGAAATCGCCAAGAATTCACTGCTCTCCAACGTTCCCGGAGGAGCGCTCATCCACCTTAAAAAATATGGTTTGCGCGTGACCGTGGCCGAGGAAGGCTTGATCATGCCCACGGCCGTGACGATCGGCCCGGACAAGGCACTGTATATTTCCAACTTCGGGGCGATGGCCGGGCAGGGGCAGGTAGTGCGGATTGATCCATCGCAAAGCGGCGCGAAGCCTTCCTTGTGGGCGAATCTCAAATAAACCGATCAAACCATCGATTATCGATTATCCAAGGCCCACGGATTTATCCCCGTGGGTTTTTTTTGATCATCCGGCAAGCGCTACCATATGATCATGTTGAATCGAACACTCTTCTATCAATTTGGCCGGGGAGATCAACCTCAAATACCCTTTCCCTTGGAAGAGGATTAGGGTGGGGTATTTTTGTTAGGGCAGATCTTGGAGTCCGTTCGATCTCTCCATTCAATCTCGCTTGTCATCGGATTTTTGGTATACTGAGGAATCACTATTCCCGTCACGAGGCGATCATGGCTGACGAGAGATACGCGGAAACCCACCTGGATCGAAACACGGCAGCCCAAGGGAAAATCAAAACGAAAGGCGACGTGTGGATTGAAGGCCTCCTGGAAGGGGAAGCGCGCACGGAGGGATGCCTGACCCTATCGCCGGCCGGCCGGATCAAGGGAATCATCGAATCCCGCGAGGCGCGCATCGAAGGCTCGGTGGAAGGCTCCATCGAGGCCCATGAAATCGTACGGCTGGCGGAATCCAGCATCGTCAATTCCACCATCGTCGCCCCCAAACTGGTGGCGCAGAATTGCACCCGTCTCCAAGGGTATTTCGTCATTACGCCGAACGCCGCGGAACGGGAAAAATACCGCCCCCGCACTGGGACCTCTAACGCGCCCATCACGCCGGCTCCCCCAGCCCCTCTCCGGACGGTTTCCATCTCCATCACTCAGGAGGACGCCCGGCGGGTGCAAATCACTGGTACTTTTAATGATTGGAACGAAGATCAAGCTATTCCGCTCCGGCTATCCCAGGATGGACGGTGGTCTGCGGATCTGCGGCTGCAACCCGGGAAATATGAATACCGGGTGTTGATCGATGGAAAATCCCAGCTGGACCCGGACAATCCCGAGAAAGTCCCCAACTCGTACGGGGGTGAAAACTCGGTCTTGACGGTCCGGTGAATCGAGGTTTCAATACCTCGTGTTCAGGCGTTTTGGCTCCTTGACAATTCGAGTGAAAGATAAATAATAATCCACGCGATGAGCAGGAGTAGCTCAGCTGGCAGAGCTTCTCGTTGCCAACGAGAAGGTCGCGGGTTCGAATCCCGTCTCCTGCTCCATTTTTTTTCTAGATTCCCCCCCCCCATTTTTTCGCGTCCTCAGGTTCTGTTGAGTTTTCGTCATGAATGCGTTGCTGGAATGCGGGATGGCCGTTCCAGCGCAAACGGCGCTTCTTTCTAGCCCAGGGCTTCAGCCCAGCGATAGATTCGGGACCCATATCACTAATTCCCCCTCCCTCGGGGAGAAGGCCAACATGAGGGAAAGACTTTTCGCTTTCCTCCCGCTTCCCAAATGGCGATAGGTTCTTGTTTATGCAAAAGTCAAGCCCCTTTCCAGGCCCAATCCTGTAACAAACTGGATTGTCATTGGGTGGACCGGCGGAATTTCACTTGACAGGAACGGTCAGATTTGTTAGTATTCTTGCAAATCTACAATTATAAATTATATTTGCGTCACTCAAAAAAGCCCGGGCTGTATTCCTGCGGAGGGTCGAGACTTACAACATAATCGAGGAGGAAAACGATTATGAAGAAAGCGTTGGCTGCTTGGGGGGTCCTTGGCTGGATGGTTGCGGTTTCACTGCCTATGGCCCATGCGCAAAAATATGAATGCACACCGGTGAACCTGGACGCGATCTGGAACGCGGTCATCTGGTATCATGACGGGCAGGAAGTCGACCCCAACCTGGGATTGAATACGAACGGCGCGGGCATCAAGGTCTCCACGCTTCCCAGCACCGTCATCCCGGGTCAGGTTAATCTAACCGAGGACGGCGAGGTCGCCTTTCTGTTGCCCGACATGGAGATCGGCCAATTGAACGCCTACTACGTGGCGGGCGATACGGTTCCCGTTCCTCCGGGACATTACAAATACGTGTTCCTGGCGATGACCTCCGACAATGGCAACTGGCCCGGCAGCGAGTCGGACTGGTCGGCGATCAAGGACCCCAGTACCGGAGAAGTGACCGATCCGCGCTCGGAGGGGAACAGCTTCAAGCCGATCTACGCGGAAGGCCCGGGAGATTGGATTCCCATCGGCGTGGTCCAAGACTGGTTCTGGAAAGTCCCGGAATGGGTGTCCCCCGCCAGCGGCGATTCGAGCGAAATCATTCAACAATACCTTTCCTATGACGGGGATCCCAACGGGGCGGCGAATTTCCTGGATGGAGAAGGCCACGCTTTCCATAGTTTCGGAGAATACACCTATTGCGACGGGGAGGGCGAATATTTCGTCTACGCCATGCAGATTCCCCTGGGGCTGAAGAGCGCGACCTTGTGGACGGAAATGTGGGGCAATGTGAAACTCTCCATTTCGACCACCGATCCCTTCAATCCGGCCACCTACACGGAACTCTACAATTCGGCCACCCAAGACAAGATCTACACCGCCCGCGCCGGAAACCTGGACGGATACTTCCCCAACCGCGAACTGCGGCCGTTCGATCTCACCCCGTATATCAGTTCGGGCACCCTGACCGAGATTTATCTCCAATTTGAAGACGCCGCGCCCACCAACGCCGTGGGCCAGGAGAACAATCCCTGGGGTCCCCGCGTCCGCCAGCTCGGCATTTTCACCGGACCGACGGTCAAGAGCACCTTGGGCGCCCGCTTGTGGCCCGGCTTGGAATCCACCAGCTGGGGAATGCCGGAAGGCGGCCTCATCCTGATCCGGAAACAATACCGTTTGGATGAAAAAAAGACGTTGAATTCCATCCTGTTGCCCAACGATTTCCCCCAGAACGATCCCTACCTGATCCTGTTCGCCATTACCCTGGCGAACGACCGCACCGGCATCGAGGAATTTATGTTGTATTGATTCGGAATCCTTCTTCATGCAACAAGGGCGGCCGGGTTTGATCCTGACCGCCCTTGACTCGGTTAGCTGTTTGGATTGGAGAGCAGGAGAGCGTCTCCCGCCCGGCGAATCCAATTCACGCCATGGATTCGAACTTCCGCGAACCCGTTTCCGCCTCGCTGCTCCGCGGAGCACTGAGTACGTCTCCGGAGAGGCTCAGGGGAAATTCGAGTTCGCTAATCATCCAACGTTATTGAGGATGGGAGCTGATTAGCCCTCCTCACCTCCGCAGCCACCTGCGCTATACATCCGTATCGGGATACATTCACACATAAGTGGACCACCTCCTTTCTGCGCTATCTAAAACGTATCGAAGAATCCATGAAATGTCAAGGAAAGATTGCGTTTTTTTTCGAAACGGATGGTTCATCCGACAAGTGTGTACCTCCGGCGCTATAGGCCCAGGGTTAAAACCCTGGGCTGCTGTAAAGCCGTCCCCGGAAGGGGACTCCGAAAGTGTGTGGTTAAGGATAAAGGATGCATTACGCCTTTTCAGGGATTCCCTCACCCTGGCCCTCTCCCAGAGGGAGAGGGGATGGGGGGATTGATCTCTCCGGCCAGCCCGATTGAAAAACGGACGGCCATGCTTGGTTAAAAGTACGCATTTCCCAGATGAAAAATAAAAAAATCACTTGACACTACTATCTGTTTAATACTATTGTCATAGTTGAGACAATCAGCCACTCGGTTTTGAGGGAAAATACATGAAACGTACGTATCCCAAATTGGTCCTGGCGGAGTTGGAAACCCTGGTGATGAAAGAGGTCTGGAAACGGGGACGAGCCACCGTGCACGAGGTGCGCGGCGCCCTGCGCGGCAAGCGGGACCTGGCCTACACCACCATCTTGACCACATTGCGCAACCTGGAGAAAAAGGGCTTTTTGGAGCACGAAGTGGACGGCCGTTCGCATGTGTACGTGCCGCGGGTGGAGGAGGGCGCGGTGCGGCAGAGCACACTCCGCACCCTGCTCGACAATCTGTTCGACGGTTCCAAGGTCCGGCTGGTGCAGACCCTGTTCGAAGAAGAGACACTCAGCCCCGAGGAATATGAAAGCCTGCGGCGGACCATCCAGGCGTTGCGCGGGAAGGATCAAAAACATGATTGAGGGATGGGAGACCTGGATCGGATATCTCATCCGCTCGTCGGGCGTGCTGCTGGCGGCGGGCGGGATCGCATGGTGCCTCTCTTCCGCGGGGCGGGTACGGGGCCGGGCGTCGATCTGGATCAGCGCGCTGGTGTTGTTCTTGCCGTTATACATGCCGCTGGTTTCGATCGCTCCGGTTCATCCGCGCGTGGAACAGACCCGGAACGAATGGTTCCATTCCACGACGGGGTGGCTTAAGACCCATACGCATGTTGCCAACCGGCAGGAACCGGCTCTCCGTTGGTCACTCAAAATGCAAACCGGGATGGTTATTGAAACCGAAAGCCAGGACAGCGCCTTTTCGGGGGTGGATTATGCATCACTGGCCGCCTACGGGCGGCATGCGGTTGGGGGAATCTGGCTGGCGGGCGTGTTGGTGCTCGCGGGGCGAAATATCCGGGGATGGCGCGCGCACCGGAAATTTCTGGCTTCCTGCCGGGAGGTGAACGATCCCCGCGTCCTGCGTTGGCTCTCTGATTGCGCGGCCCGGGCCGGATTGAAGCGCCCTCCCCGTTTGCGATACGCAAAAGACGCGTGCGTCCCCCTGGTGACCGGCCGCTTGCAGCCTTGCGTGGTGATTCCCTCCCCGATGCTGGATCTTCGCCTGGAGAAGGCCTTGCGTTTCACCCTGCTGCACGAGCTGGCCCATATCCGGCGGGGGGATCCCTGGTGGCAGCTGGGGGAGAACGTGGCGGGGATGCTGTATTTCTTCCATCCCCTGGCGCATTGGGCGCGAAGACAGATCGAACGGGAACGGGAAATCCTCTGCGACCGCTTCGTGGTGGAGGTGACGCGGCAACGGGCCTCTTACGCGGAATTCTTGCTGCGGGCCGTGTGGAACGCGCGCGGCCGGCCCGTCCGGGTGTTCGCGATTCCGGTCGGAAATTATGGTTCGGCGTTGACCCGACGGATTCAAACCATTCTGGAACAACCGAAGGAGAACACGATGCACACGGTCAAGAACACGGTAATCGGTGGAGTGGTGGCGTTACTGATCAGCGCGTTGCTCGTCCTGAGCGCGCCTTCCCAGGCGCAAATGGGCGGTGGAGCGGGAACGGCGGTCAATCAAGAGACCACAGAACCGGCCGCCACCGAACCGAAAGAGGAGTTAGATCACATCAATGTGGAGAAGACCGGCCAGGAAGGGGATTATACCATCTTTCACATCGCCCCGGCGTTCGAATCCATCACGCGGGTGGACATCGCGCGCGGCGGTCCCAAGGGGCCAACCGATAAGCGGACCTTGAAGCCGGAGGAATACCTCGCCGAGCCGGAACAGCACCGGGTGAAGGTGAAAACGGCATCCGTGGACGGCGTGGTGATCGTATCGGGGAAACAGCGCGTTCCCTGGGCGTGGAATTTCGGCAAGCCCCTGGAGCCGGGCAGCGTGAAGGTGCTGATCGGCGCCCGGCTGGGAAAACCGGGCGTGGATTACACGGTGGACGAAGCGAAGGGCACGGCCGCGTTCTTGAAAAAAGAGGATTGCGTGAAGGACGCTCCCTACTTCATTATGTACGGTTTCAAACGCGATCCGAAATCACCCAATTTCTCGACCGGCGGGGCGATCGGCAACCACAAACTGGATGCGGCCGCGCGGCGCCTGCTGGGATTGCCGGAGACGGACGCGGCGCCGGACGTGCGCACGGTGGGAACCAACGCGGCGCCGACCGCGGATCCCAAAGTCTTTTCGTTGTCCCATCTCATGGAGGAGAGCACCATGCGGGTGGCGGTCGCGAAACGGGATCATCCGGGCGATTTGAAATGGTTGGTAAAGGATGAGGACTACCGGTACGACACCCAAACCTCGATGATTCATCTCCTGAAAGACATTCCCATGGACAAGGAGACTGAATACTTGTTTGTGCATGGCCAACCGAATCCCAACGTGTTTTTCGCGCAGGGACTGAAACCGGGGGATCCGGTCAAGATCATCGTGGACGGCAAGGAACTGGTACCGGAGAAGGACTTCAAGGTAGATTACTCCACCGGGCGGATCGAGATTCTGCCGCCCCAGCGCATTACGCCCGAATCCAAATTCATAATCCAAGCCTCGGGTTGGGCGTTCGGCAATTGGTCACCCAACCGGGAATTCCAGAACGAATCCGGAGAGCAGCCTCCCCGTCCCGCGAGGAACAGCGTGGGGACCAACGCGGTGCCAACCGATGATCCCAAGGTATTCAACCTGACGCATCTCATGAACGCCAAGACCATGAACGTCGCCATCGCCCAATTGAAAGAAACCGGGAACCTGAAATGGTTGAAGAAGGATGCGGATTACCGCTACGACACCCAAACCTCGAGGATCCATCTGCTCAGGGACATCCCGATCGACAACGAAAAACAATATCTCTTCGTCCAGGGCGCGCCCAATTATGATGTGTATTTCGATCATAACCTGAAGCCGGGCTCCAAGGTGTACATCACCCTGGAAGGCAAGGAACTGATCGAGGGCAAGGACTTCAAGGTGGATTACTCCACCGGGCGGATCGAAATGCTCAAGCCAGGGCTGATTCAATCCGGCAAGAAATTTTGTATTCAGACCGAAAACATGACGTTCGCGAATTAGGTTTTGTGGTTCATCCGACAAGTGCGTACCTGATGGTGAAGAAGACATTCCATCCACTCGAAAAACCGGGCGGACTCCAAGGTCCGCCCCGATAAAAAATTCCCTCACTCCCTTCCCTTCTCTCTGGGTGAAAAGAGATCTTTCCCTCTTCCCCCGGGAGAGGGCTGGGGTGAGGGAATTTGGTGATGCGGGCCTATTGGCTGTCTATTTTCTTCCTATTCCATTTTTGCCCCTTCCGCGCCTCCCGAGATTCAGCCCACGTCTCCTCCAAACCCTCCCGAAAAATCCCAAGGCCGGGAAGGCCATGCCACTTGAGTTTTCCAGTTGAGTTTTCTCTCATTCTCCCTGCAATTCTCCCTCGATATTCAGCGCATCGAGGAGCGGGTATAATGAAAACCGTGGGGAAGAGGCAACAGTCCACGCGACGGTTCCCTTCCCTCATTTATCCACATTCCTAACCGGGAAACGAAACCATTCATGAGAATCATCGCGGGCAAGTATAAAAACCGGGCGGTGACCGCGCCCGAGGGGACCGTCACGCGGCCGATCCTGTCGCGCGTGCGGAAGTCGCTGTTCGACATTCTGCAGCCGTACCTGGAGGGCGCGCGGGTGCTGGATCTGTTTTCGGGGACCGGCGTGATCGCTCTGGAGGCGTTCAGCCGGGGAGCTTCCAGCGTGCTGAGCATCGACGCGGACGCGCAAGCCCTGAACGCGGCGCGGATGAATCACCAGAAGATTTGTCCGGGCGAAGCGTACCGCGTGATCCGGGGCGATGTGCTGGAGTGGGTTCCGCGGTTGGCGAAGCAAGAGCCGCCGTTCGATGTGATTGGCATCACCCCGCCCTATGGACTGGGACTGGCCGGCAAGACTCTGGCGCTGCTGGACCGGCATCCCCAGTGGCTCCACGCGGAGACGGTGATCTTCGTACAGCGGGACAGCCGGGAAACTGTAGACTTGGAATGGAAATTCCTGGAACACGTCCGCACCCGTTCCTACGGGAGGACTGTTCTGGAATTTTTCATGCCCGAAGAATCCCCCGCCATGAATCGGGCGGAATGACCTGGACGCCGGGCGTTAATCCGGATCCAGGACATGCTGGATTTTTTGGATGAGGGTCAAGGGAGTAAAAGGTTTTTGGATGAAGGCGATATCCGGATCCATCAGGCCCTGCCGGACCATGGCGTCTTCGGTATACCCGGACATGTAGAGGATTTTGACGCCAGGCCGGATCCGCCGGATATGGGCGGCCAGTTCATGGCCATTCAGGCCGGGCATGACCAGGTCGGTCACCAACAGGTCAATGTCGCCGGGGTGGTTTTTCGCGATGTCCAACGCCTCTTTCCCGCAACCGGCGGAGAGAACCTTGAATTCGCATTCCTCCAGAGACCGGCGCACCAAGTTGAGCACGGTGTCCTCATCCTCCACCAGCAGGATGGTCTCCGAACCCTGGGTGGAGAGGACCGGTTCGGGTTTGGGCGGCGGGGGAGAGGCCGTAGCGCCGGCCTGGGGAAAGTAAATCCGGAAGGAAGCGCCTTTCCCCGGTTCGCTGACGACCTCGATATGCCCCTGGTTTTGCTTGACGATCCCGTAAACGGTGGAGAGGCCCAAACCCGTGCCCTTGCCGCAGGCCTTGGTGGTGAAAAACGGTTCGAACATCCGGCTCTGGATTTGGGCGTCCATGCCATGGCCGGTGTCGGAGACGGTCAGTTTGACAAATTCGCCGGATTGGACGTCGACATGATGGGCGGCGTAATGGCTGTCCAGGCAGGCGTTGGCCGTTTCGATCACCAACCGGCCGCCCAGGGGCATGGCGTCGCGGGCGTTGACCGCCAGGTTGACGATCACCTGTTCGATCTGGCCGGGATCGGCCTTGATTTTCAGCAAATCCTCACCGCAGACGGTGACCAATTCGATGTTCTCGCCGATCAGGCGGCGTAACATCCGTTCCATGTCCGTAACGATGGTATTAAGGTCCAGGACGCGGGGTTGATAGATTTGTTTGCGGCTGAAAGCCAGCAGTTGACTGGTGATGGCGACGGCGCGGTCGGCCGCTTTGCGGATTTCCACCACATCGTTGTAGAGCGGATCGGTGGAGGGCAGGCGGGAAAGCGCCATGTCGCTGTAGCCCTCGATCACAGTCAACAGGTTATTGAAATCGTGCGCCACTCCGCCCGCCAATTGGCCCACGGCTTCCATCTTCTGGTAGAAATGCAATTGTTTTTCCAAGTGTTCTTTCTCGCCGGCGGCGAGCTTTTGGCCCGTGATTTCGATGCTGACGATCATGGCCATGGGTTGCCGGTCCCGGCGCATGGGGCCGATCCAGACGCGAAACCAATCCCGGCCGGCTCCGGGAACGTCACAGGCCAGTTCCGTGGTCCCCGCCTCGCCGGACTCGAAAACCCGGCGCAAACCCTCCGCCATCGGCTCCCGCATCCGCGGGGATAGGATCTCCATCAGGCGGCTGCCGGTACGGACCGGCGATTCATCTCCCCAGAGTGGACGGTTTTGAAAGACAATGATTCCTTCGCGGTTGACAAGGACGAAAAGGTGGGGGGCGTTCAGGGCCAAGGACCGCCACCGCTCCTCGCTTTCAAGCAAGTCGTCCCGCACCCGCCGCAGATGGCCGGTGGCGCGATACACCATTTCGGCGCCGGCCAGGATGGAGACAATCAAGAATCCCAAGGTGAAAAGGGAATAATAAATCTCATCATGGCTCACATGCCAGATTACCCAGACGGAGATACCGGCAATGACCAGGGTAATACTCACAAAAATCCAGCGGGAGTAATAAAAAGCGGCATAAAAAATCGACGGGAGCAACAAAATCAGCATTTCATCGGAAATAGAATAATGGGTTCCCGATTCCAACGCAATCAGGATACCACCATAGAAAAACGCCGATATCGTGAACCAGAAGAAAAAGTGACCACCCCGATTGGACATTTCATTCCACATGGGATAAACCCCAATACGCTTCCAACTCCATCCTATCACTCCAGAAACTAACTAATTATGTCATCGGCGGAAATCCCGTTTATCTTGAGCCACCCGGGATGAATTCATTCCCGCGCCGCCGGATTCCGTTCCGCCCGGAGGTTTTGGGGAAGCCTGGGTCTGGAGCCATCGCTTCGCCGTCGATCATGTTCTCCACCGCTTCAATCCGGAGAAAGAAAGGAGGGCGGGAGGAGTCCCTGTGAAATTCCCAAGTCTTATGATAAAGTGATTCTCTATAATTTTTGAGGATTGGATGGCCGTGCAGGGGGCGGCCTGGAATCCGGCCGGTCCACGTACGTTGCCGGGAAGCGGACCGTTGCCGGAAACCAAGGCTTCCGGGGCCGGAAGAGGGAAGGATGGGGAGATGGATTCCGGTGCATCCGGAGTGGAATTTCCTGAAAGGAGGGATAAACACGGCGAGCCTCAGACGGTTCGCGGGAGTCAAGGAAGGCGCCAGGCGGATGCTCCGGCCATGCCGGCGGCGGGCCTTCCGGAGAGAGAAACCGCTCTCGCGCCACGCGAGAAAATCCACGATGGAATGGGAAAGGAATACATCATGCCACAAATTCGTTTTGGTACTATAGGATTGCTGGTTTTGGGATTTTTGATGATTGGAACCGCGTCGTACGGCCAGATTTTGTTTACGGAGGATTTCGAAGGCCTCACCCTGGGACCGTTCCAGAATGAAAACCTGGCGGCCATACCCTCGCTCGACAACACCAAGGTGTGGACCAAAACCCCGCCGGAAGGCTGGGTGCTCGATGATTCCTTCATGCCCGCGGACGGAGTGCGGGATTGGCGCGGATGGTCTTTCGCCAACGCGCAGGCCTGGGCGTACGTGGCCGGGGACCAGCGGCGTTCGGAATTCACCAACGCCAAGGGCGTGGTGGCCATCGCCGACTCGGATGAGTGGGACGACAAAACGCACGACGCCGGTTCCTGGGAAGCCTACTTGAGCACGCCGGCGATCTCCATCGCCAACCTGCCGGCCAATTCGCTGACCATGACCTTCGACTCCAGCTGGCGTCCCGAGGGGGGCCAGGAAGTGAACATCATGGCGTCGTTCGACGGCGGGGAGCCGGTGGAGGTTCTGTATTGGAACTCGATCGAGGGCGACGAGTTCTTTCATCCCGACACATCCACCAACGAATTCGTGACCCTCGCGATCAACAATCCCGCCGGAGCCCAAAGCATGGTATTGAAGTTCGGATACATGAACGGGAACAATAACTGGTTCTGGGCGATCGACAACATCAAGATCACCAGCGGCAACACCCTGGTGTTCGAAGAGGATTTCGAAGGGCTGGACCTGGGACCGTTCCTGGATGAAAACCTACCCTCGGATGTGCAAGCCCTCGACGCCAACAAGGTCTGGACGAAGACGCCTCCGGAAGGCTGGACGATCGACGATTCGTTCATGCCTGAAGGCGGCGTGCTGGATTGGCGGGGATGGTCCTTCGCCAATGTGCTGGCCTGGGCGCTGGTGGCCGAGGATCAGCGGCGTTCGGAATTCACCAAGGGGAAAGGGGCGGCGGCCATTGCCGACTCGGACGAGTGGGACGACCTGACACACGCGGACGGTCCCTGGGTCGGGTATCTGTCCACCCCGGCCATTTCGATCGCCGGCGTCCCGGCCAATTCCCTCAACCTCACCTTCGACTCCAGCTGGCGGCCGGAAGGGCAGCAAGATGTGAATATCACCGTCTCGTTCGATGGCGGGGAACCCGTGGAGGTGCTGTATTGGAACTCCACCGAAGGCGATCCCAATTTCCACCCCGATACGAACACCAACGAAACGGTCACCGTCACCATCAACAATCCCGGCGGAGCCAAAAGCATGGTGATCACCTTTGGCTACCTGTATGGAACCAACAACTGGTTCTGGGCCATCGACAATATCATCCTGCGGTCGGGAGAAGCCACCGGCGTGACGGATTGGCAGATCCTGGAATAACGCCGAAGCCTGGCCTGCCGGGAAGGATAAAAATCCCGGGAAAACGTAAATGGAAGGGGCGGCCCGGAGCCGCCCCTTTTTTCATGATCACCCCCCCGGATCAGGGGGCCGTTGGATCAATGTTACGTGAGGAATCCGGACAACGAGACATCCCCCCAACATCCTCCCTCACGCCGGCACGATCTTCCGGTTTTCGGCGTCGTACCGCATCCGGCGGTTCTCCACCAGGGCCTGGCCGGCGAGAATCACCGCCACCGCGTGCTGATAACCCGCGTCGATGTTCGCGTTGGGCTGTTGCCGGGTCCGCAGGCATTGGAGAAAATTCTGCATATGGTGCGGCACGGGAACCTCTTCCACCGGCTTCTGTTCAGGGACGCGGTCCGGGGCCTCGCACCCCTCTCCCGTGATATACGGGCTACCCCATTCGGTGGCGTCGATGAAACCCTTGGTTCCATAAAACCGCATGATGTTGCCGCTGCCATTGCCGAACATGGTGCTGTAGCTGACCAGGAAGCCTTCCGGATACTCAAGCAGCGTGTGGACCGAATCCGGGCAGGTGCGTTGGTCTTTCCAGGCGTAAATCCCTCCCAGGGTGACGGCGCTGCGGGGAAATTGCGCCCCGGTGATGTAATGCACCAGGTCGATGAAGTGGCTCATGAATCCCCCGATGGGGCCGTCGGAAAAATCCCGGTATCCGTACCAAGCGGAATGCTTATCGGGATCGAAGGGCTGCTTGGCGGCCGGGCCCAAAAACAGGTCCCAGTTCGTGTCTGATTCCTTGATTGGGCGGACATATTCATGCCAATAGGGTTTGTAGGAGTTCCGAACCTGTTCGGCCTTGATGATGGAACCCAAGGCCCCGCCCTGGACGGCCTGGCGGCATCCGGTGAACGAGGCCATGCTGCGCAGTTGCGTGCCCACCTGGACGACGCGGTGGTGTTTCTTGACCGCGTCCACGGCGGCGATGAGTTCGTCCAGGTTCCGCGCCAGGGGTTTTTCGCAGTAGGCGTCTTTCCCCGCTTCGGCGGCGGCTTTCAAGATGGTGCAATGCAAGTGGTCGGGCGCGGCGATGAGCACCGCGCCGATGTTGGGCAACGCCAGCACGTCGCGGTAATCCACAAACTCCCGCGCGGCCTGCCCGTACCAATCCTGAGTCATTTTCACCGCTTCCGCGCGCTGCTCGTTCCAGACGTCGCACACGGCGGTGATGGTCACGTTTTCGTCGATATCGAACCGGTGGACATCGGTCATCAGCGCGTTGCGTCCCCGGCTGCCGCATCCGATCACGCCCAGTTCGATCTTGTCGTTGGCCCCCTGGACCGAGCGGGGGATGATCGTGGCCCAGGGGACCGCGGCGGCCACGGCAGAGGATTCGATGAACTCCCGGCGGGTCAATGATTTCCCGGTCATCTGGCTTTCACCTCAAAGGAAGTGGATAACGCGTTTGGTTCAATCAAACCACAAGGGCGGGGGGATTGTCGATGGCGATTCGGGTTTCCACGCGAATCCGGGAGAATCCATCGGCTATTTTTTCCTGGGAGGAACCCCTAAATCTTTGCATATTATTAGAACTAATAGATCAGCAATTGCATTATGCCGAGGGATCGAGGATCGTTTGTTCCAATTTGGATTGAACCACCAAGAATGTTGGCTACCCTCACGGAGTAATTCACACCCCTCCGATCTCAAATATTTCAAGAGCGCTTTTCGTTTCATCCGGCAATTTTTTCTACTTGGTAATTGTCACCGGCGGCTTTTCGCGATTCTTGCCGATTGAATTCAAGCCCTTCGCTCAGGATTTCCTGGAGACTGCTCAAGAGTTCTTCCCGGCTCCGCTCTTGGCCGTTGATGCCCGGAATCTCCTCGATCCAGCCGATCCACCAATCCCCTTCTTGTTTAATCACGGCCGTATATTCGTTTTTCATTCTTTCTCTCCGGTTGCATGAAAATCAAAAACCGACACCGGTTACATGCAAATTATAACCGCAATAAACAAGCAAACCACAATACCGACATGCTAGCCGGCAAGATAGGGCTGATTGAAACGCAGGGCTGATGTTCTTATTCCAGTTTCATCCGGCAAGTGCGTACCTGCTAGTGCAAAAGGCCTTTCATTCACTCGCTACTCCGGGTGGACACCCAGGTCCGACACTACCAAAATTCCCTCACCCTAACCCTCTCCCAGAGGGAGAGGGGATTAGGGGATTGATTTCCCCGACCAGCTCGAGGGAAAAGCGGCCCGGCATGGTTGATAAAAAGTACTCACTTACCGGATGAACCTGATTTATGTTCCCTCGCACTGGACATCCCGCCGATTCGATTCGATGATTAATCCAGCCCTTTGTGCTAGGAGGAAAACAAGATCATGGCATCGTCCCGTCGGACCTTTTTGCGGCAATCCGCCTTGGCCGCCGCGGCCGTGCTGGCCGGTTCCCCGCCCCGCGCCGCCCAGGCCATCGCCCCCATCGAGCGCCCCTTCGGTCCCAAGATGAAACTCAGCCTCGCCGCCTACTCGTACCGCAAATACCTGGCGGAAGAGAAGCCGCCCTCCATGACCATCGTCGGCTTCCTGGAGGAATGCGCCAAGATGGGCCTGGGCGCGGCCGAGCCAACCGCGTATTATTTCCCCAATCCCCTCACGCGCGAGTTTTTGATTCAATTCAAGCGCAAGGCCTTTCTGCTGGGACTGGATATTTCCGGCACCGCCATCGGCAACCGTTTTACTTATCCGCCGGGACCGGACCGGGACCGGGAGCTGCAGCAATTGCGGCAATGGGTGGATCACGCGGAGATCATGGGCGCGCCCAGCATCCGCATCTTCGCCGGAGGGATTCCCGAGGGCGCCGACAAAAAGACGGCGATCCAGTATGCCATCGAGACCACCCAGCTGGCCTGCGAGTACGCGGGCTCCAAGGGCGTTTACTTGGCTTTGGAGAACCATGGCGGCATCGTGGGCGAGCCGGACGACATGCTGGAAATCATCCAGGGCGTCCAGTCGGATTGGTTCGGGGTGAATTTCGATTCCGGCAATTTCAATACCGATGATCCCTACGCCAGTCTGGCCAAGATCGCGCCCTACGCCGTCAACGCCCAGATCAAGATCGAAGTCACCCCCAAGGGCGGACAGCGGCAGCCCGCCGATTTCGAACGCATCATCGGCATCCTGGGCGAGGCCGGCTACCGGGGCTACGTGGCCTTGGAATACGAGGGTGCAGAAGAACCCCGCGAAGCCGTGCCCCGGTATATCGCGCAACTGGCCAAGATCCTCGACCACGCGCACTGAAAAGGATTATTTCAAGGGGAACTGAAGTTTTTTATATGATAGGGGCACATGGTCATGTGCCCCTACTTAAAAGGATGGTTCAATTTTCAAATCAGAACTATTAGCAAGTCATGCGGCATAGAGCAATATCGTTTGCTTATGGATTTGGCGAGCCAGGTAGGGATTTCGGACCGCAGCCGTTTCGACCAGGTCCACGGTTTTTTTCGGCAGTTCTTCGAGGCTTTCCAGCAGATTGAAATACCGCTCATAGTGCTCCACCGGCGAACACGGCGAGAATTGCACCAGAAAATCCACGTCCCGGCAACCAGGATCATAGATCTCCGCGGCGGCCGATCCAAATATCTCCAGGGATTGCACGCCGTATTGCCGGCAGAGGTGAACGATGGCGTCTCCGTAAAATGCCCGAATCGATTTCATTACCGTTCTCCATCCTGTATCCTACCCGTCATTGTATCCTGGAATGCCCATAAAATACCCCCGGCCCGTTCCGCGCCTTCGGCCTAAAAACTCACCTTGGGCGTCTCCCGCGCCACGGCGTCCTCGATTTCGAAAAATTCCTTCTTCTGAAAATTGAACAATCCGGCAATGACATTGGAGGGAAACACGTCGATGCGGGTGTTCAGATCGCGGACGTTGCCGTTATAAAACCGCCGGGAACGCTGGATACGGTCTTCCGTGTTGGACAGTTCGCCCTGCAGTTGCAGAAAATTCTGGTTAGCCTTGAGGTCCGGATAGTTCTCCGCCAGCGCGAAGAGTTGCCGCAAGCCGCCGATCAGCACGTTCTCATCCCGCGCCTGCGCTTCGGGCGAGCCGTGATTGGCCTGCGCCGCGTTGCGCGCCTGGATCACCCGCTCGAACACCTCGCGCTCGTGTTTCGCGTATCCCTTGACCGTCTCCACCAGGTTGGGGATCAGGTTGTAGCGCCGCTGCAGTTCCGTGTCGATATCCGACCACGACTCGTCACACGTGTTTTTCACGCGGGCCAGGCCGTTGTACAACATCACCACCCAAGCGAGTACGATCAAAATAACACCGGTCAGGATTAACGCGGGAATCATGGCTCCACTCCTTTCATTTCACGCAGCAGATATTCGGGAAACCGGTTCAACATACCTTCGATCACTTCCAGCGCGGCCGAGAAGCCGGCCGGGTCAAAGGTCGAACTCCGATACGCGATCACGGCGTTTCCGTTGAATTCCAAGGTAAAGCGCGGCGCGTTCAACAGAAATTCCATGGTCTTTTGATGCAGCACATCGTAGGCCCATTTCTTGTCCGGCGATTTGACATAGAAATTCCGGCTGAACTCGCTCGATTCGAAGTCGATGTCGTCGAAACCCAAGAACTCCGTCAACTTGTCGAAGTACCCCTCGGGCCGGATGAACAGCGGTTTGAGCGGCCAGCCGGTCTCGATCACCATCGCCGAGAAGTAATGGTGGTGCGTCTCCCGGTGTCCCTTGGAGTCGGTGGAATAGGTTTCGTAGTGGTAATCGAATCCCAGGGCCGGGAAGGGATTCCGCCGGCCGCGCAAAATATTGTAGGCGTACCGGTCCGAACCCGAACGCAGGCATGAAAAATCCGCGTACCGCTCGTCCAGGGACCGGTCTTTCCCGGGATCGAAGGTGAATCCGTTTTGCTCAGCCCACGCCGCCAATTCTTTCTTGCGCTTTTCCGCCTGGAAATACCCCAGCACCATCAAGCCGATGGCCAGCAACGCGAACAGTAAAAAAATCAGATACCCTTCCATGCTCTTCTGGAAACCCGCCGAATCCGGATGGCCTGAATGGATTTTTATACTCCGGGTAGACGAAAAAATATAGATGGCAAGTGTATAGGATACTCCAAAAAACGACAATTCGTGCCGGCTGATTCATGGAGCTTGGCCGCGCGTTCTCTCCCGGTTTGACCCGATCGCCCTGTACGCCTTTTCAGTTCTTTGTTACTTTTCCACAAGATGGGAATCGGCCAGGAGGAAATGGCCATCCCCGGAAGGGCGGATTTGGGAATTTTAAAATAACTTTTCCCGGGTTGGAACTTTTTTGTCTTTAAAGAGCGTCCAATAACGTGGAGATCTCATCCTGGAGGGTTTTATCATGAAACAACTCGGATCGGCTTTGATTTTTATCCTGGGTTCCGGTTTTCTCGTTTCTGGAGTTCCCGCGCAGACGATGCTGCTGGAAGACTGCAACGACACGAATCCCGCGGAGGGTTTTTGGATCCTGGAAACGAATGGCTCGATTGTCCCCAACGAGACGGACGCGGAAACCTGGACTTTTCATTCGGCGGGAGGCGCCTGGGGCGGCTGGAACGATTTCGACAACGACTCGCTCATGAGCCCTGATTTCAAGGCGGACGCCTTCACCATTACCTACGCGGTACGCAATGTGCAACGCGGAACGCAGTCGGATTGGGACAACATCGCCGTGCGCGTCCAGGGATTAGCCCAGGATCTGGTGATTTATCTCGGTTCCTCATCCAATAACGGCGAAATTTTTCCCGAGTTCTCCCTTTACGCGGAAATTCAACACCCCGACAAAGCCAACGGCTATATCTGGGACAGCCAGGTGAACCTGAACAACCAACCGGTTCCCTCTCCCTGGTCGGATTATATCGATGAATTCCCGGCAACCGTGGTATTGGAGATCGTTTTCCAGGGAGCGAATCAACCGCTCGATGTTTATTACAATTTCGACGGCAAAGGCCGGACACACCTGCTCCAATGGAACGACACCGAACCTTCGCATACCTTTGACGGCATACTGGGCCAATCGGCGGACCGGGATACCTATAGTGTGGCGATTCACGCCAACGTAGGAGACACTCCGCCCCTTTCCTTCGATTTGGATTATTTCAAGATCGCGGGAAACATCGAATCGGAATACGCCGTCCCGGATCCCGCTTACACGCGCGTCTCCGACTGGTCCTTGTTCTAGCGGCCGATCTTTTGCTGGAGATCACCCCGGTTCCATGCGTCATCCCCACGCAAGCGAGGATCTGGGGCCAATACCGTCGGGGCACACAGCCGCGCGCCCCGGCGAAGGATGATGGTTGCTGTTCTGAATCGCATCACCATAATATGGATTTCACCGAATACCTTCCCACTTCTCCTACTTCTCCCACTGTTCCAGGAACCTGGTTTCCCAAGTGACCGACTAATCCACGTGGTATCGTCATTCGATGGGGCCTGATTCCCCGTGAAAGGATCATCCGTATGAAAATCAGCGTGCGTTTGGCCATCTTCCTAGCGGCTCTGTTGTGGTATTTCCCCGAATCCGGTTTCGCGGAGCCCAAGGCCGAATACGGCAAAATCGAGATCCTGCGCGATCCCTGGGGCGTGCCGCATGTCTTTGCCGAAACGGACGAAGGCGCGTTTTTTGGCCTGGGATACGCGTGCGCCGAAGACCGCGCGTTCCAAATGTATTATGGTCTGCGCATCGTACAAGGCCGCGTGTCTGAAATTCTGGGAGACCGCCCGCTCTCTGGACGCCGGGGCCAGACCACTGTCGACCTGGACAAGATGTACCGTATCCAAGGCTTTTACCGGGCCGCGCAACGGCTCTTTCCCAACCTCGACGCAGAAATCCGCGCGTTGTTGACGGCGTACAGCGAGGGTGTCAACGAATTCATCCAGACCCACCGCGCGCAACTCTTGTATCTCTTCGGCGAACTCGGACTCGAACCCGAGCCGTGGACTCCCGCCGATTGCATCGCCTCCTGGTGGCGTCTGGGCCATTTCTTCGCGGGAGACGGCCTCAACGAGGCGGTCCGCTATCATGAGTTGAAAGGAGACACGCAACCTCCCGCCCGGGAAACCGCCCGCCCGGCCCGAGAACCGGACCGTCCCGCCGCCCGGGGGGAGGAATCGCCCCGCGATGCCGCCAGCCGGCGTCCCGCCCGGGAAATGCGGATCCGGCCGGATGACGCCGCCGCCGTGGTCCAACCCGGGGATGTCAGTGAGGCATGGATTCAACAAGTGCAAGATTTTGCCCAGCAACATGGCATCCCGGCCGCAAGCCCGGGCAGCCTGGACGGGCCGAAATTCAGCCATGCCTGGGTCGTGGGGAAGGGCAAGACCACGACGAAATCCGCCGTGCTTTGCAGCGATCCCCAAACCCCGGTGCGCAATCCTTCTCTGTTTTATGAATTCCATATCGCCGGGAAAACCTTCAACGCCCGGGGCATTGGCGTGCCGGGCAGCCCCGTGATCCTGATCGGCTGGAACGAACAGGTGGCCTGGGGCGTGACGGCGCTCGGCGCGGACCAGGCCGACCTGTTCCTGCTTCAGACCGATCCCGGCCACCCGAATCAATACCGTTTCGACGGCGAATGGCGGGAGATAAAGGTCCGGACGGAAACGATTCGGGTCAAAGGAAAAGATCCTGTCCCCCTGGAATTGAAAGAATCGCATTGGGGGCCGATTGTGACGCCCCTCGCCGCCGGGCTGCTACCCGGCGAGGAAGCCGCGCTCAAACGGATCCCCATGTGCGAAACCGATCGCGAGACCGTCCAGGGTTCCCTGGCCATGATGCGCGCGCAGGATTCCGAGCAGTTCACCCAGGCCCTGAGCGGATGGCGTTTCCCGAGCGCGAATCTCGTTTTCGGCGATTCGGGCGGTCAAATCGGTTTCTGGACCCTGGGCGCGATTCCTGTCCGTTCCCGTCTGGCGCTCGACGCGGGCAACGCCGCCCATCCGGGGATGGAATCCCAGTACGATTGGCCGGGTATAATTCCTTCCGATCTCATGCCACATGTCATCGATCCCCGGGCCGGAGTCTTGTTCAGCGCGAACCATCGTCCGATTGCCTCGTTTTATCCGCTTTCGATCGGAATCAGCACCGGCTCGCTGGGCGATACGGTCCGTTCCTGGCGTCTGCGGCAACTCCTGACGTCAAAGGAAACCTTCACTCCCGATGAAGTCCTCCAGGTTCACTTCGATACCGTCAACGCGGCGAAAAAAGCCCTTTTGAAAGCCGGGTATCACCTGCGCGATGAAGTCAAATCCCCATTGCCCGATCCCGCCGTCAAAACGCTGGAATACTTGGAAGAGTGGTTCCAGGCGGGGGCGAAATCCGATCATGCGATCCGAGGGACTGAGTTGGTGGATCTGCTCAATCTCATGTTCCGCGCCGGAAACACCGAGTTGGCCATGGAGTACGGCGGGGGCGAATCGGGCTTATGCCGTTTCCTGAAGTCGGTGGAGACGCGGCTGGGTGAAAATCCTCCGGCAAAACTTTCCGATCAAGAAAGTGAGTATATCGGCCGGGTGTTGGCTGCCGCCTGGGATGCCGCGGTGAACCGGTACGGTGAGGATCCCGGCGAATGGCCCGCGAAGGCCCGCCAGGAACTGCGCGAGCGGAAAATCGGTTACATGGACAGCCTGGATGGTCTCGGCCCGCTGGATGAGCAGCATGATCTGGCGTTCCCTGGACTCGCATGCGTGGATGGAGGAACGATATTCTCCCAGGCGGCGCAATCCTATTCGCAATGGGTTCCCTTGCATGAGGTCGATTCCGCCCGGTCGTTGCTGCCCATCGGCAATTCCGAGCATCCCGGCAGCCCTTACCGGCTGTGCACGTATGAACTCTGGGCGAAAGGCGAACTCCACCCCGCGCCCCTGACCCGCGCGGCCGTCGAAAAGCATGTGGTGGAAACCAGGGTTTTGTCGAAATAAACAACCCACGGGGCCGTTCTCGGGTGTCCACCCAACCAGGCAGGATGGGTTACACGCAGCGCGTTATCCATCAGCCGCATCTGCCGGGTTGCGTGGAGTTAAAACACCGGGTAGGAATGGATGCAGGGTGGGCTCAAAGCGCGGCATAGTACAGCAACTCAGTCTCCCTCCTTCATTTTCCCCTCCCCCGGCCCTCCTATTCCGGATCCCTATCGCTTCCCTTTATTTCTCCTGGATTTAGTAGGAAGATTCTTCCATCCATTCCGGTATATCCCTTTCACAACCGGACGGAAGCCGGATCGTTTATTTCATCCCCATTCTGGAGAACGAAAAGCATGATACGCCGATCTTTTCCTTTGTATCTTTGTGTGACAGCCCTGGTCTTGACGGCCGGCCTGGGCGGTTGCGCCCGCGTCCAGACCCGGGCGGCGCAGGACGCCGTGCAGGCCGAATGGCTGATCGTGGATCATTTCCTGCTCCTGGCGGATGCCTCCATCTCCCTGGTTCCCAGCGGCAAATTGAAGCAGGAGATGGAAATGCTGCGGCTTTTCACGTCCACCATGCCGGATGGGCAGTACGATGCCGGATTCCTGGCGTTCAACACCCGGTCGGTGGTGATGAATCGCCTTGGTGTGTTCAGCCGCGGTTCCATGAGGTCTTGCGTCTCCAAACTGGATAAGATTTCCGGCGACACCCGCTTGGAACTGACTTTGGCCGAGGCCCAAAAAGAGTTGCAAGGACTGACTGGCAACATCGCCCTGTTGATCGTCTCCGACGGACTCGATATGAACCAGAAGGCGGTGCTCCAGGCCCTCTCCGATCTTGTCAATGAGCACCCGGACCGCGTCTGTGTCCATACCGTCCAGGTGGGGAACGACGAGGCGGGGATGAACTTCCTGCGCCGCCTCAGCCAAACCACTGATTGCGGAGTGTTCCACTCCGCCCATGTCCTGCAGACCACCGGGGCCATGCGCGCGTTTGCCCGCCGGATCTTCACCGGTTCGGAAGAGGCGGTCCTTCCCGCCGGGCAGTCCGAAGGTCTCCAGGGCGATTCCGACGGCGACGGCGTCTCCGACGCGCAGGACGAATGTCCCGGCACCCCCAAGGGCGCGAAGGTGGATGAGCGGGGATGCTGGGTGATCTCCAACGTCCTCTTCGATTATGACCGTTTCGAACTGAAACCCGATTTCGCGCCGGTGCTGGATGAAGTCGTGCAGGTGCTGCAGAACAATCCGGACGTCCGGATACTCCTCGAGGGACACGCCGATTCCCGGGGATCGCAGCCGTACAATCAACGCCTCTCCGAGCGCCGCGCCATGGCGGTGATGGGATACCTCATCGACAAGGGCATCGACCGTGGACGGCTCAGCGCGCGCGGCTGGGGCGAGACGCGGCCCATCGCGCCCAACACCACCGAGGAGAACATGCAGAAGAACCGCCGCGTGGAACTGACACCGATGCGGTAAGCCACCAGATCCGCCGCTTCGGCCGGCCGGTCTTGTTGCACGTGTGGAAGAAACTAACCGCCCCCCCGGTGAAATCCGCCGGGGGGGCATACTTTTCCGGTTCTCAATAAAACGCGCAACAAAGGCCTGAATTATCATCCGGGAAAAACGCTGCCTGCTCCCTCCCCTATCGAATCCCCGAAGGGGATCCATTTAAGTAGACGTAGGTTTCAACCTACGGAATGGATTACGCAATCATCCAGTTTCTGCACACCAAAACAATCTGTATTTTCTTGACAATCTCCTCTCTCTATGACTTCATCATTTCAAGGACGGTGTTTCCCCATTCCATTGGAAATCATGGAGATTGTACCACGATGGAAAATATCAGATACAGCTGCGGTATTGGCCTTCTCTTGATCATCCTGCTTCTGCCCGTTTCAGGCGCGGAGCCGCCGGCGCGGTCCGAGGAGGATCTCATCAAAAGCCTGCCACCATACATCACCCGTCTCACTCAGTTCGGCGAACGCGCAGACTGGCCGCACGACGGCCGGCGCATTCTGTTCCTCGAAAAGACCTTTGGGGACGTCTTTGAGATCGATCTTCAAACCCGCGTCATCCGGCCGGTCACCCATCATTATTATCACGAAGGCTACACTCGCGCGTTGTACCTGGCCAACGGAGATATCCTATTGTCCGGGGCTAGAACCTTCGACGCGCAAAATCCCTTGCCCAGCCGCCATTCGCTGGCCGAGCTCTGGGTGCTGGACCGCTCCCTGACTCAACCGCCCGTGCCCCTGGGAGAAAAATGCTCCGAAGGCCCCGCCGTGTCCCGCAAAAACCTGCGTATCGCTTGGACCATTGACCACGAGGATTACCCGGACCGCCTCGTGGAAGGCCAGTCGCAAATCTGGATGGCGGACCTGGAATACCGGGAGGGAAAACCGGTGCTGGTCAACAATAAGCTCGTGCTAGACAGTACGAAGCTCCCTTTCAAGACTGGACTTGAAACCCAAAACTTCAGACCGCCCCTGGAGAAGGAACTCATCTTCAGCGCCTATGGCTACCAAGGAACCGAAGTGATGGGAGTCAATTTCGAGACAGGGGAGATCATCAATTATTCCCAAGCCCCCGGGCAGTATGACGAACCGGAGGGGATCTTTCCCGATGGCGCTCATACTCTGGTGGAATGCGACAAGCATAACCGTAAAGGATCCCAGTACATCGACATCTACAAGCTGCGCCTGGATGGCAGCGGCGAGACCGAAAGGCTGACCTTCTTCAACGATTCCGGAATTTACAAGTCCTCCAATCCCGTGGTGAGCGAAGATGGGCGTTTCATGGCCTTCCAAATGGCCCGGGTGGAAGATATGGCAGGCGTCGGCCGGGGGATTTTCATTTACGATTTCGAGAAGGCGAAGAGGTGAGATAAATCGAGAATTTCTGACGGAGCGGCAAAAAGCGAAAATAATACAGAGATGTTCCATGAATTGTGGTGCAGACAAGATGTCTGCATCACCAGATTTTGGGCAGACAAGATGTCTGCATCACAAGAAAGTGTCTTTTTGCCGATCCGTTTTATAAGGATGTCATCCCCGCGATTGCGGGAATCCAGGGCAGGGGCTGCCGGTGGACCGCCCTGATCCGAAGTCATCGGTCTTCTACCTCGGGAAAAGGATCCGGGTGATTGAAAAACCAATCCCATTAACTTATTTCATGTCATGCCTTTGCGCGGATCGAACCGCGAAGCTTGGGCCAATTTTTGATACAACGCTTTCTCTTCGGCCGTAAGGGTATTCGGGACCACGATTTGGAGCCGTAAATACTGATCGCCCCGCTTGCCTCCCTTCATCGGCAAGCCCTTGCCTTTTAGCCGCAGGCGTTTGTCTGAATTGGATCCCGCTGGAACCTGGATTGTCACCCGGCCATCCAGGGTGGGGGCTTGCACGCTGGCGCCCAAGGCCGCTTCCCAGGGGGTGATGGGCAGCTCCGCCTCGATGTCGAAATCCTCCACGCGGAAGACGGGATGCTTCGCCAGCCGGATCTTGATGTACAAATCCCCACTCGGTCCCCCATACGCGCCTTTCCCGCCTTGCCCCCGCAACCGGATGCGCGTCCCCTCCCGAGTGCCGGCCGGGATTTTCACATCAAGCTGTTTGCGCTTGGAGATCAACCGTCCATGCTCATCCGCTTCCTGAACATGCAAGTCAAAACTCTTTTGCGTGCCGTGATAAGCGTCTTCGAGGGTAATTTCCAGTTCCGCCTCCGCGTCCTGACCCGCGGAGGCCGTCTGGGATTGATTGAATGGGAAGGAATGGGAACGGGTGCGGGATCGTGGGCCAGGGTGCGATTCGAAAAGATTCTCGAAACCGCCGCCACCGAACAAGGTTTCGAAGAAATCGCTAAAACCGCTTCCACCGCTGAAGGAATGGAACTCAAAACTCCGCGGGCCATCGCCCCGGCCAAAATGAAACGGCGCGTTTTCCCATCCCGGCGGCGGCGTAAAATCTTGGCCCGTATGCCAATTCGAGCCCAGCATGTCGTAGCGCTTGCGTTTTTCGGGATCGCTCAGCACTTCGTGGGCTTCGTTGATCTCCTTGAAACGGTTTTCCGCCTCCGGATCCTTGTTCATATCCGGATGGTACTTGCGCGCCAACTTCCGGTAGGCTTTTTTGATTTCCTCTTCGGAAGCGTCGCGCTTCACACCCAGAATTTCGTAATAATCCTTGTATTTGACCGGCATGGTTTTTGTTTAATCCTCATCCGGATCCGAGAATCAAATCCATAAGTGCTCTAACGTCCATATTGTAGATCCAGAAGATTTCTTGATCCATTCAATCCGGCGTGGCAATAGATATATCAAAGCAGGTACACCAGGATAAATTTCTTAACTAATTCATCTTAAATAATTTAGGCAAATTATCCTAGAATTGAATCTATGGATAGGAGTGCGCGATTTTGGCACAGTTGATCACGTGCAGTCAAATATTTGGTTCATCCGACAAGTGCGTACCGGATGGGGAAAATCGTATTTCAATATCCTGACTCTGAACCGAAGGAAAATAATTACCTTCCCCCTCAGCGTTTAGGAACCCGCCGAGGGGATCGGCGCCGAGGAAAGGCTTTCCCTCACCCTGGCCCTCTCCCAGAGGGAGAGGGGA
>JBHGBC010000240.1:0-6919 GCA_041946805.1 bacterium
CCGCTGAACCTCATCCTGCTCGAAGACCAGGAATTGATCGCGGATTTCCTCAAAACCATCCTGGAAAACAAAGGCCACCGGATTAAAGTTTTCGGACACGGCGGTGAATTGGCGGACGCGCTGGGAGTCACATTGGATCCCGCCGCGATCGACGTGTATCTTCTGGATGTCTGTGTTCCCGGACGTTCAGGCCTGGAAGTGGGACTCAAGGCCCGGGATATCGATCCCGAGTCCCGCATCGTATTTTATAGCGCGATCCACAACGAGTCCGATATCAAGGAGTTGGTGATTCTGGATGAAAAAACCAAATTTATAAAGAAACCTTTTAAGATCAATGAACTTTTGGAAATAGTCGAGCAGGTCATGCAAGCGAGGATTTCATAGTGAAAAATCATTCGGTGGATTTTATTGAAATCAAGAATCTTCTCTTCTCCGGTGAAGGGCAACAAATCTTTGTCACCATTCAAAAGGACGCGGACGCCGGCGCCGCCCAATTAAAGGAAGGCGAACAACTCAAGGAATTGGATTTCGAAAAAGCCAAAACCCTGCGGCTGCAAGTCAAGGAGAATCTTGAAGAAGCGTCTCATCTCCGATTCACCTTAAACGCGGTGGACCAAAAAATCAACCGCGAAAAACGCGCCGTTCCTCTTCTCAAGGACTTCTGCGACAATCTGAAAAAAGCCAGCAAACCGGACACTCTGGAAGAACTGGTCGATTTTCTCATCGACCTGGAAATCCGGACGCCCCGCATGCGGGAAGACAAATCCCTCCTTCCCATCCAATCCTACGCCACCCAGTCTCTGCAATGCCGTGTGCAACTGGCTTGGTGCTGGGACGAAATCCTGGAAGCCCAACGCAGCGCCCTGATCGCCCGCGCCATCACCCTGGCCCACCAGATCACCGAAATCGCAATCCTGCTGCAGGAAAGCGATGTCATTGACAGCGTGCGTTCCCTGCTCACTTCCCTCAATCTTTCCATTCCCGAAAAGATCCGCCTCTCGCCGTTCATGGGCTCAACCGCCGAGATGAAAAGCATCCTGACCGCCTGCATCGCCACCCTGGAACAAACCCGGGACGCGATCCTGCGGCTGGACCGGCAACGGGATCAAATCAAACATGCCGTCAATGAATTGACGGATTGCCTGGAGGAAGACTCCATCCCGGAACGGGAAACCGAAACCCTGCGTCCCTTCCTTTCCCCCGCCGCCAAACCGGATCCCAAGGAATACCAACCGCGCGGCAACGGCATGGTGTATCCCTCGCTGCGGTTGCGCAAAAAATAAGACTCAATCCGGCAATGCGCACCTCTTTTTTGCCGCTTGGCCCACGGCCAGCAGCGACACCCCGATGGGCAACGCCGCCCGGCGCAGGATATGCCGCTCCAGGGCGAAGACGCGGCAGAGAGGTGAATTGAGGAGAGGAGAGACCGGCTTGATGTCCGATTCCTTCCCCGTGGACGGACGGAACCAGCGGTTGAACAACCGGACGGCCAGCACCACGGGGAACAGCAAGGTATTGAAATAAGAAGACTTGAGGACTTCAAAATCCGCCTCGTGGAGTTTGTGGAGCAACTCCCCCTTCGTGTACCGCCGGATATGGTGCGAAACCTCGTCCTCACCGCCCCACAGGATGGCCAGCGCGGGAACCGTGAGCAACAACCGCCCGCCGGGCTTCAACACGCGCCGGAACTCGCGCAGGAGGCCCACATCGTCCTCGACATGCTCCAACACATCGAAACTCGTGATCCAATCGAACGCCGCCGATGGTAGTTCTTGAGGCGAAGCGATTCGCTGGATGTTGCTCATCCCCCGTTTGTGACACAAGGCAATGGCCTGCTCGCTTTCATCCACTCCCGTGACATCCCCGAAGGGGGCGAGGGCCATGGTCAATCCGCCCGTCCCGCAGCCGTAATCGAGGATGGAAAGTATTAATGTTTCGCCTTGTAAATCCTGCTTAATCAATGAATTGAGGACAGACACAATGATCTCGCGGCGGGCCAGGAACCACCAGTGGGATTCTTCATGCTCATAATTGAGTGCGTAGGCTGCCGGCTGCATGGAATTGACCGGAGAGAAATTTTAGATACTGTTCAGGTTTTCTCAAGGAAGATACCCTATGTTTTGTTGAGTTTTTCCAAGTTGATATAAAACAAGTAGATGTACCAGCCATTCCGGTTGCATGCCCGTCCGGTATGACACCCTTTCCGTACTACCCTCACCCTGCCCCTCTCCCAGAGGGAGAGGGAGAATTCTCTCTAGCAATTGGTTTCTCGTTGCATCCGAAGGATTCAACCCATTCCGATGAATATGTTTACAAGGCGTCCACCGCCCGGGTTTCCAATCGCTTGAGAATGGCGTATCCCGCGAACAACACGATCACGGATACCACTGCCGCGTAGGGAATCGCCCCATAAAATACCACCTGGCGCAACTCCGCCAGGCCGGGAAAGGCGGCGTTTTCCACTCGCAGTTGGGAGGCCAGCAGCACGTAGCGGTACCATTCCAGAATTCCCGCCATCGGATTGAGAAAGTACAGCCACCGCCATCCGCCCTCCACGCGCTGGTACACCTCGTAGACATCATACAACACCGGCGAGAGATAGAACCACACGAAAACGAGAAACTCCATCATCTGCGTGGTATCGCGGAAAAGGATGTTCATCACCGAGACGGCCAGGCACAGGCCCAGGATCAAGGCGGTGTGGAAGCCGATCACCAGGGGCAGCTGCAGGAGCGTCCACGAGGGGGCGGATCCGCTGAGGATGTAAACCAAGGGAATGAGCACCACCAGGGAGAACACGAAATTCACCCCATTGGCCAGCACCACCGCCGCGGGGTACACGGCGCGGGGACAATACACTTTCTTGATCAGGTGGCTGTTGGCCAGGATGGATTGCGTCCCTTCGAGCAGGGCGGTCGAGAAATAAAACCATGGGATGTAGGTAACCAGCAGCAGGACATAATACGGAACCGCGTAGCGCGGACTTTCGAAGCCCATGATATACGAAAAGACCAGGGCGAGCACGGCGATGGTCAACAGCGGGCGCAGCAGGCTCCAGAAAAATCCCAGCACCGATACCTTGTACCGGGCCTTGAGGTCACGGACCGCCAGCTGACGGATCAAGCGGCGGTAAGGCCATAGTTCCGTGAGGGGCGTTACAATCCGCCACGGCATGCCCATTTCTACTGCAGGAACGTCAGACGCCGGCGTAGAGGGATTCATTGGCATGGAATGCTTCCCGGACCTGGCGGGGCGTGGCGGTTCCCGTGGTCCCCAGCTGGCGGATAGTGATCGAGGCCACCAGGTTGCCGATGACCGCCGCCTCGGCCAGACCCGCGCCGGAGACCAGTGAGGAGACGATTCCCGCGGTGACGCTGTCGCCCGCGCCGACAATGTCGATTGGCCCCGTGACGGGCGGGCATGGGATAATCGTGTGTCCCTGTTCCGAGACGGGGCAAATGCCCTCTTTGTCCAAGGTCAGGAAAACCGGCCGGCCGGTGCGTTTCCGCAGCGTTTCGGCGGATTCAATGGCGAAGGGCGTGGGGCATTCGCCGGTGTTGCCGGGATGCACCGCCTTGATTGTCTCGAAACGGTTGGGTTTGACGACAACATTGTGAAACTCGCCGATGCGTTCCCGCGAATCGGCAAAGAATAAAATCCGGGGATGTTCCGTGGCCAGCCGGGCCAGAGCGCCGCGCACCCGTCCGGTGATGACGCCGCAATCCCGTTCCTGCACCTGGTCGGCGATGATCACCGCGTCCACGGCGGGCAGCAAGGCTTCGAGGCGTTTCAGCAATTCGGTTTCCAGCGCTTCGGCGAGGGGAACGCGATTTTTGATGTCCTGGCGGTTCATCTCCTCCTCGGCGCCATTGGTTTGCCGCATGGGCTTGGTGTAGGTGGGGGTGAAGCGGTCCGGGGTGATGAGAATCGTATCGATGTTCACGCCCTGCCGGATCAGCCCCTGCCGCAGTTCGTAGCCCTCGCCGTCGTCGCCGATGACGGTCAGCGCGGTGATGTGGCCGACTCCCAGCGCCCGCAGGTTGTTGACCACCGTGCCGGCCGCTCCCGGCTGCGACCGCTTGGCCGTGACCTGATAGGCGGTCTTGCCGGTTTCGAGGGAGATTTCATCGAAGGCGGGATCGATCACCAGGTAGCGGTCGAGAAAAAAATCGCCGAAGACCAGGATCCGGTGACTCGGGAATTGGGATAGGATTTCATTTAATCGGGTACGGTCCATGATTCAGGTTTCCAGGGAGATCATTGAAGCAACGATTATATAAAAACCACCATATTCGATAAAAGCACAACGGTTATACATCCATCCGCGGCTGACCCTCACCCTGATCCTCTCCCAGAGGGAGAGGGGATGGTTTTACGAGAGGTGAATGTTGACCGTGACGCGTGAGAAAAATGAGACGCTTTCGCATGACTCGGTCTCTCACATTCAATTTAACGTAATATGGCATCCTATTTACCCTTTTTCAAAAAATAAGGATTGCCACATCGGAATACACAACTATCACATGGCTTATCTATAATTATCGTATTGACGCGCAATCCACGCCACATATCTGCTCCCTCTCCCTCTGGGAGAGGGCTGGGGTGAGGGAAAATCTTACCGCATTACTATTCCCTTCCGTTTTACGCCCCATTACCCTCTGATCCTCTCTCCGAGACCACCGCGTGATACAGGGCGGGAAAGGTCTCCCGGTGGGGGCCTTGGAGATAGAAGCTGGTTCCTCCGTCCTTCACCGTGCGCACCAAAATGGTTTTCCAGGGCCGGTAATAATAGCGCGGATCGGTCCGGGAGGCCTCGCTGTGGAGGTCACCCGCCAAGGGCAGCAGGTCAAACACCGCCGTGGTGAAGTGGCGGATCTCCTCACCCTTTTGATGCGCCACATTGCGCGCCATGGAGAGCGCCTTGAGATACACTTCCGGCCCCATCACGGCCGAGCCGAAATTGAGAAAAACCCCGCCCTCGAGTTGCGATACCGAGCAGGCCATGACCAGAAAATCCTGGTACGACGCCGCCCCCAGGGCCGCCCCGTCGCAATTCGGGTGTTCGTGGATGATGTCATACCCGATCCCCACGTGCACGGTTACCGGCACGTTCAACCGGACGCCCGCGGCCAGCACGCTGATGTCCTTGTGGGGAAAATCGCCCTCCAGGATCTCCTTACCCAGCGCTTCGCCCAGGCCGAGGCCTTTCTTGACTCCCTGCATGATGACATCGTTCATGCGGCCGGTTTCGCGCCAAAGGCCGAATTCGCCGGTGCGGATGTAGCGCTCGACGCTCTCGGTGGTCTGGCCGATGAGGGAAAACTCGTAGTCGTGGATCGGTCCGGCTCCATTCAGGGCGATGTGGGTCAGCAGGCCGCGCTCCATCAGGTCGATGATGTAGCGGGATACGCCCGCCCGGATCACATGCGCCCCCATGCAGAGGATCACCGCCCGCCCTTTGCGCCGGGCTTCGCGGATCGCCTGGCCGATCGGGGGCAGCGCGTCATGCCGGTACTGGGATTTTGGGGCGCTCAGGGGGAGCATCACGGACAGGTCAAGATCGTGAATCCGTTCTGATAGGGGTTTGATGAGCAACTGGCTGCGGTCAAAGACAGGAAAGGGCACGGTGGTTCCTCACAGGATTCAATTGGATTGGAGGATATGGTGGGTTCCGTGAAACTCAACCCACCCTGCATTTCAAGTTTAAACTGAATTCACGATAATTCTATTAAGGATATTGATCTTGCGTTACCGATAACCTATTCCCTCTCCCTTTGGGAGAGGGGCAGGGTGAGGGAATGCCTTTTCGTTGTGCATTCACCTTGTCAGATTGTTACAATCCTCATGCGAGTCAACAACTTATGATAGGATGGATTCGCCCGAAAGCGCGTAATCCATCCCTATCCTTTTCTACTCTTCATTAAACAAATACGGCACCAACTTCTCCGCTTCTTCGAAGTGCGGGATGATGAGGTCCGCGCCGGCCTGGATGAGGCGGGAGCGCTTCCATTCATCCACATCCACCTTACCCACTTCGTCCGTGGCCACTCCCACGGCGATGCCGCCCACGGCCTTGGTGTCCTCGATCTCCACGAAACCATCGCCGAAGGTCAGCAGTTCCGGCCCGGAGAGGTGGTTTGCCTGCAGGATCTTCTGGATGATCATTTTTTTGGAGAAGCTCTTGTAATCATCCAAGGCCCCGTATATGTGCGGTTCAAAGTATTCCGCCACACGGATGGCGGCCGATTCATCCTTGACGTAGGGGATGTCGGTGCCGCTGGCCAGGTACATGGTCACCCCGCGTTGCTTGAGGGCATCCAGCAGGGTGTACGAACCCGGAACCACCATATCGATGGGATCGATGGTCCCGTCCTTCAGGCCCTTCACCCGGTCCTTGATTCGTTCCCACAGCCGGTCGAGGTAAATGTGCTTGTATTCCAAGGGATCCTTGGCCTGACCGCCGCGTTGTTCGATCTGGTTCTTGAGTTCGATCATCTGGTAGATGGTCTGCTTTCCGGTCAGGCGGGTCACGAATTCCTTGGCGACCGCGTGGAGTTCCACCGCGCTTTCTTTCGTGCCGGTTTTCTGAAGGAATTCGACCATCATGGGGATCATCACGTTTTGCCATCCTTCGCGAATGAGCGAGAGGGTGCCGTCAAAGTCGAACAGGACATGATGGATCCGGCCGCGCTGGATATCCGGATTGATGATTTCGATGCGGGTGTTGGGCAGGTAGGAACGTTCCATGGTCACAGTACGATTCATTCACTCCATTGTTGATTGGATTTTAGAGATTCGCAAGAATGAGAGAAAAGGTAATTTCAAACAGGTCGCCCGTCCAGGGATACGGTTGTATCAATCCTGCTTCCGTGAACCAAAATCCTAGTAAAATCCTCTCAACACCTTGATAAATAATGAC
>JBHGBC010000241.1:0-6907 GCA_041946805.1 bacterium
CTCTATTGGTAAGTTACACGGAATGAAATATATACTGAAAATATTTTAAAATTACACACGTGGAAGATTGCCCAGTTGGGATTGATCAGTTGGTGATGATCCGCTTAGCACAAAAACTGCATGAAGCTCCTGACAAGCTTCGGGGGAGAGAAAAAAGTGATATTTCCAACCAACGTCCTATCGCGGAAAAAGCATCCCGTTATTTTTCCGAGGATATCCGGCGTTTTATCCGGGCTTACGCGCAGTTGATCCCCCGGCAATCTCTGGTGCCCATGCTGGAATCCAGCATGGCCATCGGATTGACCACCATCCTGACCAGCGTCGTGGAAATCCTTCTGGAATGGACCAACTCCGGCGAGATCCGCAAACAATGCGATCAAAAACCATCCGCGATATTTGTTGACTGCTCAAACGGGATTGATTACAAACTACGTGCCTTGGCGGAACAATCCATAGACGACTTTATGCGGAAGATGGAACGGTTACCGGTCATCCTTATGGCATTACGTATATTGGATTATTACGCGCGATATGATCCAACGATTCGGGCATTGCATGTCAGGAATATTCCCTACGCCACCGAGTGGTTAAACCTGCTTGGGGATATTCTCCATGAACGAAGAGAAGAATCTATCCCTATATTTTACAATTTAAAACAAAGAGCGAATGTGTTAGCTGAAAAATTACATGAAGAAAGTCCTGACGCCGCAGCGGTCTTGGAAAACATACAAGGATATTCCAATCCGGTATGGCGATTGGCGGAATCCCTTTGTCTGTTAATGGAAAGAAAAAGCTTATGGGAAAATTATACTAAGTGGTTTGATTCGTCGGTACATATCAACCGGCCTAATGGCTTGGCTTCAAAACGACGAATCAGTCAGCTCGATGTAGTGACAGGCACTAAAACCCGCGACGTCCGTTCCTTGGTCTTCACCGATACCGTGTTGGATTACCTGGTGCATCTGCATTTGTTGCGCAGTAGCAACCATGGGGGCACGCGGGCGCTGTCCTTCAAGGAGTTTCTCCACATCTTGCGGGAACGGTATGGATTTTACGTGGACGCCGCTCCGCCGGGCATGCAAACCTCGAACGACATGCTGCAGCGCAACCGGGCGGTATTGGAGCGGCGTCTCCGCGACCTGGGCTTGCTGGCCGGCGTCAACGACGCGGAAGCGATGAAGCGACTGATCCCGCGATATCGGATCGACGAGGATATGAATCATGACGATCAGTGAACTCCACGCGCGGATTCTCAGCAAGGCGCTTGAAAACTTGTTGAAGGCTTCGAATCCCGGCACGATGGCCTACATCCGTTGCCTGACGTCCGACATCGTGCGGGAACTCGTGTTACAGCGATCTTTCCAACTCAAAGACTGGGATATATTCCGGGTAGCGGATGAAATCGATCCGGACACGCGTACCCTCACCGCCGACCGCGCGGTGGAAATCCGCGAATCCAAAAGCGGTTCGACCCTGCTGCTGGTGGATACCGCCAAGGCGGGCGCGGGCATGGATGGCATCTACAGCGCGGCGCGGGAAATCACGGAGAAGGAACTCTTCGGCAAGGCAATTTCACTGGCCCAGAGCGAAATCACGAAGCGGCACAATAAGCAAACCCGCCGATTCGTGGAAAGCGCCATTAAAACCGCCCGGGCGCGGAACCGCTGGATTTCCCTCTCGCCGTGGAGCGAGTTTGATTTTTCCATCCGCGCCGCTTTGCATGACAGTCACCCCGGCGCGGTGGTTCAGAGTATTGGCCTCTGGCCCATGCGGATCGAAGAAAATGACGATGAAGATGAATCGTTGCCATTGTCTTCCTTGTTTGTGAACCGGCTGCTGGGGCCCCGCTCATCCAGCCTGACGCCCGCCGCGCGGATTGAAGCGCTGCGCCTGCTGCAACCCACGGAACAGCAATTGCGGGAACTGGAAGATTTCCTGCGGGCGGCCACGGTGAAACCGCTGCTCGAAGCGCTCGCGGGGCTGGCGGACAAACCGTCACTCTGGGTCAACGCGCTGCGGGTGGAAAGTTCCGCGGGGACGATTCAAGGATTGGAGATCGTGTCATGGCGATCCAATACCGGTAAAATTCTGCGGTGGTCAGGGCTGACTGATCCTCAGGATCCAGAAGCACCACCGGAATTTGTCATGAAGCCCGACGCGGAAACCACCGGCGACTATCGCAAACTCGAAGTGCGCTGGAAAGTCCGTCCCGAGAGCTTGGCAAAAGGGGCCGCGGAATACCGGGTGTGCGTAAAGACCGACATGGATGAAGATCTGGCATCACTCGAGATAACGCACAACGGCAAAGAAACGCAGAAATGCAAGTTCACCAATGATGATTTCACCACGCTCAGCGATGACGCCCTGCTCTCCGCCAAGGTGGAGGTCTCGGTGTTGGGAAACATGGAAATCGAACCCCAGGAAAGCGAGGAGTTCATCATCCGCTTCGGCCAACCGCCTGCGCAAGTGCAAGGTGGTGTGGGACGCAAATACCGGGCGTTTTCCGAAGCCGTGATTGATATCAATGAGCGGGAAATTGTTGACGAACTGGTCTCCTCCCGAATGGAGTTGCCGGAGGATGCCAAGGGATTTCTGCTCCTCCGAGTACCGGGCAAGGGGAAGAGTTTCCGGGTGTACAGGCCGCCATTGATCCGGGAGGTAGAGAATCAGTGGTTCCAGAAAGAAGGCGCCATCGGCCGGTGGCGGATCAAGGTGCGCGCGTCCGGCCTCCACGCGGGGAGCGTGGAGTTCATCCCCCTGGACCGGCCGGACACCTGCGAGGAAGGGATCTGGGAGAAAGCGCAACGGGCCTCCCGGCGGTTCGCGGAGCGCCTCAAGACCTTCGGCGGCGCTGTGGGTCAAGTGTATGACGATGCCGTCGCAAATTTCGAAATCGTCAAGGATTATTTGAACGCCTGGGCGGCGGTCTTGGAATTCTCCAGCCCCCTCGCCGCCTTGGCGCACACCGTGGAGGTGCAATCGTTATCGGGAAAAATCCTGGGATTGATTGTCCTGCCCACCCATCCGCTGCGGGTGGCCTGGCACGCGGCCTATGACAACCTGGTCCTGCACGCGTGCTACCAGCAGGACATGAAGGCCGCCAAAATCCGCGAAGAATTGAAACTGCTGGACGGCGCGATGTATCCCGCGTTCCTTCCCGGGCTGGATCCGGATACCTCATTTGTCTTCGCGGATACGCTGGGATTTCATGCCGTGGCCATGGTGCCCGATCACGCGAAGGAGCCGAAGGCTGTCGTGGCGGCCATGGCCAAGGCGCTGGGAAAGGGCGAAACCGCCGAGTCCGCCCCCACGGTAGGCCGGCAGACCGCCGAAATTCTGGGCAATGAGATTCGCAAGTACTTGGAGTGCCACCGTTTTGAGGATCAACCCGGGCAGAACCGCCTGTTACACATCCACGCGCTGCGTCCGGGAGACGGCTTGACCGTGGCGCGCTCCCTCGGGCGGGTCCTCCGGAAAGAGCGGGAAGAGCCTGCGGACGGGAACGGCGGCTCCTCCCTCCCTTGCTTTGTACTGGACCTCTATCCCTCCGAGGAGCAGCGGGGTGTGGCGGGCCGGTTCATCACGGACGTCTGCGAACGGCGGCGGACCGGTTCGGGAACCTTGATGGAAGAAGACCGCTGGATGCTGGAGACGCTGCCCGGTCCCGGGGGCATCAATTTTCCCCGCTTGCGCTGGGCACGGCGGGAGGCTTCCAACCCCCAAACGGCGGCGCATCTGGCCGCCGCGTTCGACACGTTCGATTCGCGAGTTGATTCATGTCCAAAAGCGGATCTCCGCCTCAATCGGCCGATTTATGCCTTCGGCCTGCTCTCGTTCTTCGAACGGAATTTTCATATGCAGCCCTATCCCTATTGGCGAAGTTATATCCCGCCGGCCGTGGAGGGAGAAAAACACCCCTCCGATCGCATGCACACCGACCGGATCGTCCGAATGCAGAACGCGATTCACAAGTTGGTGGTGGCGAATTTGGGCGGTTCGGATGCTGAGTACCCCGTACTCCGGACCGAAATCCCCTACGAGAAAGCCGATTCATTGAAATCCCTGCATTCCCTCTGCGATTGGGTGATCACCGTGGACCGGAACGCGGGAATCGAATATTTCGATTCCCCCCGCGATAACCAGCAAATCTACGATATCTATGTGATTGATTGCGTGCCGGAACGGGAAGATCTTGGCTGCATGCAACTGATCACTTCCACCAGCAATCTGGACGAAGTCCGCATTCTATTGGATCAGGCGCTCGACCAGATGGGCCTCAGCCGCAGCTTGCGCAACGCCCGGTTTCTTTTTGAGCATTTGAAAGCCCTCAGTGGGCGGCTGGCCATCCGATTGACCGGAACGGGGCCAGTCCGGGGTGAGCTGATCGCCCTGGCCTTGACGTATTACCACTGCCGGGAAGTGATCCCCAATGATAAGCACAAAGTTAAGTATTATGAATGTTGGACTGATTTGCACCGGGGATTTTTCATCCCGGCCGATGATATCCGCGACTTGCTGCCTCCCGCCAACGCAGGGGATTCGGACGGGGAAGAAGACGTACGTCCGGATTTGATCTATGTGTCGCTGCCCAGCCGGGGCGGATTGATCTTCCGCTTCGTGGAGGTGAAATACCGGCGGCATTTGCGCGCCGCGCGCAACCCGGTGGACTTGGAACAGATTCGGATGCAAACGCAATCCATGCGTAAACGCTGGGAGGACTGGTATTTCGAAGAATCGCTCCCAGCGGCTGAGCGCGCGGTCCGGCGGGCCAAACTTGCCCGCGTGCTGCGTTTTTACGTGGATAAGGCCCGGCGGCATTATTTGGAAGAGCCTCTGCACAACCGCTTCCTCCAGGAAATCGACCGGATGATCTCCGAAGGCGCGGACTACACCATTACCGCGATATCCCAGCCGGACCGGGGCTATATTTTCTGTCCCGAATACGCCGGACGCTACGCTTCGGAAATTTCACCACTGGATTGGGAAACGCGTGTGTATCTCTTCGGGCCGTTTCTCCTGCCGGATTCCTCCCTGCCGCTTTGGGAACCGGCCATTGAACGCGATAAGGAAGAAACCGATGCCAGCGATACCTCCGAAGAGAATCCAACCGCTGAGGAAAATGTTCCACCTATTTCAGAGCCTTTGGCTGAGGAAAATGAAAGTGAATTCCCGCGATTACCCGATCCGGATCAGGAACATCCAAAGCCCTGCGCCATCGAGTTGGGATCGGATCCGTTGACCAACTCGCCGGTCTGTTGGTCGCCTTCCCTTAAGGGCAACCCGCACTTGATGGTGGTGGGATTGCCCGGGATGGGAAAAACCACCTGCCTGATCAATATTTGCGATCAATTGATCAAACAGGGCATCCAGCCGATTGTGTTTTCGTATCACCAGGATATCGACGAAAAATTGGGGAAGATTTTGGACGCGATCCGCTTGGTGGATTTCAACGGACTGGGTTTCAATCCGCTCCAGGTGATCGATCTCAGCCAGCCCAGGGGCTATCTGGATAACGCGGGCGTGATCCGCGACATCTTCTCCGCGATCTACCCGGAACTGGGCGACATCCAGGCGGAAACGATCCGCCAGGCGGTGAAAGATAGCTACGTGGAAAAAGGTTGGGACAATCCGGATCGAGACCGTTTCACGTTGGAAACTCCGGCTTTCCATCGTTTTTATGAGATTCTGCGGGAAACGGTGAAACCCGACCGGGGCCTGCAAACATTGCTCGCGCGCCTGGGGGAATTGAACGATTATGGATTCTTTCACACGGGGGAACCACTGGGCAATCTGTGGGAAGAGAAAAAACTGACCATCATCCGGATCCACACCACGCAAAATGATAACTTGCAGCGTGCCTTCGCGTCGTTGATTTTCTATGGTCTGTACAAAGACATGTTCCGCCGGGGAATCCAGCAACACTTGACCCACGCCATCTTGTTCGATGAGGCGCACCGCGCCGCCCGTCTGAAACTGATTCCCACCATGGCCAAGGAGTGCCGGAAGTATGGCATCACGCTGGTGCTGGCCTCCCAGGAAGCCCAGGATTTCCATGTATCCCTGTTTTCCGCCATCGCGAATTACCTGGTGCTGAAACTCACGGACCAAGACGCCAAGGCCCTCGTGCGCAATGTCAGTACTTCCGACCAGGAGCGGGCCTTGATCGACCGCATCAAGCAAATGGATAAGTTCAAGGCATTGTTCTTCTCGGAAGGGAAAAAACGCCCCGCGCAGGTAAAACTAAAATCAATGTAACAGGTTACCCTTCTGAAGTGATCCCCGGCAGGAAAGGCGGCAAGTGCCCATTGCAAACATACTCACGCGGGTCGGCCACCAGGGTCGCGATGGGGATTACCCGCGCCGTTTCAAGGTGCGGAATATACTCATCAACACGCCGGGAGTCATCTTGCTCTCGTTGCCGCGGTTGCCGTAAATAATCTTGCGGATCAGCACCGCGAAGCGGACCTTTCGCTCCCCATGGTTGTCGGTCGCGGGGACCTTCGTATCGCTCAGAAAGGTGAAGATCTCGTCACAGAACATCCGCTTCGCTTTCCGGGCGATAACTTCGTTACCTCTTCCGAAGTAACGCTCGGTGTAATTTATTTGGGGAATTCATTTCTGTAAGGGGATAAATAGTGACGGATTCCAGATAGACAGGGACGACAATGGCCTCGCGCGAGGTGTTGACGTATTCCACCAGCCGCGGTCCGAATCCGTGGTATGTAATGATGTGGATCTATTCGAATCCTCTCCGAGTTGGATTATGACTTGTTCTCTCATTGAGTTTAACATGTCTACGCTTTTTTACCCACTTCCAGGTGCGCGCTTGCCGGATGAACAGTGTGTTTTATGACGCCCCGGTAAAAAGTCATCCATGTGATTTAAGCTGCATTTCCGGTTTCTCATG
>JBHGBC010000242.1:0-6862 GCA_041946805.1 bacterium
TCTTGGGTTTTTGTTCTGTAATCGAGACAGCCCTGGACCAGGCCGAATTGAAAACTCCCTGTCTGATCCGGTTTGAACTCGATATAGGCCTGGATTTCCATGTTCAAGTATTCCTCATCCCACTGATCCATGGATTGGATATGCCATTTACCCACGATTTCGGATTTGCGGCGAGCCATCGGCAGGACTCCGAATTCACATTGTTTTTCCTGATAATCCCAGATGGGATTGAGTATTCATCGATCCGGATCAAAAATGGAAGTGGAAAAATTGATCATACAGTGCGGTTTTCCGGTATTCGTATTCCTGGAATATTTTACCCGTTTCCTTGGGAAGTTTGCGGCATTCCAAAAGCCCGAATCGGGTTAAAGGTTCATAGATCCGATTTTGAACTACCAGAGATAAATACCTGCGCTCGAGCTCGCGTACGGAGGGCAGGACGATGTCTTCCGCCGTTTCCTCCGGTTTCTTCTACTCCACGAGAATCTGGGCGATCCGGTAGAACGAATAAGGAATGGTAGATTGCAAAGCCTGGTTGGGCGGCGCTCCATCCAAGTAAGCCAGGTTGAAGTGGTAGAAGTGGATTTGGAAGAGCCGCGCGTAGAGTTCTCCGGCGTGTTTCTCCTGGATCAGTTTTTCGCCTTGGCGCGTGATATGGAACCTTCCTTTTTGTTTGCGGATGAGACCACCCAATTCGAGGAGAATGCGGACGATGTGAATGGGAGATATGTCTCTTTCGTTCAGGGCCTTGGCGTATCCGATCAACCATGTGCTATCTTCTGGCAAGGAACTAAAATCCTGGATCATTTTGTGAATGTACCAACGGGGGAGGTTCCCTTTCACCGTGGTTTTGATGTTTCCTCCGGCGTCAATGATTCCTATCAGAAACACGCGCGCGTCATGGAGAATGGGCGCCGGCCTTATTTGTTCCAGCGGCATATCCCGGTTGATGTGAAAAACACTCAGGGAATCATCCCAGTCGGCATGGATGAGATGATGAACCTGTTCCGGAGACAGGCCGCCCCTGTCGTGGCGGGGCCGGCGGTTGTAATCCAGCATGATTTCCGACAGCATGACATTCAGTTCATCCAGATCACGGATTTGCCTGCTCTTCAGTAGAGAACGGATCCGTTCCGCGATTTCCGGCGGGAACTTGGAGTTCAGCCAATCATCCAGGGACAGGCCGGATGCGTCTTCACCCGCCTTGGTTTCCAATAAGTCTCGGATTGTTTTCACTATTTCATCCATGGATTGAGTACTCTGGATTTCCCGCACCGCTTGGCTTTCTTCGCGATTTCGTGGACTGACCGGTCGATAGCCAGGGAAGCCGTTATTTAGAATCCGATTCTAGTTTCAAACGCTTCAATGATTCTACGTTCCGCCATACATGGCCGCCAACGTGCGGAGCGCGGCTTTGGGGTGACGGTCCACCGTGACCACCCCGTAGGGTCCGAATACGGCATACTGGATGAATTCCCGGCGATGGTAGTAGTCTGCCCAGCACCAGAGTACGCCCCCCGAGACCTCGTGGCAATCTTGAATCGCTTGCCAGGCGGCTTGGATGAAGGCCGCTTGGAATTCCTCGGTATAAGGCGCGTCGCCATGCACACCTGGAACGCCGCGCGTGCCGTATTCGGTGACGATCATGGGCTTGCCGGGAAAACTCGCCAACTGGCGCTGGATGTATTCCACGGACGCCTGATGCACCCGCTCTTCCAGTTCTCCGATATGGGAAGCGATCTCCCCCCCGAATTGCCCTTGATACACATTGATGGCGGCCAGGTCCGCTTCCTCGTAGGCTTTCTGTGTCTTCAGATCGCTGCTGTTGGTAACATAGGTGACGAGCCGGGCCGGGTCCAATTCCTTGGTCCGTTGGATCAGCCGGCGCATGACCCGGATCCCGGGTTCGGTGTCGGTCCGGGACTCGTTGGCCATGCTCCAGATAATCGTGGAGGGATGGTTCCTGTCCCGGTGGATCATTCGTTCCAGCATCGGTAGCGCTTGTGTCAAGAGGTCTTCGCTTTGGACTTCCCCGTCTTTACCCGAAAAGCTGTTGCCCCACCAATTGATCGGCAGTTCCTCGATCACCAGGAATCCCATTTCGTCATAAAGGGATAATAAATCCGGGGATTGCGGGTAGTGCATGCGCACGAGGTTCACGCCGGCTTTTTTCATGGCGCGAAGGTCCTGGATGACCAACGCGCGCGGCGGATTGGGACCATATACCCCGTATTCGTCGTATCGATTCACCCCCCGAAGATGGAGGCGATTCCCGTTGAGGAGGATGTCCCTCCCGCGTGCCTCGATTTTCCTGACTCCAAAACGGGACGCCACGCGGTCGAGAGCTTGGCCATGACTCTCGATGATGGCTTCCAGGGTGAATAGGGCAGGAGATTCGGGAGACCATGCCTTGGAACGGTCCATCGTGATTTGGATTTCGCGGCGCAGGGTCTCGCCTGCGCCGGCAAGAAGCGGAACCGAGCGCCAGGAATCTTCATTCCCGCTCACGCCCATCCTCAACTCGACATCCTGCTCGGACGTTCCATGATTACAGATTGTGACAGCGCAAGTAATGGATGCGCCTTTCCCGTTGGGGACGGCATTGATGGCCAGCTCGGAAATATGGACGTTCTCCTTGGTGACCAGCACGACCGGCTCCAGGATGCCGCCGTATTGAATCCACTCGATCTGTTTCGCTGCGGGAAGCCACTCCAGCCGGGGACGGTTATCCACGCGCAACACCAGGATATTCGGCGAGTCCGGTTTCAACTGGTTCGTCACCTCGAACTCGAAGGGAAGATACCCCCCGGTGTTCTCGCCCAAACACTTTCCATTCAGCCACACCCGGGTATGGTAGTTGATCCGTCCGAACCGCAGTGTCTGAATCATTCCGGGCCGCGCAAGTTTGCCTTCAATGGTCAATGTGTACCAGCCAATACCCTCGTAGCCCCACAGGGCCTGGTTGTAGAGGTCCCACGCCTTCGGCACGTCCACCTTCGCCCACGCTGAGCGGTCAAAATCCTCCCCATGCCAACGCTCTTTCTCTCCAAGATCGGTAGCGTCCAACTGGAATCTCCATCCCGCCGCCAACGTCACCTCCTCGCGAAATCCCGATGAACGCGTGGCGCCGTCCGCGAAGGAAATAATCATGGCCAGTTGAAAGAAGAAACCCATGTAGAACATAGTCTTGCGCAGTAAACTCATGAGCTTGCCTCCGGTTCTGATTCTTATGGACTCATCTGCGTGGATGTACCAATAAACCGTAACCAGGCGACAGATTGGGAGAAACATCAAGGAGTTGGAAACGAATCCTCGATTTCCGAGGAAATCATATAGGAGAATGGCTCTCCATACAATTTATCATTTTGAAAATGATTTTTAATTTTGTAATCCCTATAAGCGAAATATTCCCCCAATCCCCTGTTTCGCTCCTCAATCTTCTTCTCCGATTAAAAATGGATTTCAGAGGAGATCCGTACGGTCAATACAAAGGGGGGAAAACTGTTTTTCGGAATTTCGGACCAACGCGGATCTTCAACAGGATTAATGTGTCTGGCAAAGGGGCCAGGTATACTCCAAAGTCGAGACGATCGATCAGACGATTGGCTGGATCTTCCATCGAGGAGAAATCTCGTTCTCGAAGCCACGATCTACTGGATACTGGCCCGCTAGTTGTGACGAAATAAATGATACAAAAAACCAGGTTCGTTCCGGGGCACGCAGACCCTTTATCGTAAACCTTTCCCCCTTCGGGGCCGGCCTGACGGCCTAAACGTTTATCGAAGGGTCCGCTTAACGCCCCTCCACTCGATCCTCCCCACGCGTCTCTCCCCGGAAGGAGAGAGCCGCCTACGATGTGGCTTCCTCTCGGAGGAATACGAAAATGGAAAACAAAGAAAAAGAACTGGTTTGGAGCATAACCGACACGGTAGATGAAGCAGAAGATGATGACTCGAGACTGGATGAAAGTGAGTTGAGCCGCCTGGCCTATCTGGCCGAGCATCCGGAATTGATGGATCCGCTTATCTGGTTTCTGCCGGGGAGAGGCATAAAAGAGAACAGTGGGATGCGGTGATCGCATCCCAGCGAATTTCTCTTTGGGATGTGAAAGAGAAATTCGGCGCACAAGAAGCCGGATTTCCGAGGTAAACCAAATGGAACCAAACGAAACAAAACATATGCCGTTAGTGAAGAACCGGATTGGGCATTTCCAACTCTCACTCTGGAAGCAAAAGCGGATCATTCCGGCCAAACACTCGTTTGATGTGGAGAGGGAGGTTGAATCGGTGCGGGCCTGTATCCAATACAGCCGCTTTGATCGGACAAAAAAAGCTTGGGAGAATCAATCAATCAATCTGGTGCTTCCCCGATGAACTTAAGGATCTGAATGAAGTCCTGGCTAAAATCAACGAGGCGGAGGGAGGGGAATCCCCCTCTCCTTCTTCCTGATTTTTTCCCACCCATCCGCCCAGAGGAGAACCGGAAAAGTGTTCCTGATCAGTGGTCATAAAAATTCTTATACTCCATCGATCCCGTACTCGGCATGGACTACGAGTCTCTGGTTCGGGACCAAAAACACGCCTCGTTCCTGAGCCGATTCATCCAGGCCAAAATCAAGGATGGATATCACTTGGCCGGGTGCGAAGTGCCGTTTAATCATTTCGGAGACCGGGGCGTCATCGATGTGGTTTTGCGGTGTGACGATCCCTTGGTACATAAAGCCGTGTGGTGGATCTGCGAAATCAAGCCCGCACTGTATGATATCGGGGATACGATCCGGCAAGTACGGAGGGCGGAACAATATTTCTGTCAGGCTCGCCCGGATATGAACAAACCAGGGTGGGAGAACGAATATCGGTTCGTGCTGGTGATCGACGCGCAAATGGAAAATTTCCAGGACATGGACAAATATCGCGACTTATTCCAGGGGATCGAGGTGGTGTACTTCAACCAAAATCCTGAACAGATCCAACAGATCAAAATCCTTGACGAGATTCAACAAGCGATTTCCATGATTCAACGGAGCTGATTCATCAGTCGCCAATGCGAGGATTGGAGGGACAAAAACCCAGAAATCAGTCCAATGGGTCAAGCGTTTCTGCTTTTACTTTTCTGGATCTTCGCAGCCTGAGAACAGATTGAAGAGGGTTATTCATTTTTTACCGCTCAAAGTATCCTATAACGAGACACATTCCGCTGAAATGAATCCGATTTGACGCGACACGCTGGGACTTTATCGCCTATTTAATTTCATGATTCATTCCGAGGCTTTCGTTTTCATCTTCATTCGAACCCGGCAATGAATCAGCAGATTGTCTCCCAGGGTTTCGTTGTCGGCCATCTCCAGCGTTTCGAAGACCTCGACCGGTTCCAGAATCTCCATCCCTTCAGCTAATGGGAATGATTCCTTGATCAGCTCGTAGATGAACGGTTTTGATCCCTGCCGGGCAAACTCCGTGGAAGAGATCGACATTGACTTCCCGACCAAGTAGATCTCCTCCTCTTCCCGAAAAGGATAAAGCACATACTCGATCTGTCGTTCGGACATTGCCATGTTCAATCACCGTTTTATGATTTTTAGGTTCATTATATTCCACGCCATGGAACCATTTCGGAAATCCGGCCGGGAGACGTAGAATAAATCCCACGAAAAGAAACATGCCATTCCAAACGCCAAAATGAAACACTCATGCTCGCTGAACTCCAAGGCCTCATCGAACGCATCACCTATTTCAATGACGAGACAGGCTACACCGTCGCCCGCGTGAAAGTCCACGGACGTCATGACCTGGTCACCGTGGTCGGAAATCTGCATGAGATGAGCCCGGGGGAGATCATTCAGATGCGGGGGGAATGGAACAACCACCCCCAATTTGGCGAGCAATTCCGGATTGTCTTTTACGAGACCCAGGTTCCCGCCACCGTTACCGGCATCCAGAGATACTTGGGATCGGGATTGATCAAAGGAATCGGTCCGGTCATGGCCCAACGGATGAACGAGGCCACGGGGCGGGAAGCGAAAACGCTTCACCGGCTGCTGGAATACAATCCCGCCAAGGGTAAATTTCTGCGGGACGAAGAAAATCCGCTCGACTGCGATCTGCTTATCGTCGATGAGATGTCCATGGTGGACACGATCCTGATGCATCACCTGCTGAAAGCGGTTCCGCTGCCCGCCACGATTCTCCTGGTCGGTGACATCCATCAATTACCGTCCGTCGGGGCGGGGAACGTGCTGCGGGATATCGTCGATTCGGGAGCGGTTCCCGTGGTCGAGCTCAACGAAATATTCCGGCAGGCCCAACAAAGTTCGATTGTCGTGAATGCCCACCGGATCCTCCAAGGCCTGCCCCCCATTTTAAAAAAGGATAAACCGGAGTTGGATGATTTCTATTTCATCCCGCAAGAGGACCCGGAGACCGTAATCCAAACCATTATCAAGTTGGTCCGGGAGAGGATTCCGCAACGGTTTGGATTCGATGCCCTGGATGACATCCAGGTGCTCACGCCCATGCAAAAAGGTTCGGCGGGGGGCTTGAAGATGAACACCGAGCTGCAGACGGCCCTGAACCCGGCCGGGGTGGAGATCACGCGGGGAGGCCGCCGGTTCCGGGTGGGCGACAAGGTGATGCAAATCCGGAATAATTATGCCAAGGAGGTTTTCAACGGGGACATCGGCCGCCTCCGGACCCTCGATGGGGAGGTGCAGGAGGCCGTGATCGATTTTGACGGCCGGGACGTGGTCTACGAATTGGCGGAACTCGATGAGATCGTCCTGGCCTATGCGGTGTCGGTGCATAAGTCGCAAGGCTCCGAATATCCGGCGGTGGTGATCCCGCTGTTGACGCAGCATTATGTGATG
>JBHGBC010000243.1:0-6811 GCA_041946805.1 bacterium
GTATACGCCAGTCATACCGTTAGCCCAGGCCGCCTAAAAAACGGAAAAAAGTTACACACGATCTTGACCCAAAAGTCTTATCCAGACGCCATCACCCATGGATCATCAAGCCTGGGAGTCATCTACCCAGACCACCGGACTCGAAAATCATCGTCACCCGGAGGCATTTGGATCGTAAAAAGGTAAAATAGACCTGGAAGGATATCCTTGGGAGTGGAATCCATGGTCCAGCCGGATGGGCGGCGTTCGTTCCCGGAGTGGCGGGATTCGGAGTCACAAACCCGGATCCGGGCGGCGCATGCCGTGGATCTTCAAAATGTCAGCGTGCACCACCCGGGACGGTCTGTCCTGCAACATATTGATTTTTATGTCCGGGAGGGGGATATTTGGGGAATCATCGGGCCGGAGGGCGGAGGAAAAGGTACTCTTCTCGAAACCATCGCCGGATTCATCTCCCCCACGCGGGGGATGGTTCAAGTATACGGTTCCCAACCCTGCGCCCGCCTGCGACGCCGCCTGCCGGTGGGTTATGTATCCCCGTATGCACCGTTTTCCCCGATTGTTCCAGCCACCGTGTACGATGCCGTGCTCATGGGCGCGTGGGGGATGGGGTCCTGGCTGCCGTGGAGCCGCAAGGAGCATCATCTCCAAACCCGGTATCTGCTCTCGATGATCCGGCTGGATCAACTGAAGGATTGCCCGGTCAACCGGCTCTCCCCGGGCCGGCAGCAGCTCATCCGCATCGCCCGGGCCTTGGTGAACCGCCCTCCCTTGCTTTTACTGGACGATCCCTTCCGGATGATGGATGCGGCGGGCCGGTCCTCGGTGTATGAATTGCTGAACGACCTGAAAGCGCAATACCACCTGACGGCGATCCTAACCGCCACGGAAGGCGAATGGCTGCAGCCGGTTTGCGATCGGATGGCGTGCCTCAATGGGACGCTGCTTTGGCAGACGCCTATCAGCCAGGTTTCACCAGACGCGTTGAAAGATCCTTGCAATCATCATCCCGTCCGCAAACGGAACGGATTGCACCACTCCCGGAAAGAGAGGCTTACGGATTTGCCGCCCGCGCCGAAAAATCCTCCAAATTCCCGGCGCACGATGCAATTCTGGCGGTAAGGCCGAAACAATAATTAATCTTTACTCGTACGGCAATGGATTTTGTTCATTCAAGAGTCATGGATATGCTGATCCGAAAGGGCGGGAAACAATAATGTCATCCCCGCTTTCGCGAGGATGACTTCTGGGGGGAATCCGGGGATGCCTTCTTCAGGATGATCTCAGAGTCAAGACAGGCCCATAAAACCAGCAAGCCAGGGCGCACCAATGGATTGGTTCGATAATTTCTATCCGGTTTTCGGTTGCTACTGGGATTCCGCCGCGGCGCTTCTCAGTCATCCCTTTTTTCAGGAACCGCTGCTGGGTTTGTTATTGGCCGCGTTTTCGTGCTCCCTGTTCTCGGTTTTCGCGGTCATGCAACGGGCGGTCTTCACCGGGCCGGGCGCCGGGTGCGCGTTGCTGGCCGGACTTTCGTTGACGTACCAATTCGTTCCCACATGGGGCGGAACGGACACCGTGGTGTGGGCCGCGGCGTCTCTATTTGTCCTGGGGATGGGATGGCTGACTGCTTTTCTAAGCCGTTCCGGGAAAATTACCCCGGATGGGGCAATCGGATTTCTCAGTCTGGGATGCCTGGTTGTATGGCTGGCGTTGTCCACGGGGCAGGGAGAAGCCGAAACCGGTCTGAGCCGGTATCTTATTGGAGAATCGCTGGAGATCACGGGGATGGATGTATGGTTCCTCGGGGGAGCGGCGGTTCTGGGATTCGGAATCACGTATTTCGGATTCAAAAGACTCTATATATATCTCTTCGATGCTCCGTTCGCGTCCACGCTCGGCTTTTCTCCCTCCCGGATTCACTATGTGTTCTTCCTCGTGATGACCATCACCTTGTTTATAACCATCAAAGTGGTGGGGATTTTCCTGGCCTCGGCGTTTGTGGTCCTGCCCGGCGCGAGCGCGCGGCTGATGACCACCCGCATGGCCCGGATGGTGTTACTCTCCGTCTTTCTGGCGTTGATCAGCGTGTTGGGAGGACTCGCGTTGGCGGTAACCTACTCTCTCTTTTCACGGCCGGTGTTCATCGTCATGGTACAATTGGCGGTCTTCACCGTAATCCTGCTGGGATCCCTGTTGAAACCGTCTCCCCACCCCCGGACCAACTAGAAGTTCCCCGGGATTTCCACATACAATAAATGGGACCTGTGTTCGAAATCTCCGATTGGAGTCACGCGCATGAGCAAACCCATCATCGCGGTCACCATGGGCGATCCCGCGGGGATCGGCCCGGAGGTCATCGCCAAGGCCCTTACCCACGAATGGGTTTTAAAAGCCTGTTCCCCGCTGATCATCGGTTCGGAACGCTCCCTGGCACGGGCCATGCGGATCACGGGAGCTTCGTTTCCCTATGAATGCCGGCCGGCGGGGGAGGAATTCCCGGCCGGATTTTCCAACATCCTGTTGTGGAACGACGAAATCCACCTCCGGGAGCATATTCCCCTGGCGGCGGCCGATCCCTCCTGCGGCGCATCCGCCTTCGCCTGGCTGGAGCGGGCCATCCAGCTGGCCCTGGAAAAGCGGGTGGCGGCCATCGTGACCGCGCCGCTCAACAAGGCCGCCCTCAACCAGGCGGGACACCGGTACGCCGGGCACACCGAAATCCTGGCGGAAAAGACCGGCTCGAAGGAATACAGCCTCATGCTGATCGCGGGAGATTTCCGCGTGGCGCATGTCACGTGCCATGTGGCCATGTCTCAGGTTTCTTCGCTGCTTACCGTGGAGCGGATCGCGTGCGCCATCCGCTTGTTCCATGAAGCCCTCAGCCGGCTGGATGGCGCCGCCCCCCGGATTGCGGTCTGCGCCTTCAATCCGCACGCTGGAGAAGGCGGGCTGTTCGGGGATGAGGAAATCCGCGCCATCACCCCCGCCGTCCACCAATGCGCGGGAGAGGGCATCCAGGTCTCCGGTCCCTTCCCTTCGGATTCGATTTACCCCCAGATGATCGGCGGGCGGTACAACGGCGTCGTGGCCATGTATCATGATCAAGGACATATCCCGTTCAAACTGGCGAACTTCAAGTTCGATCCGGTAACGCAGGAATGGCAGACGGTCACGGGGGTGAATGTCACCCTGGGGCTGCCCATCATCCGCGCCTCGGTCGATCACGGCACGGCCTTCGACATCGCGGGCACGGGCAAGGCCTCGGAGCAGTCCATGCTGGACGCCATCCGCGTGGCCCTGAAACTGGCGGGAGGATCGACGCCGTGATCCGGAAGGCTGACAAACCCGAAATCGAATCCACCATGAAGCACAATCCGCCGCCGCGGGTGTTGGATCCCCTGGCCGAGGCGGAGGATGGTCTCATCCCCGAATCGATCCGCCCGCAGTCGCTGCCCCATTTCGTTGGCCAGCAGGAGGTTAAAACCAAACTGGCGATCTGCATAGAAGCGGCGCACCGGCGGGGCGAGGCCCTGGACCACGTGCTGCTGTCCGGGCCGCCGGGTCTGGGCAAAACCACCCTGGCGCATATCATCGCCAATGAAATGGGGACCAGCCTGCGGACGACCTCGGGCCCGGTCATCGAACGCAAGGCCGATCTGGCCGGGCTGCTCACCGAACTCAAGGAAGGCGACGTGCTTTTTGTGGATGAAATCCACCGCCTCAACCGGCTGGTGGAGGAGTGCCTCTATCCCGCCCTGGAGGATTTCTTCATTGATATCATGATCGGCGAGGGACCGCACGCGAAGTCGGTCAAGATCAACCTGCCGAAGTTCACCCTGGTCGGAGCCACCACCCGCTCCGGGATGCTGACCGGCCCCCTGCGCGAACGTTTCGGCATCCAGTGCCGTCTGAATTTCTACGAACACGCGGATATCGAACAAATACTCAACCGCTCGGCCCGCATTTTGGATATCCCCTTCGAGCCGGAAGGATTGCGGGAACTGGCTTTCCGCTCCCGCCGCACCCCCCGGGTCGCCAACCGCCTGCTGCGCCGGGTCCGCGATTACGCCGAGGTGCGGGCGGACGGCAAACTGACCCCATCGGTAGTGCGGGACGCGCTGCGCCTGCTGGAAATCGACGCCGAAGGCCTCGATCAGATGGACCGCCGCATTCTCACCACCATCCATGAGAAGTTCGGCGGCGGTCCCGTGGGCCTGCGCACCCTGGCCATCGCCGTGGGCGAGGACGACGGCACGTTGGAAGAGGTGTACGAACCGTTTTTGATCCAGGAAGGATTTCTGAACCGCACACCCAACGGCCGCATGCTTTCCCCCAAGGCCTATTCCCACCTCGGGTTGACTCCCTCCCGGACTCCTTTTCCGCAATCGCTCCAGCCGGACTTGTTCCCCGACGAGTCCGGTTGAGGCGTTCCATTCTCATTGGTTCGTGTGGCGGTAAACTGACATGTCACCACATCGAATTGCCGCCCCCCCGATGTATGGAGGAAAGTCACATCCGTGAAGTGCGCACATGATGTAGAAGAGGTATTCAATCCACACTGGGAAGCGGGTGGACACCAAGGTCCGCCCCTACAAAATTCCCTCACCCTGATCCTCTCCTAGAGGGAGAGGGAATTATGGGGTGGTTCTCATTGTTCCCTGCGATGGGATGCCGGTCGGGCATCTGGGTAAAAAAAGAACTCGCTTGCCAGATAAACCGGAAGGAAACAGTGAAAGTAATCCCCGGAACCTTTGACAGTCTCGCTTGGCTGCATCATTCTAGTGCATTCTGGCATGCACGATGGAACAGGTGAATCATGGCCGTTGCGTCTCAACCCCCCGAGCAGAATAAACCTTTGAAATCCGGCTACTTCGAGGGAAAAAACATCCCCGATTACGAAAAGATCCTGAATTGCGTGCGGTGCGGGATGTGTCTGCCGCACTGTCCGACCTACAACGAACTGAAGATGGAGCGGGCCTCGCCCCGGGGCCGCGCCGCCCTGGTGCGCGCCGTCGCGGACGGCCGGCTCGAGATCACCCCGAATTTCACCGCGCAGATGTACCTGTGCCTGGATTGCCGGGCCTGCGAAACCGCCTGCCCCTCCGGCGTGCACATCGGCTACCTGATCGAATCCGCCCGCTCGCAATCCGAGCAGAACCTGCGGCGCAATCCCCTGGTCAAGCTGTTCCGCAACGTGGCGTTGTGTTGGCTCTTCAAGCGGCACTGGCGGCTGGAACTGGTGGCCTGGCCGCTGCGGATTTATCAAAAGACGGGTTTGCGCGCGTTCCTGCATAAGATCGGATTTTTCCAGCTGTTGCCCAAATCCATCGCTTTCATGGAAGCCCTCCCCCCGGATGATCTGAAGACCCCGTTCCGGCGGACCATCCCGGACGTCATCCATCCCCGGGGAGAAGAAAAGGCCCGCGTGGGGTATTTTCTGGGCTGCATGATGAGCATCCTGTTCAACAAGACCACCAGCGCCACGGTCAATGTGCTCAACCGCAGCGGCTGCACGGTGATCACCCCCAAGGCCATCCGTTGCTGCGGCGCGCCCCTCATGTCGGAAGGTTTTAAATACAAGGCCGCCGATATTATGAAGTTCAATATCGACTTGTTCGATCAACTGGAAGTCGATTACATCGTGACCGACTGCGCGGCCTGCGGCGCGGCCTTGAAGGAATACCGGGAAATCTTCGAGGACGATCCCGATTATCACGAGAAGGCCCAGCGCTTCAGCGGCAAGGTGCGCGAAATCAACCAGTTCCTGGCCGAGTGGCCGCACACCGCCCAGATGGAGAAACCTCCCTTCGACACGCCTAAAAAAGCCATCTACGACCAGCCTTGCCATCTCTGCCATGCCCAGCAAATCTGGGAACAGCCCAAAAAGATAATCCAAAGCGTGCCCGGGGTGGAGCTCGTGAACCTGCCCGAATCGGAATGGTGCTGCGGCAGCGCCGGGATCTACAACATCACCCACTACGACATGGCCATGCGGGTGCTCGATCGCAAGATGGACCACATCGCGAAGACCGGCGCGGACATTTTGCTGACCGCCAATCCCGGCTGCCTGCTGCAACTGCGCTACGGTGTGAACGGCCGCGGCCTGCCCATGGAAGTGAAGCACGTGGTGGAACTCTTGGACGACGGGACCGGCTATCAAAACGGCCATGCGCGGGAAGAAAAATGCCCCACCTGCGGAAGAAAACCCCGGCCGGAATGCCGGTGATAAAAAAACGAATTTTTTACTTGACTTTATGAGGTGTTTCATGGTATAAATTATAGTAATTTTTAGTTAGAATAATTTGACTGCATATAAAATTTCGCTATTATATAAGAGGCATTAACAATGAATGATCTAATTCCACAAGATGTTTTTCATTTTGAAGAAGACAAACCGAACTTCGAGAATTTAGGCAATGATAATGGATTCCGTTTTTGGTATGCTAGAGATTTCATGACTCTTTTGGGTTATGAATCCTTTGAATCATTCAGAAAAGCTATTATGAAAGCGATGACAAGTTGTGCGACACTAAATATTGAAGTTACCGATAACTTTTTGCAGGAAAAAAGATTATATAAAGGTCAATATGTAAGTGATTATCGACTTTCTAAATTTGCTTGTTATCTTGTTGCCATGAATGGAGATCCCAAAAAGCCAGAAGTAGCGAAAGCACAGGCTTATTTTGCGACTATAACAGAAGCGTTTCAACGATATATTCGTGAGGTTGAAGATGTTGAAAGAGTCTATATAAGACGCCCCGGCAAAAAGTCGTCATCACAATTTCAAAAAATGTCGTCTCGAATGTTA
>JBHGBC010000244.1:0-6782 GCA_041946805.1 bacterium
ATGGGAAAAAATCAAGAAGCGATTCCGTAGTTCATGACCGCCCCCAACTCATTTTTCGACGGCCATTAAAAGGAATCCATAAATGCCATCTAAAATTTCAGCCGGAGTGTGCGCATTTGCTGCTTTTCAAAAGCTACGGTAATGCCGTTGCCGGATACGGGAATTTCACCTCGGTTGGTTTCCACATGCGTGGCGGCCCAGGCTTTTTGAATCGGCGCCGGCAAGGTTTGTAGGGTGGTGGATTGAGGGCTGGAGGAAACGTTCCATAGACGAAGGACCATTTCGCCGCCATTCTCCTCGGCGGGTTTCAACACCCACAACAAAATGCTGGGATTGGAGATCCGGAGGAGGGAACCTTGGTCCGGCAGTTGGGGATTCGCCCCTGTAACCTTTCCCGCGATCAGGGGATTTTGATGTTCCAGGCTGAATTTCATGGCCTCCACGGGATCGTAGGGTCCATGCGCGCGCAACGCGAAGCGGTTCTGGAAATATTCATTGCCCCCCTGATCCCACATACCCAGGTTGCGTCCATCCACCTGGCCGCCGATTAACACGGAAATCAACGGGGTGTCTTCATCCAGCGTCTCGACCGTGCTATGGCCCAAGCGGAAAAAATACGCGTCGGCGTTGGACAAGGTCACACCCGTTCGATTCTCCCCATTGATGTCCACGAAATGATTGAGCGTCAGCCAATCCGTTCGCGCCGTCCGGGCCGCGTAATTCCCGCCGTGATCCACTTTCTTGGCACGCAAAATCGCCCCGGTCTCCTCGTGATATACCTCCGGCCGTTCCATCCGCAAGGCAAAATCATAAGTAAGAATGTCAGTGAAATTCCGCAGGATTTCATTTTCGATATCGAGGCGGTCTTTGTCGCGGTAGAGCGTGACCGTGGTTACGCGCCGCACCGGGCTCGGGGACCGCGCCTCGAGAGAAACGGAAACCGGGCCGGAATCGATCACGCGCCATTCGCCGGTAGCGGAGCCGATATCGTTCCACGCGCGATGATTGATTTCCCCCACGAACTCTTGATTGCGCAGTTTTTTACCAACCAAACTGGTGATAGAACCACCCGGGGATAGGGTCACGCGATAATACTCGTTTTCGAGCGTGGCGCCCTGGACGGTAAACGGATCGGCGAACGGTTCTCCCTTCCCTGGGCGGATTTCCACGGTCTTGTAACCTGCCGCCGGAACGTTCTCCACCCAGACGCGTGTCATTTTCCGGCCTTCCCGCTCGATGGATTGAAATGGAATGGGCTGTTGGTTTTCCCGATCGATCATCTGGAAGTCACCACTTCCCGCCCATGGAATATCCGCGTAATCGGTGCGGATCCAGCCGAGGGGATTGAAAACATAGAAGCGGGGATTGGTTCCAGTAGCGGACAAAGCCTCGGCAAACCGCCGTTCACACGCTTCGTGGTAACGCTCCACGAATGACACAAAATCCGCGGTGATTTTTTTCTGCCATTGTTCCCGCTCGTTCCGGGGAACCGGGCCGTCACCCGTCCAATCATGCTCGAAGAACAGCCCCAGGTTGATATGGGCTTTTTCTTTCTCCGCCTGAAAAGAGTTCACGAAATCCGGATCCTGCCGGGACAGAACGGCGGCCAGGGCCTCGGCCGACCGCAGTTTTTCCACGCTCCGCTTGATTTGCGCGGATTCACGGGCCAGCGAGGCGAGCAACAGTTCCCACTCGTTTCCATAGGAGCAGGTTTCGGATGGCAGCCGGCCGGCATAGTGTTTCTCGAAATCCTCAAAGAAATCCAGGATGTTGCTGACAATGATTTGCCGCCGCGGGGTGGTCATTTCTCGCGCGATTCGGGAAAATTCATCGGTCCGGGTTTCGAGGTCATCCCACCCATTGCCAAAGCAGCCGATAATGGGGAACGGGTACCGGGATTGGAATTGGGGATCGGCATCGACATAGCGGATTGTTTCCCGGGGATTGCGGGCTTCGGCATAACCGCCCATGCCTTGGTTGTCCGTCAGCATGGAGTTCCATTTCATCAGGATTTTTTGCCCATCCATCCCGGTGTAATAGTAAATATCGTGTTGCCGGTCTCCCGCGTGGGGCAATTTTGTCGCGCAACCGCAGATGCCTTTCCAACCGTACTGGGCGCCGCTCCCCGCCCAAAGCGAAGCCAGGCCGCAAGACAGAGTTTGGTTTTCCATGGAGATCACCAAGGGAAAAGTCAACCGGTACTGCCGCTCGATCCGGCCGGGATAGTACAGGCTGCGAAGAACCGCCTCGGCGGGAGCGGCCCCCATGCAGCAGCACAAGGGATTGAGGGGCACCGTAATATGCCCATCGCGAATGCGCGAAATCAGGGTATCGAATTCGGCTCGGGTCCGATTCTGTTCATAGACCACCATCCAGTAATACCCGTCGCAGACAAACCGGCTTTGGTATTCGGAGGGGAAATTTTCGGTTTTGTCCGCCAAGTCCAGGTAATAATCCAACATACGGAGAAAAGCCTGTTCGTAGGTTTGTGCGTCACCGGACCACATATAATCCGTATGATCGTCACAAGCAATGTAAATCCGTTTCACCACTTCCCCGCCGGGTTGGGAAAGTATCAGGTGTGATGTAAGCCAGAAGACAAACAATCCGCTCATTTCCGTCCCCTATTGACTCGTCCGCAAGGTTAATTTGGTTCTCTTGAATAATCAGTGGATCAAAAATCAAAGGCTCCTAGTGAAAGAGAGAACATACAAGGCCTCAATCCAGCGCATCCTTTTCCCTGCAATCGGATGGAAGCCCGATCAAGGAATCCATCGGCGAGAAGGGAAAGAAGATGCTATTACAAACTATCCTCAACCGGGTGCCTAAAATCAAGGGATTTGTTTTCGGAGCGGCGCGCTATGGGGAAAGGGATTCCACGCGGGAGGTGGCCGCCACGTCCTGGGCCAGGGCACGGGCCAGCGCGGTCACATCGGAGAAGGCGTGGCGGAAGCGCTCCACCAGGAAGGCGGCGGTGGTGCCGACCACCCGGCCGATGGCGTTGAAGGCCCAGACCACGGTGTTGACCAGCCCCCGCAGGGCCGTGCCGATGGCCTAGAGCGCCGCGGTCATCGCAGAGCGCACCTGCTGCCAGGTGCGGTCGTTGACGCCGACGAGGTCCCCAAGGGCGCCCGCGACGGCGGAGACCTTCTCAACGACCAGGTCCCAGTTGGCCGCGGCGATCTGCTTGAGCGAGGCGGTGCGCCCGCCGAACTCGATGACAGCATCGAGCGCTGAGTAGACCGCGCCCCCAAGCAAGCCCACGGCGGTCACGAGAGCGCCGACGGGACCCCCGAGAAGCACCAGGGCCCCGCGCTGGAGCCCCGCCGCCCGCCCGAACAACGTGGTCGAGGCCGCCGCCTGGGTCACCGCCATGTTGGCGGCATTGGCCTGCAGGCGGGCCTGGGCGGTGCTTGTGACCAAGGCGCTGGTGACGAGCCCCTGGGCGCGAGCCTGCGCCAGGGCGGTGTCGGCCACGCGCACCCGGGCCAGGGCCTCGGCGGCGAGGGTACGCAAGCTCGCCAGGCGCGCGGCAGACTCCGCACGGGTGACGGCGAGGCTTGCGGCAATGGCCCCCACCATCCGCCCAAAGGCGGCCAGGAGCACCACCCCCGCGAGATCGATCAGCCCCTCGAGATGCCGGGCCAGGAACTGGATGGATTGGGCGAGCCCTGCCGTGAACCCCGCGGCGGCATCGCGCTCGCCGAAGGCGCGGAGAAACGCGTTCTTGAGCTGCGCGAGTGCCCCCGACACCGTCACGGGCAGGCTCGCGTACTCTTCCGCCAGGCGTGCGCGCTCCTTGAGCAGCGCATTGAGCACGGCCTCGACGGTGATCTTGCCCTCTTGCGCCAGAGCACGCAGGGCCCCCAACGGCACCCCCATGCCGTCGGCGATGGCCTGCGTCAGGCGCGGGGTTTGATCGATGACGGAGTTGAACTCCTCCCCGCGCAGCTGCCCGCTGGCGAAGGCTTGTCCCAGCTGCAACAGGGCACCCTCGGCGGCCTCGCTGGAGGTGCCGGAAAGGGCCACCGCCTGGCCGATAGCGTCGGTGGCGGCGAGCACCTCCTCCTGCCCGCAGCCGAGGGCTTGCACCGAGGGGGCGAGCCGAGCATAGAGGGTGACGGTTTCCGCCAGGGGGGCACGGTTGCGCTGGGCGATGGCGAAGAACGCCGCCTCGGCGCGGTTGAATTCCTCCTGGGAGCCGACCGCGAGCTTCAAGCGCACCTACAGCCCCTTGTACTGGTCGGCGACGGCAACCAGCTCGCGTACCCCCAGGCCCACGCCGATGGCCCCGCCAAGGCGGGAGAGGACGGCGCTGACCTGAGCGGCTTCGTTGCGCAGGCGCACAAGGCTGCCCTGCACCGACTGGAAGGCGCGGCGCGTCTCGTCGACTACGGTGATCAGGATCTGGGCGCGAGTGCTCATCGATCAAAAGGGCAGCCACAGGCGCGCGTCCTTTGAAGGCGCCGCACCTCAGTGAGCCTGATCAGGGAGTTGGATGGGCTTGATTGCCCGGGATATGGCGGAACGATCAGGCTCGACAGCGCGAGCGAGTCGTTTCGCTGGAGGCGGTAGGGCGGCTGGGACTCCGCCCAAACCGGGTCAGACGCCGAGTGGATGCGCGCCTGCGATGTCGACAGGCTACGGCTCTCGGCTCCGCCGGGAGTATGGTTCGGTTTGCGCGCCCCAGCTCGTCAGAGGGCCATCTTCCGTTGTCGACCCAAGAGACATCGCGCCTTGGTGGGTAACACCAAGGACGAGCCGTCATAGCGTCGGCTCCATGCGCATTCTGGGCATCACGCGCCGGCCCCGAGCAATCGGCTCTTGACAACGCGACGGATGGTTTGAGCCATTCCCGGTAGCTGAGCATGAACCCGTCCGTCCAAAAAGTGATAGACGAGATGGACCTCGGTCTGGCCAAGCTTGAGCACCGGCTCAGCGCGGGTGGGTTTCGGGACTTGGCCCTTACACAGCGCACCGAATAGGCTGGAGCGCTTCCCGACTCTTCTCATGTCCGTCAGAACCGACGAGGACAGGAATACCACGCGATCGGCGCCCGCATTTAGTAATCAGTCCAGGCTGGCTAAGTGCTCTCGGTTGATTTAGTCGTCGAAAACACCGCTTGTACCCTGCCCGGTTACGCCCACGGTGGGAACGTCCAGAAGCTCCGCAAAGCATATGAACGGCGCGAACTCTGGCCCGACACCTAGCTTCGCGAATGTTGCGTGGACTTGACGCCGCCATGGACACGGTCAAACGGGTAGTCAGGAAAAAGAAAGGGGTGGTGCACGCGATGGTGCTGCCAAAAGGCAACCCCGTCTTCGTGGTTCTCGAGAATTTTCTCGAAGAATGGGTGCTCGCTGATGGGCGCGGAGTAGTTCGCGTCCCGCCCCAAGAACACAACTGCCGCTCTTTCCGGCTCCTGTCCTTGATAAGGTCTTGCGCGAAATCGCGAAACTAGTGATGCGACACGTAAGTATCGCTATATATCATTGACAAATCCAAAGGCACGAATTATCATGCCGTATTATGACCAATCGACATTTTTTATTACCTCCTCTTTCCGCCGACGAGTTGCTCGAACTGCAGCGATTACTGCGGGCCGAAAAAACTACTGCGGCCGTGTACCGGCGTTGTCGCTTGATTTGGGAACTCGCCGCCGGCTGCAATCTCCAAGAAGCCGCCGACGTGGCCGGATTGCATTATACCAACGCTCATCGATGGGTCCAACGATTTCTACAGGCCGGATTGGCCAGACTCTTGGGAAAACCCCGCTCCGGCCGTCCCCGGATCTATACCAGAACGGACGAATCCATCATCCTCGAAGTGGCCACCTCGCGGCCCGTCGATTTGGATTTGGGATTTACCACGTGGTCGCTGGCCAAGTTGGAAGAGTATTTGCGCACGCAAGGTGGATTGGAGTCCGTCAGCCGGGAAACTGTCCGCCGGGTGCTGCACCGGCATGGCTTGCGGTTTCTAACGGGCCAGACGTGGTGCGAGAGCCCCGATCCCGATTTTGAGGTAAAAAAAACGCCATAATCCGCCTCTACCGGAATCCCCCCGGCGACGGTCCCGTGGTGTGCTTCGATGAACTGGGGCCACTGCAAACCATACCCCGGGGCGGAAAACAATGGGGGCGGAGGACGGCGCGCCGGTCCGACCGCTATAGCCGGGCGCATGGAACCCTGCAATTTTTTGCCGCTTTTTGTCCCCAGACCGGGAAAGCCGTCGGACGCGGGACGCCCAGCAAAAGCAGTCCGTATTGTCGCGATTTTCTTCAGGAGGTCGTTTTGAAACGATGGCGGCGGGGATGCATTCATCTGATCCTTGACAATCTGATGACTCATCAAGCACCTCCGGTGGCGGAATGGGCGGCGAAGCATGCCCATCGGCTCCAATTCCATTGGTTGCCGACCAACAGTTCGTGGTTGAATCTGATTGAATCGTATTTCGCCACTCTTGAGCAAACCGCCTTACATAACACCGACTACAAAACGCCCGAAGAAATTGAAATGGGATGGCAAAAAGGAATACAATATTTGAATGACCATCCCAGACCTTACATTTGGAAGAAAATATAGCGTTATTTACGTGTCATACCACTAGCGTAGGGAATGGATAGAATCCGTACATCTCGACCGACTAGACCGCTTGCCTCCGAGGAGTCCTACTGACGCCAACGTTGTAGCTAACCGGCTCGCGAAAGGAGGCAGAGCCGGCCGTAGCGCGTCCGGTTGAGTCGCGTGTTAAACCCGACCGTGTTAGATGTCGGGCCTGAGCTT
>JBHGBC010000245.1:0-6777 GCA_041946805.1 bacterium
TGCCTGTTCCACTTGCTCAACGAACTGGTCAAGTTGGATCAGCGCAACCTCGCTGCGGAGGGGCAAGCCTTCGCGCGGAAAACCAAGCGGCTGATCCAAAACGCGCTACGGCTGCGGGCGCAGGCCGATTTCACCCCGGTACGCTACGCGTCGCGCGTCGAGCGGCTGTACGAACGCTTGATGGATTTGGCGTTGGCCCGCTATACCGACGCCGATGCGCGCCGCCTGGCCGCGCGTCGGGAGAAATGCCGGGATGAACTCTTCACGTTTCTGAGCCAACCGGAGGTCCCCGCGACCAACAACCACGGGGAACGCGAGGTCCGCTTCGCGGTGCTGATCCGCAAGATCATGTACGGCAACCGCAACGACGAGGGCGCGTTAACCCAAGGGGTTTTGATGACCGTTTTCCGCACCTTGAAAACGGCGCGGCTACAATCCTATAGCCACCATCATCTGCGCCCTGCGGGATTTATTCCGTACCGGGCAACTGCCGCCTTTCCCACCGGTTATCACTTCAGAAGAGTGACCTGTTACAGAGAATTTACTAGTTTCACCAGGTCAAGCGAGAAATGGCGGGACAGGAATATCGTCCCATCCCGCCATTTTGCAGAACGGGGAGATCAGTATAACGACCAATCGCTTACCGGCGTCGATTCAGCCAGATCGGCAAGCAAGTGAACGGTGACTCCGTTTTGATAGGTGGCCGCCATTTCGTGGCTCACGTCGCTGCCGCCGTTCGATATGGTGTTATAAACGAAATCGGGGACGATTTCGCCATTGGTTCCGTCATCCGCGCCATCGTAGGCGATGAATTGACCATTCAGCCACGCGATTCCCGTGTCATCCGCTTCCATTCTCAATGAAATCCACTTGATCGAGCCGTATTCGACGGCATTGAAGACCGAGCGGGTATAAACCGTTTCATTCGTATCGGACAGTTGCGTTTCACCGTTCTCATCGGCGCTGCTGCCATGCCCGATCGTGAATCCGGCCTTGGTTTGTTCCGTCCAGCTAGCATCGTCAAATCCCCGCTGCTGCCAGCCGGGAGCCTCCTCGCCGGTGCCATCATCGGAATGAACGACTTTCCATCGGAAGACCGTACCCGCAGGCCATCCGCCCGGCGCGCCCGAATCGCGGACATAGTAGAATCCATTGCTGTCGGACAATTCCGCCGTGGCCACCATATCACTGCTATCATACCCCGCGTTCCATACACCGACGGCCAGCACGTTGCCTTCCCGGTACAATTTCACCGGACCTTGGAACGGATCCATGGCGGCCTGGCCTTCGGTTTGGATGTTATACGTTCCATCCGTGCCGGAGCCTGACCAGCCGCCTTGGGTGGCGTCCGCCGGGGGAGTCAAGTCGTACGACAACACGGGATTGCCGGCAGCCTGGGGGATAGTCCATTGAATACTGCCGTTCACGACCGCCGCCTGCCCTTGCGTGGCGCTGACATTCGCGAGGGTCCAACCGGCCGGGGGAGTTTCCGTAATGTTTAAGTTGGGAGCGCCACCCTCCGGAACCCTGACGGAAATCTGGATCCCCGGGATCGTCTTTCCGGCAACAAAAGCCGGTTGGGGCATGATACGAGCGATAGTCGAAGGCTGTGGCTTGATTTGTATTGTGAATATCGTACCCGGGATATAATCGGTCGCGGCTTCACCCGAAACATCGTCGCCGCCTCCCGTGGTGGTGTCGAAGGTGAATTCCCACGGTTTCTCCCCGTCATCCCCGGTATTGGAACCGGTGACGCCGATATACATGCCGTTCAGCCAGGCCACGGCCGAATCGTCCGCTTCCATCTTCAAGGTCAACCGGAAGATGGAATTGACATTGGGGAGAGCAAAAATCGAACGGGTGTAGACGGTTTCATCAAAGTCGCTGAGCGGAGTTTCTCCGTTCTCGTTGGTTCCCGTTCCCATGCCCAGCGTGAATCCGACGTCGGTCTGTTCGGTCCATCCGCTGTCGTCAAAGCCTCTCTGCTGCCATCCAGGCAGCTCTTCGCCGGACATCCCGTCCCAGACGGTTTTCCAGCGGAATATCGTGCCTTGCGGCCAGCCTTCCGGCGCGCCGGAATCACGCACGTACACGTTGCCTTCGTTGTCGCTCAATTCCGCCGTGACGACGATATCGCTGCTCGAGCTGCTGTCGTTCCAAACGCCGATCGCCAGCACGTTGCCGGTTTCATACAGTGGGACATAGACTTGCAGCGAGGAATCACCTGCGATCGCGAAAAATTCATTGACCGTCCCTTCGAAGACGGGGAACACGCTCGACGCGCCCGTGGCTTCGGCTTTATATGTCAGCGTTTTCGTTCCGCTGAAGCCGTTGAGCGTCCAGGTAATGACGCCGTTGTCAAGCACGCCGCCATCGCTGATCGCGGAAGCGTTCCAACCCGTGGCCACGTTTTCCACCACCGTGACGTTCTCCGTGCCGCTGACGAGGGAGAGATTGATCGCGACGTCGATCACATCGCCCACATTGACGTTTTGTTTGGAAATCGCCCGGCTTCCTTGCGTGGTCGGGGCTCCTTCGACAATCACCCGCAATTTCGGCAAATTGGCATCCGCCCAGGTGGAGTTGAAATCGACTCCCCCCGTTCCGTTGGGAATAAAAAGCCAACCATGGTTTGTACCACCGTTCACGATTTTCTGCACGGATGAGGTCAGGTCGATCTCGAGGTAGTTTTCCGAGGCGGAGGGTTCCGGTGTGATCGAGATCCGGCTGGGATCGTAATCGACATTGGGCCGGGGGGGAACTCCTCCATTGAACGTATTCAAATCGGCCTGGTCGTCGAAAGGTTTCAACAAATCAAAAACCGAGGCCGTGTCGCCCGGATCGGTGATGTAGAGCACTAGGACGGCGCTCATGACCACGCTGTTGGGAGGGATCTGCCCCGACGTATTCCCCACGATATTGTCGAAGCGGATGACAAAATAGTTGACGCCTTCCCCGTCTTCCCCATCCCAGCCCCATTCCGGATTCCAGCCGTTCATCGCCAAGGGATCGGCGGTTTGGAATACCGTTCCAATTGTCCCATTATAATCGTTCACGTATTGTTCGAAGATTATCACCTGCTGGGCATGGGTGTTGTTCGCTACGAGAAGAAGGGTGATGGCAAGATACGAGAATGATTTGCTCAGTTGCTTTAGAGTCATGATGATTCTCCTTTAGACTGGGGTTGTAATTTTCTTATCGCCATGCCGTCAACAATCGATAGAATTTACCTCCTTTTCTGCCTGAGGATTTCTCTCCTGAAAATGAAAAAAACTCCCCTGGCCTCTTCTCAGCGGCTGGACCCAACCTACTTATCCGCTACCAGATGAAACGGATCGATACCGGTATTCCATCAATCCAAATAAGAACAGTAAATACTATACATATCATTTACTATATTTATTTGACTTTTTCCATCCCCTTCCTTGGCATCGATCTCACGCGTGACAGTGCCGGCTGAAGCTTTTTTAATACGTTATCGAAGGTGTCCACCATTGTCAATAAAAAATTAATGGAAAAATTTTCAAACAAAAATATAGAGGTAAAGTGGATATGGATTGGTTAAACATCATAATCCTCTATCGGGCTCGTCGTTCCAATCCTGACGCTGCTGGCCGGCTCCGCCACCGCTGGGAGAGAGCAAAATCCTGGCTGAGACAGACTTTTAGGCACTACTCCTTTCCAGGGGGGAGGGGATTTGGGGCGGATTTCTGAATCCAACATACAAAGATGTTTCGTATGCAATCAATGAAATAAGCATGCACGGGCTTGGTGAGGCAAGTTTTATTGTTTTTTTTGAGGAGGATAAAGAGGGGAATCCACCATCCCGGATTCATCCCGTGCTCGGGCTATTCCGAGTACGGAGTTCGGTTCATTTTATTCCATGAAAAGAGAAACCGATCATGCGAATAAAGGTTCATCCGGCAAGTGCGTACCTGGGATGGGGGCAAAAAAGCGTGAACACGTCTAAACTCCATGAGATGGAAGGTCAAGATCAACTCAGAGAGAAATAGAGCATGTCCACATCGTTCTTTATAATGGCCCCCAAAATTCAGGCAGCAGATTAAAGTGGAAAACCGGAAGCCGTGCGTTGCCCGGCCTGCCATTCCCCCGTGGTGCGGCCGCACGGCCAGAAGGAGAGACGGTTCCGGCACTTGCCGATCGGAAGAAAGCGGGTGGAGCTGGTGTTTCCCATCCCGCGGGTGGAGTGTGAGCACTGCGGCGCGGTGCGCCAGAACCTCCCCCGGGCGGTGCTGGTGTATGACGCGTTTCATGTGATCCAGCTCTTCAACCACAATCTCCCCCAGTTGCGGCGGGAACTCTACAGCCAGTCGAAGGACAAAACCGATCGCTGGATGCTGAAGGACATCCGGTGGCACCTCTTGAAGAATCCGGAAAATCTAAACGAGGCGAACGGGGAGAAAGCCCGGCTGGAGGAGGCCTTGTGGTTCAATCAACCGCTGGCCACAGCGTATTGATTGAAAGAGTTTCTGGGGGAATAATTTTGCCACGGCCGGGATTATGCGGAGGCAGCCCGCTTCTTGGTCAGTTGGCTGGCCGGGGCCAAGGCCAGCGGCATCCGCCTGATCGTGGGGATGGCCTTGACCTTGGAGCGGCACCGGGAAGGGTTGCTCAATTACTACCGCTATCCTATCTCCACCGGCCCGCTAAAAGGCACCAACAACAAGATCAAAACCCTGAAACGGCAAGCCTATGGCTACCGCGATTCCGAATTTTTTCGCCTCTACATCTTAGCCCTCCATCATGGTAAGTACGCACTTGTCGGATGAACCTTTTTTGTTTAGACAAGGGGGGCACCTTAGCAGCCGGAGGAAGAACAACTTGGATCTGGATATCCGGCCGACAAGAATCTTAAAAAACGCGAGGTACAAGGAAACTGTGTCCCGGTCATTCATATTATTTTTTTCCCAAAAGAAGGCTCGGAGTGCAGATAAAAAGGCATGAAAAGGGGTGGCAGTTGAAAAATTTCCGAAATACTTCTATCGTGAGTCACTGTGCTGATTGATTCATTTCCGAAAAGGAAAGCCCGCAAGGAGAATGCTGCCATGCCGAACATTTCCCGCCGATCGTTTTTAGCCGTATCCGCCGCCGCATCCGTAGGCTCCATGCACCATTTCGCTCAAGCGGCCGAAGTGATTCCCGGTTTTGACCAGACCAAAACTGACTATGACGCTGCCCAAGCCTGGCAGCCCTTTAGCGACCGCAAGATTCGCGTCGGAATTGTCGGTCACGGTGTATGCCAATTCGGCCTGCAATTTGGCCTCCAGCATCATCCCAACGTCGAACTAGTGGCGGTCAGTGATCTATTCCCGGATCGCTGCGCCGACATGGCTCGACAGGCGAAATGTTCTAAGACTTACCCGTCGCTTGAGGAGATGGTCAAGGACGATTCCATCGAAGCGGTCTTTTGCGCCACGGACGCGCCCTCCCATGCCAAGCACGCCATCCTTTGCCTGGAGCATGGCAAGCATGTGGCTACCGCGGTTCCCGTGTTCTACGGCGATATCGAAGATGCCGAACGGCTGCTCGAATGCTGCCGGAAACACAAGGATCTGGTTTACGCCATGTTCGAAACATCGTGTTTTCATGACGATCTCTACGCCATGGAAAAACTCTACGCCGCCGGTGTGTTTGGCCGGATTGTCTACTCCGAGGGCGAATATTGTCATCCCCATTCGCTGGGAGCGCCCGCCCTGGATTCCTACAAAGACTGGCGGAAAAAAGGCTGCCCGATGTGGTACCCGACCCACGCGACGGCCTACTATGTCGGCGTCACGCACCAACCCCTGCTAAACGTCTCCTGCCTGGGAACTCCCCATTTCGACAAAGAGATGCAGGTTCCCTCCGCGAGCGGAAACATATTCAAGTCGGAAGTGGGCCTGTTCCGTACCGCCGAAGGAGGGCTTTCCCGGATTATCATCTGCGGTTCCCAGGGAGAGTACCTCGAAGCGGGGCGGATTCGAGGCGAATACGGCGGATTCAACCAAACGTTTGTCGGTGACAAAACCGGCCAGGAGCGCTACAACAAGGCCATCCAGAGTGGCTTGCGGATCAAGAAGCCCGCGTTGCCGCCGGGAGTCGAGCCGGGTGGGCATGGCGGTTCTCACGGTTACCTCGGCGACGACTTCATCGATGCCATTCTGCGCGGCCGCAAGCCCCGGGTGGATATTATCGACGCGCTGAATATGACCGTTCCCGGCTATTACGCGCACCTGTCCGCCATGAAGGATGGCGAAACGATGAAGATACCGCAGTATTCACGATAAACCATAACGGCGGCTGAATAGTGCGGAGGAGAGATGCGAGACGAGGGGCGTGGGGATGAGATATTAGAATTTACTGTTCCTATATCGGGTGGATTTCCTTCCGTCCACGGAATGCCTCAGATCCTCTTTCCATGATGTTTACTATCGATTTCTTCATCTCTGGCGCATCGACGCTCCCATTTTAAAGTCTACTTTATCATTGGACAAAGAACAGGCGATGATCGGCTCAGCATCACCGAGGACAGGGAAATTGGCGTTGTGGGCAGCGAAGATGAACTGGACATCCTTTTTTAGTTCCCTATGACTTTAACGACATCCTCGTACACAGTCTGATTATCGAGGTTATCCTCAGAACCTGTCTTCATATAATCGGGCATAACCGCTGGAGTGTTCTCATTATCATGGAAATCCGAACCATATTCTCGGAATGCCGTGGATTGACTTCATAATCCTTAGAGAACCGGCGTTCGCTGTTGATCCATGCGAACGT
>JBHGBC010000246.1:0-6760 GCA_041946805.1 bacterium
TCGTCCGCGTGCAAGACCGCCGAGTGCCGGATCTCGGCGATCAGGGTTTCGTACCAGAGCAGCAGGATCTGGCGCAGCGCGTGCCATTGCCGAATCATGCCCCCTTTCGACCAGGGGAAGCGCAGGTGATAGTCGAGGGTGTCCCGGATCTGCGCGAGCGCCAGGCCCAGGGCGTAATGCCAATAGGCGGTCAGCACCAGCAGGCGATGGCCGATGTGGGGGGTGAATCAGGGCGATTGCCGCCGGGAGTTCCACCGACTTTTGGCAACGCGGGCAATAGTCGAGGTATATAAGATGTACCGTCACTTCCGGTCCCGCCTCGGGTTGAATGTTTTCAATGATCCGGATGCGGAAGCTCTTTTTGCCGTGGCAGCGCTGTAAGGGGCTACCGCTGTTGGTGCAGCGGTCGAGGCGGTGTTCTTCCCGGCGGTTGATGTGATCGGGCTGTCGGTGGGTGTGGCCGGGATGGTCCGGTTGGCCGCCCGCCTGCGTTTTCCGGCGGGATTGATTCCCGGTTTGGGTGGAGGGGTTGAGGCGCGGGGGAATCCCCCCGGACGGGATGGAGGGCGAGGGCACGGATGGATGCACCCGCCGGGCGATTTCCAGGATAAGAAAGATGTGCGCTTCGGGGCCCTCGGCCCAGGTTTGCAGGACCAGGAGACGGGATTGCTCTTCCCCAAGCACGTGGCTGGAGTGGAGCAATTCGCGCAGAATCTGATCGACGATGGCGGACCGGTTCTTGTTCATGTTCCTTTAAATTTCGAAACCGGCAGGTAAGTGACGCTTGGTGTAATTTATTTTTATGTGCGACGGGATTTTTCAAGGGAAAAAGGGTGGGGGGAGCTGTTTTATTTCAGATGGGTGACCTGTTACCTTTCTTAATATAAACACCAATTATGAATTTGGGTTGGTGTTTCTTCAACATGAATAATAACCTGAGCAATATTGTTATCACGGTTTATTTCTTTTATTGTTTTGCTTGGATCTACAACTGCATAAATTATTCTTTCGCCTGGCTTATTGGGGCTCCAAGTAAATCGTATTTCCTGGGGTTCACTTTCAGGTTCGAGATAATATAATACAATATCACCGATTATTTCATTATTTGAAATTGAGCCATCGTAAAAACGGATATCCAAATTTTCAACTGGTTTCATTCCGTTTTTATTATCAACATATCCAGTTATGGTTATGGGGCTATTTACCTTGATTAAAGAATTTTGGTCAATTGATAATTCAGAAATATTTAATTCTGCCAAATATTCACCAACATATGGTTGTTTTTTTGTTCCTGTTTTGGGCCATCTTGCTGTCAAACCAGGGCCATATTCAAAATAGAAATAGTATTCATGGTATCCATGAAGTAATTTTGTATGATACCGATAGGTTCCATGAGATGCATCTCCCGTCGTCAAGGTCATAGAATAAGGGATATTATCGATATATACTTGGGCAAGGTAGGGAGTATAACCGTCTTTTGAATAAAAATTCACAACGTATTCGAATTCTTGAGTATCATCAAATATCTGATTTTTATAATTAGAGTATGGTCTTACCGCACCACTTGGCAATGCAGGTAAGGTTAATCCAGGGGTTCCACTAAATACTTCTGTTATTTGTCCTTTTTTGCCGTTAAACGTATGCCCGATGCCGACTTCATTAAAACCAGGCTCTAGCATATTATTTCGATGTCCTTCACTATTGATGAATCCTTTATTAGCATTTTCCATATCAATTGCACCAGTAGAACTTTCTGTCAAATTTTCACCGCACCCATATATATATCCCACGGAAGCGGCGCGTTCACTTGGACCTCTCCCAACTATATCAACATGTCCAATTTGTATTCCTGAATTAAGAATTGATTGACTGTGAGAACGCGCGGAGTATGTAAGCAACGGATTACACACTACGGGTGGGGCAGGTGCAATTGAAAAATATCCAAATTTGGCGGGATCCGCGCGAGCTTCATTAATCAATACTACTAGGTATTCTTCATCAAGATTTGGCGCATATTGAAAAGTTGAATTGTATGATTCGTTGCTGTAGTCCGAATATCCGGAGTCATTAAAGGCCTTTAATCGATACCAATAACTTTCTCCTTCGGAATCAAAAATATCGGTAAAAACAGTTTCGTTAGCTGGGAGTGATGCAATTTCCTGCCATTCAGTTCCATAAATTCCTTGCGCCCTTTCAATTATAAATCCCTTTTCATTATCTGCATTGTCGCGCCACTGCAAGCGAATCTGGTTGGATGGGAAGGATCCCACCTTCAACTCAGACGGTGCTTTGATTGAATATGTAGGAATTGGCACAATATCACTTGGCCAAAACGTCGCATAAATATCATATTGATGATTTCGAGTGTCCTGCCATGCAATTACATTTCCATCAACCGAGGCATTTATTTGAATACACGTACTATGTGTTATGGCATATCTTTCTCTAGTACCTAAAACATACAGATGAATATTCCATGAGGTTCCGAATGATTGACTTTGATAAACTAATACTCTATTGGATATTGCGGCTAATGTTTGATCGTAGGGTGCAGTAATTATTGGTATTACACTTCGTGTTTTCAAGTCATATCCATAAATATCCCAATTCTCATTACGTCTATCTTGCCAAATTACCAAATTATTTACCTCAGATATATCAGGATACATTGCATACCATGTATTAGGTATATGAATTTTTTCTTTAGTTATGATATTATAAACCCAAATATGCCAGTTGTAATCCCACCAAACTACCCAATTACCATCTATTTGTGGATCTTGTTGGTTTCCCAAATCTTCTGTGATGATAAATTCATTTTGATTAGAAATATTATAACCATATATATTCCAATCATCTTTTCCTGCACGATTATCTGCCCAAACGACAATATTTCCAGAAAGTCTCGGTCTTGAAATTTCTGAATGACCTTCCGTAATTGTGAATATGTTACCTGTGCTTATTTGCATGCCATGAATACCTAATTTATTGTATCCATCTTTCCATACGACAATATCACCATCAAGATCAGGCATGACTTCCCAGGTAGGATTGTCAGTCAGATTGGTAGTTATGCCAGTATTCAAGTCATACATGAATATTTCTGCCGGTCCAAAACGTCCATCATGCCATACTACTCGTTGATCATCGACATCGGGAAATTCCTGTATAAAGACATTTGTTTCTACGGGTATAATGTTCCATGATGTCATATCAACCATCCCGTCCAATATTGGGGTTGGTGTTGGAGTGAATGTCGGTGTGAGTGTGAATGTCGGTGTGAGTGTGAATGTCGGTGTGAGTGTGAATGTTGGTGTGAGTGTGAATGTTGGTGTCGGTGTCGGTTCCACGGCAGGATATACCCGGAATTCCTGAAGTATGGCCCAGGGATGCGGTGATAGGGGAACAAATCGCAAATATCGCGTCGTAGTGGGAGAGAACTCATAGGCCACAGAAGGTTTGTTGGGCCATTTATTTTCTCTAAAGATGACTGTTTCTTCACCTTTGAATTCCCCTGTCAGCGAGGATCGGATCTCAAACTGGGAAAACATATCGTAGGAATTAATCGCACTAGCAAATATTTCAATTTTGTAAATCGACATTTTGTTGAGAAATTGGATTTGCCACCATCCCAGGTCGCCTTTTGAAGACCATCCATTTTCCCTAGTCTGGGTATCTCCGTCTACAGCTTTTCGCGGCTCTCTCCCAGGTCGAAAACTCTCTGCGGTTGCATACCCTCCCACGCCGATATTTGAATTCCAATGTAAATCATCAAATTCGTTACCATTAAAAGGGCTTGTTGGTGTTGGGGTGATAGTTGGTGTTTTCGTGAAAGTGTAAGTAGGAGTAATAGTTGGCGTTTTGGTAAAAGTACGAGTTGGCGTAAAAGTACGCGTAGGAGTTAATGTATAGGTCGGCGTTGGTTCCACGGCAGGATATACCCGGAATTCCTGCAGTATGGCCCAGGGATGAGGCGATAGGGGAACAAATCGCAAATATCGCGTTGTATTGGGAGAGAACTCATAGGTCACCGAAGATTTGTTGGGCCATTTGTCCTCCTTGACGATAACTATCTCTTCACCCTTGAATTCCCCTGTCAGTGAAGATCGAATCTCAAACTTAGGAAACATGTCCGTGGGATTAATTGCATTGGGGAAAATTACAATTTTGTAAATGGATATAACGTCGAGAAATTGAACTTGCCACCATCCCAGGTCACCTTTTGGTGACCATCCATTTTCAAAAGTCTGAATGTCTCCATCGACAGCCCGATTAGGTTCTCTCCCCGTTCGATAACTTTCGGCCGTGGCATATCCCCCCAAGCCGATATTCGTATTCCAATGCAGATCATCAAATTCATTACCCAGGAAAGGACTCGTCGGAGTCGGTGTAATTATTGGGGTCTTTGTAAATGTAGGAGTATTCGTAGGGCGGGGGGTTGGTTTTAATGTTCGCGTTGGGGATATCGTTATGGTTGGCGTGATTTGCTTCGCAGGAAAAACTCGAAACTCCTGTAAAATTGCCCATGGATGAGGCGTTAGCGGTACAAATCTCAAAAAACGTGTTTCAATTGGTGGAAACTCATACGCTACCGAAGGCTTAATCGGCCATTGGTTTTCCTTGACAATAACAATCTCCTCACCCTTGAATTCCCCGGTGAGCGAGGATTGGATCTCGAACTGGGAAAACATGTCCGAGAAATTAACCGCGCTCGCAAAGACTTCGATTCTATTTATCGATATTACGTTCAGAAGTTGAATTTGCCACCATCCGAGATCGCCTTCAGGTGACCAGCCGTTTTCTGGAGATTGGATGTCCCCATCGATCGCTCGTCGCGGTTCCCTCCCGGAACGAAAGCTTTCCGCCGTAGCGTAACCTCCCAATGCAATATTGGTGTTCTCGTCAATATGAGTTGGGTTGAGTATGTCGATAATTATTTCGAACTTGGGTCTATACGCAAGAATATGGTGTTCACTCGATGAGTAATTCAACGTATAGGCATCCGTTGATTCTTGAGGAGCATTCGGCGCGGTAAGGACGATGCCCTTCTGCCATCTATCTTGAGGATCATTAAGATAAGCGTAAAATAGATCTTGAAGATTTTCGTTCTCAAGTATATCTACCTCCCCTACCGACCTGCTGGGAACAAACGAAAATATGGCTGGACTAAAGGTGGGTTGGTTCTCCCAAGTAATATTATTTACGTCCCATTGATTTTCCGGCACATGGACTTCTATCGGTTGAAACCAGTAGGATTCATCCTGATAATGCGTTAAATACAATATAACGCTTTTCAAGATTATATTGTCGTGGGAAAAACCATTATCAAATAAAAACCGTCGAATATCGAAACTCAGATATGTCCTCCACGCGTAATCATCACCGCCCGAGGAATGACCATTGGCGCCTATACCGAGATAATCCATTCCGCCAAAATTTTCGTATTTCCAATCCCCATGCCTGCCAACACTCGTATCGAAGATATACTCATCACTCTGCGTCTCCAGTGTGATATCAGACCAACTCCCCGGGACGCACGTGATCACAATTACAAAAAAGATGATTTGCGGCAAATAAAGCCTAGAGTTCATCTCGCATCCTCCCCAAAAATGAATCATGAACCTGACCAGAAATCATTGCTTAATATCTCAATTCACGCCGCCCAGGCCTCGGATAACAACTCCGCCTGCTCCAGTACCGTCTGGGTGGCTTTCTCCTGCTTGTCCGGCGGGTAGCCATACTTGCGCAGGATGCGCTTAACGATCACCCGCATCTTGGCGCGGACGTTTTCCCGGACCGCCCAGTCGATCGATACGTTCCTTCGGATGGATTGGACCAGATCCTTGGCGATGAGTTTCAGGGTGTTATCCCCAAGGATCTTCACCGCGCTGTCGTTGACTTCCAAGGCGTCATAAAAGGCAACCTCATCTTCCGTCAAACCCAATTCCTCACCGAGCCTATCCGCCTCACGCATTTCCCGCGCCAGTTCGATCAGTTCCTCGATGATCTGCGCCGTGCTGACGGCCCGATTTTGATATTTCTTGATGGTTTTTTCCAGCATCTCGGCGAAGGAACGGGCCTTGACCACATTCTTCCGGCTGCGGGTCTTGATTTCACCGCTGAGGAGTTTTCGCAGCAGTTCCACGGCCAGATTCTTCTGGGGATGATTTTGAATCTCCGCCAAAAACTCGTCCGACAAAATCGAGATATCCGGTTTCTTCAACCCGGCGGCTTGATAGATATCGATGATGCCCTCGGGGGCCACGGCCCGGTCGATGATATGCCGGATGGCCAGCTCCATTTCCTCTTCGGTCTTATGCCTGTCGGTGATGCTTTTCGTCAACGCGGCCCGGACCGCCTGGAAAAATCCGACGTCATCCCGGATTTTCAAGGCTTCCTCATGGGGAACCGCCAGGGCGAATGCCTGAGTCAATGCCTTCACGGCCTGGCTGAATCGGGATTTCCCATCCTCTAGGTTGAGGATGTGCTCTTGCGCGAGGGGCAGCAGGCCCAGGCGCTGCTGGGGCGTGCCGGCTTTCCATGGTGACCAATCGAAACCGTGGAACATGGCGCAGCAAACCTCGTATTTTTCCAACAAAACGGCCACGGCTTCGGCTTGGTCGATGGCGGTTTGGCCCTTGCCGCCGCTCTCTGTATAGAGGGAAAGGGCTTCCCGCAGTTGATCCGCCAAACCCAAGTAATCCACCACCAGGCCGCCCGGCTTGTCCTTGAACACCCGGTTGACCCGCGCGATGGCCTG
>JBHGBC010000247.1:0-6550 GCA_041946805.1 bacterium
GGTGAAGCTTTCGAGAGCAGTCATTTCAACTTATTAAATTTGAGGGAGATATCCTATGGACCGGCGCGGCTTCCTGCAGGTAAGCAGTCTGATGGGAATGGGTATATGGGCGCTGAAATCCGGTTATCCGCAGACCGTATCGAATCAGGGAAATGTCATGACCGTCCTGGGCCCGATTTCCCAGGGTGATTTGGGCAGCACATTATCCCATGAGCACGTGCTAGTGGATTTCATCGGCGCGGAACAGGTCAGCCGTGACCGGTACGATGCCATCGAAGCGTATGAAGTGATTTTGCCTTACCTGCAAAAAGTCAAGGATTTAGGATGCCGCGGTTTTGTCGAGTGCACCCCCGCCTATCTCGGACGGGATCCCCTGTTGCTCAAGCATCTGGCGGAAACTACGGAACTTCATATTCTGATCAATACCGGATACTACGGAGCCGCGAATGATAAATTCATCCCCAGCTACGCGTATCAGGAAACCGCGGATCAACTGTCGGATCGTTGGTATAAGGAATGGCTGGAGGGCATCGAAGGTACTGGAATCCGGCCGGGATTCATCAAAACCGGAGTGGATGCCGGGCCGCTTTCGGAAATCGACCGTAAACTGGTCCAGGCGGCGGCGCGCACCCATGCCCGTACGGGATTGACCATAGCCTCCCACACAGGTAATACGCGGGCTGCGTTGGATCAATTTGAAATCCTTGCGGAAGAAGGAGTTAAGTCAGACGCATTCATTTGGGTTCACGCCCAAAGCGATTGGGAATTAAAATCCCGTCTCGATGCGGCGCAAAAAGGTGTTTGGATCGAGATCGACAATATTGATACAGGATCCGTTTCAGAATGCGTGAGCCGGGTCAACAGCCTGAAACAGCGAGGATATTTGAATCGGATTCTCGTATCGCATGACGCGGGATGGTATAAACCCGGTGAACCTAAGGGAGGCAGTTTCAGGGGATTCGAAACGGCTTACACCGCGTTCCTGCCCGCATTGCGGCGGGCGGGATGGACCGAGGACGAAATCCACCAGTTAATAGTCACCAATCCCGCCGCGGCGTTCACGGTTCGAATCCGCAAAAACACCTCGAGTTCTTTATTTTAGTTTCGCTTTCTTGATGAACTTTCGAATGGCCTGATTGGCCGCTGTGGGATTTTCAAACGGCGACAGATGCCCGGCTTCGGCGATCACTTCCAGGCTGGCGTGAGGAATCGCGGCTTGCATCGTCTTGGCGAGCGAAGGGGGAGTCAATACGTCTTCGTTGCCCACCAGGATTAATGTAGGAGCCTTGATCTCCGGAAGGGTGGCTGTGGAATCGGGACGGGAGGCCAACGACTGGAGGGCGTGAATGATGCCGACTGGAGAATTGGCCTGGATCATCTCGATGACATCGGCCACGACATCCTCGCGGGTTTCCACGGTTTTGGGGCTGAGCAGATTGGGAATTGTAGAGGCGGCCAGACTGTCGGTCCCCTGGTTTCGTACGTCCTCGATGGTATTCAAGCGTTTTTCCCGGGCGTCCGGGGTGTCGGCTTCGGCGCGGGTATCGCAGAAAATCAAGCCGGAAATGCGTTCCGGAGCCCGCCTCCATAACTCGAAGAGAATGTATCCTCCCATTGAACATCCACCGAAAATCGCGGTTCGGATGTCCCTTGCGTCCATGAATTGAATCAGGGAGTCCGCGTACCCCCCCACTCCGGGCGCCTCCTCGCAGGGCTTGGAACGGCCGAAGCCGGGAAGATCCGGCGCGACAACATGGAGAATATCCGATAAATCCTTGAGTTGATGCTTCCACATGTTCCCATTCAAGGGAAAAGCGTGAATCAAGATCAGGCTTAAGGGTTTCGGTTTGCCGCTTTCCGAAAACGCAAGATTCATCAATGGTTCTCCCTGGGTTTTTTAGGTACAATGTATATCGTTTTGTGATTCCCTCCAATGGTTCGAGACCGGCCGGCGCCGGGTTTTCATGAAAGGGCCGGATTTTCAAGAAACGTGAGGGAAAGCCGACAATGATGCCATGATGGATGGCTGGTTTGAAGAAACACGCAGCCGCACGGGCAACCGATATACCGCGGCTTGGAAAAGACGAGTGATGGAATGATGAATGCTTCTGGCAATCTGGAACCGGTGACCAATACCTCCTCCGCCGCGGTCGAAACCAAGGTGGATCACAATTATCACCAACTGGAAAGCGCACGCGCTCAACGCTGGGAAAGCACGCTTCCCCCGGAGTACTGGGAATACCGGCGGAAATGGAATGAATATCCCAAACAGCATATCGTCGAGCGGTTTCCCATCCATCTGGATATCGAAGCAACCTCGAATTGCAACCTGCTATGCACCATGTGTCCCCGGACGGATATGGTCCAGGACGGGACGTTTTGGCCGGTCAAGAATTTCGACTTTAATCTCTACCAGCGGCTTATCGACGAAGGCGCGGAGAAAGGCTTGTGCTCGATCAAGTTCAACTACCTGGGGGAGCCGCTGATGAATCCCCGCCTGGTGGAGATGATCCGCTACGCCAAGGATCGGGGGATCGTGGACGTCATGTTCAACACCAACGCCTCCCTGTTGACCGAACGGATCACGCGCGGGTTGATCATCGCGGGCCTCGATAAGCTCTTCTTCTCGTTCGATTCGCCCTACCGGGAACACTACAACCGGATCCGCGTGAACGCCAATTACGACAAGGTGCTGCGCAACATCAAGCGGTTTCATCAGATCCGGGACGAAATGGGCGCGGTGAAACCGTTCACCCGTGTTTCCATGGTGCGGATGCGGGAAAACGGCCAGGAGTGGGAAGATTTCAAGGCGCTGTTCGAGCCGCTTGTCGATGCCGTGGCCTTCGTGGATTACATCGAACACAACAGCCAGCGGAACACGATGAACAAGGCCTTGTATCAAATTGCGCCGGTCAATCAAACCCCAGACAGCGGCAAAAAATTCTGTTGCCCGCAATTATGGCAACGGATGTTCGTCCACCCGGACGGCGTGGTGACGGTGTGCTGTGTCGACTCAGCCCGCTCCCTCACGGTGGGAAATATCCATGGTAAAACGGTCGAGGAAATCTGGAACGGGCCGGAGTACCACCGGCTACGCGAACTGCACGCCACCGGCCGCATCGATGATATCCCCGCCTGCGCCCACTGCCACCTGGCGCTGACCCCGTAATGATTCGGGTGGATTGGGGAAACCAATCCACTGTTCCCCCTCCCTTTATGGGATAAGATCAAATGATGGGCTGGCTTCCCATGCCGCCTTGGGATCTCCCGGCATTCCCCCCTCGCCCTCGGGGCTGATGCTTACCCACAAGTCTTTGATGGATGTCATCCCCGCGTAAGCGGGGATCCCGGACATGGTGGTGTGGACATCCTGCCGGCCTCCAAACCCAAAGGGATTGAATAGGAATATCCGGGGGTGACAATCCCGGTATCATTCCCGAAAGTGGCGGTCCCGCAGGGATCGAATGGAGTATTCACAGGTTTGGTTCTTTTTTCACCTCACCGTAGGCTGTCGCCTACGGCTATTCATTGGTATCCCCGGCGGGGATGATATTCTAATGTATGATCAGGACTTTTAGGTAAAGATCAGCCCTCGGAGTGAGGGCCGGGGTGAGGGAATTTTGTCATGCGGGCATCCTGCCTGCAAACGCCCCACCGGGGCAACAATAATTCGAGCCAGGAGCAACGCCCCTGGCCGCCGCTCTTGATAAATCCATGCCGATTCTGCACACCGAAGCCCTCACGCTCCGCCGCCGCCGCGGCCGCGAAGCCGACGCCCTGGTCACCTTGTTCACGAAGGGAGCTGGCAAGATCCTCGTTTCCACCCGCGGCGTACGCAAAAGCACCAGCCGCTATGCCGGCGTCACCCAGCCCTTCAATCACCTGTACGTCATCCTCTACGCCAAGGCGCGGGACCAGGAGATCTGGACCCTCACCCAGGCCTCCCTCGTGGAATCCTTCGACGTCATCCAAAACGACCTTAAGCGGATGGCCTGGGCCTCCTGCCTAGGGGAATGGATCGAAACCTTCAGCGGCGACTTCGAATCCAACCTTGCCGTCTGGGACCTGCTGCGGGAGACACTGCGGGGCTGGAACCGGCGTGATCCGCTGGAGGAAGAGTTGATACAATGCCAATGGCGCATTCTGGTTTATGCCGGACTGCAGCCGGACATCCACCGTTGCCACGGGTGCGGTCTCGTGGAATCTCCCGCCTGGCGCTACCTTCCCGCCGAGGGCCGCCTCGCCTGCCCTTCGTGTTCACAGCATGGGCTACGGATCGGCAATGGATCCATCCAGGCCCTGCGCCGGATGTCCGCGACATCCGCGCCTCTGATCCGGCTTTCTCCCAAGCAAAAAGAGGAAATCCGGCTGCTGCTCAAAATCCATGTGGAGTATCACGCGGAACAGCGGTTGCGTTCTTCACTGTTCCTGGAACAATGGCAAAAAACCGAGGATGGATTCCAACCGGGCCGTGAATGAACGAGAACCTTGGTTTTATTGATATTTCGTGACGAATCATTTACTGCAATACGGTGCTGTTTATTCAATCGTCAACGGCGCATTGAAACCAGCCCGGGGCTTTAGCCCTGGGAAAATAGCGAAAAGCCATCACTCCCCTCTCCCTTCATGAGAGAGGGGCCGGGGGCGCGGGATTCCTGGAAGGGCACCATCCAGAATTTCCGTGCAACCGGGTAAACAGTTGCATATCGCTGTAATAAGATATTATGAAAAAAAAACTTAACTGAACCGAATTCACACACAAATTATAGGAGAATGGATTTTATGAAGAAGATCATCATTCTGGGACTGGGTCCCCTCGCCACGGAACCGTCCGTCAAGTTTCATGGCGGAGGCAACCGGGCCTGGCATTTCACCCAGCCGCTGCTCGAGGCAGGATACGAAGTCATGTTGATCTGCATGCGGATCACCGATTCCACTCAGCCTTCCCAGCCCGTGGAAATCGAACAGCGGGAAGGCAGCCTGACGCTGGTCAGCGTGGATGAAATCCAGTGCTTTGCCCAGGATGACTACCTGCGCGCCCGGATCGCCCGGTTCCAGCCGGACGCCTTGATTGGCGCGTGTGATTATCCCGCCGCCCGCGCCTGCGCCGTGGCCGGGGATCTTCCCGTCTGGGCCGACATTCACGGCTACCCCATGGGCGAAGCCCAGGCCAAGGCCTATCACTACCAGAATTCGGGGTATGTCCATCATTTTTGGAACATCCACCGGGCCGCTCTCCGCCGGGGCGACCGTTTTTCCGTCACGTCCGAACGCCAACGCATGGCCACGATCGGTGAATTGGGCGCAATGGGCCGACTCAACCAGCACACCTTCGGTGAACCGCTGGTCACCCAAATTCCCATCGCCTGGGACCCGGCGATCCCCTTCATCCCTCACCATCGCCAAAAAGATGATCCGTTCATCGTTCTCTACTGCGGTGGATATAACCTCTGGTGCGACGAGGAGACCCTGTTTCTCGCCCTCGAAAAAGCCATGGAGCAAGACTCCCGGATCCGGTTCCTCTCCACCGGAGGAGCCATCGAAGGCCACGATGAGAAAACCTACCCCCGTTTCACGGCCCGGATTGAACAATCCCGCTTCCGGGAACGGTTCGACCTGCGCGGCTGGGTATCCAAGGATGAGGTTGAGCACTGCCTGCGCCAGGCGCACGTGGGCATCAATGTGGATCTATTCTGTTATGAAACCCTGATCGGCGCGCGCAACCGGATCACTGAATTCATGGCCCGCGGCGTCCCCATCCTCACCACGCTGGGGACCGAGATCAGTCAGATCCTCTTCTACAAAGGCCTGATCCTCACCGTTCCCCCGCGCAATCCCGAAGCGCTGGCCCGCGAGATTATCCTGGCCGCCAATCATCCGGAAAAACTCGAGCGTATGGCCGCTCAGGCACGCCAGCTGTTCGAAACGCACTACACCTACCGTGCCACGACCCAGGACTTGCTGGCATGGTGTGAAAATCCCTGCCATAGTGGGGATTTTGGTCGGCGGCTCGATCTGGATTACCGCGACTTTCCCCTTCCGCCGGCAGGACCGGCCGGCGGCCTGATGGCGTGGTTTCGGCGGTGGGTGTAGCGGGACAAGAAAAAGCCGGAAAAGGGCCTCCAAAGGTTATCCGAACGTCTTGACCGGTTGCGGATCATGGATACATTGTATACTCTGAAACGCGTTCTGGCTTCAACCAAAACGCGGACAGACGTAAATTCAACCGACTGGCTGGAATCCATCCGGACCGGCGGGTTGTTCAATCGAACCGGCGCCAACGTAGCTCAGCCGGTAGAGCAACGGTTTCGTAAACCGTAGGTCGGGGGTTCGAGTCCCCCCGTTGGCTGATAAATAAAAGCCCCCATTAATCCGGGGGCATTCTCTTTTAATCCAGTTTTATTTTTTATGGTTTTCTGTATGTTCTCGATTCTTAAAGTTGATTAAATTACTCTTAACAGCTCACCCACCTGAAGTAAAACCGCTCCCCACACCCCCTTCTCCCTTGAAAAATCCCGCTCCCCCAAAAAATAAATTACCCCAAGCGTTA
>JBHGBC010000248.1:0-6391 GCA_041946805.1 bacterium
ATTGTCGTTTTTGGGGTAACATTATATACCTCCTCGGTTGTGTACGGAGAGTAGCCCTCTGGGAGAGGGCTAGGGTGAGGGAGTACCTTTCGTTTCGCTTTTACCTAATCCTTTGTACTTATGGCCCCGGTAAATCCACTGGATCCCCGTTTGCGGGGGATGACAATGCAGGGAACGCTGGAGCCATTTTCATCAATACAGCGTCACATTCATCCCAGTTCCCAAGCCGATGGGTTCCTTCGGTGGTTTGCCTTTTTCGTTTTGGAAGATGTATACCGCGTCCGGGGTGGGGATCAGCAGGTCGGTAATCCCCTCGCCGGTCATATCGCCGGTCAAGATGCTTTGCTCCGCTTGAATCGCGTTGTCCGGGGGCGTGGGCATGGCCAGCGTGGCGATCCGTTCTCCCGCATGATTGTAGATAGCGCGATTATACGCCACCGCGATTTCATCGCAGCCGTCGCCGTTCCAGTCGATCAAGGTGTGATGGCGGCTGTAGGCGGTCACGATTTGCCCCAGCCACGCGCCCTGCTCGTCCACAACCCACAGCGGACTATGGCCCTGAGGTTGATGGTCGATATCCACGAGGATTTGCGGCCCGGGCGGCGATGGGACAATGCGTCCCACCTTGATGGATTCGAAATGATAGCCGGGGATTTCCCAGAGGACATTTCCCAGGCCGTCGAGCAGGGCTAGGTTGTCCGCTCCGCAGCAGGTCAGGGCGAGGCGGAAGTCTTCCGGTGTTTTCCCGTGCCGCACCACCCGGCAGCAATCCAAATGCCCCTTGGATAGATCCACCGTGGAGGAGCGGTACACCCACCGGACCGTGCCGTCTGAATTCAGCAGCGCGTATCCCGCCATGATTTCGTCCCGGCCGTCGCCGTCCAAGTCGATGGGCCGGGGCTGATGCGCGGTCCGGAATCCGCCGGGATCCCGGACGGTCCAGAGTTGGTTCCACTCGTGATCGTAAGCCCAGATTTGATGGTAGCGGTCCTTGACCAGCACGTCCGACGGGCGGCCGTGTCCCGTGAGATCGCAGAAGACCAGGCAATCCGAGGCGTCCGGAGGCAGGGGCAGCCGCCGCCGTTCTTTCCCGGTGGCTCCGTCCAACTCGATCACGTGGTCCTTCGCGCTCAGGATCACTTCGGCGCGGCCGTCGCCGTCCCAGTCGTGGATTTGCAGGGCCACGTCATGGAACCATTCCTTGCGCCCGATGGCCGGATCTCCCCAGCGCCACATCACCGAGCCATCCAGCCGGTGGGCCGCCGCCGCGCTGGTGTAATGCGTGTCGTCCCGGTTGAAATTCTCGGCGGAGACGATTTCGGCCACGCCGTCACCGTCCAAATCGCCCGCCACGATCCAGAGTCCTCCATAATCGGGATCCAGCGGAACCACTTTCCAGGGCGCGATCTTCGGCGCCGGGCTCGCGGTTCCGCTGACGTCGCGAATGTCGAAAAGGGAAGGCGCAGGTTCGCTGGCGATAACCGCCGGGGCTAAAAAGGGCAAGGCGATGAGAAGGGAGCATGATTTGAGGGACATAATGCAGGGGTTCCTTTCTGTTGCTCAGGGTTGAAATGAATGGTTCATCCGACAAGTGCGTACCCGCTAGAAGAAGGCATTCCATCCACTCGATGAAATTCGGGCGGACACCAAGGTCCGCTCCTACCATAATTCCCTCACCCTGGTCCTCTCCCAGAGGGAGAGGGGATCCGGGGATTGATTACCCCGGCCAACCCGATTGAACAACAGCCGTACATGCTTGAAAAAAAGTACGCACTTGCCGGATGTACCAAAAGAATTCCATCCCCGCAGGGGACGAAGGTGAATAGCCGTAGGCGATAGCCTACGGTATCGTAAACCAGCGATTCCAATCCCCGGAGGGGTTGAATACCCCATTCGACCCCTGCGGGATAACAAGCAGGCGAGACGCCTGCGCTACAACAACCTGGATCCCCGCCATCGCGGGGATGACCAAGTCAGGGGAATTGATGGGTTACACGCGGTGCGCTAACCCATCCTACATTCACTGAATTGCAATTTGGAGCGGCCGCGGATTTCAACCCGCGGCCGAGCTCGCGTGGTATGATCATTCCATTATTCAACATAAACCAACCGCTATGACAAAGGAATCCAGGCCATGTTCATCCGCCGATTCACGCATTGCGTTTTTCTCCTGACTTTATCCATCACGGGCTTCGCGGGCGAGGAGATCGATGTCTGGATCCGTGCCAACCAGATTGGATACCTGCCCAACGATCCCAAGATCGCCCTGCTTTCCAGCGGGCGGCCGTTGGAAGGGGAATTCACGGTGGGGGATTTCACCGCGGATATCGGCGGGGACCAAGGGGCCTGGGGGCCGTTCGCGCACAACTACCGGCTGGATTTTACGGCGCAGCGCAAGCCGGGCGAGTATCGGATCCAATTCGGTGAAGTCCAATCGCTTCCCTTTAAAATCGGTGAGGACGCCTACGGGGAGGTTCCCGAAAATCTGCTGGACTTCATGCGCCTGCAGCGCTGCGGTGATAATCCGGTCACGGGGAAGCCATGCCATACCCAGGACGCCATTGACACGCTGTCCGGTGAAAAACTGGACCTGACGGGCGGATGGCACGATGCCGCCGACCGGATCAAGCACATGATCACAACCTCATACTGCGTCGCGGCGTTGTTCCTGGCCGGGGCGGAGGACGAGGCGGAATACGGGCTCGAGCTGCTCAAAAAAATCCACCCCCGGCCGGACACGATCTACGTCCAGATTGGCGATGACCGCGATCATCTCCCTCCGGCGGTGCTCTGGCATGAGGACCGCAGCGATTACGGCTGGGGACCCGGAGGGCCGCGCGCCGCCTGGCGGGCCACCGGGCGGCCGGAAGGGCCTACGTACCAGAACGCGTCCTCGGGCTTGGCCAGCCTGGCGGGCCGCTGCGCCGCAGCCGTGGCGTTGGGGGGCGACGCGAAAACCGCCGAATCCCTGTACCGCCTGGCCCAGTCGCGTCCCGGCAACGCGATGTCCGTGCCGGTCAAGGCTCCGTATTACTATGGTGAAAGCACGTTTTACGACGACCTCGAATGGGCCGCCACCGAACTGTACATTGCCACGAAAGATCAAAAATATCTCCATGAAGCGGCCGCCTACGCCCTGCAAGCGGGTGACAATCCCTGGATGGGCAAAGACCGCCACGGCCATTATGAATTTTTCCCGTACGTGAATCTGGGGCATTGGCGGCTGTATCCGCACGCCGGCGCGGAGACCCAGAAACAGCTCGCCGGTTTTTACCGCGCGGGATTGGAACGCATCCGGGACCGGGCCTTGAAGAATCCCTACCGGCTGGGGACGCCGCTGGTGTGGTGCTCGACGAACGATGTCATCGCCTTCGCGACGCAGGCCCGGCTGTATGAATACCTGACCGGCGATACGCAATTCGCCGCGCTGGCGGCGGAAGCGCGCGACTGGATCTTCGGCCGCAACCCGTGGGGCGTGTCGTTCGTGACCGGCGTGCCGGGATCCGGCGTGTCGGCGAGTCGGCCGCATCATCTCTTTTACCGCCTGATCCAACATCGGCCCATCGGCGGGCTGGTGGACGGCCCGGTGTACAAGGACATCAACGACGCCCTGAAATACGATTCCTACGGGGAAGACACCCTCGCCCGGTTTCAATCCGATACCGGCGTCTATCACGATTCGTTCGGCGATTTCTCCACCAACGAACCGATCATCGACGGAACCGTGTCCCTGCTGTTGCTGCTGCGGGTGTGGAAGTAGGTTGTCTTGAACGGCGGCAGGGACGTAAAGGACGATAAGGACACAAAGGCAGCGCGAGGAGTTTGCTATTGGGCTACGCCACGCTTTGAGTATGCCTACAGGCTTAGGTGGTCTTCAAAGAGATTTTATTAGGGGAATAACTCGCATACTTGGGAGTTGTACTGCATCGGATTCAGCCATACGGTCAACCGAAAATCACTTAAGATTTGGATTACCCAGAGAATTGGCTTGATTCATTTGTCTAGTTATACTTGGCGCTATGGGCGGCTTTGGAAAAAGGGCCCATCAGGTAATCCTTTTCTAAAATCAGAGTACGGATTTCACCATTTTCTCGGATATAGTTCACAGTCCAAGATAAAGACCATGAAAAAGTGTTATCTCCCAAATCGGATTCAATTTGTGCCCATCGTTCCAACACTTTAATACATTCTTCATTGCCTATAATTGAAAGTGCATTTGCTACATGTTCTCGAATTCTTGTTTTTATTCGAATTTTATCCATGTATATTATCTTATTTTGATTATAATCGAGTGTCAACACTTTTGGAGTGTTATCCTCTATCCAAAAATTTCTTTCGATTGCTTCTGTAAGATAATCTAAATAGGCGGGCTCTTCGGGATCTAGAAAAGCAGCGGTATCAAAAGCATTCAAAAAGGTAATGAACTCATCTTCCATCATCTCCTTTCCTTCTTGCTCCAATATATAATTAAAAACAAAGGGGAATTGATGCCGGCCTTGTTCCTCAAAATAACGCAGCATGATCATCAAAAAAGACCGCTGAGTGTTGCTAAATGTATTACGAAACACACTGACCAAGGCGTCTGCCCCCGTGCCGCCGAATTGTTTCTTTACTTGACGAATGGCATGGAATGAAACAATGGGCCGGGAAATCAATTCGCGTATGGAATTCTCCGCGGCGGCCAGATCGGCTGATGGACTTGCTGGATTTTGACCGGATGACATCCCGGGCAAGGATACATTGAACATTACGATCATCAATCCAAGTCGAATATACGAATTCATGGTTTTCATGATAATGATCCTCCTCAATTTATAGGTTTAGCACGAAGTGAATTAAGGGCAGGTGATAGCCGGTGTGTAAACAGGATCTCCTCCCTTGGGGCATCCATCCCGTTCTCCCGCCGTGTAATACGCGTTGGCTTGCTCATAGATAAGTCCATGATAGGTGGGGCCCATCTGGTAGGACATCATATTATAGGGGCATAAAGCGTCTTGAGACGGATTGTCTATATCGTTGAATGAACCCACCGTATGACCATGTTCATGGGCCCAGATCCACCCGGGGGATACCGATGTGAAGGTGTCCTTCCGCAATAAGAAGCCTCCCCGGAATGGATCTCCCTTGGAACCCAGGCGAGCGACGCTGTTGCAATTTTCCAGCGAAGCGATTCCAACCCAGCCAGGCGTTGAATTCACCACGGCAACTCTAATATAACTATTTTTTGTGCATAGATAATTTTCCCACGCAATTGTGTGCGCCTCCATTTCAAGATCTTCTCTTAAATTATATTCCAACATTTCTTGTGAAGATACTACGTTTACGCTGTCCACAACATACGAGATATTCGCTGTATAATCCCACGGATCGGGGACATCCGGATGGGGATTGCGCACCACCCATTCCGCCTCGCTGGCCGCGGCATAAACTTTACTGATGCCACCATTGCTGAGAAGAAAGGAAAACGAGTATGGCGATAAATACACATTGCAATGATAGGTCAAGGTTGTGCCGGAACCGCCCGTAGTCGCGCATCCGCAATGATAGATCACATCCAACTTGGGCCTCAAGTTAACATTGGCATGTTCTTTCAGGTAGATATTCAGGTATTTCGTGGTGATATCGAGCATGCGCAATAACAATCCCTTTGTGCTGGCATGGCTCGGGGTGGATTGATAATGAGAATTCAACGGGGTGGTAACATCCAGCGTAAACCATTGCTGGCTGACGCTGGGCAAATAGGCCGGCGGGCCGTAGATATTGGCGTCATAATCGCCGCCGGCAGTTGACCAGTCCGCCGCACCATCCCGGTCAATCCAATTGGCGAACGCTTCATCCCAAAACGATGTGACCTTGAATGCCTGCGCCCTTTTGCCGGCTTCCAGATTTACAAATCCCGCGTAGATATTCAGTTTGGCCGAAGTAATATACATGCCGGAGCCGAGGGGGGAAATATCAAATCCCAAAATCGGCCGATCCTGCATTTTCCATTCCACGATATCCCAGCTTCCATACGGATAACTATCGTTATTCTTTAGAACCGTATCCCGTGAGGGGCCGAATGTCATGCTTGGATCGAGGGCTATCTCCTTATCCGGCAGACTCGCAACATCCCCTATATTCGCGGACATCTCGGCGCTGCCCCAACCATCCGGCCGCAGGCGCCAGGTTTGCGCGGTCCGAACCGGGAGTATTTCATCCTCCGAGAGTATGCCTTCTTCGTTCAACCGTTTTACGCAGACCGGCCGCAATTTGTGTACAACCACTCCATTCTTTTCAAAGTAAAGCGGCTGATTGATTTCCACTTCCTCGGCGAATATATCCCTTATCCTCCCGCCTTGCCGGGCTTCGCCGGTCACCAGGGCGTTGGGGATATCGAACCGCGCCGTCA
>JBHGBC010000249.1:0-6334 GCA_041946805.1 bacterium
CCGGATAAGGTTTCTTATAGTATAGCGCATGTTGAGTAATTTATGATAGTCTCAATAAATACCCAGGCTCACCCGTGAGGGTGGGCCTTTTCCTACCTGTACCCGAAAGGAGAATCCGGCATGCCACCGATGGAGAATACGCCTCTCGAAAAGCACGAAGAAATCAAGCGCAGCATCATGGAGGACAAGTTGTCGGTATTGCAGCCGACGCTCAGTGTCCGGATTGCCCCCGGCATGCCGGTCAAGGAAGTGATCCAGGCCATGGTGGACAAGAAAATCGGCGCGGTGTTGATTGTGGAGAACGGCCGCCTGGTGGGCATCTTCAGCGAACGGGATTTGTTGAAGCGGGTGGCGCTGCGGTATGCCGAGGTGGCCGATCTTCCAATCCGGGAGTTCATGACCCCGAATCCGGAGTCATTGAGCGTCAACCACAGCCTGGCGTTCACCTTGAACCGCATGGATGTGGGCGGTTATCGGCATATCCCCGTCACCGACGACCAGAACATCCCGACCGGCATCGTCGCCGCCCGGGACATCCTCCGCTATCTGGACCACAAGTGCCTAAGCGGTCCGGAGTGAGCGGTGTCAACGCCGGCACGAAGCCTTTGTTCTGTTCAGATTTTCGGAAGAGGCCACGGAGGATGGAACTTTCCACCTGGTGTCTGGGATACCATGAGCATTGCGCCCTTCCAGGATTTCCCTCACCCTAACTTTCTCCCAGAGGGAGAGGGGATTGGTTGCTTGGATCTCATCTTTCCCCGGATTTTCGCCTTGGGCTATGCGCATGCCGCGCCGTCAGTGCGGGAAAAGCAACACTCCATCCAATCATTCATTTCGTACCTGCAACAGAATTCAGAACCGGTCCAGCGCGAGATGGCTGGCGTAGCCGAGCAGGGCGGCGAGAAAATAGGGCAGAAAATCCGCGGGATGTCCGCCGCTGTAATGCGTGGCGGCCAGGTACAAACCTCCAGGGATGAGGAGCAAGGCAGCCCAGCTGTGCGTCCATCCCCGGTGGCGGGAGAGCAGGGGCAAAATGATTAAAAGGCCCAGATACGCCGCCTGCTTGTATTCCTGCCGGTAGAGAAGGATGAGGTCCGCGGTCAGGAATCCCAACAAAAACAGGTATTGACCCTTGCTTTTGGTATCGACGTCAGGCCACAGACCGAAGAACACGGCGATAACCACGCACGCCGCTTTCCCCGGCCAGGGCAGGGGAGTCCAGAACGGAAATAAATACAACAGGCCGCAGAAAAGCAACGCGGCGGCGATGTGTCCCTTGTAGCCGGCCATCCTTCAACCTGATTTATCCCATAGGAATGCAGAATTCCTTCATCCCAATGATGCGGCGAATCAATAGCGGTACTGATATATAAACGCTGAAAACGCGGCATGAGCATAACCCAGGGCGTATGCTCTGGGAAAATGGCGGGGAAAAAACTAACTTTCCCTCTCCCTCGGGGAGAGGGCCAGGGTGAGGGAAGCCTTGAAAGGGCGGCATAATTCAGAAACATGGGATGGTTCAGCGCATCCCCGCGCAACCCAACATTCTCCCGTCCAACTTTTCCATCCGGGTCATCTTGCCCATCCTGTCCATCCTGATTCAGACAATCACCCCCCGCTTCTCATCCCCTCTCCCCTCGTGAGGGGCCAGGGGTGAGGGGCTACCAACAGCAGCCCAGGTTTACAACCCTGGGACAACCCTCATTCAGCTTCACTCGCGGGTATTTTCACTTCCTCGATTTCCGGGACGTTTTTGATATGCCCGGCGACTTGTTTCATCAAGTTCGGCCCCCGGAGGTCCACGTCCATGGCCACCAGCTTGCCGGTGTGATCGATCAGGAAAGGCGCGGGAATGGAGATGACACCATACTTTTCCGAGATTTTCCCCTCGGTATCCTTGATGTGAATCCAGGTCATTTTTTGGGTTTTTTGAAATTCCTTCACCTTGGCTTCCTTATCGTTCACATTGATGCTCACGATTTCAAAGCCCTTTTTGTGATATTTCTCGTACACTTCCCGCAGGTGTGGAATCTCCGCCCGGCAGGGAGGGCACCAGGTCGCCCAAAAGTCGATCAGCACCAGTTTGCCACGCAATTTTTGCAGGTCCAATTTTTTCCCGTCCATGGTGGTGGCGGAAAAGAGGGGAGCCTCGTGACCCAGGACGGGGCCTTTGGTTTCGTTCTGACTATAACCAGGATGGGTGAAAGCGGTCAGGGCGAGAATACCCGCCAGGGCAATCCACCCGGAAAGAGGCATGCGCATACCATTACTCCTTTACACGAATAAATTGTTGGATGATTTGTACTTATATTATGCTACCATGGATAACGGGGGAAACCAAATGAAATTAAGTTGGAAAGGGATCCGGCAGGTTGTTCCATATGGAACAATTTTCCAGGAACCCGATATTCCCATTTTTTTCGGTTTTATCCCTATGGAATCCGCCCACGGGATCATTACAATAGATACCGTGCAGGGCAACGAATGAACCGGGCGGGAATGAGCATGCGGAAAGAGAATTGGCTGTTTGGCATCGTGTGCGTCCTGATTTCCATGTCGATTTCAGGATGCGCCGGGGTTCTGCTGGCGGGCGGCGCGGCAGCGGGAGTGGGAACGTTCGCCTACATCAACGGAGAATTACAATCCAGCGAGAAAGCCACCATGGATCAAATGTGGGCCGCCACCTTGGAAGCGGCGCAAGGCATGCAATTACGGATCATCCAGCAGGAGAAGGACGCCCTCAACGCCCGGCTGCACGCCAAGGGAACGGAAAACAAGGACATTTTCATCAAACTGAAGAGCCTGGCCATGAACGAGACGGAAATCCGCATCCGGATCAATGTGTTCGGTGATGAGACCATGTCCCGCCGGATCCTGGCCGAGATCCGCAAGCGGTTGTATTGATCAGTTCGGATTTATGGTTCATCCGGCAAGTACGGACCTGCTGGTGAAAAAGGCGTTCCATCCACTCGATGGTTCGGGCGGACACCAAGGTCCGCTCCCGCAGAAATTCCCTCACCCCGGCCCGTCCGATTGATGAGCAACCGGACATGCTTGATAAAACGTACGCACTTACCGGATGAACCGAAATCACGCCTATCTGATCTGATACACAATCACCGTCTTGTCAGCCCCGCAGGAGCCGCCGCCGCAACGGGAGGGTTTGATGCACGTCTTCCCGTCGCCGAGCGTCATGCATCCCTCGCCCCGGCCGTTGTTGCTGCACCCTCCCCGTCCGCGTCCCTGGTTGGGATTGTAAATCACGAAGCCCGCGTCCCCTTCCACCTCGATCCAGTCGATTTCCGATCCCCAAAGATAAGGCATGGAGAGTTGATCCACGAAGAGGAGGGTGTCCCGGCTTTTGACGCACAGGTCGTCCGCGCCCCGGAACTCGTCCAGGCCGATGTGGTATTTCAGGCCGGCGCAATCGCCTCCCAGCACGGCCACGCGCAGGGCGGCCTCCGGCCGGTGTTGCGATCGCCGGATTGTATCGAACTGCCGCGCGGCTTTTTCGGTCAGGTGAATCATATCCGCCTCGAGGGTGAGGTTGATCTCTCCTTTTTATTATATGTTTCAAATAGGGGATGAACAATGTGGAGAGGGATGGTTACCGATATCCAGGATCAATGATTCGCACCCGGTTTCAAAGGATGTCATCCCCTTTAATGGATGTCATCCCCGTGAAAGCGGGGATCCAAAGCCGTAACGGTGAATCCGATTGCACAGGAAGTGTATTGTGCCCTTTCAGGGCTTCCCTCACCCTGACCCTCTCCCGGAGGGAGAGGGGAAAGGTGGAGGAATAAAAAAGTGGCTCATCCGGCAAGTGCGTACTTTTTTTCCGATCGCCGGTTCGCGTCTCTTCGAAGTGATCGATGAAAACCACGCCCAAAATTCCCTCTCCCTCTGGGAGAGGGCTAGGGTGAGGGATTATTTGTAGGGGCGGACCTTGGTGTCCGCCGTCTTCCCGGAGTGAATGAAATCGATTTTACCTCATTATGTACGCACTTCCCGGATGAATCAAAAAAGTTGAGTTTATTGAAAAAGCAGGGGCGCTTTGCCATGTGCCCCGATGCGGCCGGGGGATCGCCTCTCTGGATTCATCCCTCATCCCTCAGCGTGTGTTCGCCGGGGGGCACGATGGATTTCGCCCCGTTGGGGAGGACCACCTCCGCCTCGATACCTTCGGGAATGGTGACCTCGAGCGTGAAGCGGGGTTGGGTGTTCCATTTTACCCGGATATCCCCATGGGGCGTGGGAACGATGCCTTGCGCCCATAGCAGACCGGAGGGATACGGCTGGACGCGGACCTTTTGATATCCCGGAGCCGTGGGCTGCACGCCCAAAACCATTTGCATCAGGGTAAAGGTGGGCGTGGCGGACCAGGCGTGGCAGTCGCTGCGGGTCTGGCCGGGCTGTTCCCACCAGGTGCTGGTTCCCATGTCGAGCATGGATTTCCAGCGCGCCAGGTCCTTGATTACGCGTTCGGGCTGGTGGAGTTGACGGGCGGTATGATGCAGGTAATGGGCGAAGTAAAAGGTCGTATCGCGCAGCCGGGTGTCGTCGAACAAGCGCTGGGCGATGCGTTTTTTCTTGGCGTCATCGGCGGCGCCGTAAAGAATCGCGTAGATGTTCACCTGTTGGCTGAGGCTCTTGATCTCCACGCCGTCGGTGTAAAGGCCTTCCTCTTCCGACCAGGCGTAGCGGTTGACGGCGTCCGCCACGGCCGCGGAACGCTCCCGGAAACGGGCGGCTTCGTGAGAATCGCCGACCGCCTCGAAAATCCGGGCCCCGGCGTCCAGCGCGCCCTTGTAAAGCAGCGTGGTCAGGGTGCAGTTCTCTTCCGAGGCCGGGGGACAGCCGTTGTTTTGGAATTTCCAATCGTGGAAATTCCAATAGGGCAGTTTGGCGATGAAGCCCTTGTCCGTTTGGTATTTTTCAAAAAAGCGCAGGACGGAATACACTCCCGCCGCCATGTCGCGCGGCAGCTCCTTGTCGCCTGTGTACTGGTAGTAATCATCGACCATGAGCACCCAGATGAGCGAGAATCCGGGAATGATTTGATACACGTTGCTGGGGTAGCGGGAGTAGGTCAGCCCTTCCGGCAGGCGCGAGTCGCCGATCTGGCGGATGGCGTTGGCGGGCAGGGTGGTGTCGCCCGAAGCCAAATAGGTGACCAGGGCCTGGATGCGGGTGTCGCCCACGTATTGCAGCATTTCGTAGTACGGGCAATCCTCGTAGGTCTCGTGGGAGCACATTCGCAGGGTGTACCAGCCGGTGTTCCAGATTTGATTGATCGTGGGATCGGAGCAGGAGAACCAGCCCCGGCCCTGGAAATCGTAACTGGTCCAGCGGTACCGCAGGCCGTGGACGGTGAGCGGCTGGTCCGTCTTCACGGCCACGCGGACGTACCAGAAGGTCCGGTGCAGGAAGGGTTCATAGGTTTGCCGGCCGTCGCGGAGGATATAGACATCGTTGAATCCTTCCACCCGCTTGTCGTCCAGCCGGTCCCGCCGGTCTTTCTTCCGATTCAGGCTGGGGGCCTCGGCGTACATGACTTCCACCACCGCGCCCTGGGTCCCTTCCAGATCGAGCATCGGGTACCCCGTGACCAGGTGTCCCGCGTCGAACACCAGGTAATGAATCTGGCCGTCCGCCGGGATGGTATAGGGCAGGGAAGGGCGGAGGCCGTCCGGCTGGACATCGTAGACGAAGGGTGGAAAGTCCTTCGTGTCCTTGACGATTCCCGATTGTATTACGCGGCAGTCTTCGGGTTCCCGTTCTTCCATCGGATGGATGGTCCGGGGCAGGAGTTTCCAAGGCATGCGCGTATCGCCGCCGCCCCAGGCTTCGGCGCGGCCGATTTCGCGGGCGGGCGGCCAGGCGCTGTCATCGCAATCCGGCTGGTTCCAGCCGGCGGGCAGCAACCGGGCGTCGACTTTTTCCAGCCAGTTGCCGGCGATGTAACCGAGTCCCCGCCGGAGGCCGTATATCCCCGCCGTATCGATGGCTGGAGAAACCAGGGATTTCCAGGTTTTGTCGCTTTTCAGGGCGGCGGATTCCAGCACGAAGGCCGGCCGGACGCTCATTTGGAAGATCGGCCCCCCCGCTCCCCAGTACATCACTTCCACGGCCATCACGTTTTCGCCTTTTTGGACGAGCGAGGAGAGGTCCAGGGTGTCGTAGCGTTGGTGATTGGGATCGTACCGCTGCGGCCCGCGGGCCGCCGGGACGCCGTTGATCCACAGCTTGTACTTGCTGTCGGCGGAGACGTAGACACGTTGGAACGTGGATGGATCTTCTACCGTGAAGGTCTTGCGAAGATAGACGTACTCGT
>JBHGBC010000025.1:0-51695 GCA_041946805.1 bacterium
ACGCGCGGGGCGACAACACCCCGGATTCGGACATCGATGTCATGGTGTCGCTGGCCGGGAGAATGAATGCCCGCGTCAAAGAAGAAATCCTAAAAATGGCTTTTGAAATTGAGCTGGAAATGGATGTCCTCTTTGATATCAAAGCCTTTTCCGAAAGGGATATTCAGGAAACCCTGGTGGGCGCGACTCCGTTCATGGAGAATGTGTTGCGGGAGGGTTTCTCGATATGACACCCATTCAACGCCGGGATTTATGTTTATACCGGATGAAACGTGCCCATAAATCACTCAAGGAAGCACGCAACTTATTGGCAGACAATTTGTTAGAAGGAGCTGCGAATCGCCTTTATTATTCGGTTTTCTATGCGGTTGGCGCGTTGGCGCTCGCGCATGATTTTGTGACGACGCAACATACGGCTTTCCGTGCTTGGTATAACAAGAATATTGCCAAAGCAGGCTTAATGGACGATCCTATCCGGATCCTTTACAACAAAGCATTCGATCAAAGAACTGAAGGTGACTATCTGGACATGGTGGAACTGGACGCCGAAGTGATAGGAACCATGCTTCTACAAGCGGAGCCTTTCATCACGCGGATTGAAGAGTTGCTGATGGAGAAATTGAAGGAAGAGAATTAAATAGAGACCGCCTGCCTCATCCTGCCCCATCCGGTTTCGATACTCCCACGAAACTAATAAGCTTCCCTTTCCCCGCCGGGCGGGCGCTGTTTTTCACCCGCCCGGCGGGCTCATCAATTTTGGAACAGGGGAAAGCCGATTTTCGTAGCGGGATTATTGCTTCAGCCAATCCTTCACGGACGTTCCGGGCTGGGCGTGGAAGACAAAGATGCTGTTCGGGGCGTTGTGCGTGCTGAAGAAGGCGTACTGGCCGTCGTCGGTCACCTCGAAGCCGCGGCAGTGGCTGGTGAACGCCTCGGATTCGGTCAGCGCGTTGAGGTCTTCCGGGGTGAAGACCGCCACCGGTTCGCCGTGGTTCTCCAGGCTCATGGCATTCGGCGCGAGTTTGAAGATTTTCAATCCCGCGATGCTTCCCATGACGTGGATATACATATTCCCTGACCCGGCGCCGGAAACCTTCACGTTGACGATATCGTTGTTTTCCGAGGCCGCGCCCGGCTCGAATACATTTTCCGTCAACCGGGTTTCCGTTCCGGTTTCCGGATCGAAAACATAGAGGGACGAGGGGAAATTGATCGTGTCGCCCTCGCCGTAGAAAATCAGATCCTTGCCGTTGATGTAGCGGATGGTGAAATTCCGGAACCGGCCGACCGCGGTATGGAAAACGCCTCCGTCTTGCCACGCGGTGTCGCGCGTGAAGGCCACACCATCCTGGTCCAACGGACCGGTCACCTTGTAGCGCTGCAAATCAGTGCGGCTGCCGCTGCTGGACAGATAATGATTGGTGTATAGCAAGGTCCCATCGTGGTTGAAGTGCAGCGGATCGCAATCGGCGGGCACGTCGGCTTGCAGGAGCGCTTCGGCCGCCGTACCCAGGGTGTAGTCATCCGGATAGGCATAGAACGGCTGCACGTCCTGCGCCTGGCCGCCGTTGCCGACGACCACGCGCCGGCCGAACTGGCTGCATCCCTTGGGCAGGCCGATATGCGCCGTGGCCCAGCGGTGCGTGACCTGGTCGGCGTTCTCGGCCGCCCGCAGTTCCGCCACCACGTACTGGCTGAAGTTGGCGTTGGTGCCGGAGTCTTGCGTATAGAGATACGTTTGATCGCCGGTGGAATCGGTGGTGCTGGGCCCGCCGAAGGTCCAATAATGGGGAGAGGCCCCATGGGCGGCGTCATCCATGATCTCGACATACTTCAGCACCGGCGCGCTCCACCAAACCGCTTGGGCGTTGGACGAATCGATCGCCCCCACCAGAATCACGATGGCGATAACCGGTGTCGCGCCACATGGAAAAAATCTTGTCCAGAGCATCACTTTCCTCCTTGATTCAAAATGGATATAGAGTGCCGGTTCCTCGTTCGAACGGCAGGCCCATTGTAAAGGAAAAAAAGGAGCATGTAACGGTGATAGGATCGATTCCACCGGCGGATGCACGCATGAAGTTAATCCCGCACGAGAAAATCGCCGATGGCAGAATGCCGTATGCCCTAGCGTGGGGTAGGCGCCAAGGGCTGGCGCCGCCTATTCCCGCTGGCCGGCATTACGTGGTCTCCATTTTGAATCCACTCCGTGGGGGTAGATTGCTTTTCCCGGGATATGAGACACTGGGGAGCCCGATTTAATCGGCAATTCCAATATCGTAGAAAGATGGATCATCGTGGCGAATCCATTCCTGGGAGTTTTTCTGCACGCGTTGGGCGGCCTGGCGGCGGCGAGTTTTTATATTCCCTACAAAAGAGTGGAAAAGTGGTCATGGGAAAGTTACTGGCTGGTGGGCGGATTTTTCAGCTGGATCATCGCCCCCTGGATTCTCGCGTGGCTCACCGCCCCGGCGGTTTTTCAGATTTTGGCGGAAGCCCCGAAAGCCACCCTCGGCTGGAGTTACTTTTTCGGGATTCTCTGGGGCGTCGGCGGCTTGACCTTCGGCTTGTCGATGCGTTACTTGGGGATGTCGCTGGGTTACGCGCTGGCGCTGGGATTCTGCGCGGCGTTTGGGACGATCATCCCGCCCATTTTTCAAGGCCGGATCATGGAACTGGCGGGAACCCTGTCCGGCATTGTGATCCTGACGGGCGTGGCGGTGTGCCTGCTGGGCATCGCGTTTTGCGGCATGGCGGGAATCCGGAAAGAACGGGAATTGCCTACGCAGGACAAGCGGGCCACGATCCAGGAGTTCGACCTGATGAAAGGCGTCTGGGTGGCGCTTTTCGCGGGCGTGATGAGCGCCTGCATGGCCTTCGGCATCGCGGCGGGCAAGCCCATCGCCCAGCGGGCCGTGGAACTGGGAACGCCGCCGTTGTGGCAAAACACCCCGGTCTTCGTCATCATCCTGGCCGGCGGATTCACGACCAATTTCATCTGGTGCGCGGTGCTGAATGCTCGTAACCGCTCATGGGGGGATTATCTGAACGCCGCGGGCTCGCCGATCCTTATGAATTACCTCCTCTCCGCCCTGGCCGGCACGACGTGGTACCTGCAATTCATGTTCTACGGCATGGGGACCACGAAGATGGGCAAGTACGATTTTTCCAGCTGGACGATCCACATGGCGTTCATCATCATCTTCTCCAACATCTGGGGCTGGCTGTTTCATGAATGGAAGGGAGTCAGTTCCAAGACCCATGCGTGGGTGTGGACGGGCATCGGCATCCTCTTGGCTTCCACCCTCGTCGTGGGATGGGGAAATTATTTGGCGATGGAATGAAGTAAATCGAGCACCTATTAAAATCGAAATCCAACCTTTCTGGAGAGATCCAAATGAAAATCTATAGCCTTCTTGTCCTTGGCGCGTTGACATCCTTCATGGTTTCGACGGCCGCGGCGGATTCCAGCCTCAGGATTCGCGAATTGCGCTGCGAGTACCAAAGCAATTCCCTGGCTGTGGATACGCCACATCCCCGGTTGAGTTGGATTTTGGATGCGGACCAGCGCGGCCGGCGTCAAACCGCCTATCAGGTGCTGGTGGCTGGTTCGCGCGAAGCCTTGGACAAGGACCTGGGCGATCTGTGGGATTCGGGCAAAGTGATGCTGGATCGTTCCATCCAGGTGGAATACGCGGGGAAACCCTTGGCTTCATACCAAAACTGTTTCTGGAAAGTGCGGGTCTGGGACGCGAACGGCCAGCCATCCCCCTGGAGCGAACCGGCCGCGTGGTCCATGGGAATCCTGCAGGACGACGAATGGAACGCGCGCTGGCTGCAGTATCCCCAATCCGAAGCCAATCCCGATAAGCCCGCGCCCCTGCCCATCTTCCGGCGGGGATTTTCCATCGATAAAGAAATCAAGCAGGCCCGGGTGTACATCTGCGGATTGGGCTTCTACGAGCTGCGTTTGAACGGCGGAAAAGTGGGGGACGCGATGTTCGATCCCGGCTGGACGAATTACCGCAAGACCTGCCTCTATTCCACCTACGATGTCACCGCGCAGCTCCGGACGGGCGAGAATGCCTTGGGGATTATGCTGGGCAACGGCATGTATAACGTGACGGGGGGGCGGTATGTCAAATATACCGGTTCGTTCGGTTTGCCCACGTTCATCCTGAAATTGCGGATCGAACACGCCGATGGCCAAGTCACCGAAATCGTTTCGGATGAATCATGGCGCTGCCACACGGGGCCGATTGTCTTCTCGTGCATCTACGGTGGAGAGGATTACGACGCGCGGTTGGAACAGCCGGGGTGGGACGCGCCCGGCTTCGCGGACGCCTCGTGGAGTCCCGTCCAGGTGTGCGAAGGCCCCGGCGGGAAACTGATCTCACAAATGACCCCGTCCATCCGGGTAATTCAGCAACTGGAGCCGGTCCGCATGACCACGCCCCGTCCGGGAATCACCGTGTATGACCTGGGGCAAAATTTTTCCGGCATCCCCTGGATTCAGGTCCAAGGCCCAAGGGATTCATGGATCCGGATCACGCCGGCCGAGTTGATCACGGATGACGGGCTGGCCAATCAATCGGCCTCCGGCGGCCCGCACCACTATACCTACACGTTGAAGGGAGAGGGGGTTGAAACCTGGCATCCGCGCTTTACGTATTACGGATTCCGGTACCTGCAGGTCGAAAGCGGGCCGGCTGAAAATCCGCTTAAACTGTTGCGGATCATGGGCCTCTTCACGCGCCACGCGGCGGAACGGGCGGGTGATTTCGCCTGTTCGGACGAGCTATACAATCAGATCCACGAGCTCATCGACTGGTCAGTGGGGAGCAACCTGCAAAGCGTGCTGACCGACTGCCCGCACCGGGAAAAACTGGGCTGGCTGGAAGTCGCGCACCTGATGGCTCCATCGATCCTGTTCAATTACGATGTCCCGCTCTTCTACACCAAGGTCATCCGGGATACCCGCGATTCGCAGTTGCCCAACGGCCTGGTCCCCGACATCGCCCCCGAATACACCGTCTTCAGCGCCGGATTCCGCGATTCGCCGGAATGGGGCAGCGCGGCGGTGATCCTGCCCTGGTACGTGTATCAATGGTTCGGCGACGAACGGCCCTTGCGGGATAGTTACGACACGATGAAGCGCTACGTGGCGTACCTGGCCAGCCGCGCCGAGGATCACATCGTCAGCCATGGCCTGGGCGATTGGTTCGATTACACACGCGGTGGCGAGGTGGGCGAATCGCGCCTGACGCCCAAATCACTGACCGCCACCGCCATGTACTATTTCGACACGGCGATATTGCGCGACGCCGCCCAGTTGTTAGGGAAGGAAGAGGACGCGGCGAAATACGCCCGGCTGGCCGAGGCGATCCGCCAATCGTTCAACAAGCACTTGTTCCATCCGGATACCAATCAGTACGCCACCGGCAGCCAGACCGCCAACGCCATTCCCTTGGTGTGGGGACTGGTGGATGGAGAGCGGTTCGGCGCGGTGCTGGAAAACCTCGTTCTAGAGGCGAAGCAACGGGATTACTTGACTTCGGGGGATGTGGGCTTCCGGTTTCTGCTGCGCGCGCTGGCCGATAATGGCCGCAGCGATTTGGTTTACCAATTGACCCACCGCACGGACGAGCCGGGGTACGGCTACCAGATCAAACAGGGCGCAACCAGCCTCACCGAGGCCTGGGACGGCCGCAAGGTGGTCTCACACAATCACTGCATGCTGGGTCACCTGCAGGAGTGGTTCCACCAGGAACTCTTGGGCATCCGGCGCGATCCCGCCGCGCCCGGGTTCCAGAAGATCATCATCCAGCCCTGGCCGGTGGGAGAAATCGCCTGGGTCAAGGGCCATTACGATTCACCTTACGGCCGGATCGCGTGCGAATGGCGGCGGCAGGAAGACACAATTACACTGCAAGTGGAGATCCCAGCCAATACCACGGCCGTCATTCATGTTCCTACATCCGACGCCGCGCGGATCACCGAAAGCGGCCGGCCGGCCGCGGACGTGAAGGATCTGACTCACATCGAAACGAAGAATGGCTATGCGGTTTATCAGACCGGTTCGGGAAAATATGTTTTCGTCTCTCCATTCCCATTGGAGAAAGACAGCGGAAGGTAAGTAAAAAATGGGGTTCATCCGAAAAGTGCGTGCCTTCCCCCGGGAGCGTGGCCGGTCATCGATTCGACACGTGGGAGAGAGCCGTCCCAAATCCCCTCTCCCTTTGGGAGAGAATTAGTGTTTGAGATTCCATGAATAGGCAAAATTCATCCTATCTCTGCAATCGAGTAAATAGTTATGGCTCATCCGGCAAGTGCGTACTTTTTTTAGATCGCCGATTCGCATCACTTCGAAATGATCGATTAATACCACCCCCAAAATTCCCTCTCCTTCTGGGAGAGGGCCAGGGTGAGGGTATTTTTGTTGGAACGAACCTTGGTGTCCGCCTTCTTTCCGGAGTGAATGGAATCGAGTATATCTTGTTAGGCACGCACTTCCCGGATGAACCATAATTGTTCCAATTTTTCGCCATCCCGCGCGCGTTTACCGGATGAACCTAACATGGGATAGGATCGACTCATGACTATGGATAAAATTAATCCTCGAGTTTGATATTATCCTCCAGCCCGGTTCCGGACCGGAGGAAAGGAATGACGCCATGCCCACAATCACGGAAATCCATGTCAATGGCCGAACTTATCCCATCACGGTGGACGCGGACCGCGGCCTGCTCAGCGTGCTGCGCGACGATCTCGGCCTGACCGGCAGCAAATACGGCTGCGGCGAGGGCCAGTGCGGCGCCTGCACCGTGCTCATCGACGGCGCGGCCCGGCGCGCGTGTATCACCCCGATGAGCGCCACCGCGGGAAAGCAGATCCTCACTATCGAGGGGTTGGAGCAGGACGGAAAACTGCATCCCCTTCAAGAGGCGTTTCTGGAGGCGGACGCGCTGCAGTGCGGCTACTGCACGCCCGGCATGATCATGGCGGGAGTCGGCTTCCTGGCGAAAAATCCGAATCCCACGCCGGAAGAGATTGTCCGTTCCCTGAAGGGCAACCTCTGCCGTTGCGGTACGTACCGCCGCATCACGCAAGCCGTTCTGAAAGCGGCCCAGATACTACGGGAGGCGGCGAAATGAACCGGAAAAACACCGATCCCTTTCTGAATCCCGGGGAGGACGTGACCCTGGAAGCCGAGCGCTACGAACTCTTCGCCGAGCCGCTTTATACGTTCGATCTATCGCGGCGGGATTTTTTGAAATTCACCGGCGGGGGCATCCTGGTGCTTCTCGCGCTCCCGGCCGCCGAGGCTGCGGAGGCCGCGCGGGAACGGCGGCGCGGATCCGGCGGCGATCTGCCCCGGGAAATCGGCGCATGGCTGCGGATCAATGAGCAAGGCGCGGTCACCGTCCACACCGGCAAGGTGGAGATGGGCCAGAACATCCGCACCTCGCTGACCCAGGCCGTCGCCGAAGAACTGCGGGTCCCCGTGGACGCCATCACCCTGATTATGGGCGACACCGATCTCACCCCCTATGACGCGGGGACCTTCGGCAGCCGCACCACCCCCGACATGTCTCCCCGCCTGCGCCGGGTGGCCGCCACCGCCCGCGAAATCCTGCTGGACCTGGCCGCTGAAACATGGCAGGTCCGCCGGGATTCGCTGAAGATCGCCGATGGCCGGATCACGCACCCCGAATCCAACCGGTCGGCCGTCTATGGTGAACTGACCCAGGGGAAAGAAATCACCAAGACAATCGACGAGGACGTCCCCCTCACCCCCGCGGAGCAATGGCGGATCGCGGGCGCCTCGGTTCCCAAGATCGGCGGCCGCGATTTCGTGACCGGCAAGCAAACCTTCGTCTCCGACATGAAACTCCCCGGCATGCTGCACGCCAAGATTCTCCGCCCGCCGGCCTTCGGCGCGGAACTGACCTCGCTCGACACGAAAAAAGCCGAAGCCCTCTCCGGCGTGCTCGTTGTGCGTGACGGGAACTTCGTGGGTGTGGCCGCCCCCAGCGAGGAAACCGCCGTCCAGGCCTTGCGGGGCATCCAGGCGGATTGGAAAACCACGCCTCAGCCTTCCCGCGCCGAACTGTTCGAACATTTGAAGAAACACGCGTCCAGCGGCAATTCGCCTTTCACCACCGGATCGATCGCCGACGGCCTGGCCGCCGCCAGACAGCAATTGCGGGAGACTTATACCGTTGACTACATCGCCCACGCCCCGCTCGAGCCCCGCGCCGCGCTCGCCGTATGGGAAGGCGAAAAACTGACCGTGTGGACAGGCACGCAGCGCCCCTTTGGCGTGCGCTCCGAACTGGCCCGCGCCTTCAACATTCCTGAAGAGCGCGTGCGGGTGATCATGCCCGGCACGGGATCCGGCTACGGCGGCAAGCACACCGGCGACGCGGCGATCGAGGCGGCCCGCCTGGCCCGCGCCGCCGGGAAGCCCGTGAAATTGGTGTGGACGCGCGAGGAAGAGTTCACTTGGGCGTATTTCCGCCCGGCGGGCGTCTTCGAGATCCATAGCGGCGTCCAGGCGGATGGGACCATCACCGCGTGGGAATATCACAACTACAACTCCGGCGCGGCGGCCATCCGCACGATGTATGACATCCCCAACCAGCATATCGAGTTCCACTCCACCGACTCGCCCTTGCGGCAGGGATCATACCGCGCCCTGGCGGCCACGGCCAACCACTTCGCGCGCGAAAGTTTCATGGACGAACTGGCCCACGCCGTGAAAATGGATCCCCTCGCCTTCCGCCTCAAGAACCTCAAGGACGAGCGCTTCATCAACGTCCTGAAGTCCGCCGCCGAACGCTTCGGCTGGAACGGGAAGAAATCCACGCCCGAACGCGGCTTCGGCCTCGCCGGAGGTTTCGAAAAAGGCAGCTACGTGGCCACCTGCGTGGAAGTGGCCATCGATCCCAGCAGCGGCGAGGTCCGCGTCGTCCACGTGGTGGAAGCCTTCGAGTGCGGGGCCGTCATCAATCCCCGGCATTTGGAAAACCAGGTGGAAGGAATGATCATGATGGGCCTGGGCGGCGCGCTGTTCGAGTCCATCGACTTCGCAAACGGGAAGATTCTCAATCCCCGCTTCTCGCGTTACCGCGTGCCCCGCTTCGATGACGTCCCCGTGATCGCAACCATCCTGCTCGACCGCAAGGACATCCCCTCCGCGGGCGGCGGCGAAACCCCCATCGTGGGCATCGCCCCCGCCATCGGCAACGCCATTTTCAACGCCACGGGCAAACGCCTGCGCGCCCTCCCGCTGGCCCCAAAGGGATTGAAAAACTAGGTTCTGTCGAGATTTCGTAACCAACTAGATAGTCATGTTTTTAGAGCGCCAACGGCGCCTTGAAACTAGCCCAGGGCTTTAGCCCTGGGATGGCTGCGACGACAGCGAATAAATCCCCATGCCCTCTGGGAGAGGGTTAGGGTGAGGGAATTTTTTGCAGGGGCGGACCTGGGTGTCCACCCGCAACAGAGAGGGGATGGGATTTTTTTCTCCCATCAGGTACGCACTTGCTGGATGAACCAGAAATAGTGGAATTTCGCAAAAATTTAGAATGCTAGCGGGAACAGCAGAAAATAGATGGATTACGCACTTCGTGCGAACCCATCCTGCGCACTATCCACTTGGAAGAAGTCACCCGGATGCTTGATCCTGTGCTTTTCCACTTCATTGAAAAACTAACCGTTCCTTCTACCGATGATGGGAAACTATTCATTCACACGGAAAGGCGTGACCGGATTACGGAATCATTACGTATTTCACCATACACGGGTTGGGGAGATTTCCCGCTCGCATCCCTTTACCGGCATCGAGACTATCGCGAAGAGCGGCCCGCCATTCTGCTCTCCACCCATATCGATTCCGTTTATCACCGGTATTACTGCCTTTGCTACGATAAGGAAATCCATGGCACGTTCGACAATTCGGTTACGAACGCCATCGCGCTCTATCTTATGCTGCAAAACCGTCTTCATCCGCAGGTCCTCGTTGCGTTCACCGGCAATGAAGAACACGACAGCCGGGGCGCTTCGCAAATCATGGAATTCCTGCGTCAGCCGGATTTTCTCTTCGTGAATATGGAAATGGTGATCACTATGGATTTGACCGGGGAGTATTTTGAAAAAGCCGGCTTCACAATCGAGAACATGTATATCAAGCGAAATCCCCCCTTTTCCCGGCTGACGTTCTCCAACCGCCGGGAAATGAAGGAGTATTTCCGCCGGCTGTGCCGCGAGGACGCGATTCATTGCCTCCCCGACGCGGAGCCCGATGAATCATGGACATACAAGCAGTATGACGTCAATGGCTTTTCTTTTTGCCTGCCCGGCGGGCTTATCGGTAGAAGCATGCACAGCGGCAAAGGAGTCAGGATTCTGTCATCCGCGGCGGCCCGCTACACGGCCGCCCTCGAATCCTTCACGGGCGCCCTCTTGGATCAACTCATCAATAACCCAATCCGTTGAGTAGCGGGAAAATTCAAACGGCGCGCGGCTCGTCCCCCCCTCACACGTACGTCAGCAGCCCCTCGAGTTCCTCGAAGATTTGTTCGTCGGTGAAGAGATTCTGCTTGGCCGCGCCGGAGGGGCAGGCGGCGACGCACGTTCCGCACCCCTTGCACAGCGCCTCGTCGATCACGGAGCGCTGGTCTTCCTCGTTCGTGTGGATCGCCGTGAACGGGCAGAGCGCCACGCAGGTCCGGCACCCCGAGCATTCCTCGGCGGTGATGTAGGCGGTGTTGGGTTCCAGGCTGATGTTGCCGCAGTCGATGAGGGCCAGCGCCTTGGCCGCCGCCGCGTCGGCCTGGGCCACGGTGTCGGGGATGTCCTTGGGGCCCTGGCAGGCCCCCGCGAGCAGAACCCCGTCGTTGGCGGTGTTGACCGGCGCGAGTTTCGGGTGCTTTTCGAGGAAGAAGCCCTCGTTAGAGCAGGACATCCCGAAACGCCGGCGAATCTCGTTCGCATCAAAGACCGGTTCAAGCGCCGTGGCCAGAATCACCATGTCCACCGGGATTTTCCGCACGTTTCCGAGCAGCGTGTCATCCACCTGCACGCGCAACTGCCCGGGTTCACCGATCGGGTCCCCTTCTTTTACTTGCGTGACGTCGCCGACGCGCCCGCGGATGAAATAGACTCCCTCTTCCTGCACGCGGTTGTAGAATTCCTCGAATCCCTTGCCGGGCGTGCGGACATCGATGTAGAAGTTATAAACGTCGGCGCCGGTCTTTTCCTTGACAAGATGGGCCAGCTTCAAGGCGTACATGCAGCACACCCGCGAGCAATAGAAGTGATAGTTCTTGTCCCGGCTGCCCACGCAATGCACGATGCCCACCGAGCGGGGAGTTGCTCCATCGCGCAGGACCACCTTACCGCCAGTCGGTCCGGCGGCGTTTAGCAGGCGCTCCACCTCCAATCCCGTAAAGACGTTGGGGTATTTGCCATAGCCGAAATACAACATGGGCGCGGGATCGAAAGGTTGGTACCCGGTGGCGACGATGATGGCCCCCACCTCGTACTCCTCGGTCCAATCCTGCTGAGTGAAGTCGATCGCGTTGCGGTCCGCGCAGGCCTCGACGCAGGACTTCTTGCATTTGCCGGTCTTGAATTCGATGCAGGATTCCCGGTCGATCACGGGAATCGGCGGGACCGCCTGGGGGAAGGGGATATAAACCGGCTTGCGCATGCCCATCCCCTGGTCGAATTCGTTGGGGATCTTGGCGGTCTTGAAAATGCACTGCCGGATGCATTCCATGCAGCCCACGCACAAGTCTTCGATGATGTACCGGGCGTGGCGGCGGATCTTGACGTGATAGTGACCCACGGATCCGTCCACCGACTCGACCTCGGACCAGGTCAGCAGTTTGATGTTCGGATGGCTCTTCACGGCGGTCATCTTGGGAGTCAGGATGCAGGCCGCGCAATCCAGGGTGGGGAAGGTTTTGTCGAACATGGCCATGTGGCCGCCGATGGTCGGCTCCCGCTCCACCAGGATGACCTCTTTTCCGGCCTCGGCCAGGGTCAGCGAGGCCTGGATGCCCGCGATGCCGCCGCCCACCACCAGCACCCGCGGAGTGATGGAGACATAACGTGTTTCCAACGATTCATGATACGCCACCCGGCGCACCGCCGCCGCGAGGAGTGAACGGGACTTGTTCAACGCGAGGTCATGGTCCTGGGTGACCCAGGAGACATGCTCGCGGATGTTCACCATTTGCACCAGGTACGGATTGAGTCCCGCGGTCTGGGCGGCGTTCCGGAAGGTTTTTTCGTGCAGCAAGGGCGAACAGGCGCAGACCACGATGCGGTTCAGCTTGTGCTCCTGGATGTCGCGGCGGATCAGTTCCTGCCCGGGATCCGAGCACATGTACTTGTACTCGCGGGCCACCACCACATAGGGAAGTTGCTGGGCGAATTCGGCCAGTTGCACGACATCGATCACGCCGGCGATGTTGCTGCCGCAATGACAAATATACACGCCGATTCGTTTTTCTTGTCCATTGGTCTTCATGATGGCGTCATCTCCTCGGCCTGCAGGGCCATCGCCTCGTGGACCAGTTCGCTCACATCCGCCACGCGCAACCGCTCTTCCGCGCCCACCGTCTTGAGGGCGTCGCCGAACATGGCGTAATCCTTGGGGCACGCGGTCACGAACACCGAAACGTCCGGCAGTTCCAGCGCTTCCCGGATCCGCCGCGCCGCCGGGCGCTCGGTCACGCCCGGCAGGTCTTTCATCCAGATGCGGCCGCCGCCCGCCCCGCAACAGAAACTGTCCGCCCGGTTGAGGGGCATTTCGATGATCCGCGCGCCCAGTCCGCGCAGCACGCGACGCGGGCATTCGTAAATCCCGTTGTACCGCCCCAAGTAGCAGGGATCGTGATAGGTCACGGCAAGGTTCAAAAGCCGGCGGGCGGGAATCCGGCCCTCCTCCATCAAGCGGCTGAACAACACGGTGTAATGAATGATGGGAGGTGAAAAAGAATTTCCATTGGTTTTCAGCGGGAAGCCATATTCGTTCTTGAGGACATGGTAGGTGTGCGGGTCGGTGGTCAGGATGGTTTGAAACTGGGCGCTCTCCAGTTCCTTGAGATTGCCATCCCGCAGCATCTCGAAGAGACCCTCTTCCCCGATGCGGCGCGCGTCGTTGCCCGCGTTTCTCTCTTTGTCATAGAGGATGCCGAAATCGATCCCCAACGCGTGCAGCACCTCAGCGGTTTTCTTCGTGATTTCCTGCGCGCGCGGATCGAACGAGGCGTAGTCGCCCACGAACCAGAGATACTCGGCCGGCTCCTTGCGGATGTCCTTTACGGGGAATCCCAGGTCCTTGGCCCACTTGGCCCGCGCCTTCGCCGATTGGCCGAACGAATTCCCGTACCGCTGCAACTTCATCAAAACGTCCTGCACTTCCGCGTCCAACTCGCCGGCGTTGAGCAAATGACGGCGCAGCTCCACCAGCAAACGGGGTTGTTCCAGCAACACGGGACACGCCTCTTCACACGCCATGCACGTGGTGCAGGACCATAGCTCGTCCCGCGAAAAGACCGTCCCATGCAGGGATGCCCCAGAATTCCCGGATGTTCCGTTTTTCCCTTGCGTCAGCCCGATCAGCCGCTGATTCAATTTCATGAGGACATCCCGGGGCGAAAGGGGAAAACCACAGGCGTGCGCGGGGCAGACATCCTGGCACCGGCCGCACCAGGTGCACGAGTCGATCTGCAGGAGCTGCCGCCAAGAGAAATCCGTGATCGAAGACGCGCCCAGCTCGTTCACCGGCGTGACCGATCCCTTATGGCCGGCGTCGCGGAACAAGATGTTCACGGGACTGGAGAACAGATGGAACGCCTTGGAAAACGGGACGCTGGCGATGAATCCAAAAGCCAGCAGCCCGTGCAGGGTCCAGAATCCGAAATGCAGCGAGAGCTGGGTTTCATGGGGGAAGATTTGAAAGATCTGGGACAATCCATACCCCACCGGCGACCAGGCCGCGCCCGGCGGATTCTGCGCGGCGATCCGGAAGCCTTCCGCCGCCAGGCCGGTCAGGGCGATCAGCCCGAGAATCCCGAGCAGGTAAAGCGAATCCAGCGGAAACGTGGGAGTCACGGTGGCGGCCAGCCGGTCCGGTTTTGTCACGTACCGGCGGTAGAAGGCCATACCCACTCCGACCAGCAAGACCACGGTGAACAGGTCCAACACCAACTCGTATGCGAGATAGACAGGGCCTTTCAGGAACTGGAAATCGAAAAACAGATGCGTGACGTCCCAATCCACCGTGGCCAAGGCGGTTCCCATCAACAAAAACACCATGCCCCAGAAGATGGCCAGGTGCATGATGCCCGGATACGGATCGCCGATGACTTTTTTCTGGCCGATGGCGAACAGAAGGAAATTCTTGATGCGGGCCATCCACGTCCCGGACAGGGCTTCGGGTTTCCCGCGCCGCCAGATCCGGACATGCCGCCAAGTTCCATACGCGAAAATCAGGACGACCAGGAACCCCAGTCCATATTGTCCCAGTTCCGCCCAATGAGGTACGTTCCAAAATGTGATGCGGATTGGTTCCATGATCGGTTACACGCTTTTTCGGGCTTTGATTTTCTCCGTCAAGACCGGCGCCAGGTCCATGAGGTCCACGACCGCGCCGTAGTGAGCGATATCGTAAATCGGCGCCTTGGGATCGCTGTTGATCGCGACGATCAGGTGGGCGTTCTTCATCCCCTCCTGGTGCTCGGGCGCGCCGCTGATCCCCAACGCGAGGTAGCATTTCGGTTTGACCGTCATGCCCGACTTCCCCACCTGGCGGGTCGAGGGCAGCCATCCCTGGTCCACCACCGGCCGCGAGGCGCAGACCGCGCCGCCCAGGGCTTGAGCCAGTTCCTCGGCCAGTTCGATGTTTTCCTGCTGTTTGATCCCCCGGCCGACCGCCACGAGAATGTCTTGCTGGGTGATGTCGATGTCCCCCGCCTCCGGGAAAATCATCTTCTCGAAAGTGATCGCCCCGGCCGCGAGGGGAACTTCGCAGGGACGGCTTTCCACTTGCCCCCGGCCTCCGTCTTTCCGCTCCCGGTAACTGCCGGGCAGCATCACGCAGATGACCGGCAGCCGGGTGACTTCCACTTCCGCGCACATTTTCCCGGCGTAGAGGTGGCTCAGCGCGGTGAGACGGTCTCCTTCCAGCTGGAGGCGCGTGCAGCCGGTCACCACGGGCGCCTGGATCCTTGCCCCTAATAGGGAGGCCAGGTCCAATCCGATCGTGGTGCTGCCAAGGAGCACTACGCGGGGCGTTTCGGCTTGGAGCAGGTTTTCGAGTACGCTCAAATACGGTTCGGGAGAAAATCCGGCCAGCGCCGGGTCTTCCTCCGCGATGATCCGGTCGGCAGCGGCGAGTTGGCCGGCCAAGGCTTGCACATGCCCGCCCGGCAGGAAGGCGATCACATCTCCCCCGGCCGCATCGGCCAACGCGCGGGCGCAGCCCAGCAATTCAAAGGTGATCGGCGCGATCTTCTCTTGATGAATCTCCACCAGCACGGCGATGTCCCGGGCGCTCATGAGATCACTCCTTTCTCCTCGAATATCTGGAGAATCTTCGCCGCGATGTCTTCCTCCGAGCCTTCCAGGATCTCGGCCCGGCCGCTCACTTCGGGATAAAACAGCCGCTTCACGTTGATCTCCGCGGCCGGCGCGCCCATTTCGGCCTCTTGATCTTCAAAACGGGCTTCCTTCATGGCCGCCCGCACCCGGCTGATGGGCACATAGCGGGGCGGTTTACTGGCCGAGAGGATGCCCAGCACCGCCGGCAGTTTGACGCGCAGCAGCGCCTTGGCCGCTCCCGGAAATTCCTTATACGCCCGCACGAATCCCTCGCCCGCCGCCTCCACCCCCTGGATCAATCCCGCGTAGGGCAGTTTCAACGCGTGCGCCAGGTAGGGCGCGAAGGTCCCTTGCAACTCCTCGTACGACTGCACTCCCACCAGCACCAGATCGGGGCTGGTGGATTCAATGACTTGCGCGAACAACGGGGCGGCTTCGAGCGGCGACGGGGACCGCTCCCCGCCGTAGGGAATCTTGATGATCCGGTCCACACCCTTGGCGGCGGCGGCGTACAGGGTCTCTTCCACGTCCCCGAAGTCCAAGGCCACCGCCGTGACGGCGCCGCCATGCCCTTCCTTGAGCAGCAAGGCTTGCTCCAGGGCGTGATCGTCATACTCGTTCACCAGGAACATGGCTTCTTCGTAGTCGATCCACGTCCCGGTGGAGTCGATCGTCAAGGGTTCAATCAGGTCGGGAACTTGACGGATTACCACGCTGATCTTCATACCACGCCTCCTTCTTGCAACCCCATCGAATAAGCCAATAACTCGATGATATCGCGGACCCGGATGCGGTCCTCGAGACCGTCCACCTTGATCGAATCCTCGAAGCGGGAGAGCTCGTAGGGGCAGGACACGGCCATGATTTCCGCGCCCGTGGCCGCCGCCTGCCTGACCCGGTCGTCCGACAGCCGGTAGCCGCCATGTTCAGTGATGTGCGCGTCCAGCCACATCCCCCCGCCCCCGCCCCCGCAGCACAACGCGTTTTCCCGGTTGCGGTCCATTTCCACCAACTTGATGCCGGGGATCGCCTCCAGCAGCCGGCGGGGTTCGTCGTAACATCCGCAACGGCGGCCGATGCAGCAGTTGTCGTGATAGGTCACGGTGGCTTCCACCGGATTTTTCAAGAGGGGCTTCAAGAGATCGAGACGCTCCGCCAAATACATGGTGTAATGCTTGGCGGGGAAGGTGGCGCCGTACAGCGGATAAAACCGCACCAGCGCCCGGTAGGCATGGGGGTCGATCACCAGGAGCGTGTTGAACTCGAAGGTCCTCAGCAACTCGATGTTGCTTTCCAGCAGGATCTCGAACAGCCCCTCTTCGCCGTACAGGCGGTCGCAATCCCCCAGGCATTTCTCCTTGTGGCCCAGCACGCCCCAGTCGATGCCCAGCTGGTTCAGGATCTTCGCGAACGAGCGGGTGACGATCTGGTTGCGTGGATAGTAGGAAGGGAAACACTCCACCGCCCACAGCACATCCACAGGGCGTGGATCCATGGCCAGGTTGAGCACGGGGAAATCCAGCGATTTCGCCCATTCCAGCCGCTTCTTCGGCGATTGCCCCAGGACGTTGCCGTATTTGTAGATCTTCTCGAAGGCGTCCTGGAGCTCGGGGGGCGGCTGAAATCCCTCCTGCAGCGCCCGGTCGCGGAGGGCGGGCCACAGCATGTCCGTCAATTCGATGTTCTTGGGACACCGGGACGAACACGTGTAGCACGAGATACACAGCCACACCGAGGGATCGCGCAGCACCTTGTCCAAATTCCCCGCCCGGATGTTGAGAATCATCTTCCGCGGCGGGTAATTCATGGTGTAGCCCAAGGGACAAGTCCCCGCGCAGAGTCCGCATTGCAGACACCCGAGGAAATCCCGGGACCAGATCAACTTTTCGATATCGAGGGTTGACGGAGTGAACTTGTAGTCATGGGAGAGGCGGGTTGATTGAATCAAGAAATGTTCCCCCTTATTTCCAGATTCCCCGAAACAATGGTCAGGCTTGCATTATTCGCGTTGGACGATCAATGGACTCTTTCACTCACCATCCGTTCAAATAGAAAGGCGCTTCTATTTATACAATAAAAAAAAGCGCTTGTCTATTGAATAGTTAAAAAAATATCCCTTCCCCGCGCGCGTTTGGGGCCAGGATGGGGCCATTGAGGCAATCCGGCCCGGAGATGGCGGTAAAAATACCAATAATGACGATGACGAGAATCACTCTGATCGGTGTTTAGGATGGATTACGACGCTGCCTTCGGCATCCTTCTCACGTACGCACAAACTCAAGGAATATGAGATTGGGTCCATTCGTTTTTCGGGTCCATTCGGGAATTGAGTACTTGATGATCAAAAGGCGGTTTTTTCGACTGCCGATGTCTGGGCGGATATCCGGATCTATTCCACCCCGAGAGGGAGGGGATGGGAGGTGGATTTCTCCAGCCAATCCATGTGGAACCGGTCGCGCTCTCTGGAATATGTATGTCTTGCCCGATGAACCATGTTTCAAGTTCAGGATTTTCCATTGGGATGGGCAAGGGAGAAGACAGGAATGTCCAACGTCCGCGTTGCCGTAACCCGGGCGCGGTTCTTCAACAACGCCTCGATTCGGTCCAGCGTCGGCCCGCTATAATATGGTTCTTGGCACGTCGGACAGACTCGAGCGGGGATATTCTCCAGAACAATCAACTCCTCACCGGCCCAGAAGACGGACCGCACCCGGCCCATGACCGTCCCGGATTGACAATATTTGCATTGGAATCTGCAGGGATCACGTTGCAACTCGATGGTTGATTCAGCCGCCCGCGCTTCCGGAGGAGTATCCAATTCCAGCGCAGGGTCAGGCTGGAGATCCCGTACGGGTTGCGCGGTGTTTTCATCCATGGGGAGGGAAGAGTCCAAAGAATAAACCGAAGTCCGGATAATCTTCCCGGATTCAACGGGCGGATGCGTCAGCAGATCCTGTATCCGGAGCGTGGTCTCTCGCGGAAAAAAATGTTCTCCGCAGCCTGCGCACAACCAGGCCGGCATATCCTCCACCACAATGTAATCTTGCCCGGTCCAGAACGCGCCCCGGACGAGATCCTCCTGAGTGTCGAATCCGCAGTAAGTGCAAAGCCGGTCCGTTTGAGAGGGCATGGTTTTGTTCACGGTTAACTTACCCACGCACCATTTTCTCCGCCGCGGCGGCGATATCGCCGGCGTTGACGCGCATGTACTCGATCATTTCCGGAGCGCCGGGCGGCGGGGCGTCCGGGAACGCCAGCCGTTTGAATCGCGCGCCGGGAACCGCTTCCGCCGTCCGGGCGATGATTTCAGCGCCGTTGCCGAAGCTGTAACCGCCATCGTCGGAGGTCAACAGCCGGCCGGTCTTCTTCACTGACGCGATGATCGTCTCCATCACCGTATCCAAGGGAGCCAAGGTCCGGGGATCGATGAATTCGGCGCTGATCCCCCGCTGCTGCAACTGGGTGACCGCTTTCGCGATTTCAACGGTTTGGGGCGCGTAGCCCACGATCGTGATGTCCTTCCCCTCGGTACGGACGGCGGCCTCGCCGATGGGCACCGTGTACGGCTCGTCGGGAACCTCGGGACCGGAAGACGGGACGGGATATTGGCAGAACACCACGGGATCGACGTCCCGGATGGCGGAGATCATCAAGCCCTTGGCGTCGTAGGGATTGGAGGGGATCACGACCTTCAGCCCCGCGAGCCGGGCGTAGCACGATTCCAATCCCGCGTCCGCGTGCTGCCCGGCCTGGTAGGGCGCGCGGCCCAGCATGTCGGCCCAGAGCACCATGGGAAACGCCGCCTGGCCGCCGGTCATGTGCCGCAATTTGCCCGCGTGGTTGAACATCAATTCAAACGGGATCAACGTGGTCATGCTCGGGATATGGGCGATGGCGCGGACCCCGGTCATGGACATTCCCATGGCCCCGCCGGTGATCCAATTTTCGTCGATGGGGCTGAAGTTGGCCCGCCAGCGTCCGAACTCGGCTTCCAGGTCGATGGTCCGTCCTTGCCAACCAGCCGCGGGCCGCTGGTATTCATACAACAAGGTTAAATACGGATCCCGCCGCATTTCCCCCTGGATCGCTTCCAGAATCGCGTAGTTCATGTTCTTGGGCATGATTATTCGCTCCCCCGGTTCCTCAACTCTTGCGGAGAGGAACCGCGCCTTCCGCGAATACGTTCAACAGGCCATCCTCGGGCTTGGGAGCCGGCTGCGCTTCCGCGAAGGCGGCCGCCTGGTCCACCGCTTGTTGGACTTCCTCCACGATGCGGCCGGCTTGCGGTTCGGTCAGAACGTTCTCGTTGACCAGGAAGCGTTCAAACCGGCGGATGGGATCCTGGGCCATCCATTCCCGCAGTTCCCGGTCGGAGCGGTAACCCAGGCCGAACGCGCCGTCTCTCCCGGCCTGGGCGCCGGCCGTCCCGTAGTGGTCATACCACCGGTAGGTTTTGCATTCGATGACCGTGGGACCGCCGCCCTTCCGGGCCTTTTCCACGGCGTGCCGGGCGGCCTCGTACACCGCCAGAACATCATTGCCGTCCACGACGCGGCTCTCGATGCCATACCCATCCGCCCGGCGCGCGAGGTCCTGGATGGCATAGACATCCGCGCAATTCACCCAGATCTGATATTGATTGTTCTCGATCACGCAGATCCAGGGGAGTTTGTACGTGGCGGCGCTGTTCGCGGCGCTGGTGAAAAAACTGCCCTGGATGGAGCCGTCTCCACCGAAACTGACCACTACTTGATCGGTTCCCTTGACCTTGATGCCATAGGCCGCCCCCGCGCCGAGCAGGTGGGAGGATCCCACGATCCCGTTCATCCCCAGAATGCCGAGGCTCATATCCGTGATATGCAGCGATCCCCCGTATCCCTTGCAGTATCCGGTGGCCTTATGGGTGATTTCAGCGAGCATGCGGTTGAGGTCGCCGCCCTTGGCGATCAGGTGGCCGTGGCCGCGGTGGGTGCTGGCGATATAATCGTCCTGGCGCAAGGCGTTGCAGACCCCGACAGCGACCGCTTCTTCACCGACATACAGATGCGCCACGCCGCGGAATCCGCCCTGGAGGATCAATTCCTTGATTTTGGTTTCCCAGAGGCGGATCTTGACCATGTCACGGTACATGGACGTCAATTGTTCCGCCGGCAGGTTGTCCACATAGGTGGATGCGGCCCGCGCGGTTTTGGCTCCCATGGATGAAAAGAAAGCCGATCCGATACCCGCCGCGCCCAGGCTGTGTACAAACGCCCGGCGGGACACCGGGTGAGTTTCCCGTACCGAAGCCGTATCCGCCGCTTTTCGATTGTCGGCACGATCTTTGATGTTCATTGGAATGCTCCTCGCGCGGGGCGCCTCAAAACCGGTTCACTGGATTGTAGGGATGGCCGGCCATTCCCCTGTGGATATAAGGATACCGCCCATTCTCCCACCACGAGATTGGATCCGTCAACAAGAATGATTCATCCGGCAAGGGCGCACTTTTTTTCCCGAATACGCAGCCGCTCTTTAATTTTACATTGATAAAACACAATATGCAGTATACCCGGCGTTAAAACACACTGGATATCGATGTAAGCAAGTTGTCACGGAAAAATTCTGAAATCACTCGCCGCGGTATGGCTTCAATAGCGGCTGGAATTTTGGGTAATCCGAAGTCCAGACAAATGGATAAACGAGTTGCTGGATCTGTTCTGATTCCAACACGAAATAAGAAGTAAAAAATATCTGCTGTTAGATACATGATCACTAGGAGCCAGTCAGCACAAGTGATTCGACGTGGAAGTTTATTGGCATTGTCATAAAGCACGGTTAGAATCGGCCAACCGGCGAATCACCGGGGGCTGGCCAATGTCTCAAAGGCATTACTGCGCGGAAACGGCGGGGGGGTAAGTATTCCAGGACGACCTGGGGATTTCCCCCTTTCCCAGAATTCTTTTGGCGTCGAGGACTTCGACTCCGGCTAACGTTTCATCCTTCGCGAGATTCATCCCGATTTCATCCCTAAGCCGAACGCGGCGGCATTGAGGATCGCCTTCCAGGAGCCGGATATAAAGCGCATCCACTTCCGGATCATACGAGATTCGCAGGGCTCTTTGCTCGCCCAACGATCACTTCTTTTTCCATCACTTCTTCTTCGGCAAGAACATATCCGTTTCCGTCAGGCCGCATTCGCGGATCATGTCGAGACAATACTCGAGGCGGCCAAGATTGGCGTCGCCGTTGTTGGTCCCGAAGGTGAATTTTACCCCCGCCTTCTTGGCGAGTTTGATAAAAGCGGGGCTGGGAAGGCGGTAGCGGTTGTTGATCTCGATGGCCACGTGATTTTGCGCGGCGGCGCCGATCACCGCTTGCATGCGCTCCGGCGTCCACAGGCTGTCGTATTCAGCCGCGATGACGTCCGGCAAAAAGGTGGGATTGACGTAGATGTCAATCGGCTCGTTATTCAACACGTACTGAATGCGGTCGACGTACATGTCCATGAATTGCTGCTTGTCGTCGATGTGGACTTCTTCCGGAATCCACAGGCGCACGCGCTTGCCGCGGCCGTCGGTGAAGGTCATGGCGTCGGTGAAGACGTAATCGAATTTTTTCCGGGTTTCCGGAGATACCAGGTTGACCCACTCGCGCCCCTCGCCTTGCAAACCGGCATACACCGGCTGGCCCTTCATGCTATCCAGGAACTGCGTGACGCCTTCATCGTTGTTCACGGAAAAGCCGACTCCACAATTGATGACAACCCCGTAATTGATGCCGTCCCGCCGCGACAGGGCCAGCGCCTGCTCGAGGGTCAAACCTCCCTTGAGATGCACATGGAAATCGACGAGGGGGAAATTGGCGGCGTGCAATTGGGCGATCCGGCGGTAGGTTTCATCCACCGCGGGCGGCTGGGGGGCGTCGCCTGGGGATCCCTCCGGCAAGGGTTTGACGCGGATATTCTTGAAAAACACCTTACTCCCGGGATCGTGGCATTGCAGAGCGAAGGTCCCGCGGGAGAGCCGCCGGCCGGCGTATTCCCCCTCGCGCGGCGGATTGTCCGGCTCGACGTAATCCACCACGAGCATGCCGTTCAAATGGATCCGGACCCATTTCCCGGCCACGGTGATCCGCAGGGTGAACCATTCGTTGTCGGGTATCAGGGATTTATACACGTTCCGCACCGCGTAGAGGCTGCCGGTACGTTTGAATTCCACGTAACCGCCCTCGCCGGTCGCGGTGTTGTTGATCTGCACCTCGTAGCCTTGGGCCGGGAAATCCCGGTCCTGGAACCGTGTGTGGAAATAGATGCCGGAATTCGCGCCCGGCCGGGTCATCACGTCGGCCTGGAACTCAAAATTCTCGAATTGGGCATTCTGCACTTCTCCGGCGTAAAACAGATGCGCCCGGGGCCCGTTGCAGAGGATCGCGCCATCCACGACCTGGAACGAGCCGGGATTCTCCGCGGCTTGCCAGCCGTCCAGATTTTGGCTGTTGAATAGAGCAATCCACCCGTCTTCCGCCGCGCCCGCGGATCCCGCGAACACGCACCCGGCGAGTAACACTGTCACAAGGCTGGATGTTGAGATCCCCCAATACGTCATCATGGTGGTGTTCCTTCCTTGGAAATTTGTCTTGGCCGATTTCAACCGGGACATGGATCCCGGGGAGAGAATCCAATGAATTGACATCCCATCGAGTTGAATGCACCAGGGAGCGATCCAACCACCGGAACGGGAAAAAGGCATTCCCCACGCCCCGTGGGAGAGGAACGGGGTGAGGAATTGTGAATCAAGGTCTTCCCTCACCCTACCCCTCTCCCCAAGGGAGAGGGAATTTTTGGGAACCTTCATCCGGGCTAGGCCGAATGGGCCTCGCATCCGAATGCGCCATTGTAATTCATATCCCCCTTGGGTCGGCAAGGGACGCAGGGAATTCAATTAAATCCACTCGAAATCCACCGCGGGCTTTGCGAACCGTTTCACGATGCTTTAGGATAGATCCCATCCGGTACACGATACCTAAAACAATATGCTGACAAGAGAGGACATCGACCATGAATCATCCAATCAGCCGCCGCGAGGCCGTCAAGACATCGTTCCTGGCCGGCGCCGCCCTGGCCGCTCCACTCTACATGCCCAGCCGGGTTTTCGGCGCGAACGACACGATCATCATGGGGATCATCGGCTCGGGGGGACGCGGATGCGATGTCATGAAAAAGTGCATCCGGGAAAACGCCAAGTTCGTGGCTGTCTGCGACGTCTCCGCGCCCCGCATCAAGGATGGAATCCAAACCGCGGAAATCAACAACGACGGGAAAATCGATGTTTACCAGGATTTCAATGAGTTGTTGGAGCGCAAGGACATCGACGCGGTCTTGATCGGCACGCCCGAGCATCAGCACTGCCGCCAGATGGTCGCCGCCGTGCAGGCCGGCAAGGATGTCTATTGCGAAAAACCCATGTCGCACACCATCGAGGAAGGCGCGTGGGCGGTGCGCGAAGTGCGCAAGACCGACCGCATCGCCCAAATCGGCATGCAGCGCCGCAGCGCCCCGTTGATTCGGGAAGGGCTCAAGGTCATCCAATCCGGGATTCTGGGCGACATCAACTTCGTGAAGGCGCAATGGAACTGGCAGGCTTCCGGCCCGCAGGACAACAGCCCGCTGGGATTTGAAATCGACTGGGAACGGTTCGCGTGGCCCAACGAAGGGCTCGAATTCCAGCCGAAATATGTGCGCAACTGGCGGGTTTTCTGGCCGTTTTCCGGCGGTATTTCCAACGACCAGGGCACGCATATCATGGATGTGGTGCAGTGGTACATGGGCCAGGTTACGCCCCTGGAGGCGGACGGCTTCGGCTTCATCAAGAAGATGACCGGCGCGGATTGCCCCGACGTCTTCACCGCCACCTTGCGCTATCCGAAATTCATCGCCACCTGGACCATCAACTACACCAGCAATTTCATGGATTGGTGGCATATCCTCTTCCAGGGCGAAAAAGGCACCATGCACCTGCACCGCTTCGGCTTCCAGGTCTATCTGGACAAGGACAAGGAAGACGGCAAGGACCTGCCCACCAAGGCCCATATCGATTTCAAGGGCGACTTGCCCGACGAACCGCACATCAAGAATTTCATCGAGTGCGTGAAAAGCCGCCAGGAACCCAACGCGACGGTGGAGATCGGTCACCAGGCCATCTGCGGGCCGCACCTGGCCAACGTGGCTTACCGCAACAACCGCCGGGCGAAACTCGATCCCGAAGCGACGAAGGTTACGATGTAAGAAAGATCATGATTGTTGAAGTAAGGTGGTCAGGGTGAGACAACGCAGGGGCACGTGGCCACGCGCCCCTGCGTTTCCGTTCCTGGCATCAATCACCCGGCGGTTCGCCCACCCTTCAATCCCGTCCCGCCTCGTCGTACATGGCGGCGATGTTTTCGGTGGGGATGTCGGGCAAGAGGGTATGGCTGGGACAAAAGATGAACCCCCCGCCGGGTTGCATGGTCTCGATCAACTCCCGCGTGGCGGAGCGCACCTCTTCCGGTGTTCCACGCGGGAGAACGGATTGAATATCCATCCCGCCATGGAAACACAATTGTTCACCGAAATCCCTTTTCAAATCCCGGGGCGACATGCCTTTACACAACGGTTGGATGGGATTGAGGATATCCACCCCGGCCTCGATCAGGTCCTCGATGTACAGACGCACCGATCCGCACGAGTGAAACATCAAACGCTTGCCAAACGAATGGACCAGCCCGGCCATTTGCCGCACGCGCGGTTTCACGAATTCACGGAATAGTTTCAAACTCATCATCGGCGCGCGCTGGGAGCCCAGGTCACTGATCAAGAGAAAGATATCGATCCGGCCCCGGGTGGTTTCCATCGCCCGCGTCCAGTCCTCCCGGTAGAAATCCGTCAACTTGCCGGTCACGAAATGCACCCAGTCCGGGCGTTCCACCATGTCGAAGAACATGCCGTCCAGGCCGCGCACCATGGCCGCGCGCTGCCAGATGTCGGCATACCCGTACAGCAACGCGTAGTCATCGTCCCGGCGGATTTGCTCCACCAGGTGGCTTTGGTCCACCCAATCGTTGGAAGGCCAGTGATGCGCTGCGATGGCCTCGAAGTTTTGGGCGTTGTCCAGCGCTCCGCCGCACGCGAGTTTTTCGCCTTCCGGGGTGACGCGAAACCGTTCCCCCCACATGTTTTCGAGATACGCGCCGCGCGGATCGGAGAAATCCGGCCCGGTGTACCGGTGGTCCATCCAGCGCAAGTCGATCTGAAAGCGTTCGAGCAAGTCCCGCTTCGTGGGGAGATTCAAATCCCGCAGCAGCCGCTTCCAGACCACGGCTTCCGCCCAAAAATCCAACGGCACGCGTCTGGTATCCTGATGCTCCACAGCCGCCAATACCCGTTCCCGGCCGCGCATCATGGATTACACGATCCACGGGGCCCGTTTGACCAGGTCCAGCTTTTGATTGGCCTCATCATCGTTGATGAAATGCTCTTCCTTGGGATCCCATACCAGCTTCCGGTTGAGTTGCTGCGTGATTCCACCCAGCAATAAGATACTGGCGGCCCGGTGCGCCGTTTCGATATCGCAGATGGGCGGTTTGCGGGTCTTGACGCATTCCAGGAAATTCAACGTATGGCCGGGAGTCTTTTGCAGATGCACATCATCCGGTCCGAGCGGCTTTTCCAGAATGCTGGACGGATCGGACACGAGATTCTCGCGGTCCACGCCGATCTTGCCCTCGGTCCCGACGAACCACGCGCCGCCCGTCTGGCCGATGTCCGTCCCGGGATACCGGCGGCCGTACACCACCACGCCGTTGGCAAAGCGGTACGCGGCCGCGCCGTTGTCTATGTACAACTCCACCGGGCCCGTGCGGTCCGCGTCCAGAGCCCAGTTCACGAAATCGTAGTGATGCTGCCCCCAGTTGATCCCCCCAGATCCGAACAGGTGCGCGTCCGACCGGCCCTGGTATGGGATCTTGGGCGCGGGACCCAGCCACAGGTCCCAATCCAGCCCGTCCGGAATGGGAACTTCCTTCCCGGTTTCCGTGGGCCACATCGCGCCGCCCCCGTCAATGCAGGCGTACACTTCCTTGAGTTGGCCGAGGCGGCCGCTGCGCACGTACTCGCACGCCTTCCGGAACTTGCCTTCGTATTCCGAACGCTGCTGCGTGCCGGCCTGGAACACCCGCTGGTTTTCGAGCACGGCCTTGACCATGGCCTGGCTCTCCTTCACGGTCACGGCGGTGGGCTTTTCACAGTAGATATCCTTGCCCGCCCGGGCGGCGAAGACGGTCATGGTGGCGTGCCAATGAATCGGCGTGGCGATCAGCACGGCGTCCACGTCCTCCCGTTGCAGGATGTCCCGGAAATCGTTGTACGCCTCGCAGGATTGGTAGTTCCCCTTGCCGTATTTGCGGGTGTAATGCAGGTTGACATGATCCCGCGTTTGTTCCCGGCTCTGGCGCCACACGTCGCAGACGGCCAATACCTGAATGTAATTTTGCTCCACGTACCCGCCGGGCAGGTAGGTCCAGGCTTCTCCGAAGAGATGCCCCTTGCCCATCGTGCCCGTGCCGATAAAGCCCATGGTGATGCGGTCGCTGGGCGCGGTGTAGCCCGCTTTCCCCAAAGCCGAAGCGGGAATGATAAGCGGGCCGGCGGCCAGAGCGCCCAGGGCGCATCCCCCGCGTTGAAGGAAATGGCGGCGTGAAATCGGTTTGGATCTCGTCATGGGGATAATGTCCCTCCTTTTTTTATGGATCGGTTCAACCGGATCTATTAAGCTGAATTTGGAGATAATTGTCGAGACAGGAGAATGGTTTTTTTCATCCAGGAAGTGCAAACTTCATAAGGCCAAATCGATTCCATTCACTCCGGAATGAGGGCGGACACCCAGGTCCGTCCCCACAAAAATACCCTCACCCCACACCTCTCCCAGAGGGAGAGGGAATTTGGAGGGGGGTCATCGATGATTTCGAAAAGAGGTGAATCGGTGATCTGATAATAAAGAACCCAATAAACGGATGCGCCTTTTTTTATCACTCGCGATGAATACCGGAAATTCAAAAGCACCGTTCGTCTCCGGATGGCTGATTATCCCGTATGAGGTATGGTATAGTGGGAGGATTCCGGGCGGGGATTGCCCAGGAATCCACCCCACATACAACGCGGGGCAGGTGGGACATCATCCGTTATGGCGCTGACCGAATTTTGGACTCTCTTTCAAGATACCCACACCTGCCGGATCCTCCTGGAGATGAAAGATCTTTTCGTTTCACTCCTGCCCGGGCTGGTGAGCGGTTTGTTGGCGTCATCCTACCTGGTCGCCCGATGGCCGCTGCACATCCTCAAGGAAGGGGCGTGGACCCGGGGGCCGGGAGGGATCGTCCTCATGGCCTTGGCCGGCATCGTTTCCCCCTTTTGCTCCTACCTGGCCATTCCCATCGCGGCCGCCTTGATCCAAGGCGGGGTGTCGCCGGTACCGGTCTTCGCGTTCCTCTTCGCCTCGCCGCTGATGAATCCCACCCTGTTCGGCATGACCCTCAGCGCGTTTGGGTGGTCCATGGCGCTGGCGAGAGTCGCGGCCGCCGTGGGTTTCGGGATTCTGGGGGGCCTGCTGGCCGCTTGGTATTCGCGAAAGCATCCCGCATTCTTCGATTTCGGGGATGTGGCCGCGGCGCCCGGTGATCCCAACGAACAAATCCCCTTCTCCCGCCGCTGGTATGAATCATTCATCCATATGGGTGGATTCGTGTTGAAATACGTATTCCTGGGAATCGGCATCGCCGCGGTGATCCAGGAACTGGTGCCCCTGCAGTGGGTGGAGCGGGTGGTGGGGCGGCAATACGGGTACAGCATCCTGGCCGGCTCGCTGTTGGGAATCCCCTTGTACGCGTGCGGCGGCGGGACGATTCCCTTCATCCAGGTGATGATGAACATGGGCATGTCGCCCGGCGCGGCGCTGGCTTTCTTTTTGTCGGGACCCGCCACCAAAGTCCAAACCCTGGCCGCCATGCAACTGACCATGGGGATCCGGATCACCGGCGTGTATTTTCTGCTCAGCGTTGCCTGGTCGCTTCTGGCGGGCTGGATATATCAATGGTTCGCGTGAGGGGGAGGGAGGATGATCGATGGGTTACGCGCCGCGCGCTAACCCATCCTCCGATTCGAACCTATCCTGCGATTCGTACGATCGTGGAGAAAAATGCCTCCCTAACTCATTTGGCAATCCATTGGTTTCTATAATCCGTTCATTGAAAAACACTTCCGCCTGATAATAAAGAGTAGTCATTTCCCCGATTATGGACTATTTTATCTAAATGACCCATATGATTTCTGGGCCAATACCTCATCCTAGGTGAACAGCATGAAGCCCACTTTCTTTCTCCACCGTTCCCTCCTTTTCCGCGCTACGTTGATTCTTGGCATTGTGGCGCTGATCGGCATCGACCTCGCCTCTACCCTCCAGGCGCCCTCCCGGGTTGAAGCCGTTCCGGTTTCCCAGCTGAAAAACGACGGCCTGCCGCCGAACTATTCCACCCAGGTGGCGCTGGTTCGCTCGGACGACAGCACCTTGGCGTCGCCGGTGCCCTTGACTACCCACCTTTCGGATGCCCAGATTTTGGAAATGGTGTATCGCGTGTTGGATCTGGAAGGCGGGCTGCAAGGTCTTCTCAAGCCCGGTGCGAAGGTCGTGATCAAACCCAATGTCGTGGAGAACGCGGATCTCGAGAACGGCGTGAATACTGATCCGCGGGTGGTGGAAGGATTGATCCGCTGGATCGTGGCCCACGGGCCGGGGAATCTCTCCCTGACCGTGGCCGAGGCGGCGGGCGGCTGGTTGGCGCCGGAAATGCGCAACACGAAATACAATTCCGGCGGCGCGCCGGTTACCGATGGGTATGAACAAGCGGGCTACCGGGACATGATCGCGCGCCTGGAAGCCGATGGTATTTCCGTCACGCTGCTCGACGCTAATTTCGGTTCGTACGACGATCCCTTGAGCCACATCCGTCTGGAGCCCGTGCCGGACAAGATCGACTTCCCCATTTATCCCGCGTATTGGATCCATGAGGCCATCCTCGACGCGGACGTGCTGATCAATGTTCCGGTGATGAAAATCCACACCCCGAATATCACCGTCTGCCTCAAGAATTACATCGGGACCGCGGCCGGCGCCAAATACGGGACCTACAAGGGCATGGGAGGGCCTGAACCCGGCGATCCCACCCTGCACCTGGATTGGCCGGATTACAACTCGGTGGAACGCGAAATCGTTGACTTGGCCTCCATTTCCCCCTCCAACTACTGCCTGGTGGATGCGTTGGTATGCAAGGAGCGCGCCAAAACCGCCTCGGATCCCGCGGTGCGCCGGAACATGGTGATCGCCGGACCCGACATGGTGGCCGTGGACACGATCTGCGCGCGGCTGATGGGCCTCAATCCCGATGACGTGGCCCATTTGTACGACGCGGCCCGCGAAGGGCTGGGCACCATGGATCTCGCCCAAATCAAAATCGTGGGCGAGCACTCGGTGGATGAATCGTTGTATTATTTCGAACGGCCTCCGGAAGGCTCGCAAGGCAACCGGGGCCACTTCGGCATGAACAACCGCATCTGGCTGCTCAACCGGGCCGAGGGGACCAGCCTCGACACGCCCTACCTCGGCGTCCCCGACGCGGAGGTGGCGGCCACGCCGGGAGCGAACGGCTGGACCGAACCGATCTGCTTCTCCGACGACAAGATCGATTTCGAAGCCCAGTACGGTTCCTCAAACGGTTCCGTGTATTACGCGTTTTGCTGGGTGTCGGTCCCCGAAGAGCAGGACGCCGAACTGTGGATCACCCACGATGAATCCTGCTCGGTCTGGCTCGGGGGTGAATTGATTTACAACAAGACTATTTCCTATCAAAAAATCACGTTGCCGGGCCGTGCCGCCAAGACCATCCATCTCCAGCCGGGCGTGCATCCTCTGCTGGTGAAGCTGGTCGATCAGAGCAATTCGGCGATATTCGTCATGAATATCTGCCGCATTCTTCCGGGCACGCTGCCGCGGGGCCAAGCGACCTATCTCAACAACAAACTGGCTGCCAATTACAAGCGTTACGAGGGTACGCGCGTCCCCGGTTTGAAATTCAGCACCCAATACACCCCCGCGGGAATCGGGGACTGGCTGGATTATTGAGCGGATATTCGTGAAATCAAATAAGCGAGCTGTGATCACCCGGGGATGCGGACAATGAGGCCCGACTCCGCGAGGGGGAAGGATCGTTGGTGATCGATTGATCCACCGGCCGGTTGCCTATCAGTGCTTTCCATCTGACATTCCACCGTGACAAGTACCATTCTCAAGTCCTCGCGGAGGACCGGGCCGGACAGATAAAATTCCTTCACCTTCCACTTCTCGCGGAAGGCTTTGATCTGATCCATGTCGAGAGGAACGCGGGGTTGCATGGGGATTCTATTGTCGGGGAACGATTCCCTACTTGTTCATGGTGATTCCGATTCCAGAATCCGACGCAGCTTTTGAGCCAGTTCGGGGACATCACGAATAGCGATTGTCCACAAAACCTCCAGTTTGATCTCGCCATACTCATGCGCCAGTAGATGACGTAAACCGATTATTTTTTTCCAATCGATTTCAGGATGATCCTGCTGAAATTCCTTTGAAATCCGCCTGGCCGCTTCCCCGATGATTTCGATCTTGCGCTCCAATGCGGAACGCAAAAGGTCGTCTTGTTCGAAATGATGGAAAGACTGACCTGCTGCAAATTCGATGGCATAATTCGCCGCCTCCAGCATATCCCAAATATAGGCGAGTTCGCTCCTATCCTTGCGCATAGATCACCTGCCGGGTTGTGATGATTTCCTGGCGGCGGAACGGATTTTTCAATCCCTGGAGGTCAACCATGTCGACTTTGCGGTGGAACAGTCCTTCCAATTCCTCGATCATATCCATCCATTCATACAAGCCGATGCCCTCATAATCGAATAACTCAATCAGCACGTCCACGTCACTCTCGGGCCCGAAATCGTCCCGCAGCACCGAGCCGAACAAGGAGAATTCCTTCACCTTCCACTTCTCGCAGAAGGCTTTGATCTGATCCATGTCGAGAGGAACGCGGGGTTGCATGGTTTCCATCGTTTCAATGATACGCTGTTTTTTCTTTATTCCGCCCTCGCGCGGCTTCCCTTGCCTTGGCCCTTTTTTCCGAAGGAGGGGGAACTGATGTGATGGTTCTTCATTCTCCATTTCAAACGATGTCCGCGATCCATCAGGCTGAGAGCCAGTTCTTGCCCGATGATCTATTTTATTGATTTCTCCATTCCCCCTCCAATAAAGACATCAGCAAGATGTCACAGTATTTCCCCTGGGTGAAGAAGGCCTCGCGGAGGCGGCCTTCGACCCGGAAGCCTAGTTTCTCATACATCCGGATCGCCCGCTCGTTGAAATCAAAGACCTGCAAGGCCAGGCGGTGCAGGTTCAGTTCCTCGAAGCCGAAGCGGATCAGCGCACGAAACGCGTTCGTGCCGTAGCCCTGGCCCTGGAAGGCGGGATCGAGGTGCAGGCCGATTTCCGCCTGCCGGTTCTTGTGGTCCAGGTTTTTGAGCAGGGTATAGCCGATGGGGTGGCCGGCCTCGTTCTCGATGATAAACACCAGCGTGGACGCCTGATCGCTGTATTGCTCGTACCAGCGCCGCTGGCCGGCCTGTGAAAGAGGCAGGGTGGAGAAATGCAGCTGCCGCAGTTCGGGGTGGTTGCGCCAGCCGCGCAGGATCTCCACGTCCCGGTCTTCCAAGGCCCGCAGGGTGATGTTCTTACCGGGAATCATGGGAGAAGTTCCTTTCGCCGGCAATCCGTGTAGCGATATAGCCGTCTGCAGAATTTAGTCCACCCTTTCGGGACGGATCTTACCCTGGTTCCACCTAAAGGGGCTGATTTTAACGTTCTGATCCGGGAGGGCGAACCTCCGGGTGAGCCGGGAGAATCATGGGGTGTATCGAATCCATCCGGCTCGGCGGTAACCTCGCCCTCCCGTTAAAAAACCAGGTTTTTTGACAAACGCAGGATTGCCAATTCATTCAAATATTCCCTCACCCTACCCCTCCCCCAGAGGGAGAGGGGATTTAGGGTGGCTCTCTCCAACCCGTCGAATCGATGTCCAGTCACGCTCCCGAAAAAAGTACGCATTTGCCTGATGAGCCTTATTTTATAACGTTTCGCCGAAGGAGATCACGGCCTCGATCACGCGGGTGATTTCCTCCTCGGTTAAATCGGGGAAGAGGGGCAGGCTGAGGACGCGCTTCCAGATCTCTTCCGCAATGGGACATTGCGCGCGCAGGCCGGCGTAATACGGATGCAAATGCAGAGGATAATAATGCACGCCCGGCGCGATGCCCCGGCGCTTGAGGTGGGCGATCAGGCGGTCGCGCTTGGGAACTTGGATATGGTAAATATGCCACGACGAACGCGCGCCTTCCAATTCCGGCGGCGTTTCGATCCAGGAACAGGGCCGGAACGCCGCGTTGTAGCGTTCCACCACCGCCCGGCGCTTGCGGTTGTTTTCCTCGAGGCGTTGCAATTGGACCAGGCCGATGGCGGCGGAAATGTCGTGCATATGGCACTTGTAGCCTAGCTCGTTGACCTGGTATTGCCAGGCGTACACCCGGGCGTGGACGGAGCGGGTATAGGTGTCCTTGGAGATCCCCAGCCAGCGGAGTTCGCGCAATTTTTTGTCCCAAGCGGTCTCGTGTGTGAGGACCGCCCCGCCCTCGCCGCAGGTGAGGTTCTTGACGGCGTGGAACGAGAAACACGTTAGGGGGGATAGCCCGCCGATCATCCGGCCGTGGTAGACGGCTCCGCAGGCGTGGGCGGCGTCCTCGATCAAGGTGATGTTCCGCCCGGCGATGGCTTCGCGCAGGCCGTCAAGGTCGCAGGGGTGGCCGCCGTAATGGACGGGAATGATGGCGCGGGTGCGGGGGGTGATCTTGCGCCGGACATCGTCCACGCTGAGGCAGAGGGTGTCCTTATCCACATCGGCGAAAACGGGCCGCGCCCCGGAGTAGCCCACGGCATGAGCGGTGGAAACGAAGGTGATGGTGGGCACGATGACTTCGTCGTCCGGTTGGAGATCGAGCAGCCGCAGGGCCAGGTGCAACGCGGCGGTTCCCGAGTTGAGGCAGACCACGTGCGCGGCGCTGAAATACTCCGCCAGGGCCTTCTCGAACCGTTCCGTGACCGCCCCCATCCCCAGCCAGCCGGAGCGCATCACTTCGGCCACGGCGTCGATTTCCGCCTGCGTGATCGAGGGGCGGAAGACGGGGATTGGATTGGGGTGAGATGCAGATGATTTGGATGAATGGCTGGTTTTGGTTTTCATTGTGCTACATGGACGAAGTCATTTCTATTGATTTGGTTTCATGAAGTCCGGGATAACGCGTGATGGAATTCCTCGATGAATAAATGAAGGGAACGTTCGTTTTTCCCGGCCCGGTATAGATCCATCACGTTGACCAGCTCGAGCGCGTATTCCGCCCCACCGTAGATTGCGTCATTGTCACTTTGTTTGATGGCATCCACCAGTATTTTTTTATAATCATCTTTTTTGCATTTGATTTTTCCGATATGACAATCCGCGCCCACGGCCTGGAAAAACGATTCCGGATCCGCCATGTACCAGCGTTCGATGTATGGATCGGGACAGGCTAACACGTAAACGGGGAAGGTACCTTCATCAATGCTTTGCTTTAATTCAGCATGGATTTTCGCGTGCGAATGACAATTGGCGTCTCGCGCCAAGACCAACAGACCGGGCCGGTGCCGATGAAATTCGTTTTTCTCCAGCGCCTTTTGATAGGCTTTGAATTCCTGGAGCATACGGGGATGGCCACCCCGGGCCGAGCGATGGTGGATAACCGCGGCGCGGTGTGTTTCTTGCAGAAGACGGCGGATCAAGGCTTCAAGGAAACGTTCCTGCGCCATGTCCTCGGTGTACAAGTCAATGTGGATTTTTTCAACCATCGACCAATCCCCGGAGCACGAGGCCTTCAAACCAACCGTCCTCCTGCCGGCTGGTCAACGCTTCCTGTATATCGTGGTCATCAAACAAGGGACCGGCGGTTTGAAATGGCTCGCAGACGGTTTGCCCATTCTCTTGCCGGGTGATCAAAACCGCGACCTCCTTTGGGTTTTTATTTTGTTCGGCGAGAATTTGCTGACAAAAGAGGGGGGAATGGGTAGTGACGATGACTTGTTGATGGCGTTCCAGGGCGAGATAGGTGAGCAGTTTCGCGATCAGTTCGATCCGGCGGGGGTGCACGCCGTTTTCCGGCTCCTCGAACGCGATCAGGGAGCCGGGCCAGGGATTGGCGGCAATCGCGCACAAGGCCAACACCCGCAGAGTCCCTTCGGAAATGATCCGGGATGAAAACGTGATCCCGTTTTGGATGATTTGCAAATCCAAGGCGCCGCGTTTTTCATCCAGTTCCACGCTGACGGATTCGAGCGACGGGATAATCATGCGCAAGGACCGCATTACAAGTTGAAAGGCCTTGGGTTCCCCCAGTTGCACGCGATAGAGAAAAGGCGCCAGATCTTCTCCTCGTGTGCCGATATCGGCCACTTCTTTGGGAGGGACGGAATTTCTCATGGCCACGCGGGGATCGAGATAGTAAATCCGGAAATCGGAGAGTTCCTCCCGCACCCACTGGATGGCTTCATATTCCGAACCGGAAAACCGGATATCCGAGAGTTGAGTATGATTCAAGCCCAGTTTCTCAATCCGGGGGTGGGCGGGTTTCCTCTGGCGGCGGATATGCAATTGCCCCTCTACTTCTTCGATCAAGGGTGATCCCCGGGCCGCTCCGGACCGGGTGAGTTTGGCCAGGTATTCATCCCGCACGGACAACTTACCCGAGCGGGGATGAATTTGCACAGCGATCCGGTAGCGGTAATTGGGAGGAGAAGCGCTTCCATTCTTCCCGAGATCCGCCTCCAGGGTAAATTCCGCGGTATCTTTCTCGTACAACTCGGACAAGCCGCCGCTGGGGAATGCGAAGCATTCGATCGGATTTCCCCGAATCGGATTCGCCAGGGCTTCCAACAAAGTTCTTCCGCACGCCAGGCGGGAGACGGCCTGGATGGCTTCCAGGAGGTTGGATTTGCCAGCAGTGTTGGCGCCGAACAAGACCGTCAACCGCGGGAATTCCACATCCACCTCATTTAATGATTTAAATCCTTGTATCCGCAATCGTTTCAACATGATAAGCCGGTTTCCTCACTGGCCTCGGCCGGACGCACGGCTCGGATAGGCTCCTCATACGGTACTGGATTGTTGCTCTATACCTTATATTTTTTCGGAGAAATTGAATAGTAACGTCTCGGTCTGGAGGTATCGCCTTTGGCTATGACGGCTTGTGGAAACTACCTAGAATCACCCTATTCAGGAGAGGAATGTACAAGGCCCCGTGCGCGAAGACTATTACGCCAAATACTACGAGTTCGAAAACCACAGCTGGTGGTTCGTCAGCCGGCGGAAGATCCTGCGGGATGTGCTGCGGCGGCATCTGCCCCCGGCCGAGAAGCCCCGGGCCATCCTCGACGCCGGCTGCGGCACGGGGATCAACTTAGCCCTGCTGGAGGAATTCGGCGAGGTGCTGGGCGTGGACCGCTCGGACGAGGCCATCCATTTTTGCCATTTGCGGGGCGCGGACAACGTGCGCCAAGCGGAGATCGAACACCTGCCCTTCGAGGAGAACACCTTCAGCCTCGTCACCGCCCTGGATGTTCTGGAACACATACCCGACGACGCGCGGGCCCTCGGCGAGATCGTCCGCGTATGCCAGATGAGCGGTCATGTGCTGATCACCGTGCCCGTGTTCCCCTCTCTCTGGTGCGAGCACGACGAGATCAACCACCACGTCCGGCGCTACGAGCCGGCGCGCGTCCGGAACCTGGTGTCCGAAAGCGGCCTGATGATCGTCCATCAATCCTTCATGAACACTTGGCTGCTGCCGGCGGCCCTGGTTTGGCGCTGGCGGCGGCGGTTCGTGAGCCTGTTCGCCAAAAATCCCGACCTGGCCCGCGCCGACAACATGCACCATCACCGCTGGATCAACCGGCTGCTCACCACGATCTTCTCCAGCGAAGCACCGCTGGTGGCGGGGCGGGGCCTGCCCATCGGCCTGTCGCTGGTGATCCTCGCCCGGAAGTTTTCGGTATAATGACAATCCCAGATCTTCCCAAAACCTCGCCCTGATAATCCACTGTTCATCCAAATCATGGTTACCGAAGGGAGCCTTTTCACGTTTGAATGTTCAGAAGTTTTTATGAAATCCTTTTCGGGGAGGAATGGAACCATGGGGATTGCCGGGTGTGTTTTCTGTCTCTGGCTTTCCGCGCCGGTGGCCGTTTCTATCGATAATCCGCCGGATCGTTTTCAGGACGGCCTGCAAGGCCCGGTCAAAACGGTGGAATGGCGTGTTCAGGAAATGGATAAGAAACAGGATGAGATCCTCTGGCGGCCCGCCTATCTCTGGAAACGGGTATTTTACGATGAATCGGGAAACAAGACGGAAGAACAGCGGTTCGATGAAAACGGAAACCAGGTTGATTCCATCTCGTATAAGCCGAGCAGTAATAAAAAGCGGATAGTGCAAGAATGGACTGACAAAACGGGGGGAAAAACGTATTTCCACCAAGAATTCGATGACCATGGGAAAATCCTGAGGGAGAAATATTTGGATGCCTCGCGCCGGCTGATCCGCCAATGGGTTTATGAATGGCATCCCGGGGAGAAATATGATTTGGTCTTTGTGTATGAAGCCGATGGCAAACGGACAGGGCAAGGCCGGTGGTATTACGACAGCCGTTGGCGCGTGATCCGGAAAACCGGAACCGGGATGGATGTCACTTACGCTTATGATGACCAAGGCCGCCTGAGCCGTTCCGAACAAAAACAAGCCAACGGGACTTGGATCATCGAATACCAGGAGGGGAGAGAAATCAAGAAAACCGTTTCCTTGACAGAGGGCACGAGTTGGACCGCCATCTTCCGCTATGAAGACGACGAACGTGGAAATTGGATCCGGCAAACGGAAGTCATACTCTCACCCCCCGGCCAGACACCTCCCGAAAACGAAGTCCGCCGAGTCTTTCGGACGGTGGAGTATTATCCTTAGTATTTGAGGTATCGCCGGGAAATGCGTATGCCCAACCTTATGTCCAAGTTTGAAATTCAAGGCCGCAATCAAGCCGCCCATTGAAGGGTCCCCGATGATTCGGCGAGGTTCATGAGCAATGGGGAACGTTTTTGCTTAATGAAAAGGCTTTCCCTCACCCTGACCCTCTCCCGGGGGGAGAGGGAATCGTATATCGATCCCCTCTATGCTTGTACTGACGGAGCGGTAAAAGGTCACTTTATTGTGGTGCAGACATCTTGTCTGCACAAAATATGGTTGCAGGCGGGACGCCTGCACCACAATATATAGAACATTTCAGGATCATTTTCATTTTTTGCCGCCTCGTTTTGTACTACGAATATAGCACTGAGAAAGATCAGCATCCGGGTAAATAGTTACTGGATATTAAATCCCGTTCTGGATCGGGCAAAAATATTCGGGAGTCGTCAGAGGATCCTTGGGGCCGACCCAGACGATGTCGCCGTGACTGTTCAACCCATTGGAACTTTGATACAAGAACCGGGGATTCCCCGCGGGACAGGCTTGTTGCGCGGTGCTGAAATCCCGCTGGCCGCCCCAGCCGTTGATGCCATCCGGCCCCCAGCTGTTCAGCCGCCACAAATGACCCCACCCGCCCGTGTGGCCGGACCCATAATTGTTGACGTAATCGTAGGCGAATCCCCATTGGTTGTAATCGGCGGCGTTCGCGTAGGTTGCGAAGGGATCATGGGGGACCGCGCTGATGTACGAGACTGGCGTGGTCATGCGGTAGAGGCGCACCTCGTTCGGATGCCAGGAGTCAAACCGGCCGGGAACCCGTGGTTTGTCGCAGGTGGGATAATCGTTGTTATCCATACGGTACATTTCCAGCGCGGTTTCCAGAGTCTTCATATCGGAAACCGCCCGGCTGACCTTGGCCCGGATCTGCGCGTTCAGGAAGTTCGGCACCGCGATGGCCGCCAGGATACCGATAATCGCCACGACAATCAATAATTCAATTAATGTGAATCCCTTTCCTTTCATGAGTACCTCCTCCACTTTTTGTAAATCGAACACATTATAACCTGACCTATTCAATGTCAATCGCTTTTATGAATATTAGTGCTACAACACGCTTCCATGGGGGTGCGGCGATGAAAGGGATTATGGCCTTGGATGGCCAAAGGCGGATTCATCCGGCAAATGCGTGCATGAGAGGTAAAACATTTCCAATCCATTACTTCCCATCGATTGAGAAGCCTTCTTTCTCCCTTGTCCCTCTCGAAAAGGTATTCCTTCCACACCAAGATACGGACGGACACAAAGGACCGCCCCGGCAATGATTCCCTCAACTTGACCCTCTCCCCAAGGGCTGATTTTTCCCCACAAATCCTGCTCCGGGAGGGCGTACCTCCGGGGGAGCCGCGGAAATCGTGGGGCGTATCGAAACCATTCGGCCCGGCGGGAGCCTCGCCCTCCCGGTCAGCATCCAGGTTTTTCTGACAAACGCAGGGTTGCCATCTCCGTGATATATTCCATAACCCTCACCCTGAGGGAGAGGGAATCGTCAAGACTCTCTCCCTGAGGGAGAAGGCATCGTTAAGACTCTTTCCCTGAGAGAGAGGGATCGTTAAGCGTTCCCAGCAATCCTAACATCACAAATAGAGCAATGAGAAAGATCCGCAGCCGAGTATATAGTTACAATCTCATTTCCCCGGCGGATTGTCCGCCAGGGCCTGGCTGATTTGCTGGATCAATTCGCTTCCGTGCGCATCGTCCCGGATGATTTTCCCCTGGGGGCCGATCAGGAAGGCCGCGGGGACTTCCTTTACGCCGAAGGTTTGCGGCAGCGCGTGTTCCAGACCGTTAACCTGCGCCTGGAGCCAATTCATCTGGTTGGAGTCGATGCATTTCCTCAAGGCATCCCGTTCGGAGTCCGGATCCACGTTGACGCTGATCAAGACAAAATGCTTGTTGCCTTGAAACCGCGCCTGGGCCTGGCGGTACTGGGGCAGCTCCTGCAGGCACAGGGTAGACGCCATCGACCAGAAATGAACCAGCACCACCGAGCCGCGGAAACGGTCCATGCGCAGCGTCCGGCCGTCCAGCGCCGGGATCTCGGCCGTGGGGATCTGCCCCCCTGCGGCCACCGGCGGCGTAACCTCCACCTCAATCCGGCCCAGGTCGTGTGGTGAATCGGAACCGCCCTCGGGAATGGTGACCTTGAGGGTCGATTCGCCCAGTTTGCGCACGGAGCGGCGGCGCAGCGCGTCCGGTTCGAACAGCGACACGACCAGCGTGTACGTTCCCGGCAGTATCCCCTCAACCTGGAACGCGCCGTCGGGCTGAGTGTCGAAATAATACCGCCGGTCCATCCGGAAATGGGCCTTGCCTTCCTCGGTCCGGATCCAACGGTCGAACCAGGCGTTTTGGGCGTTTCGGCCCTGGGCCGTCACCTCGGGCGGGTAGGGAATCTCCTCCTGATCACGGAACAGCATCCCCATGCCGGTAATGGGGCCGATGTCCGCGCCCCCGGCCGGGGCGACCGTCCCCGTGACCGCGCGCCCCTCCGCCGGAATCTCCGCCCGCGCGGTTTGATTGGGCAAAACCGTGATTGGATAGGCATGGCTGTCGAATTCCATGAAATACACTTTTTTCTTGTAACCGATCCACGCCTCGCCGGGAATCACGCGGTCGAACGCAAACCGCCCTTCCACACCGGTGACGGCGGTGTACCGCGTGGGAAAATGGGTTTCATAGGGTTGTGTATAGATCAAGGCCACCGTGACCGACGGCATGATCCGGGATCCGATCCGGAACACGCCTTCCACCCGGCCCCAGGGCCGCAATTCGATCGGCTCGTTTTTTTTCAGGCTTTCATGCGGCAAGTCCGCGTAGCCCTGGTCATGCAGCACAAACAGGCTGTATTCGGTCTCGCGGAAGTTCGGAAACGCGAAGCGGCCGTCCGCGCCGGTCTTGACCGTCACCGCCCCTGGGCTGAACTTCTCGCCGTTGATCAGCCACGCGCGCTTATAACGGGCTGACACCGCCACCAGCGCCCCCTCGACGGGCTTTCCGTTCAGCACGACGGTCCCCGCAGGCCCTTCCCGCATTTCCCCCGCCGGGGAGAACAGCCCGGCGCACAGAAACAAGAGCAGCCCCGCCGCGGCCAGCATCCCACGGGGCTTCACGTTGGTTTTCATCCTTTCAACTCCCTTTTCCATTGCATCTCTTCCAGGAGATCGATGCGAACCATTCCCGAAATTCCCTCTCCCTCTGGGAGAGGGTTAGGGTGAGGGTGAGGGAATATTTTCAGGTCGGTCTTGGTATCCGCTCCTGGAATCAAGGGGATTGAATTTGCTTATGCAATGGTTTGCCTAATTGCACGGATATTATGTAGGGTCCCTTCCAAGCATCTCTCACCACAAGCCCCTCTCCCATAAAGGGAGAGGGGAGTGATTACTTTTACGCTCATATCCAAGGACTTACTCCCTAGGCCTTGCTCATGACGCGCCGTCAATGTTTGAAAAACAATACTTTTTTTCAGAAAACCATTCCTCGCTCCATTAAAACTGAACCAGGGCCTGCATCCTGGCCGGTTCCTGATTATAAGGAGTCAATTGGAAAGATGAATAGTGGAGGGATATTCTTGAGATTGCTCCACCCGTACTCCTTTTGTACAGGTTATGGCGGCATAAAAAACCAGGACCCCGTTTCCGAGGTCCTGATTGCCTGTATTTCGCCGATTGTGGCCGAGCCCGCCGCATCTGCCCGCGATGTGATAGTTACTGGGACGGCGGATCAATACTGGGCCGGGCGGCCTTGCCGGGATCGAGTGTGTAAAAGTCCGGATAGAGCAATTCGATCCGGCTTTTGTCCACCATCTTGCCCATCAGTTCTTCCATGTACTGCGAACGTTTTTGCGACAACAGCCCTTGCTCGATGCGTTTCTGAACCGTGGGATCGCTGTACTCCAGTTTTCCCCGTTCCGGCTTGTCGAAGCACTTGAAGACGTAATAGCAATCCTCGCCGTTGAACGGTTCTTCCGAAACCGCCCCCGCCTCCAGGCGCAGCGCCTCGGCAGCCGCCATGCGCGGGAGTTTATCGGTTTCGGCGGCGATGTAGCCCAGGTCCCCGCCATCCGCCGCGCTGGGATCGGTCGACAGTTCCTTCGCCAGTTGCGCGAAATCCTCGCCTTTCTTGATCCGCTCGATGGCTTCCTTGGCCTTGCCCAGGGCCGCCTGCTGCGCCTTGTAGATCTCATACATGATCTGCTTGTCATGGGGCGGATAATCCACCCGGATCACGCCGGCGTGGGAGGTCTGCCGGTCCTGGAAGCGGTTGGCGTTGCTTTCGTAATAAGCCAATTTTTCTTCCTCCGTGATGGGATGCGCCTGGAGGTATTGCTCGGCCATCCGGGTCCACCATACGCGGTACAACTTCTGATTGCGCCCGATATCGGTCAGCATCCGGAAGGCGGGGATCTGGTCGTAGCCCAAATCGCGGGCCAGTTTGGCCACGATATATTGGTAAATCAGGCCGGATTTCAGATACTCGATGATCCGGTCCCGGTAGGCCTCGATCCCTTCGTTCGGATCGCGGTTTTGCTTGGTGGTCCGGGTAATGTTGTAGTCGTAGCGGGTGATGGGCTGGCCGTACACCACGGCCACCACGGCATCCGGAGCGGCATTTTCGTCGAATACCACATAGGGTTGGAACCGGGTGACTGCCTGGTTGAAGTGCTCATCCAGCAAGGCCTGGATCCATCCTTGCAGACGTTCGCTCATCAGCTGGTTCTGAATGGAGAGTTTGGCCGCTTCGAAGGGGGTGTAGCGTTCGTTTTCGAAGGTTTCCAGTTTGAGGATTTCATAACCATATTTGGTGGGCACGACATCGCTGATATCGCCGGGTTTCATGGAACGGAGGGCGTCCTCGATCACGGGATTGATCGCCTTGTCCGGATTGTATTCCCGGGTCTTGATCGGCCCGATCAGATCGCCCTTGCGGCTCGAATCGCTGTATTTCTGGGCTATTTCGACAAAATCGGAACCGGAACGGATCAAGGCCAGAGCTTCCTGAGCCCGGACCGGCGCCTGTTTTTGCACCGCTTCCGGCTTGTCGATGGTCTGAAAGAAAATGTGCCGGAACGAGAACTGCGAAGGCTGGAAATATTCCTTCTTGGTCTCTTCATAGCGTCTCTTCAATTCGTCGTCGGTGGGAACCATCTTCTGGTAATACTGATGATACTGGTAAAAGCGGACCAGCCAGTCATTCTCCATGACCCGGTTGTGCGCTATGAATTCCGTCTCCGTCCAATACCCTTGCTCCTTGGATAACCGGGCGATCAAGTGTTCGAAAATCGTCTGTTGCAACGCTTGATCTAATATTTGCTTACGCTCATCCCCGGTAGACCGCTCAAATTGATACAGTTTGTCGCGCGCGTATTGAAAAAAATACGAAAGTGATAATTCCAGGTCTCCATACCGCGCCAGCGGCGTGTCATAAGGAATCAACGCCGCCGGGGCCGCCGGGCTTGCCTGACCGGATTCCTGGGCCGCCAATATCCCCGGAAACACCACCAAGGCCAGCATTATCGAGGCCGGAAGCACGAAACGAATCCCAATCCATTTCATTATTCTGTTCCTCCGAGAAGGTTTCGGTGATAGCACGACCGCTATTGTACGTGAAACCTGCCACCCGGGGAAAGGAGAACAGCACAAGAACAAATCTAATTTGACCATATTACTAAATAGATAAATATGGTAAACTATTTCTTCACCGACAGGCACCGGGCTGGAACTGAAAGCCATTCCACGTGGGAGGAATGAAGTGTGAGATGAGCGGTTCGACGACACAAACACCCATTACGATTGACGCATTGCTGCAAGAAGGCCGGCGGTTTGCACCACCTGAGGCGTTTACGGAAAAAGCCCACGTCCGGGATGATTCGCTGTATGAACTCGCGGCCCGCGACCGGTTGGGCTTCTGGGCGCAAATGGCCGAAGGGCTGGATTGGTTCGAAAAGTGGCGCACGGTGCTGGAATGGGAGCCGCCGTACGCCAAATGGTTCGTGGGGGGGAAACTGAACGCCAGTTACAATTGCCTGGACCGGCATGTCAAAAACGGACTGCGCAACAAGGCCGCCTTCATTTGGGAAGGCGAACCGGGCGACCAGCGCACCTTGACCTACTGGGATATGTACCGGGATGTCAACAAGTTCGCCAACTGCCTGAAGAAATTGGGCGTGCAAAAGGGCGACCGGGTGGCGTTCTACATGCCCATGATCCCGGAGCTGGTAATCGGCATCCTGGCCTGCGCGCGGATCGGCGCGATTCACTCGGTGGTCTTCGGCGGCTTCAGCCCCGATGCGCTCAAGGACCGCATCCACGACGCCAAGGCCAAGGTCCTGGTGACCGCGGACGGGGGCTACCGCCGCGGCAACCTGCTTCCACTGAAACACGACGCCGACCTGGCCCTGCGCGAGACCCCGAGCATCAAGCACGTGATCATTGTCAAACGCGGGGACTTTCCCCTGCATGTCAAGGAAGGGCGGGATCATTGGTATCACCGCCTGATGCAGGAAGCGGAATCGTACTGTGAACCCGAACCGATGGACGCGGAGGATCCACTCTACATCCTGTACACGTCGGGAACCACGGGCAAACCCAAGGGGATCATCCACACCACGGGCGGCTACCTGACCGGAGTGGCCGCGACCACCAAGTATGTTTTCGACCTGAAATCCCATGACGTGTTCTGGTGCACGGCCGATATCGGATGGGTCACCGGCCATTCGTACGTGATATACGGACCGATGATCAACGGGGCCACTCAGGTGATCTACGAAGGCGCGCCCGACTGGCCCGACCGCGACCGCTTCTGGGAACTGATCGAAAAGTACGGTGTAACCATCTTCTACACCGCCCCCACCGCCATCCGCGCGTTCATGAAATGGGGCGTCGAATGGCCCGCCAAACACGACCTGAGTACTCTGCGCCTCCTGGGCACCGTGGGCGAACCGATCAATCCCGAAGCCTGGATGTGGTATCACGATCATATCGGCGGGGGCCGCTGCCCGGTCGTCGATACCTGGTGGCAGACCGAGACCGGCGCGATCATGATCTCCCCCCTCCCCGGCGTCACCAAACTCAAGCCCGGCTCGGCCACCGTGCCCTTCCCGGGGATCGAGGCCGACATCGTCAGCGAAGACGGCCAGCGTGTGGAAACCGGGGGCGGATACCTGGTGTTGAAATCGCCCTGGCCGGCCATGCTGCGGGGGATTTATGGCGATCCCGAGCGTTATGAACAACAATACTGGAGCAAATACCCGAACATGTATTTCACCGGTGACGGCGCCAAGCGCGACGAAGACGGCTGTTTCTGGATGCTGGGCCGGGTGGACGACGTGATGAACGTCTCCGGCCACCGCATTTCCACCATGGAAGTGGAGAGCGCCCTGGTCGATCACGAAGCCACCGCCGAGGCGGCGGTCATTGGCATCCATCACGACCTCAAGGGCCAGGGCATCGCCGCCTTCGTAACCCTCAAGGAGGGTTTCGCGCGGGATGTCAGCATGGAGCAGGCGTTGAAAGACCACGTCGTGGACAAGATCGGCGCCATCGCCCGGCCGGACAAGATCATTTTTTCCGCCGAGCTGCCTAAGACCCGCAGCGGAAAGATTATGCGGCGGCTGCTGCGCGACATCGCCGAGGGCAAGGCTTTGGGCGACACCTCCACCCTGGCCGACGCCAGCGTGGTCGCCAACCTGCAACGGACCTACGAGGAGGAGTTCGGAGCGTAGGACAGCCGGAGGAAAACCACTTTGCTGCTTACCACCACCCCCGGGAATATGATCCACTGAATTTTCGACAGGACTGCCTCCCGGATTCCCGTCAGGGGTACGGAATACCGTTCAATCCGATACCCTGCGCCGACAGGAGCTCACCTCCCCCAGAGATACCCTTCTACACCAACCTGTCCTGAGCACGTTCCCAGGGGATTCTGGCTGCTCATCCTGTCAAAATGAATGACGCATGCGGTTAGTTCTCTACGATGATACATCGTACATCCAAGCCCGGCACGGCGATCGTCACCGTTTGTCCGGATCGCGGCAATGGCTCCGACAGCAAATCCGTCACCCGGCTCCAGCCTCCCACCTCCAGGTGCTCGATGACCTCGTCTTCCCATGGATTGGTCAATAACCAGGCCTCGCGGTTCTGCCCCACGCGCCGGCGCAGAAGGAGTTTGCCCCGTTTCTCGCTGGGAACATCGACCTGCTTCATCAACGCCGCAACAAAGGACGCGGTTTTTTCATTGCGATAGGCGGTTCCATTGTGGCCGATGAAGGTGCCCAAAAGCCAGGCGCGGCCCTTCCCGGCATGGTTCACGACACCAGCCACCGCTTCTCCCTGGCGGAGGATGGGTTCAGATCCTTGGGATTCGAAGGTTTGCAGATAGAAGTTGGCCAGGACCCGGTGGTTTTGGAAGGGACCCACTCCTTCCAGTTCGAGGGAATCCAGAAACTCGCCCCATGTGCGCTCGCCGGGCATCCAACGGTGGCCGCCGTTGGGTTCCTTGACCATCTGAAAACGGGTCTGCCGCACGGCAAACAGATCTCGCATGGTGGGCGAGATCTCGCCCCGCGGACAAAGTCCGTGTTCATTCATCCGGCCGGGAGCGGCTTCGCTGATCAGGTTGCCGCCGGCTTCCACGTAGCTTTTCAGCCGGGCGGCCGAAGCCTCGGCCAGCGAGATGGGAAAAGGCAGCACCAAGGCTTTATATTGTCCCGCCGTGGCCGCTGAAACGTCTTCGATCGCCACAAAGTCCACGGCAATTCCCAGATCCCATAGCAACCGATACCAGCCGCGCACGCTGTAACTCAGATGCCGGCTGGTATTGTAGTAGCCCGAGCAGAAGGCATGGTTCCATTCGTCGATAAGGATGCCTATTTGCGATTGCGGACGGGACGGGCGCCCAAAAATGTCGGGATAGTTCATCAGGGCGCGGCCGATCCGCGAGGCTTCCTCAAAACGCGGCGTCGTATCGCCCTCGCTGTCGAGCAGGCTGAATCCATTGTTTTCCTGGCCCGCGATCTCCGCCCGGGTAACCCAGAAGGAGATCGTGTTCACTCCGCTGCCCACCACCGTGAGCATCCAGCGGCGGATATCCTCCGGAGACGGGACGCGGCCCTTATGGAACTCGGTTCCCACGGGGCCGCCTTGGAATTCCGCCGCCCAGACGGGATGGCCTTGGGGATTGGCCGAACGGATATAGTCATAGCTCAAGGCCAGTTTGTTCCACATCTCGGCCCGAAGAGCGTTTGGCCGGGCCGGTTCGCCGGCGGAGTCGTCATCCCAGCCGTCGAAGGGGCCCCAGGCCGGATAGGATGAAGATCCGACAAAATCCTGGCAACGGGCATACGTCCAATCCCGGCCGGAGCCGATGGCAGGGGAGCCTTTATGGGCGAACACCGGCCGCTTGAGCGGATCGGCCTCTTTGATGGTCTGATACCGTTCCCTCAAGGTCTGCGCGACGTGAACATTGGCCATGAAGTAACGCCAGTCCACGTCCTGCCCGAGGCCGACCGCCACCCCGCGGTTGGGGGCCACATGCTGCCAATCCCGGTAATTGGTTCCCCAAGCGCGGTTTAATGCGTCCAGCCCCGGGTATTTTGTCTGGAGCCAGTACCGAAAGTGCTGGAGGGTGTTGGGGCAGTAGCAAACTTCTTGACCAATTAGGGATTCAGCCCAATAAGCGATCTCTTGCCAGGTGTTCCAGACTGTCACGTTGGGATATTTACCCAAGGCCTCGACCAGGGCCCGGATATAACGCTTCTGCGCGGCCATCGCTCCGGGATGGTCAAAACAGGGCCCCGGCTTGCCGTCCGCCGGCAAGGTCAAGAAGGTTTCATACACCACCGGCGCGCCGTTCTTCCCCACCATCCGGCAATCGGGATATTTCTCATAGAGCCACGGAGGCGCTTGTTCGCATGTCAATCCCACATAAACACTCAGGCCCAGTTTTTCGGCATGCGCAATGAGTTCCTCCCAACGGGCAAAATCATATTGGCCTTCCAGGGGTTCATCGATGGCCCAGTGGGTCTGGAGTTTGATCAAGTTGAATCCATGCCGCTTGAGGTTCTCCATGTCCGCCTTGAGTTCGGCCATCTCCGGCATGGGAAACCGGCAAAGATGCGATCCCAGGAAAAAGGTGTTTGCGACGGTGAAGTTTTCTTCAGCGGCCGGTGTTGGCCAGGAGGCAACCGACAAGGCAAGGGCCAGCCATGCAGTCCTTGCCGATAGTCGGTAAAAATGATTCATGATGGTTCCTTTCTCGTTAAACCAATTTCCGATTCGATACGTTGCCGTGGCAATTGATCCACGCTCCTTAAAAGAAGCAACCGGCTCCCGGCCATCTGGCTAATCCCTCCGTATGGCCTACAAAACAATCATCTTTTTCCTGTTAACGGAACAGCCGTTGCGCCAAGAGATAAAGATCATTCTTCCAAACGGGCCAGGCATGGCCGCCGCTGTCCACGTGCCAGAGGTGTGAAACCTGATGTTCCTTGAGATATGCATGAACGTTTTGGCTGATGTTGATCAATCCGTCCTGGTCACCGCATGAGATCCAGAGCAATCGAAGTGACTGGGCGGACTCCCCGGGATTGGGGAGAAGCTCCTCGATTGGCTGGGTGTTGGGCGCGGCGGAGAAGGCGCCGATCCAGGCGAAGGTATCGAGGTGTTTCAGCCCGATGTTCAGGGACTGGCCGCCGCCCATGGAGAGTCCCGCCAAGGCGCGGTTCTCGGGACCGGGCTTCACGGAATACCGCGACTCGACAAAGGGGATGATGTCGTTGAGCAGATCCTTTTCGAAGGCTTCAAAAGCGGGAAACTGTTCGCCCCATGGTGTGCGGACCGTCACGTCTTTCGCCGCCCGTCCGTTCGGCATTACAACTATCATCGGCGTCAATTTCCCATCCGCGTGCAGGTTGTCGAGGATGATCCCCGCCAAGCCTTTTTGGTTCCAGTCTCCCTCTTCATCGCCGATGCCATGCAGCAGGTAAAGTACGGGAAAGGCCTGGTCCCTCGAATACCCGGGCGGGGTGTAGATGACCATCCTACGCGGGATACCGACGGTCTGGGAATCATATTCCACCACTTCGATCCGGCCTTGATCGATGCCTTCGCGCCGCTGGTCAAAACCGGCGGGCGCCGGTGGAAACGCGGGTTTGTCATCGGGTCCCAACACGATTCCTGGACGGCTTCCATGGCCCTCCCCGGCGTGTGGGCGGGCCGTCCCGGCACTGGAAGTCGCGTTGGTCTCCGGCGAATTTACTCTCCTGGCGGTCAGTTCCTCGGTGGCGAAGTCGCCCACTTGGCGGGTAAAACGGATTTCATCCCCCACGATCGTTCCCTTGTAAGTGATACGGAGCTCGTTGCCCTGAAACTCGATGATCTCATCAAACGAGATCTTGTCTCCGTCCATTTTTACATCTCGCAACTCCACCTCGCGCTTCTCCCCGCCGATTTCGGATTGGGCTTTTCCGGAAACTTGGCCGCCATCTTGTTTGAAGGTGAAGGTATATTTTTGCAGGCCGATTTGCGTCTCAAACTCGGCTTTCCAGGCGCCGCCTACCCCTTCTGCCTTGATTTCGCCGCCGGGGGTTTTTTGAAACAGCTGGGCAGCGAATTCATGGAGATAATCGCGCCAGTTGATCCAAGTGTGGCCGCCGGACGTTTCCTTGTAAACCACATCGAATCCGTGTTTCTTGAACATCTCCACCGTGGCTCGGGAAGTTTCAACGAGAAAATCCTCCTTGCCCGTGGCGAACCAAAATAACCGCAGTCCTTTTTTGAAATCGGCGTTTTCCAACGCGCCCCGGTTTTGCTCTTCCCACGAGGGGCCCTGGGCGGCCCTCGGTCCGCTCCCCGTAATGCCAAAAATCCCCGAACTGAAGACTCCGATGTATCCAAATTGCTCCAGGTGGGGAATGGCGATATTCAATGTCTGGCCGCCGCCCATGGACAAACCGGCTATGGCGCGGTGGGTGCGATCCGGGTAAACGCGGTAGTGCTTCTCGATGTACGGCATGATATCGGTGATAAAATCCTGCACGAATTCATCCATTGTGGGCCGGGGACGGCCGAATCCGAACGAACCCGTATGTCCCGCCGGCATGACCACGATCATGGGCACGGCCTTCTGCTCCGCGATCAGATTGTCGAGGATGAATCCCGCCCGGCCTACGGATGCCCAGGAATGGTCGCTATCGGACGCGCCGTGAAGCAGATAGAACACCGGGTAGGTCCCCTGGCCCGATTCGTATCCAGGAGGCGTGTAAACGTGCATGCGGCGGAACTTGGCAAGCGATTTGGAATGGTAGGTGACGGCCGCGACCGCGCCGTGGGGGACATCCCGGGTATCCATGAAGTCCGAGCCTGGAACATAAACTAGGCTCCAGACATTATTATTGGATTCGCTGATGGCCGGGCTGCGGGGATCGGTCACCGAAACGCCGTCCACGTTGAATAGATAGCGGTAGGCTCCGGGATCGAGCGGTCCCAGGGTCGCTTCCCAAACGCCTTCGGCGTTCTTGGTCATTTCCGCGCCCTGTCCGTTGCCAGGAATGTCGCTGCCGTTGAGCCGCACCGCTTCCGCCTTGGGGGCCAGGATCCGGAAAGTAACCCGGTGGTCCGCGGAGACTTCGGGAGAGACCACCTGAGGGCCTTGCGGGCCACGCGGTTGCGCAAGGGTGGTGCCAGCCACGATCCATGCCACCAGTAATAACGCGGCCATGGTGAGGTTCACAGAATGACGTATGTTCATTGCGTAATGTCCTTTCCCCGAATCCAGTTTGATATGACCGGCCGTGGATTAACGGAGTGAATCAACGGGAATTTCTTTAGCTCCTCCAGCGCCTGCAGGAGCTGCGCTTATCCTACACGAGCCAATTCGGAAAATGAATCTCTTGAATAATCCGTGGATCAAAAAGCCAAAAGCCCCTGGTGAAAAGGATAAAACCAGGGACCTGAAACCAGCGCATCCTTTTTCCTACAATCAGATGGAAACCTAACCCAGGAATCCATTGGCGAAAGGGGAGTAGGCGCATCGTCTGCCAGGCGGTGGAGATGGCGGCGGCCTGGCGCCGGGCACACAGGAATTTAGACGGCATCCAGGCGCTGGGGAATGATGAGATGCAATCCGGGCGGGGCAAGGGGCGGTATTGAAGCGCAGCCGGTGGTTGTTTCTGAAACGGGTGGAGAATCATCTGACGGAGAAGCAGGGGGAGCGTCTGGCGGAGACCGTGCGGCCTGACTTGCGGACGGTGCGGGCGTATCTGCTTAAGGAAAAGATGCAATTGTTCTGAGAGTGCCGGCCGCCATGGTGGGCGGGGCGCTTTCTGGATTCGTAGTGCGAGAAGACGATGCGATCGCGGTTCGAGCCGATGAAGAGAATGGCGCGGATGGTGCGGAGTCACCGGGAGTTGATTGGGAACTGGATCCGGGCGCGGAAGGCATTTTCCGCGGGGGTGGTGGAGGGCTTAAACAACCAAGCGAAATTGACTATGAAAAAAGCGTGCGGCTACAAATCGTTTCAGACGCTGGCAACCGCCTTGCATCATACCCTTGAGAATCTTCCCGGGCCGTAATCCCCCCACCGGTTTTTGGAGGAGGCTTCATTTTGTAAGCGGAAAGATTACTTACCGGGTTTCGCGGTGCAGGGTGTGCTTGTTGCACCAGCGGCAGTATTTCTTGATCTCCATCCGGTCGGGATGGAGGCGTTTGTTTTTCATGGTCGAGTAATTGCGTTGTTTGCACTCGGTGCAGGCGATGATTACTTGCTCGCGCATGACAGTGCTCCTATTCGATGATTTCGGCGACGACGCCGGCGCCCACGGTGCGGCCGCCCTCGCGGATGG
>JBHGBC010000250.1:0-6284 GCA_041946805.1 bacterium
GCGGTTGACGCATCGCCGGAATTCGGATCTCGGCAAGAAGTCCATGATTTGTGAGAAAATGGTTTGGCCGGCGTTCAACGTAATTCTCCTTCCACGGGATTGGGGAATTATCACAGCCCATCCAGCCGGAATTCAAATCGATAACGCTCATTTTTTCCTATATCTTGATGCAAATCAACGGATTATAACATTTTTCATTTTCAACATCGGGACAGTAGTGATTCAAACTGGTATTCAACGTCGACTGTCTACAACCGATTTACTATATGAGGATATTCATCCAGTTCTTGGTTTCGTGAGGCACCAGTCCTTTTCATATTCTCAATGCCCAGGAATCTATGATATTCCCGGGCAGGAGTCCGATGGCTTCAAGCCCTTTCACCGGATCATCCACCGGAGTGCGCGGTCATGAATTTTCTCTCCCTTTGATCGATTGGTCTTCCAGCCTCTTCCGGGCGACGCGCCGTAATTCCTTGATGTCCTCGGGCGAGAGTTTTTCCGTCTCCATCAAGTGAGAGATCAAGGCCGCGGACGACCCTCCGTAAAAAACTTCCTTTAACCGCTGGACCATATTCTTTAAGGCGCTTTGCTCCGGAGTCTTGGCCTCGTAATAATAGGCCTTGCCCTTTTTTCTGCGGATGACGTGTCCTTTTTCCACCAGCACCCGCAAGGCGGCGCGCATGGCGGCGTTTTTGATGGGCCGTGGGTACAATTCCTGCAATTCGGCCGGTTTCAAGGCCCCATGTTTCCATAGAATCCGCATGATTTCCCATTCGCCGGGGGTGAATTGAACCATGGATCCCTTCCCGCTTCTCTCATATGTAGGATAAACTGCACATTGTGTAGATCATACTACACAAAATAGGATTGTCAACTGGTTTTTTCAATATTTAATCTTCCGCGGTTTCCAAGAAGAAAATGGCCGAGACTGATTCAGAAATAATTCCTTGTATTAATTGAGGTTAGTTCAATGTTCCCCCAAATTGCGTTGGAGGAGTCCATACATGGATTCATGCGTGAGTCGAGGTTCGAAACGTTTCCATACCACTTTCCAAGCCAGAACCTAAAGGTATCCCTCACCCAGGTGGCGCCTCAATAGGGCTTTAGTGGTAGGAAGGAGGTAAAAATCCCCCTCCGGTCGGCACCGAAAAACACGGAGCCAATCCGTAAGCCGGTTACGCCCGGAGATTCGCATATACGCAGATCGCCTCCCGGAGATCATGCTTATGAAAATCCGTCAGGATAAGCTTCACAGAATTACCTTTCCCGGCCACGGGCCGCGTTTCGACGCGCCCCACAGTTTGCTGATGTAATCAATGGAGAGGATATCCTCGCATGCATGAAGCCAGAATGAACCCCGGTCCGACAATGTGATCCACTCCCCGTCGTCCGTCAAGAAGCCGAGCCGTTTCAGGATCCACAAATACCGGCCGTAGGCTTGGTCGATATCCTCGCCGAATCTTTCCCGATAGTCGGCCTTCGCAAACCGGGTTTCATAAATCCGCCAGTATAGCCAACCCGCTCGCTGCATTCTTGCGGTCAGATCGAGTGAGAGCGCCACGGCCCTCTCCCGATGCCCGATGGCGTCGATGTACTCGGCGACACCAAACGTGTTCACATAGAACATGTCTTTCAGATACGAAGCGCCGCCGGCGCCCAGTCCCAAATAGAGCGGTATGGTCACCGAACAGTATCGGGGTACTCCCCGGCGCGTGAATGCCCACACCGAAGTCCGCTCATACCCCGCCTGATAGAAGATGTCCTCCAGACTTCGCAGCATTCTTCGCCTCTTGAAGATTTGGGCGATTCCGTGGTTTCGCGCCGTGCCGGCTTTTCCCAAGGGTGTGTACGGAAAGCGGAACAACGGGTACGCGGCGACTTGGTCAACACCCAGTTTCACCAGTTCACATCCGGTCTCTTCGATCTCCCCGCACGTCTGTCCCGGCAAGGCGAATATCACGTCCACATTCACACACTTGAAACCGGCCGAGACCGCGCGCCGGACAGCTTCCTTGACTTCCTCGGCGGTGTAGGGCCGGCAGAGGAATTTCAAGTGCCTGTCGAACAGCGCCTCGACACCCAGGCTCAGATGCTGCACCCCCATCGCCTTGATCCGGCCCAGATTGTCCGCGCTCAGGTGGTTGGGATGGCTTTCCATGTGGATGTCACATTGCAGATTGAACACGTCTCGAATGTGCCCGATCATTTCGCCAAGACCGCTATCAAGCATCGTGGTGGGCGTTCCGCCACCGATGTACAAGGAGGTGACTGGCTTGTTGCCTACGATATCCGAATAGAAGTCCATTTCCGACTGGACTGCGCCGACGTAGCGTTCCGCGAGATCGTATCGGAATAGTTCCTTGTTGTACGGACAGTAAGGGCATATCTGCTCACAGAACGGGACATGAAGATAAAGCCCGAGCGCGTCAATACTTTCCAGTTTCGCACAAAGTTCCTCGCGCGAGGGGATGTTTCTTGTGAAGACGAGGGCCCGCTCACCGGTAAAAAACCAAAGGAAAAGCCGTTGAATCAATTTTTCCATAACTTACCGCGAACTGATGACGATCCCCGGCAAAGATCCGCATCCGGAGAAGGACGCACCCGCGAAGGGAGGCCCGTCAGAAGTATTTTAGGGCATTAAACAAGGCCGATGGCTTCAGTTTAAGCACCTGGTCGATCTCGGCATAGCTCAGGTAGCCGCAATTCCGGCACAACTCCGGATTCCCCGAAAACCGGCAGCACTGGAAAACTATGCCTTTTTCATAGACCGAACAGATGCGCATCGGCCGTTGCCAGTCGTTCCGAAGGGCGGATTCCAGTCCCGCCCGCGAATTCAAGATTCTATAGTCTCTCCGCAAGCGCAGAAGCTGCTGGAGAATGCGGCGTTTTTCGGAAAGTTCCACGCAGAGTTCATCGTACCCATAGTATGGCGTATGAAAGTAGAAGAAGATGCCGCGGATGCCCTCCATGCCGTGCACATGCTCGCAGAACTCACGAATCTCGTCCTTGTTGCGGTTGTTGATCGTATAATTGACGTAAAGGGACGCATGCGCCGAGTTCCGGATGTTTCCCATGATCCGATCGAAGGACTTTCCGCGGAGGGCATCATGGGTGTCCCGAAGCCCATCGACACTGACAAATACCGTGTCAGCGGAGGTGCAAATGGGGAGTGTGCCATTGGTATAAACCACGACGGTCAGAAATCCGAGACCATGGGCATAGCGGACGACCTCATCAAGGCCCTGCGGCCCGTCGTGCCAGAGGAAGGGTTCGCCGCCTTCCAGGTAGAGGCAGCGGCCGCCTTCGCGGTGGAAGGCGTTGATCACGGCGACGGCCTCCGCGTAATTCAAGTCCATCGGGCCGCGCGCATCCACCCTGCAATGCCGGCACCGCAGGTTGCAGCGGTTGGTGAGGACCAATCCGCGGATGAGCGGCATGGTCTTCCCCCATAGCTGGTGGCCGATCACGTATTTCACGCCGTACGCGCAGGATTTCAACACCGCACCGACGTCAATAGGTTTCATTGGAATGTTTTCCAGCCCATTCGTGAAACAACCTATATTATACAATAGGGTAACAGGTCACTCTTCTGAAGGGATGAGGGATGGGAAAGGCGGCAGATGCCTCATGCAGACGTATTCACGCAGGATGGAAACGAGGGTCGAGATGGAATTGTAGCCACGTCATTTCAAGGTGCGAAAAATGGTCATCAACACCGCCTGGATTCGTGGGCTTTTGCAGGCGTGTGTGTCAGGGGATATTCTGGATTGATGATGCGAGAAACCGAGGCAATCATGGATCGAGTCGATGAAATGTGCGGTTCGGAGGATTGGATTTATTGGGAGTTGAGTGGGAAACGGTTCGAGACGCTGCAAATCGTCTGGCATCATATCCTTGGGCGCCTTTCCGAGCCCGAATTCATCCGCCGATTACGGGGATGTGGTTGTATGGTAAGGTTTAACGGTTGCGGCCATTCATGGTTTGCCAATCCCGCGGGTGTTGTCCCGGGCTAAACAATCTTGCTACAATAGCGCTCAGAAATGATACCCATTTCAGTAGACAAGGCGGTTGCTAATCAGGAAAGGAGTTTCGCGATGAAAACCATTCAATACTCCACGGGTGTTTCAGGATTACTGTTTGGATTGATTTTGTTTTCTCCCGGATCATTTTCTCAAGACACACCAACCTCTGCCGCCGAATCCGAAATCAATACGCCGGGGATTGGACTTGCCCGCGAGTTTATTCCCCCCCGGGATCCGCAAGCCGGCCCCCGGTTGATTGATTTAACGGCTTCATACAATGCCGGTCTTGTGGGAACCTGGCATACGGACATCAGCATTTCACCCGAATCGTTGAGATCCCTTCCCAATGATCTGTCCGAGCTTCCCAAGGGTGTCCAAACCCTGGCCGGTATCCAGTTCGAAATCCGGGGGATTATCCAACTTCTAGGAAAGACGATGGAGAGAGAAGGGGGCAAGTATCCCGCACGGGTGGAGGGCATCCCGATCGGTCAAAAAATGAACCGCTTTCATGTATTTCACGGTACCGGCTGGGGAGTGCCTCCGGATACCGTGATCGGATCATACATTCTACACTACGCGGATGGCACGAAAAAGGAATTCCAGATTGTTTACGGCCAGCATGTCCTGGATTGGTGGCGGATCAACGGGGGCCAGATTGCGTCGAACAATTCCGCAATCGCCTGGACGGGCGCCAACCCGTTGGCCAAGGAGTTCGTGAGGTTGCAAGGGCAATCCGGCCTGGACCAAATTAAATCAGCACTATTGAGCTGGGTCGGTCTGCCGGCCGATTCGTGGGCCTCGCAGGAAGCGATCGACATCGTCAAGAATCCCCTCCGCCTTTTTAAGACCACCTGGGACAATCCCAATCCGGACACACGGGTAGATAGCTTAGATTTCGTCTCGAGCATGACGGATAGTGCGCCGTTCCTGGTGGCCCTGACGATCGAGCCATAACCGCAAAGTAACCAGCCACTCTTTTGAAGTGATGACTGGATGGAAAGGCGGTAAATGTAACGTACTGATATCATCCCACAAGGTTGTAAAAGGATTGGAAGGGGATTGTAGCCACGCTGTTTTCAATTGCGGGAAAAGGTCATCAGCGCCGATTGGATTAGCGCCCTTGCCGCCGTGATGGCCAGGGGATTTTCTGGATCGAGGGCGTGAGAAAACGATGTGTTCAAGGTTCGAGCCGATGAAGAAAGTGGCCCGGAGGGTGCGGAGTCACTGGGTGTTAATCTTGAATTTGTTTCGGGCGCGGAATGAGTTTTCCTCGGGGGTGGTGGAGTGATTAAACAAGAAAGCGAAAATGACCATGAAAAAAGCGTACGGTTATAAGTCGTTTCACACGCGGAAATCACGTTGTATCATACCCTTGGGAATCTTCCCGAACCGAAATTCACCCACCGATTTTGGGGATGAGGCCGAGTTTGATTAATATGATGCAAAAACTAAGAATTACCCATATCAGGGATTTAAAAGAAATGGTGATTCGTACTCTGGTACATGGGCACCAATCGTGTAAACGGCGGTTGAAAAGTGCGGGGGAGTTCGGCGAGGAGAGAGCGGTTGAAAAGTGCGGTCTATTCTTCCGAAACCTGAAAGAAAAGAACTTGCAGGGAGGGAAACGAGGTGTATCGCGACATGGACCAATGGACCCAGATCCGTTTACGCATCCGCCAAGGAGAGAAGAAGAGTGCGATTCTGAAAGAGACCGGGATGCACTGAAAACGTTGGAGAAGATCCTGACGCATTCCGAACCGCCCGGGTTTCGCATGCAATCCCCCCGCCTCAAAACCAAACTGGGGCTTTATGTGTCCCGCATTCACAAAATCCTGCCGGCCGATCGGGAATCCACTTAGCCCCGGAAACAAAGGCATAGTGCCAAGAAGATCTTTGAGAAGAACCGGGAAGAGGAGTATAGCGGCGGGTATACCCAGGTCAAATAGGTGGTGTGGGAATGGCAAAGGTAAAACAGGAGGTGTAAATTCCGCTCGCGTATCGGCCCGGTGAAGCGCAGGTAGACTTTGGCTATGCTGCGGTGAAGGTGGCCGGGCAGTTATGGAAAGTGGCTTTTTGTGAAGCCTTGACGTAATCGGACGCGATGTTCGTTGTGGCCTGCGAACGGGAATACACAGAAACCTTCTGGGAAGGGCATGTTCGGGCGTTTGCGTTTTTTGGAGGGTTGCTGCGGTGCTCATGGCGCTCGAAAAATGAGTTGGGGGCGGTCATGAACTACGGAATCGCTTCTTGATTTTTTCCCAT
>JBHGBC010000251.1:0-6217 GCA_041946805.1 bacterium
GACGCCTCCGGAGCCCGCTCTGTTGGCCTAGAGAACCTTCTCCACCCATCCTTTTCGGATCATCCTCGACAACTCTTGAGGGCGGAGATTATCGTTAGTCTAAAATCCGCACTTTTCGACCGCCATTAGCATTTTGCTTCAGGTGGGTGGCCTGTAACTTGAATTCTTTCAATTTGGATACGAGCAGGAAAGCGGTGTATCGGTTCCAGGATTTTCTTGCGTCCTAATCCTTTCCAGGAGGGCAAAAAATCAAGAATAGGGTTGATTGAAGATGGCGGATATCCACCCATCCCATCGATCGGTATTCACCCGATCCTCATCCGTTTTCCCGGGATTCGTTCCGTGGCATGGAGGATCTATTGTCCTCTGGTTGATGGGGGGAATCCACGCCGGCGGGATCCTGTTTCCCTAAAAGACACGAGAGCGTCCAGGCTGAGGTCACGTAGTCCTTCCAACTGTCCAGCGCGCTCAACTGCGCTTTCCGGAACTGGTTCCGGACCTGGAGCAGGTCGATATAAGGGATTTGTCCCGCGACGAAGAATTTACTCGCGGCTTGTTCGTTTTTCTCCTCGAATTCAAGAATCTTACGCGCGTATTGATCCCATTTCACCCGGGACGCTTGATACTCCTCCCACGCGGAGGAAATCTTGGCGATCACAGCCCGCCGGGTTTGTTCCTGTTCCGTCTGGGCGGTCAGCAGGTCCGCCCGTGCCCGGGCTATGGCCGCCTGGTTTTGATTGAATATCGGGATGGGGATGTCCAGGGTCACCGCGGAGCCGGTTCCCTCGGGGGCCGATTTGGGGCCCGCGGAGGAGGCGGCGTCTGTAAGCGGGAAAGCGCCGCGTCGTTCCACCGCCAGTTGCGCCTCCGCCACGCGGGTGGCCGCCTGGGCTTTCATCCACAGGGGATCACCCGCCACGGCGGATTGCAGCCACTCTTCCGGCATGGAGTCCCCGGCCGGGATGTCCACCAACGGCTGACTATACGCGTCCTTCGGATCTTGAACCTCGGGGTAAAAGGGATGGTCCGCCCCCAACGCGAAGGCGAAGGCCAGTTGATCCAGCCGTTGCTGGTTGCGCGCGTCGTTCCAGTCGCTTTCGGCTTGGAGCTCATCCGCCCGAATCCGTTCCACGTCGAATTCGGAAACGATCTGCAGTTGCCTTTGTTTTTCCACGAGCCGCAGGGATTCGCAGGCCACCGCCAGGAGTTGCTCGGAAATCCGCGTTTTCCGCTGCTCGGCCACTAGGTTGAAATACGCCGCGGCCACGTCGATCGTCAGTTGGCGCTGTTCGGAGCGGACCGCCGCTTCTTCGACCATTTGGTTGGCGCGGGCCGCCGCGATTTTTTGCGATTGCGGCCACCAGAAGAAGATAGGAAACGAAAAGCCATAGACCAGGTTGGACAGATCGGTTCCGATGTCATCCTTCAATCCCAAGTCATCCCAGGCCGGGCTGAACGTGGGATTGGGAATTTCCCGCGCTTTCTGCAACTCGGCGCGGGCGGTTTTCATCCGCGCTTCCCAGGCGGCGGCTTGGACATCGTGCTCCCGGGCCAGGATGAGGCATTGTTCGAGGGAAAGCGGGGCTGTGATCGCCTGGGTGTCCAAAGGCTGCCACCGCGGAGGCGGCGCGGGAGTCGCGCATCCCATCGGCCATGAAATCAGAGGAAGGAGGAAGAGCAACCAGAATGGAGATCGCGTCATGATGCCACTCCCGGTCCGGAAGAACGGACACATTTCGGTTCGCCTAGCAGCAAATGGGCCACGGGGATCACGATCAGGGTGAAAAGGGTGGAAACCGAAAGACCGCCGATCACGGCGACCGCCAAGGGGCGTTGCAGTTCCGCCCCCGATCCGATGTTCAACGCCAAGGGAAGCAGGGCCATGACCGCCGTCAGCGAGGTCATCAGCACCGGCCGCAGGCGGACGCGGCCGGCCACCGCCAGGGCGTCCAACAGCGTCAGTTCGCCTCCGGCGCGCAGCTGGGCCGTGTATTCGATCAGGATGATGCCGTTCTTGACCACCAGGCCGATCAACATGATCAAGCCCATGAAGGCAGCGATATTCAGTTCAAATCCCGTCAGGCGGAGCGCCAGCAGGCCGCCGATTTGCGAGAAGGGAATGGTCAGGAAGATGACGGCCGGCAGCCGGTAGGAACGGAATTGCGCCACCAGCAGCAAAAACACCAGGCCAGCCGCCAGGGTTAAAACCATCATCAAGTTGCGAAACGCTTTTTCCTGGCTTTCCACCTGGCCTCCCAATTCCAGGCGCACGCTGGAAGGCAGCGGCACTTCGGCCAGTTTCCCGCGCAACTCCCCGGCGATGCTGCCCAGGTCCCGCCCGCTGATGTTCGCTTCGATGGAGACCAGGGGTTGCTGGTTTTCCCGCGCCAGTTCGTTGACGTTGATTTTTTCCGTGATCCGGCTGAGAGAGGACGCGGGGAGCACCGCGCCGGCGCCGTTGAACAAAGGCACTTGCGCCAGCCAGGCGGGATCGCGGCGGATTTCGTCTCCATACCGCACGACCACCGGAACCAGGTAATTGGCCCGCCGCAGCCGGGTGGCTTCCTCGCCCAGCAGGGCGATGCCCAACTGCCGGCGCACTTCCGCGGGAGTCAGGCCCGCGCGGCTGATGGTTTCCGCGTCGAGTTGATACGTCATCTCGGGGCTGCCATACGAAACGCCGGGGGAGATGTCCACCAGCCCCGGGACGGTTTCCATGAGCCGAACGATCCGGCCGGCGAGAGATTGGATGACCGTATATTCGTTGCCGAATATCTTAACTTCCACCGGCGCGGGATTGCCCGCCAGGTCGTTGATGGTGTCCTGCATGATCTGCACGAAACTGACTTCGATCTGCGGCACTTCCCGGTTGATCCGCCCGCGCAATTCGTCCACCACCTCTTCGGTGGACCGCCGCCGTTCCCCGAGGGGTTTCAGGGCCACCAGGAAATCCCCCGTGAATTGCTCCGTGACGAAAAACCCGAGTTCCAAGCCCGTCCGGCGGGAGAAGGACTTGATTTCCGGGACTTGCGCGAGGAGCGCTTCGATCTTGCGGCAGTTGACATCTGTTTCGGATAGCGAAGTGCCCACCGGCATGAAGTAATCCAACACGAATCCGCCTTCATCCATACTCGGGAGAAAACCGGTGGCGGGATGGATCACGCTTAGGATTCCCAGCCCCGCGGCGAGCCCCAGCAGGCCGAAGGCCGCGAAGTGGCGTCGCAGAAGAGCGCGGATACACCGTTCATACGCGCCGGCGATGGCGGTCATCCATCCCCGGCGGGCCGTTTCCCCCGGGCGGGGCCCCATCCGGCCGGCGGAGAGGATGGGCGTCAACGTCAAGGAAACCAGCATGGACACCAGGATTCCCACCGCCAGGGCGATGGCCATCGCCAGAAAGAACTGGCCCACGATCCCCTCCAGCAGCACGAGGGGAATAAAGACCACCACGGTGGTGAGCGAGGAACCCACGACCGCCCCCACGATCTCCCGCGTGGCTTCGATGACCGATCCCCGCCGCGCGGCCGCCGGGGTCATCCGGCGGGCGATGTTCTCCACGACCACGATGGCGTCATCAATGATCAGGCCGATGGCCACCGCCACGCCCCCCAGGGACATCAGATTCATGGACTGGCCGGACACCGAGAGAATGGCGAAGGTGGCCAGGACCGAAATGGGGATGGCGATCCCGGCGATCAGGGTGAACCGCCAGGATCCCAGAAAGATCCACAAGACGGCGATCGACAGGAGCATGCCAATCAGGATGGCGTCCCGCACGCCCCCCAGCGATTCCCGCACCAGCATGGCCTGGTCGTACACCGGGGTGATGCCCACTCCCGGGGGCAGGGTGGGAGTGATGGCCATCAAGACGCCGTTCACCCGGTCCGAAAGATCGGTGATCTTGCCGTTGAACCGCATGAACAGGGATACCACGACCGCGTCCTTGCCTTCGCCCGTGACGATGGAGACCGGATCGGCCAGCCCGCTGTAGACTTTCGCAACATTGAACAGGTGGATGGTTTTCCCGGCCCGGGTGATGACCGGGAGGGCGGCGATTTCATCGAGGGTGAGGAGTTCATGGGCGGCGAGGAGTTGGTACTGTTTGTAATCTCTTTCGAGCAGGCCGACCGCGCTGACATCGTTGGAATCCTGAATGATTTGGACCAGGTCGGAGAGAGAAACGCGCGTTTCCGCCAGCCGCCGCGGATCCGGTTCGACGATGATTTGCCGTTGGCTGGCGCCTTGCACGCTGACCATGAACACATCCTTCAACCGCGACAAACGGGGCTTTAAGTCGTTTTCCGCCCACAAAGCGAGATCGGCCCCATCCCGGACCAGGCCAAGATGTTGGGAGGGATCCAGGCTTACGTTGAAGGAGATGACGGGAAACACGGAGGGGGTTTGTTGTTCGATTATGGTAGTCAGACCGGCGGGCAGTTCCGGCAAGAGCGAAGCGATGCGCGCGCGGGTCTGCGACACTGCCTCCCGCATGTCGGCCTGGGGAGAAAAATCCAGCGAAAATTCGCTGCCGCCGCGGATGGTCCTCGACCGGACGCGCGTCAGGCCGGGGACCGCGTTGACCGCTTCTTCCACCGGCCGGGTCACGCCGATCATCATGTTTTCCACGGAATCCACCCCGCGCTCCGCAATGATCACGATGCGGGGAAACGCCACGTCCGGATAGATGCCGGCCGGCATGATGAAGACCGCCGCGGCGCCCCACACGCAGAGAATCAATATCACCACGAGAATGGCTTTTTGATGGTGGAGGGCAAAGCCGGCAATGCCGGGGGATGATGAAACCACGGGGGGATTCATGGTGTGGAGTCCTCCACCACGCGCGCGCCGTCGGGCAGGTTGTAGTTCCCCTCCACGATGATTACCGTGCCGTCGTGGAGATCCACCCCCGCGATCACGGCCTGGTCCGCCGTCCGGGCGAGAACTTGCACGGGAACCGCGCGCGCGAGGTGATTTTCATCCACGCGGAACACGCTCGCTTTTTCGTCTTCCACGGTCAACGCGGAAACCGGAACCAGCCACCCTTCCACGTCCACATCGGTGGCGACCTCCGCGAACATCACCTCCCCGATCCGGGAACCCCGGGGAGAAGGAGAGTCGATGCGCGCCTCGACCGGCACCAGTCCCGTGTCATGATCCAATTCCCCCCCGATGGAAACCACGGTCCCTGTGCAGGAAGCGACCCGGGGAGAAGACTGGGCCGTCACCCGGGAACCCAGCCGGAGCGACACGGCATCGGGAGACGAGATCCACAACCGCAAAACGGCGCTCCGCTCCCCGATCACCTGGGCGATGATGGTTTTATCATCCACCGGTGCCCCGGCGTTCACGTTCAGCCCGGATATCCGGCCCGCGTGGGGGGCGCGAATAACCACCGCGTCCAGATCCAATTCCGCCTGATCCACTTCCGCTTGGGCCTGATCGACGGCGGCTTTCAAGCCGGCCAATTTGTCCGCTCTCCCCTTCGCCCGGAAATAAGCGGCTTTGTTGGCCGCTCCCTTGGCGCTTTGCCCGGCCAATTCCATGGCCTGTTTGGCGACGGCGGCCGCGTTTTCCGACGTGAGGCGGTCCTCGAGCAGGGCCGCCTGGCGCTCCGATTCCAGCCGGGCCTGTTGGGCGGCGGTTTCCGCTTGGTGGGCCGCCAAATCCAGATCGGCCTGCTCCGCGTCCAACCCGCCGTTCACCGCCTGGTCCAAGGCCGAACGGGCTAGGTCCAAGCCGGCCCGGGCTTTCGCCATCAGATTTTTCACGATCCGGTCATCGAGACGGACGATCACGTCCCCGGCCGCCACCTCCTGACCGTCCCGCACTTCCACCGACTCGATCACGCCCGCCAACCGGGAGGCCAACAGGGAAGGAGTTTGCTTGGGTGCCACAAAAGTCCCCATGGTTTTCAAGGTCTGGGACAGTTTTCCCTCATGCACTGCTTGGACCTTGACGTGCACTTCCAGATCCCCGGGCGCCAGGGTTTCGGATTCCGATTCTTCCTGTGCGGGAAGCAGGAGAGGATCGAGATAGGATGGCATCAGAAACATAAGCGGGAGAGCGAAAAAGAAATGCGCCAATGGCTTGGAGAAAAAGGTTAATATGCCCATGCCCGTTTTCCTTTCGAGGTCATGAACCGGTGATGAACCGGCAAGACCGATCGGATTCGCGAGATAACGCGAATCCACTGATCAACCATGCCATCAGGTACTTA
>JBHGBC010000252.1:0-6205 GCA_041946805.1 bacterium
AAAGGCGGCCGCGTAGAACAAAAAATGCGTCACCGAATTTATGAGCCAGAGTACTTAGCAGCAGCCCAGGATTTCAACCCTGTGCAAATGGCTTCATAGGGAATCTATGGTTTCGGCGGGCAGGATTTGGCGTTTTCCTCGGAAGCGCGGAGAACGATCCGTCCGTTGAGTTCCACTTCGTCCACGATGCCCATGACCATTTCCTTGATCGGGGCGATTTGGATTCCAAAGACCAGTTTTGCGGCCCCCGGAGCAGCGCCCATCAGCACCACTTCGCCGGCGCCCGCGCCTACGTAATCCACGGCCACGGTCGCCGGGCCGGCCGGTTCGCCGCCCGGGTGGATGGGTTCGACCAGCAACAGCGACCGCGCGTCGTACGAATCATGTTTCAAGGTGGAAACGACATTTCCCACAACCCGGGCGAGTCTCATGAATGTAGATCCGTGGACATGCTGTCGATGATGCCGACGATGGTGGCATCCGAGGGCATGGAGTGGTTTTCCTTCACGGTGGCGGCGTCACCGCCATCCACGTAAAACACGGTTTCACTGCGGCCGCACCGGTTGTCCGGATCCACGGCGATGATGGGGCTGCCCACGGGACGGCGGTTTTGGTCCAGCGGCTGAATGACGCAGAATTTCATCCCGTTAAAACTGTGGTGTTTCTGCGTGGCCCAGAGTGAACCGATGACCGTCGCGATGTTCATGACTCAGGACGCCGTCCCGGCCGCCACGGCCTTTTCGTCGTTGACTTTGTTGTACGTGATTTGACCGCCGACTTCGAGGGAATCGACGATGGCCATGATCACCGCGTCGACTGGCAAATTGTGGGTTACCTCGGTCAACCGGGCCGAGGATCCGGTGGCGCAGACCACTACTTCGCCCGTCCCCGCTCCGACCGAATCGGCGGCCACCACGAAGCTCTTGGTCAGCTCCAGGTCCAGGCTCAGGTTCTGGACGAGCAGCAACTTGAGACCCGCCAGTTTGGGATCTTTTTGGGTCGCCACCACGGTACCCACCACTTTAGCCAAAAACATGAAGTTCCCTCATTTCAAGCAATTCTCAACCGGATTCGGGGTCAGTATGGGGAAGGGGCTGGCCATGAGTTCTGGTTCCTGGGACGGCCGCGCGGGCGCTTCCAGGACGGTGATCCCCACGGCGATCTCGTCGCAGCTGGGATACTTGTGACACTTGATGCACTCGGCCCATACTTTATGGGGCAGCTGGGCTTTGTCAAGCAACGCGAATCCCAGTTTGAGGAAAAAGTCGGGGATCTGGGTGAGGGCGAATACCTTCTGGATATGCAGTTGGCGCGCTTCCTCGAGGCACAGGTTGACGAGCTGTTTGCCGATGCCCCGGCCGCGGCCGTGATGATCAACCACCAGGGATTTCACTTCCGCCAGGTTTTCCCACACGATGTGCAGGCCGACATTGCCATGGATGACGCCGTCTTCTTCCCAGACATAAAAATCCCTCAGGTTTTCATACAACTCACTCAGGGGGCGGGGAAGCATGAAGCCTTCTTGCATGTGAGTATCGATCAGTTGTTTGATGCGCCGGACGTCTTCCACGCGGGCTTTACGAAATCCGTTCATTCCAAATGGATCGGCCTTTCTTCTTAAGATGCTATAAAACCACGCGATGAGACATTGTATCACGTGTTCAGCGAGCAGGTGGCTGATTGATAAGTCCTTATATCCCCTATGCTTACACCGCTATTTTCTGCCTTGTAAAAAACCTTGCGATACCGATACGACCGTTTGATAAAAATCCGGGCGGTTTTTCCCCTTTTTCTACAAGGTATCCGTACACTTCCCCTCTTCATCGTCGGATTTTCAACCGTCCAGGGGTATCTCTGGGGGTAATTCTATCAAACAAGGAAGGGATTTGCAATGGACAGCAGGGAATTACAGGTCGCGGGGATCGTCCAGTTGTTCGAGGATCGGTTGGCGGGCCAGTCCTGGGCCGAATTGAGCCGGATTTTGGAGGGAGCGCCGGGATGGCGGGTGGAGTTGGATCGCCGCTGGGGGAATCAGCCGGATTGGGCCTCGTTCCGCCGCTGGGAAAATTTTCTCCAGTCAGGCCATCCCGGCCGGGAAGATCCGGAAATCCAACCGGGATTGCGGCATTCGGAAATTATGAGCGGGTATTTTCACGCCCTGGAACCGAAGACCATCAGGCGCTTGTTTGCCGAGGAATACGGCATCGGCGAGAATGGGCCAATCCTGTTGATCACCGGTAATAACTTCATAACTTACGGCGAGAATGACCGTACGGAAAAGGTTGAGGATTTTCTGAAATGGTGTTTCGCATCCATTAGAAGGAAATACCGCAATCGCAGGAAGCGCGGGAAGAAGGAGAAGAAAACCCGGAAATTCAAATCGGCGAAGCAAATCACGGACTTCCCCAAGTCAAAATCCATTTATAGTGTGGCGGAAATCATGGAATACTTCAGCGTGCGTTTCCGAATTGATGATTTCAAGATCATTTTGGCGATTTGTGGAAGCGAATTCTTTCAGTTCGATAAAGCCGCATAGATGGAGTATCTGATCATATTCATCCAACGCGGCGGCCTTTTTTACCTCATGGACATGGCCAAAAATTCGTAAATCAAACAGTCCGCCATCCCCAACATGTCTCGGCCCCTTTTTTTATGCCTCCTTCCATACAATATATTGATAAAGCATAATTTATCTAAAAAGTGATAAAGAAAGTACTCGACAGTCAAAAGTTCTTTTCCCCGATAAGCACTCTTAAAGAGGTTTATTTTCTTTCAAGAGCGTCATGTTGAGAGTAGTCATCTCTTCGATGATGTCAAGTAATTTTTTGTAGTTATCCGAGTATTCCCGCGCTTTGGCTTCCCGTTTTTTCCCCAAGTAAATCAGATGGGTTTTCTTGTCTTTGTTCAGCGAGAAATGGCTATATTTTCTCTGGTTCCCAATGAAGACGAGGCTCCCCCGCATAACCGGCCCGAGTTCCCCCATCTGCCGGTGAAGTTCTTGTAATCTTTTTTTGATTTTCATGTGTTCCCGTGTCTTCATGGCTTCTCCTTTGGCCTGGTGAAATATATGCTATATAGCATAGATTATGTGGACCATAGGTCAATAGCTCTGGGGTTGAGGATCATACCATGAACGACTATTTCGGCCGGTTTTTGCTGGCCATGCGCCCCGCGTTTTCGCGACCGGCAACCTTGGCTTGGTTCGTCATCGTGGTGGTGGGGATTCTGATGCGGAGTGATACCTTGGGAGTGAGTTCGATCGTACGGGCCCTCGGCCTGGCTCCCCATACGTATCCGGGTTTGGTCCTTTTTTTCCATTCCACGGTGTGGACCGTCGAACGAGTCATGGCGTATTGGTGGAAGTGGCAATCCCACGAACCGTTTGTCTGTCGCGTGGGGGACCGGATCGTTTTGGTGGGCGATCATACCCAAACGCCCAAGGACGGCCGCAAGATGCCTGCGGTGACCACTTTGCATCAGGATTCGGAAACATCCAGTAAACCGGCATTCTTCCGCGGTCATCAGTGGGGATGCGTCAGCCAATTGATGACCGATCGGAAAAAATACTGGGCGGCGCCGCTCTTGGCCCATATTCATCAGGGATTGGAACCCGTGGAGGAAGCCCATCCACCGGCCACCTCCCTGACCCTTCAGATGGTCCATATGGCGCAAAGGATTGCCCGGGAAATGGGAGAGCAGGCGTATCTGGTTCTGGACGCGTTCTTTGCCACCGGTCCCGTGTTCCGGGAAGCGGCCCCCGAGATCGAGGGCGAAAGCCCGCGCCTTCACATTCTCACGCGGGCCAAGAAAAACGTGGTGGCTTATCTTCCTTATGCGGGTCCCCAGAAGCCTTCCGGACGGCATCGGATCTATGGCCAGAAATAAAAACTCATGCAACTCTTCGATTCCCTTGCGGGAAAGAAAGCCTTCCAAGAGACGGAGGCCACCGTGTATCAGAAGAAGGAAACGATCCGTTACTTGACTCTGGATTTACTTTGAAAACCGGCCCGCGGATTGATCCGCTTCTTCTTACTCGAAACCTCCCGGGGACGAATCATTCTCATGTCTTCCGATCTGACGTTGGAGCCCCGTGCCGCTCTCTTCCTGTACGGGGAATGTGTGACCATTGAAATCCTGTTTGCTGCATTGAAAAATGTCATGGGAGGATTTGCGTATCATTTTTGGTCCCACCCGTTGCCGCCGGTTTCCCGCCGGCCGGCGCGCCCCCATTCCCCGGGATCCCCATCGACTTGCCCTCCCCTCACGCGCAATACATTCCTCGCCATGGAAAAATTCGTGAATGTGCAATTGCTGGTACTGGGGTTCTTGCAATTGCTGGCCGCTCGCTTCCCCGTGCACGTCTGGGCAAAATCCAAATGCTGGTTGCGCACGTATACGAGTGAAACGCCTTCCGAGTTTGTGACCCGAACCGCTCTGGTAAATATCATCCGCAGTAATTTATGCGGTTTTGGAAATCATTGGATAACACAATTAATCACCGAGAAGCAAGAGAACTCTTGGAATCCTGCCATTTCGAGGAAGACGGGCTAAAATGAACTTCGAACTGTCGAGTTGAGATAGAAGCCGTGTTTCTCATATATCCTTGGATTGGCTTGATCCATTCCCTTACCCCCCGGGGAGAGACCGGGGGAAAGGCTGCCAATGTTCGGCGCGGGAGGATTCGAGCAAGACGGATACAAGGGCCGAGAAGGGATTGGAACCGCGTCGTTTCAAGGGGCGAAACCGATCTTAGCGCGCTACCCGGAATCCAATATAGTCACTATCGCCCGGGCCGGTACCGCCGCTGCCGGGGGGGAGGTACCATCCCCGGTAAGCACAGCGGACACTGGCGGGACCATCATCCCAGCATCCGCCTTTCACAAAATGATACATCTTAGTGAAATCAAAGGGTTTGGGATTGCCAGAATAGGATTTAGCCCAATCCGCGACCCATTCATAGGCATTACCCACCATATCCATGCACCCATAGGGGCTGGCCCCGCTCGGATAACTGCCTACCGGGGCGCTTTGATTCTTCCTGTATCCTCCCCCGGCGGTATGGTGATCGTCGGGATTATTGCACTTTTCCGGGTCCCAAGTATCACCCCATGGCCACGTATTGGCATGCTGTTTCTCATCATCCCATCGGGCCGCTTTTTCCCATTCCGATTCCGTGGGCAATCTCCCGCCTGCCCATTTGCAATAGGCTTCGGCTTCATAATAAGTCACACCGACAACGGGGTGTTTGTCTGTTTGGATAAAACGGGGGTGATCATATCCGTGACCTATCCATTCTTGTTCCGTTGCCCAATGATCCGGTTCATGCCGCTTTTTCGAGTTGTTGGGCCGCGTCGCGTGAGTGACCGCTCCACGCATTCCGGCGTAAACAATCACATCACTCTCTTTCCATTCCCACCCTTCCGGTGACCAATAGCTGGAATCCTCATAGCCACCGGCTTCGATGAATTTGCTATACTCACCACGCGTTACTTCATATTTTCCTATCTGGTAAGTTGGAAGGTAAACAGAGTGTTGAGGGAATTCCTCTGAGTCTCCAAATCCCTCGTGACCGTTGTTTCCCATCAAGAAACGTCCTGCCGGGATGGTGATCATTTCTCCCAGACGATCATTGGCATCCCCTGAAGCACAGTAGGTCATTAATAAAATCACGATAACTACCAATTCACGCATCATGGCTGCCTTCCTATTACACTTCTTTCCGAAGATTAAAATATTGATTTATCAACTTATCTGTCATATATGTACTCTGATTCGCATGGCGCAATCGGTATCGAATCGAATGGCCCGGTAATTCCCGATCTGATTCCCGGCTCGCTATTTCTTTGGACTCATTGTGATGGATTCAGAATGAGTCAAGGAATTGTAACACACCAGTTTTGTCAAATGAAGGTAGCAGGATACTGGCAAATATGTCACGCTGACAGAATCCCACTGGGCGGCCACGAGGGTCGCGAGGGGATAGTAGCCGCGCTGTTTCGAGGTCCGGAAAACGGTCATCAACACCCCTTGGGTCAACGCGCCCTCGTCGCTGCGATTCCCGTAGATGATCTTGCGGATCAGCACCACCAACCCGATCTCCCGCTCACAGTGATTGTTGGTCGCGGGGACCTCCGGATGGCTCAGAAATGACGATCCGGCAAAAAGTGAAAATGCAACGGATATGTTCTCTATATTGTGGTGCAGG
>JBHGBC010000253.1:0-6049 GCA_041946805.1 bacterium
AATGAGCGAAACACTGTGCCCGACCGGCCGTAGGAACGATTGAATGGATCTCTCGGAAATCCTTTCGGAAGATTGCATCTCCCTCTCGCTGCAAAGCCGGACCAAGCCCCAGGTCATCCGTGAAATGGCGGTCTTGGCCGCGAACAGCGGCCAGGTGGCCCACGTCAACAAACTGGTCGACGCCCTCATGGCCCGGGAAAAAATCCAGACCACCGGCATCGGACACGGCATGGCCATTCCCCACGCCACGGCGGAAGGCGTGCGCGGACTGGTGCTCAGCTTGGGGATCTCCCCCCCGGGAGTGGACTTCGAATCCCTCGACGGCCAGGATGTTCATTTGATCTTCATGCTGGCGGGCGAACCCCGCCTCCAGACGTCGTTCTTGAGCATTCTCAGCAAGATCTCCCGCTTTTTTCGGAAAGAACCGTTCCGCAACGAAGTACTGAAAGCCCGGTCGGCCTCGGATATCCTCGAACTGATCCGGGCCCGCGAAGAAGAATAACCTGCCACGGCCATGCGGCAACTTCTCGTCATTATACTCAACCGGGAAGAGTATTTGGATGACATCCTGGCCGAACTGATGGAATTGGAAGTGTCCGGCGCCACCGTGATCGATGGCGTGGCCATGGAACGGGTCCTGGCCAAGGATGTCCCCATTTTCGCCGGCCTGCTTCAATCCACGCGGGGCTCCCGCGCATACAACAAAAATATCTTGGCCCTCGTCCCCGGCCGCGATACCGCCCGGCGCCTGATCGACGTGCTGCGCGGCATGGGCATCGACCTCTCCGATCCCACCACCGGCCTGCTCTTCACCCTGCCCGTCGACTTCTGGCTGGGGACCGGCGGGCCCTCCGGTGTTTGATTGCCCCCCGGCCGTCCCGCACTCGTTTTTCCCCGGCTTTTCTTTATAGTGTCAACGGATGAGCCCTCGAAAGTCATTGGCCGTGAAGCACGCCGGAAGGAGAGTGCGCCGGGATCGATGAATGTCGTGCTGGGTTTTGTGGTGATCCTGCTGATCAGCTACGCCTCGTCCCGCCTGGCGTTGTTCCGGGGCAAACTGTCGCTGGGCGCGCAATCCTTCTTTGGGGCCGGCGCCGAATTCCTCCTCCTCGGCTTCATCCTGGGGCCCGCCGTGACCCAGGTGTTGACCGGCAAGGTTCTGGTCCAGTTGTCGCCGGTCCTGAGCCTGGGACTGGGTTGGATCGGCCTCCTGGTCGGCCTGCAGTTCGACCGCCGCGTGGTGGTTCGCATTCCCGCCGCGGTTTGGAAACTGGGTGCGGCGGTTTCGGTCATCACTTTCCTCCTTGCCTATACGGCCCTCGAACTCTCCCTTCCGTTTCTGTTCCGCTGGACCGGTATATGGACCCTGGCGGACGAATTCCCGCGCTCCGGTATCGACTTCCTGGCCGCCCATATCAGTTTTCTCCTCGCCTGGACCGCCACGGTTTCCACCTCCTCCGCCTTGGCCTTGATCCTCCGGGATGTAGACGCGCGTGGCGGAAGCACCCGCCTGCTGCAACTCCTGACCGAGGTCCGCCACCCGATGGCCATCGGCGTGATGGGCCTTTGGTATTGCTTCAACCATGTCTCCATCCTCGGCTATTCCGAGGCGGAAAAATTTCTGCTCCCGTATGTCTCCTCCTTTCATGCCCCCGGGCCCGAATTCGTGCTCACGGAGCCGGTGTTGAGCGGCGCGCAATGGATGCTGCTCACATGGCTCCTTGGCGTGGCCCTGGGCTGGATGCTGCATTACCTCACCAGCGAACGGCTCGAAGAAAGCGAATTGCTCCTGTTGACTTCCGGTTCGGTGATCTTTTCCGGAGGTCTGTCCTCCTACCTCCACTTGTCTCCCCTGTTCGTCAATCTGGTGATGGGCGTGACCCTGGCCAATCTCCCCAATTTCTCCCGGGGCCGGACCTTCCAACTCCTGCTGGCCGCCGAGAAACCTTTTTACGTCGTCTTCATGATCCTCACCGGCGCCTTGTGGCCGCCCCTCTCGCCGATGGTCCTGGGATTGTTCCTGATTTATGCCGTCAGCCGGGCGGCCGGATTGTGGCTCGGATCGTGGGCGGGCATCCACGCGTTCCTGCCTCCCGCCTCCCGCCCCTCGCCGCATTTGGGCATTGCCTTGCTGCCCCAGGGCGGTATCGCTCTCGCCCTGGCAATGGATTTTGTCTTGATCCATCCGGGCGTCATGGCTGGGATCGCGCTCAACGTCGTCATTCTTTCGGTATTGATCCACCAGGTCTTCGGCCCCGCCCTCCTGACCGCCTTCCTGCGCGCCTCGGGCGGTTTGGAAACGAAGCCGCACCTGGCCACTCCGTCCCCGGACGGCCTGAACCATCAATCCTCCCTGGAGGCGCCGGGACAATGATCTCGCGGACCGGCGCGCTCTTCCTGGTAGTGGCATTGATTTCCATCGCCCACCTGTATCCTCTCGGGGATTGGTCCGGCGCGCACGGCGTGACCGCGATGTCCCTGGGATTCGTGATGCTGGCCGGCTACCTGGTGGGCGAAATGTTCTCCTGGATTCAATGGCCGAGACTGTCCGGATACCTGTTCACCGGCCTCCTGATCGGCCCGCACGCGGCCGGCCTGGTCACCACCGAAACGGCCGAAGACTTGTCCCTCATCAATCAGATCGCCTTGTCTCTGATCGCCCTTACCGCCGGGGGGGAAGTCCATTTTTCTTCCCTGCGTAAACGGCTGAGCAGTATTTTTTGTATCACGGGTATCCAAATTGTCTTGATGTTTTCCTTGGGAACGTTGGCTTCGTACGGGATCGTGAGCCGGATGGACCTGTTCGCTGTCTTGCCCGCCGCGTCCCGGTGGGGCATCGCCCTGGTGATGGGCATGATCACGGTTTCGCAGTCGCCGGCCATCGGCATCGCCATCATCACCGAAACGCGTTCCTCCGGCCCCTGCACCGAAACCGCCCTGGGCGTGATCGTCCTGGTTGACGTGCTGGTCATTATTCTCTTCACCGGCGTGTTGATGATCGCGGGCGTCCTGGAGCGCGGCGCCTCGGCGGCCGAATGGAGTCAAATCGGCATTCTGCTGGCGGAAATCACCTGGTCCCTGGCGGCGGGCGTGTTGGCGGGATTTGTCATTTCGTTTTACTTGAAGCACATCCGGGTGGAGCCCCTGCTGTTCACCTTGGCGTACTGCTATCTCGTTTCCGAAGCCTCCAAGGCCATTCACCTCGACGCGCTCCTGGTCAGTCTGATGGCGGGCGTGTGGGTGACCAATGCCTCCCAGCAGGGGGAGGAATTGATCAAAACCATCATGCGCGGTTCGCTGGTGGTCTACGTGATTTTTTTCTGTGTCACGGGCGCGCGTCTCAACCTGTCCGTGTTGACGCAAGTCTGGCCGGCCGCCTTGCTGCTGGTGGTCTTGCGCATGATCTATATCGCCCTCTCCACCGGTCTGGGCTTGAAACTCAGCCGCTCCACGGTTCCTTCTCCCGCCACTTTTTGGATGGCGTTCGTGCCCCAGGCGGGAGTCAGCCTGGGTCTGGCCGCTCTGCTGCGCAAACAACCCTATCCCTGGGCGGCCGATGTCTCGACCCTGGTGGTCGCCTGGATCGCCATCAACGAATTGATCGGACCCGTGATGATCCAATACGCCTTGGACCAGGCGGGGGAAACCGGGAAGGGAAGCGGCCGGGACCGGGCGAAAGATAGCCTCAAGCCGGTTTCGTCAGATAGGGCCGCGCGAGAGGGCTGATCCACCAGGCGAATCCCCACACGATGTGATACACCAGCAGAACCACGAACATCAGGCCGAAAACCACCCCCGCGGTTCGCGCGTCCCCCGCCGGATAGCCCGCCAACGTGAAGAGGCCGATCATCATCGCCTCGCGCACTCCCACGCCATAGATCGAGAAAGGCGCGGCGGCGGCCAGCGACCCCAGCGTGGAAAACGCGAACGAAACATACAGGGGCAGATCGTATCCCGCGCCGGTGAAGAGCAGGTAGATAATGGCGTGATTGACGCTCCACATGGCCAGCGAGCAGACCGTCAACTCGGCCCATTGACGCGCGGTGAAGCGGCGCAGCGTGCGGGTCAGCACGCTGAGTTTTTCTTCCAGGCTGCCGGCGAGAATTTCCGGTATGCTTCGCAGGATGATTTTCTTGATCCAGCGGCGCGTTCCGTACAGAACCATCAGTCCGGCCCCCGCCAGCCCCGCCGCCGCGGCCGTCACGATCACTTCACGCGGCAACCCCCTCCAGCACACCGCCATCGCGTAGCACACATAAACCATCAGCGTGGCGATGTCCCAAAACCGTTCCAGCAGGGAAGACAACAACGCCCCCCGGAACGGATGCCCGGCATTCATCAGAAATTTGACCTTGGCGAATTCCCCCAGCCGGCCCGGCGTCAGGCACCCCAAAAAGAATCCGGACGCGGAGACGGCCAGAATTTCCCACCACGGGATCTCGATCCCTTCGTTCCGCAACAGCATCTGCCACCGCCGGGTGCGCAACGCCCAAAGCCCCAAGTGCAAGGGAACCACCATCCCCAGCGCCCCGGGATCGAATCCCCGCAACACGCGCGCGAGTTCGGCGAGATCCACCACCCACAGCAGCAGGTAGGCGAGGATCGCCACCCCGATGAGGCGCATGAATAGGGATTTCATTTCTGGGCTTACAATTCAGCCAAGGTGTGAGTGTCGGCCGCGTCGCGCAGTTTGAGAACCACTTCGGTGATCCGGTAGCAGTCCTCCTCGGATGCCGCCAGTTCCTCGCGTCCCTCGATCGCGGCGATGAAATTGTTGAACTGGGACATTCTCGGCGCGGGCGGGATTTCTTGCATGGATTGCTTCTGCGTGATCAGGGTCAACTTCCCCTGCAACACTTCCACCACGCCCTCCACGCCCGCGAAGCGCAGCCGGTCGTCACCCCAGGTGGTCGCGATTTCCGGCCGGCAATAATCCAGCCGTGCGCTCACCGTGGCCCCGTTGCGGGCCAGCAGGATGATCCCGGCGGTGTTTTCCATCAGGCCGATGTCCGGCCGTCCCACGTTGTTGTGAAACGCCGCGCCCTTGACGAATTCCATCCCCGAACACCACCGGATCAGGTCCAGCGAATGGCAGGCGATGTAGGGGATCGTCCCCGCGAAACTCCCCCGGTTCTTGACCCACTCCGGCCGGTCCGCCAACTTGTAGGATTTTTGGGATGAAGCCTGCGTGACCTCGCCGATCACCCCCGCGTGCACCAACTCGTGGACTTTGCGGTAGATGCCTTCAAACCGCATGCTGAGCATCATGGTGAGACGCACGCCCGCGCTTTTCACCGCCTGCTTCACCTGCTCCAGATCCTTCACATGGGTCGTGAGGGGTTTTTCCGTGTAGATATGGGCCTTCGCCCGCGCGGCGGCCAGCAACGCCTCCGCCCGTTGTCCATGCGTGGTATACACGGCCACGATGTCCAGCTCCTCCCGGGACAGCATGTCGTGGAAATCGTGGTAAATCTTCACGGAATCGTTGAAAAAGGGGTACTCCCTCCGATGGCTCTCGATCAGCTTGGCCTCCGTGCAGGCGCAGGCCGTCAACTTCACGTTGGACATTGACTCCAACGGCCCCAGCGTGTACCCCGTATGATCCCACAGTCCTATCAACCCCAGCCGGTAGATCATGTTCGTTTTCTCCCGATATGGTTGCCCCGATTCCGTTTCTCCCCTAGGATATCAGCTGCCCGCGCCGGAAGACAAGCGCCCGGCGGCGGGTTCTTCTGTATCGCCGTCTTTGGATTCTCCCATCGAAAGGACAGGTTCTGTTGTATTTGTGTCATGAATTCGGGACTGACGGGCGGGATGGCCGCGCTGACGCCAACGGCGCTTCTATACTACCCCGGGGCTTTAACCCTGGGCGTATGAACCCTGGGCTGAAGACCTTCCCTCTCCCTCTGGGAGAGGGCCAGGGTGAAGGCCATTCCGGATAGGCGTGCCGCATGGATTCCCTCTCCCCTTGGAAGAAGGCCGGGCGGCGGAAATCCCGCGCCCCTTTCAAGGGGCCGCCGAATAGCAGCCCAGGGTTTCAACCCTGGGC
>JBHGBC010000254.1:0-5946 GCA_041946805.1 bacterium
CCTGCACCACAATATAGAGAACATATCCGTTGCATTTTCACTTTTTGCCGGATCGTCATGGGCTGAATCGAAAGACGAAATCCGAATGGAGAACACCAGATATGATGGCTGCCCTTCTGATGCACTTTTCTCCATCCGCATTTTTTCATCACTGACTCAAATTCCGCAAAACTCAAATTCTTTGGATTGTTTTTTGCCCTTTCCAGCAACTTCTCATTGCTATTCATGGTGTGACTATATACGGTTACAGAAGAAATGTCAAGTTTTTTTCTGTACCATTCCCCTAGTAGATTTTTTCCCTTTCATCTGTGTATTATAAAGAAATGAGAGAATCAATAGATTAAATAAATTTTTGCATATTTAATTTATTTTATGATTGGGGTTAATTTTTCAAATTGCTATGAGATTTTGCAAGAGGGTTCCCGATGTCCAATCGATTTCCCCGCCGTGCCTTCTTCCATGCCTGCGGCGCGGGGTTGTTGACGGCCGCGTGCGGGCGGCGCGGATCGTTCTTCGTCCCGCCCCGCGATCCGGAAACGCTGGTGTTGTACGACGTCAGCGATCCCCCCACACTCGATCCCGCGCGCTCGTGGGGATTTCTTGACGGCCGCCTGGTGGGGCTGATCTTCTCAAATCTGGTGCGCTTCGGCCGCCAGGCGGAGATTCTGCCCGATCTCGCCCGCGAATGGAGGATTACCGGGGACGGTTTGCGATATACCTTCCATTTGCGTCCCGAGGCGCGCTTCACGAACGGCCGGCCGGTCGCCGCGGGCGACATTCAGTATTCGTTCGAGCGCGTTCTCGATCCTGAAACCCGGTCATCCACTACCTGGGTGATCGAGAAGATCCAGGCTCTTGAGATTCATGATGATCACACCCTGACTTTGCGGTTGGCAGAACCTTTCGCTCCCTTCTTGGCCATGCTGGCCATGCCCGCCGCCGCGGTGGTGCCGCGCGAAATCGTGGAGCAACGCGGGCGCGGGGGGATTCCCTTCGGCGAGCAGCCCCTGGGCAGCGGTCCTTGGATTTTGCGGGAATGGAAACATGACCAGTACGTGGAATTCATCCGCGACGAGGCGTATTGGGGAACCAAGCCGAAACTGCGCCGCCTGCGCTATCGCGTCATCGGCAATCCCTTCACGGCCATCGCCGAATTCGAGACGGGGAACATCTCCGCCATCATTCCTCTGCCCATCGAGGAGATCCCGCGGTGGAGCACCCATCCGCGGTGGAAATCCTTCACGCGCCGCCAGCCCCTGCTCCATACCGACATGATTTTGTTCAATTGCTCGAAGAGCCCCCTGGATCAGCTGGAATTGCGCCGGGCGCTGGTCCAGGCCATCGACACGCCCCTGGTGCTGAAGAGTGTGCGCGAGGGCGCCGGTTCGGTCAGCACCGGGCCGATCCCCCCCGGATTGTCCGGTTCGATCGAACAATCCACGATTAAGCCCATACCGAAGGAGGAGATTGAAGCCGTACTGGAGCGCTCCGGCCTGCGGCAACGCGGCCTGGATTTGATCATGCCATCCCGGGAAAATTTCGTGCGCACCACCGGCGAGGTCATCCAGGCGTTGTGGAAAGAAAGGGGTGTTCCCGTGCGGCTGCGGCGGCTGGAATGGGTTTCATACCGCCAGGCGCTCCAGCAGGGCGATTTCGACGCCGCGTTCCGGGGTTGGTTCGCCGATTATCCGGATGGGGACAATTTTCTGTATCCACTCTTTCATTCGTCGCAGATCGGCGCGGGCAATATGTCGCGCTTTCGGGACGCGAGGATCGATGATCTGATTGAACAATCCCAGCATGAATTGGATCCCGCCCGGCGTGAAGCCTTGTTGCGTCAGGCCAACCAAGCCGTGTACGAAGCGGCTCCGGCGCTTTTCCTGTGGCACCAGGCCAATTATTACGTCACGCAACCCTGGTTGCATGGATTTTCCGAACCATTGGTCTTTAATGGAACGCGCTACCTGGAGGAGTATATCGCCATGCCGGATTCTCCAGTGGATTCCATGGGAGCGTGAGGGAATGGGTGTTTACCTGCTGCGCCGATTGCTTTGGATGGCGCCCGTGCTGCTGGGCGTGGTGACCATCACGTTCTTCCTGGGACGGCTCGCACCCGGCGATCCCGCCCTGGCCATGGCTGGACAACGAGCCGGCCCGGAACAACTGGAGCGCATCCGGAAACAGTACGGCTTCGACCAGCCCCTCCTTGTGCAGTACGGTATTTATTGTAAAAACGTGCTGCGCGGCGACCTGGGGATTTCTTACGACAGTCACCGTCCCGTGGCCAAGGTGATTCTTGAACGTTTTCCCTATACGTTGCGCCTGGCCGCCGGAGCCATGGCGGTGGCCGTGGTGTTGGGCCTTGCCGCGGGATTGCTATCGGCCTTAATGCCGAATACCTGGATTGACCGCGTGGCCATGGTGCTTTCTCTCTTGGGGATCTCCACACCCGTATTCTGGTTGGGATTGCTGTTGATGTATTTCTTCAGCATTCAACTGCAGTGGTTTCCGCCGTCGGGCTATGGGGATGGGAGTTGGATTTATCTTGTGCTGCCCGCCGTGGCTTTGGGAACCCAATCCGTTGCCTTCCTCGCCCGCATGACCCGCGCGAGCATGCTCGAAGTGCTGAATGAGGATTATCTCCGCACCGCGCGCGCCAAGGGGGCCGGCGGCCTGCGCGTCATCGGCAAGCACGCCTTCGCCAACGCCATCATTCCGGTGATCACCATCATCGGGCTGGATTTCGCCAGTTACCTCTCGGGTTCGGTGCTGACCGAAAAGGTCTTCTCCTGGCCGGGGCTGGGGCGGCACATGGTGATCGCCATCGAGCAGCGCGACTATCCCGTCATCAACGGGACGGTGTTGTTCTTCTGCGTGATCTTCATCGTCATCAACCTGATCGTCGATTTACTGTACGCGGTTCTCGATCCGCGCATCCGGTACGAATCATGAAAGCCTGGCGGCATCCTTATATATGTATCGGTGGAGCGATCGTGATCATGCTGACCTTGGCCGCGATTCTGGCTCCCTGGATCAGCCCATTCACGCCGGATGCCATCCACCTGGAAGAACGCTATCATCCACCGTCAGGGAACCACTGGTTCGGGACCGACGAGATGGGCCGCGATGTCTTCAGCCGGGTGGTGCATGGCGCGCGCATCTCGCTGGGCATCGGCGTTTCAGCCAGGACCCTGGGATTGCTGATCGGCCTGGTGGTGGGCTGCGTGTCCGGTTATTACGGCGGCAAAACCGATCTGATTCTACAGCGGATCGTGGACATGACTTTGGCCTTTCCGTTTTTGCTGCTGGTGATCTCCATCGCCGTGATTTTTTCGGAAACCGAACACGATTTGTTGGGAGTACTCATTGCCCTGAGCGCGGTGATGTGGGCCGGCCTCGCCCGCCTGATGCGCTCGCAGGTGATGGTGGTCAAGGAACGCGATTACGTCACGGCCGCGCGGGCGTTTGGCGCGAGCGATTTCCGCATTCTGGTCCGGCACATCATCCCCACCAGTTACGTGCCCGCGCTGATCTGGTGGACCATGGGCCTGGCCCAGGCCATCATGGCCGAGGCGGGGCTCTCGTTTCTCGGCCTGGGAGCGCAACCGCCCACGCCGAGTTGGGGAAGCATGATCAACTACGGTTCGCCGGCCCTGCGGGTGGCTCCGTGGGTTTCGTTTTTCCCCGGCGCGGCGCTGGCGTTGACGGTGCTGGGTTTCAACCTGCTGGGCGAAGGCCTGCGGGATGTTCTCGACGTGCGTTGGAGCGGAAGGCAAGCGGGAGAGGGAACATGATAAGTTTCAAGCGGAGCGCTTATCTGCCTGTATGATGCAGCATTTTTTGAGCGCCAACGGCGCGGCCTGAGCATAGCCCAGGGCAACGCCCTGGGAAAAATGACGATAGAATTAATAATTCCCTCTCCCTCTGGGAGAGGGCCAGGGTGAGGGAATCCCTTCTGCCGAGCTTTCACGTCTCGGATTGCGCTCCCCCCCCGCGCCTCCACAGTGAATCCCACTGGATCCCCGCTTTCGCGGAGATGACATCGAAGCCGTAGGCTGTCCTCCCTCCGGGGATTTCATATTGGTTCGTGATCAGAACGCCCCCTCCGGTTCTCCCGTCACCGTCATCGACTTCTCCGAAACCCAGATATTGCCCGCGCTGGCCAGGCCGTTGGTGGCGTCATACACCGTTGATCCATACGCTCCATTGTAATAAGTGCGGTCGGGGCCGTACGAGCAAGAGCGCCAGGTCCCGTAGAAATGCAGGAAAGGGGCGGGGAAATCCCCCCGGGGGATATTGTAAATCAGATTGTGATACGTATAGAACTGCTCGCTGCGGGCGATGGTGTCGGGATCGCGGGGATTCACGAACGGATCCGGCAGCCATCCCGTGCTGAGATACGCGACCGGCGTGGTGATGTTGAAGCGCAGATAGCCGCGGGTATCGTCTCCCAGGGCGGGATGGGTGCTGAGCGGCGGCGCGTTGTGATCGGCGGCGTAGAGGGCCGCGGCGGTGCGGATGGCGCGCAGGTCGGCCAGCGCCCGGGCCACCTTGGCGCGGATCTGGGCGTTGAGGAAATTGGGCGCCGCGACGGCCGCCAGGATGACGATGACCGCCACCACGACGAGCAACTCGATCAACGTGAACCCGCGGGTGAGGTCATTCATTTTTATAGGATAAAGCGGTATAATTTTTTAGGTTCCGAATCGAAGTGAAAATTAGTGATTATTGGCCGGAATGCGGTTCTGTTTTTTGAGCGCCCACGGCGCGCAAGAAGATAGCCCAGGGCAACACCCTGGGAACCGGTAATAAAAGTATCCGCTAGCCCTGGAAGGGCGGCATGCATATTTTTCTTGTAACTGGATAAATAATAACGGAAATGGTAGATCAAGGCAAAATGAAATACTACACCTTTGAAGTCGTGATTGAGAAAGAACCGGAAGATGAAGGATACTTCGCCTATAGTCCTACGATTCCGGGTTGCTTCAGTAACGGGCGGACGATCGAGGAAACCAAACTCTATTTCCGGGATGCCTTGCAACTTCATCTTTCATCCCTTCTAGCGCATGGGTTACCAATTCCTCAAAACGAGAATCTGGTTCATGTGTCCGAGTTAACGGTAGGTATACCAGAATGAATCGATTGCCACAGATCTCGGCCCGTGAATTGATCAAATTTTTGAAATCACAAGGATTCAATGAGAGCCGTTAATCGGGAAGCCATTTAACGATGTTTAACGAAAAAACGAAGGCTTCCATAACAATCCCAATTCACAGTCATAGTGATTTGGGTCGTGGTTTAGCCATTCGTATTTTGAAGGCTGCTGGATTCACGATTGATGAATTGCTTGCGAAACGATAATCCCTAATTCATATCTGCCTGCTTTATCTTCCCATCCCATAATCCTTGATATATGGATTGATATCCAGCACTGGGTAATTCTCCCATTCCGGCGCGTCGAAGTGCCACCACTCTTCGTGTAAGGGGATAAATCCTTCCGCCGCCATGGCGTCCTCCAGCGTTTGCCGGTTGCGCGCGATTTCCGGGGAGAGAAAATTCCAATCCCGGTGCGCCCGCTCGCTGAACTCCAGGTACGGCGTGGGCATGGGCAGTTCGCGCCCCTGGCGGTCCACCAGGGTCAGGTCCACCGCGCAGCCCCGGTTGTGGCGCGAGCCGGTGGCGGGATTGGCGATGTAGCGGTCGTCGCGCACGTGTTCCCACATTATTTTTTGCAGCGAAAGAGGCCGGTAGGCATCCCAGCATTTGAGTCCCAGCCCCTGGGCTTGCAGCCGGCGTTGCGCCCGCGCCAGGCGTTCCGCCGCCGGTTTCATGAGAAATAATTCATTCGCCGGATAGACCGCGAAGCCCACGAACGTATCCGGCCGCGCGTAGGCCGCCGCGATGAGGATCGACGGGTCGATCTCCCGGATGTTGACCAAATCGTAT
>JBHGBC010000255.1:0-5921 GCA_041946805.1 bacterium
TACATCTACTTGTTTTATATCAACTTGGAAAAACTCAACAAAACCTAATTTACGGGTTTGCAGTACAGTTTATGAGCGCCAACGGAGCGTTTAAACTAGCCCAGGACTTTAGCCCTGGGAGGATCACGATATCTGTGCATTCCGGTAAATGGATACGAAGGCCTTAATTACAGGGATGGCTTGAGGGAGACTGCCGATGCTGACCTTTGACGCGTTTCAACGCTGCGAAACCGTGCGCCATCTGTTGAACTGGTCGCTGCCCGGCCCCTCCCGCCTGCTCGATGTGGGCGGATACCCGGGGCGCATGCGATCCATGCTGCCCGGGCACGAATGGGTGATTTGCGATCCCCGCGTGGATTCTCCCGGCGGTCAGGTCCGGGGCAGCGCCGAGCGGCTTCCCTTCCAGGATCAGTCGTTCGATTTCGCCGTCTCCCTCGATGTGCTCGAACATATCCCCCCGGACCGCCGCGCCCCGGCGCTGGATGAAATGCTCCGGGTGTCGCGGCAGGGATTAATCCTTTCTTTCCCCCACAAGCATCCTCTCGTGGAAGCGGCTGAACGGCATGTCCGCGATACGTATCAGCGTTTCCACGGCAAGGAGCATCCCTGGCTGTCCGAACACGCCCTCCATGAACTGCCCGATCCCCAGGCCGTCGCCGATCATTTGCTCCGCTCCGGCGGACAGGTGGCGGTTTTCGATGTGGGCCATATTTCGCGGTGGGTGTATCTGCAAATGGTGGATGTCCTCCTCGAAGCGCTCCCCGGCAGTCTCGACACCGCCCAGGAACTGAACCGCCTCTACGAGGAACTCTTGTATGTGACCGAATTTCAAACCCCCGCCTACCGCAAGATCATTCTGCACCTGTTCCATGCCGGCGAACCGATCACCCTGGCCCTGATTGAACCGGAACGCAACGAGGAGGCGAAAGCCGAAATCGAATTCCACAAACGGGTCACGATGGGTTTGCTCGATCTGGTCAATCGCCCGGAACCCGCGCCGTTATTCAAACCCGCGGTTGCGCCCTTGCCCGCGATGAAACCCGCTCCCGAATCCAAGACTGCTCCCATACCCGGGGAACCTCTCAAGGCGGCCGCCCTGCCCGCCGGAGTGGATCAATCCACATCGGAAACGAAACGAAAGGACAAAGCCCCGGAATCATCCCTTGATACCGCCAATGATTCGGCCCAAAAGGATCTCGGCAAACGAGCGGCTTCCCGCGGTCCGGCCCGCGAGGACGGGAAGAAAACGGGCCAATCCCCGGAATGGGAGGCCTTCCCTGAAAAAACCCCGTCTGCGAAGAAAAGCGGTGAACACAAACCGGGAAGCCCGGAACCGGAAGTCTGGTCCCTCGACAAAACCGAACTCGATTCCTACCGCGACTACGTGAACCGGCTGGAACTGGGCCTCCAGGCGTGGGAAACCACTTACACCGACACGATTCATGAAATGACCGCCGCCTGCCGCTGGCGCTCCAACCTGGAACAACGCCGCAGCTTTAAACTCTATAAGCAGGTATTGCAACTTTTGGGGCAGAAAATCGACGGGTGAGGCCGGTGGATGGTTTCTAGGTTCTGTTGAAATTTTGTAACGAACGATTTATCGGCATGCAGTACTGATTTTTTCAGCGCCGACAGTGTATAACCGTATTTAAACTAGCCCAGGGCTTTAGCCCTGGGAGGATTGCTTACGGACGTCATCCCCGCGCAAGCGGGGATCCAGGAATTTGTAGTGCAGGCGTCCCGCCCGCATCCAATCCCCATGGGATTGAAAATTTGATATGATGGGCTGCCTTGGAATAACTCTACTGAACCGGATCCTCGTTCGGATTCACCGCAACCCGGCTTCCCGCATGTATTGCGCGAAACGCTCCCGGTCCCGTTTTATGGCGGCCAACTCTTTTTTCCGCCAGTCCTCTTCGGAATCCGCCGGGATTTCATATTCGAAATGCATGGAAATGGGCCCCGTGAATCCTGCCTCCTTGAACCGGCGCAGCACTTCGGGCCAGTCGGTCATGCCTTCCCCCACGGGCGGATATTCCTGCCGCCACCCCTTCCCCGGATCATGCATCCACGCGGTGTCCTTGGCGGCGGCCATCTTGATGCGGTCCGCGATCAAGCGGAAATTGGTTTCCCACGCGCCCGCCGAACCCTCCGCCACGGCATGGGCGGCGTCGAAGTTGTAGCCGATCCACTCGGGATCCACGTCCCGCAGCATTTCATGAATATCCCAAATCGGACCGCCGAGATAACCGCGTCCGGAGTGGTTGTGATACCCCGCGCGCACGTTGTACCGGGCGTTCAGGGCGGCCAGCTCTTTCATCTTGGGCTTGTATTCTTCGATCTGCTCGAGAATCCCCCGGTCCGGGCGGTATTTCCACCCGCCGATGCGGTAAAAGGGAATCCCCAAGGCCGATGCGGTTTTCAGGATCGGTTCGGTGTATTTCTCACGGGCGCCGGTGATATCCGTGGTGATCATGTACACCTCGAGCCCGGCCTGGCGGATGGCCTCGGTGGCCTTGGGGAGATCGCGTTCCACGTTTTCGGGCAGCACGTGACCCTTGGGCCGGACGGTGAGATCGGCTCCATCGAATCCCAGATCCACGAGCCACCCAGCCAACTCTTTGAAATCCCGCGAAAACTGAAGATGCTTCGTAAAACAGACCAACGGCGGCTTCTCCGCTGGTTTTCTCTCCGGCGGCCCGGCGGCCGGCAAGGCCGTGGCCGTAAGCGCGCCCGCGGCGGCGGCCAGAAAACCGCGGCGGGTCATCGCGGCCTCCGGCGGGCTTGGAATTCCAGAAAATCCTCCGGAAATAACGTTTCTCCAGGATAGGATCTTGTCAGTCATCGGCAGACTCCTTATTCTTACCCGGGATGGGGCGGCTGCGCGGCGCGGAACCATTGCTTTTCACGCACGATCGGGCTTGATTATCAGCAAGATACCCAAATCGCGGCCGGGTTTACAGCCCCGGTAGAATAAAACCAGAAACCACCGTGAAGGAGACCGAACGCCATGGTGACTGCCGTGATCTTGATCAACGCCGAACGCAGCCGGATCGCCTCCGCCGCCCAGGAAATCTTGAAGCTGAAGGGCATCACCGAGGTTTACAGCGTGGCGGGGGATTACGATTTGATCGCCATCGCCCGCGTACGCGAAAACGAGCAACTGGCCAAACTCGTGACTGAGGATTTAATCGTGGTGGAGGGAATCACCCGCACCAACACCCTGATCGCCTTCCGCCAATTCAGCGAATACGACCTCGAACGCATGTTCAGCCTGGGATTGGAGTAGGGGGAAGATTATAAGGTTGGATTCCCAATTCCCGTAATCCATTTCGCGTGGGAGCTATTTTTCACCCGATTCAGAAATTCGAAGTCCGCCGTAATCAGACAAGATTCGTATTCTTGGGCGGCAGCCAGGTATATACAATCATAGACTGGATGATTCAATTCCTTGGCTATCCGCAACGCTTTTCCGATCAGTAGTGTTGTAGGAATGATACGTTCTATGGCATCAAAAAGAATAGCGATGGTTTCTTCGTCATCCAGCGGATTCATTTCATTCCGATACCATTTTTTCCATAATATGTTGGCTACCTCCAAAAAAAGAAAGTCCGGAGCTTGAACAAAATACTCATCGGCCAGGAGCCGGTCCGCTGCTTCGTTTTGATCTTCGGCAAAAAACCATTTTACGGCGACGCTCGCATCCACTATGATATTCATGGCCGATTCCGGTCTTCCCGCAATAAATCGAGGGTGGGTGTTTTTTGGAGATGCTGGTTTCGTTCTCGAATAGCACGTGCCCGTTCCAAGACCGATTGCTTGGCCGTGGTGCGGAGAACCACTTGGTTCAAGATCTTTTTGGCCTCGTCCTCGATGCTGGTCCCATGGAATGCGGCGGTTTTCTTCAAGTTTTCGAGGATTTGGCTATCCACGTTTCGTAAGATGAGATCGCTCATCCCTGGTATCTCCTAGTTTCGCTCTTCCTCAGCCAGGATTATACACAAATCGTCTGGTTTACGCTCCATCCCTAATACGCAAGGCAAGGTAGGGTAACTCACTCCGCGCGAAATCCCCCAAGATCCCTCCCGGCGGGGTGGAACCGAGCGACATCCGCCATTCCCTCTCTCTTCAATGACGAAAAATCCTTGATCCTTAACTTGCCCCATTCTTCAGGCCTGTTCAGCCTCTATTATCCCCGCTTCCGATTTTTTTGAAAATTTCTCTTGCATTCCGATATAAAATGATACAAATAAATTACATAATGAGGCATAATATGGGAAAATTATTTAAAGTTTTTTTCCGGATGGTCCGATTATTGGATGAAAAAAGGGGTGATTTCCGGGATGAAATACGAAAAATTATATCTGAATACCTTTATGATGTTCGATCTCTATTTGGAAATTCACTATATCCTCTATCTGCGCATCTGGAGCGTGTTTTGATCCCCCCAGTCACTCCGGGGATGAAGACGCGGAGTGACATTCCCGCCGCGCCTCCATCCCCTCGCCTTCGACTCCTATTCCACGAGAAAGTACGGCACTCCGGCTGAATACGCCATGATCCCCCCGTAAATGGCGTTGGCAAAATCAGGCAACACGTACCAAAGGTATAAATTTTGGTTGGATAACGCGGTTCCGCCATATGGAGCCTGCGTCCCGTTTACTATTTGATTCCACACCGTTTGTCCGCAGCGGTCCCACACATTGATTCGCAAATTGGGCCACGCCGCGTTGCCCTTCACGGACCACGTGAACAGGGGAGTTCCATTGACGCGGTCGTAATTCACGGGAGAGAGGGGAGTAATGGTTCCACCCGGATCGAGGGTCACCACCACCTCGGTGGTTTGTCCCACGGTGACGTTGACGGCGTCGCCGGATCCATTGTGAAAGAAAATGGCCTCTCGGGCTTGCGGATCGTAATCAATATCACTGGCCAGGATCACATAAGTCCCGGGCGGAACATCCTTAAACTCGAACTTCGCCACGAAATCCGGATCGCCGGTCGCGTTGTAGATGGTTTCGGAAAAATATTTTGCGTCGCAATACGTGGGCGGTTGCCCGATTATATAATTCGCGGGGAACAGGTGCACGGTGCTGCTTTTCACCGGTTTTCCATCGCTGCGCACGAGGGTTCCCTCGATGCGCCCCCCGGGTTTCCGGGGGCCCAGATCGACATCGAGAGTGGTGATTTTCCGGGCTTCGACCACTACATTGTCAAAACACTTCCACTCCAGCGTCTCGCCCAGGGGATCGCCCTGGATGGGGATCAGCAGGTTTTCCTTGGGGTTGAACCGGATCGAATACGTACCCGGAGCGAGTCCCCCGACATTGTAGGTTCCGTTCCTTTTATTGTAGTTGAAATAGGCGGGAAAATAGTGATCCGTTTCCGCGTTATAGGTATCCACATCCAGCGTGAAGGCCACGGACGGTTCGATGTACTTTCCCCCATCCCACACCCGCAGTTTTCCTTGTATCAATCCGGTTGGGAAAAACTCGACCGGTACGGGAGCCGCGGATTGCAAATTCGGCGCCGTCGCGCTCACGATCACCGATTCCGCCAATTGATCATACAGGGTCACATTGGCTCCAAAGGGATTATTGATCAACACCTCGGTGACTTGCTTCCGGTCCAATGTGCCTAGGGAGAATCCCGCGGACCCGGTGACCGACACCGTGGCCGTCATGGGCGCGTCTCCCCCCTCCGTGCCCGGATTGACGATCCGCCCTTGCGCGTCGATCAGATCGACAAAGACATTGATTCCCCCGTACGGAGAACCACCGTAGGGATAGCAAGCCGTCAGGCGCAATCCCGCGGCGGCTCCGTTTGACGCGGGAGTATTGGTGGGTGTGGGAAGCCAGATGAACTCAACAAAAAACGGCAATCTCTACGATAGAGGGGTTAGGAACAACACGAACCTCCAG
>JBHGBC010000256.1:0-5902 GCA_041946805.1 bacterium
GCATGAGAAACCGGAAATGCAGCTTAAATCACATGGATGACTTTTTACCGGGGCGTCATTTAACCGTATGCAAGGAATTATGTATTACGCCCTTTCAGGGCTTGGAGCTCGTCTCATACCGCTTCCCAGGGTGTTGCCCTGGGCTAGCTTCTTACGCGCCGTTGGCGCTTAAAAAACCTCGATGCATAACGGTTCTTTATTACAAATATTTATCATTATAGATAATACATTGGTAAGTTTATCTTGAAAAAATAGGGTTGTAAAGAGAAAAATTAAACATTTTTCAGTATGACACCAGGGAGGGTGTGCTCGCGACTGATGTTCAAATCTTCAAGAACAGCTTCCGCTTATACATCCAGAAGAGGATCAGCCAGAAGACCGCGATGACGGCCGTGCCGCTGAGGAGGGTTTCGTAAGCCTCGCCGAAGAGTTTGAACGCGTTGGGGCCCAGGTGGATCCGGAACGAGTCGAGGATGAAGCCCTCCATCAGCCAGCTCATGCAGTAAATGGCGATGGAGTTCATGCCGATCACCACCAGGGGGAACGTCCAGCGTTTGATTCCCCACACGTCGATCACCAGATACAGGCCGCCCAGGATCAAAAAGCACCAGCCCCCGCTGAACAGCGTCCAGGACGGCGTCCAGATCCGTTTCACCAGCGGGCAAAGACCCAGCCAATCGAGAAGCAAGCCGCTGATCAAACCGATGGCGCCGGCCGCCGCCAGCCATTGCACCTTGGCCATGCTGGAATGCCCGCTCCGCAAGACCTGCCCGGCGAGCAGGCCCAAGATCATGGTTCCCAGTGTGGGAATGAAGCTGAGGGTCAGATACCCGCCGCCGTTGTACACGAACGGCTTTTCCCGCGGAAACAGGTTCAAGAACCACTGGTCGAAGGCGGCGGCGAGGTTGGAGTTTTTGTTCCAATGCGCGGCGAAACCCGAGGCCAAGTTGGGCCAATCCTTGGGCACGCCCACCGCCTCGTGGTTGAACTCCGGCCCGGGAGCGGGATAGAGAGCGAAGGCCAGCCAGTAGCCGAACAGCAGCACACCCAGGGCGATATATTGGTAGCGGACCGGGCGGAATCCGAGCAGGAACAAGAACCAATACCCCAGGCCGATTTGGGTCAGGGTATCCTCGAAGGTGAAGTAAGTTTGCTCGGCATGGAGCGAACGCAGAAAGATGCCCAACAAGACCAACACCAGCGCGCGCCATAGGGCGTGGAGGGTCATGAACGCCTGGCTCTGACCTTTGGCGATGCGGCTGGCGATGGAAAAGGGCAAGGCCACGCCCACCATGAAGGTGAACGAGGGTTGGATCAGGTCGTGCAGCGAGCAGCCCACCCACTCCACGTGCGTTTGATGATAGGCCAGAAACCGCCAAAGCGCGCTGCCCGGGAAAAACTCATACACCCGCGCGAGGTGAAGCACCTCGGCGACCATCAGGAACATCACGAAACCGCGGTAGGTGTCCAGCGAGGTCAACCGCTGTGCGGGAAGGGGAGTGACGGGCGTATCGTTGGTCATGGATTTTCTCGATTCGCAGGAGGGATTAATCAGGCATTTGGTGGAAGAGATCTTTCAACCGGGGATAAATTTCCTTGTAGTTTTCAAACCGCTCCGTGTAGAGGCGGTGGAATTCCGGTTGGGGCTCGAAGGTCTTCTCGATGCGGGCCAGCTGTTGCGCCGCCTCGCGGATGGAGGAATACACTCCGGTGGCCGAGCCCGCCAGGATGGCGCAGCCCAGGCATCCCGCTTCGGACACGGCCGGCACGGCGACGGGAATCCCCATGATGTCCGCCTTGATCTGCAGCCAGTAGGACGATTTCGCTCCCCCGCCGGTGGCCCGCAGGACGGTGACTTCGCCGCCGGCCTGCTTGAGCAGCTCGACGCACATCCGCATTTCCAGGGTGATGCCTTCGAGAATGGCGCGGGTGATTTCGCCCTTGGTGGTGTCCAGCCGCAGGCCGAGAATCACGCCCTTGCTGCGGGTGTCGAAGTGGGGAACGCCGGTGGTGGTGAAATGGGGCAGCACCAGGAGTTTGGAAGGCCGGTCCGCGGCTTCTGCCGTAAGGATGTCGTACACATCCCGCCCGCTTTCCTTGGCCCGCCGCAGTTCGTCCTGCCCGAAGGTGTCGCGGTACCACCGGAACAGGCAGCCGCCCGTGAAATTATACACCAACGAGATAAAGAGGCCGGGGCAGGTGTGGTGATACACGCAGATGTTGTTGTCCAGCATAACGCCGTTGATGATGAAATCCGCGAAGGCCGGGCCGATGCACTCCACCGTGCCGATGCCGTAGGCGGCGACGTTCGGCTCGGTCACTCCCGAGCCCAGCATCTGGCAGGGCTGGTCATGGCCGCCGGTCACCACCTTCACGCCCCGGGGCAGGCCCAGTTCGGCGGCGGCGGAATCGGGGACCGTGCCCAGCAATGTTCCCGACGGCTTCAGCGTGGGCATGAGCGCGGGATCGATGCCCGCGAAGTCCAAGAATTCCCCCCGCCACGCCTTGTTGGGCACGTCGAAGAGCAGCGTGCGGGCCGCCAAGGTGTAATCGGTGGTGGGTTCCATGCCCAGGCGGTACATCACCAGGTCTTCAAAACCCAGCAAGTGCTTGGTGCGTTTCATCACCGCGGGGCGGTTTTCGTGCATCCATTGCAGTTTGAGAGCCGTGTACAGGGCCGCCAGCGGCTGCCCGGTGACCTCGAAGATGTGGGTGCGCCCGAACCGCTCCTCCCATTGCGGGACATACGATTCGGTGCGGTTGTCGAAGCTCACCAGCGCGTTGTGGATAATTTCGCCCCGGCTGTCGATGTACGAAACCGCCTCCCCCTGGCAGGAAACCGCCAGGGCGGTGATGGGATCCGCCTTCGTTCGGGAGGCCACCTCTTGGATGCAGGCTTTCACGTCCGCCCACACGCGGTTGCCGTCCAGCTCCGCCCAGCCCGGCTGGGGAGAGTGCAGGGGGTATTCCCGGTAGGCGGACGCCAGGATCTGCCCCTTTTCGTTGAACGCCACCGCCTTGCAACCCGTCGTTCCGACATCGATGCCCAACAGACTCACGGCGCTTTCCTCCCGTTCTCCATCCGCATGGTGATTCCCTGCATTGTACGGGGGAAATCCCGGCCGGGGCAACCCTCCCATCCACTCTTGGCGCGGGAAAGATGAGGAGGGAAGCCGGTAGGTCAGGGGATGGAATCGGTGATATAATGGCGAAAAAAGCCGTTCAGGCAGGAGAAACCATGGCTGCTCAATGTTCGTTGACCGAATATGTCGAACGGGCGATGGCCCGGGCGCGCTATGACAAACTGGAAGACTCTTCCTTTGCGGGAAACATACCCGATTGCCCCGGGGTGATCGCGTTTGCCCCAACCCTGCGGGATTGCGAGCGGGAACTGCAATCGATTTTGGAGGATTGGATCCTGCTCGGCTTGAAACTCGGCCATCCTCTCCCGGTGATTGGCGGGATTGATTTGTACCATTAAATTTGTCATAAATAAAATATAACTAAATAAGAAAAGAATGTATGAATATTTTCAAATACTATCATTTATCTTTTAAGGAGGTTTCTAGATACATGCCATTTTCGGATCTCTATGGAGTATTGATTGATTACTACATGTTTGGGGTATATGACTACCGTGAAGTTATTGTTGATAAATGGTCCGAGGTTATGAAAAGACTCGATACATTTACGAAAGAATCAACTCGAATATTTGTTGATCACTATTATGATAGTTTGTACATGACTTTAAAAGAATTACTCTCTTATTGGATTGAAGAATTTGATTATCTTGATAAAGATGTGTCCCTTATCGACGTGTTACCATTGATTGTTGAGGAAGAAATAAAAAGGTCAAAATACCTACCTGGCACTCCATATAAATCAAGACGGCATTGGGAAATAGTTGAATGGGCATTGGACGGATTGATCGCTGATGGGGAAAGTTGGTTCACTATCAAATTTGAAGGACCTTTACCGGATTTTATTAAGCAATGGTTTCAATATGAAGTCGACAAGGCAAAGGTTTACCCAACAGTACTAGATATTGCGGGGAGAATCATTAGAAAGTTTGATTATGAATTAATTGGGAAATTAGCACTTTTTATTGATATTGACGAAAGTGTATTTGAAGAAGCCAAAAAGGGATTCTTCGAAATAGTGGATAAATTCAATGAAGAGAATCTGGGATGTTGAAAAATTTCAGATAAACAAACGATTGCGTACACGATACCAGGGATATTGCTTCTTTCACCTGCTGAAAATCCCGGCTGCTGTCTCCCCTCCCCCTGTCCTTCTTCCCCTCAAGGCCGGATTATGATACCAAGCTGCAAACTGGATCCCTCTGGAAAGGATACCAAAATGAAAAGAACCCTATGGGGATGGAAACAAACCGCCCTCTTCGGGGCGGTGTGCTGGGGATGGCTCGCGCTCACCCTCCTGCCCGGGGCGGCGGAAGCGCCGGGGAAGAAGCTCACCGTCATCCGGGCGACTCCGGAACAAATCAACCGGTGGCGCGCGCTGCGGTTCGGGATGTTCATCCATTGGGGCCCCGTGAGCCTCACGGGCAAGGAGATCGGCTGGTCGCGGGCCACGGAATTGACACACACCACCACGCCCTGGCCGGAATACGACCAGCTGTACACGCAATTCAATCCCACGCGGTTCAACGCGGCCGAGTGGGTTTCGACCGCCAAGGACACGGGGATGAAATACATCGTGTTGACCTCGAAGCACCACGACGGCTTCTGCCTGTGGGATTCGGCCTACACGGATCACGACATCATGTCCAGCCCCTTCAAACGGGACGTGATGAAGGAACTGACGGATGAATGCAAGCGGCAGGGGATGCTCTTCGGGCCGTATCACTCGATCTGCGATTGGTACCAGCCCGATTACGGCTATTCGCACCAGGCGCAGCCGGGATACCAGCTGGACCGCGCGCCGGACCTGAACCGCCACGTGGAGTATCTCAAGAATCAATTGCGCGAAATGAACCAGAAGTACGGCCCCTTTCTGGTCTTCTGGTTCGACGGCGAGTGGGAAGAACCCTGGACGCATGAACTGGGCGTGGATCTGAACAACTTCTGCAAGCAACTCCAGCCGGACGCGCTGGTGAACAACCGCGTGGACAAGGGGCGGCGGGGCATGCAGGGCATGTCGGAATCGGACGACTTCGCGGGAGACTACGGCACGCCCGAGCAGGAGATCGGCGGCTTCAACCGCGAATCGCCGTGGGAGACCTGCATGACCATCTGCACCCAGTGGTCCTGGAAACCCAACGATCAATTGAAATCGCTGCCACAATGCCTCCAGACGCTTATCTATACCGCGGGCGGCGACGGCAACCTGCTGCTCAACGTGGGCCCCATGCCCGACGGGCGCATTGAACCCCGGCAAGTGGAACGGCTCCAGGAAATCGGCGCGTGGATGAAAAAATACGGCGGCGCGATCTACGGCACGCGGGGCGGACCTTTCAAACCGGGAGAATGGGGCGCGTCCACCTGCCAAGGCAACCGGATCCATTTATTCATCATGAAAACCAACGAGGGTAAATTGGATCTTCCTCCCATCGGACGAAAGCTCCTGCAGCATGAAGTCCTGACCGGCGAGGCCATCGAACTCAAATCCTCAGACCAGGGGATCCAAATCACCATGACCGGCGGCCCGCGGGACGGCGCCGCGGCGGTCATCACGCTGGAGGTGGACGGCGACGTGGTGGAGCTCCCGCCGGTGGATGTGAAATAAGCATTTCGATAAGGTGGGCGTAGTTCCCCTGGAAGAAGGCTGAGGTCTGGGATTTTGTAGGGGCGGACCTTGGTGTCCGCCCAATCCCCTCTCCCTCCGGGAGAGCGACTGTGTTAACAATCAAGGGTCACGAGATGTTTTTGCCACGGAATTTGAT
>JBHGBC010000257.1:0-5748 GCA_041946805.1 bacterium
CCTCCCTCTCCCCCCGGGAGAGGGCCGGGGGGTGGGAAAACCTGGCGGTTTCCTTTCCCCCCAATCCGCTCTCCCGGAGGAAAAAAATTCTCCATTTCCGCTTGACACCATTCCCTAATTGTCCTACTATACTTAGCACAATGATAATCACAGTCGATCCATCCAATCCTAAACCAACGTATCTCCAGATCGTCGACAGCGTACGGCGGGCGATCGCCACGGGGGCGGTCAAGCCCGGGGACCAATTGCCGACCATCCGCGATGTGGCGGTGCAGGCGCGGGTCAACCGCAACACCGTCAGCCGCGCCTACCTCGAACTCGAACACATGGGGCTGGTGCGCTCACGGCAGGGGTCGGGCAGCTTTCTCACGGACAATGGGCCGGGGCTGGAACAGAAGGAGCGGCTCAAAATCATCAAGCGGATCGCGGATGAACTGGCTCTCGAGGCCAGCCATTACAAGATCCCCTTGGATCAAGTCATTGCCATGGTCCGGGAAAGCGCGGCGGAACTGAACAAGGAGTCGGAGCATGAATGAGTTCGCGATCGTCACGGAAGGCCTGGGGAAGCAGTTCGGCAAGCACTGGGCGGTCCGTAACATGAACCTCAAGGTGCCCACGGGATCGGTGTTCGGCCTGCTGGGTCCCAACGGGGCCGGCAAGTCGACCACCATCAACATGATCATGGGCTTGCTGCCCTCCACCACCGGCCAAATGACGGTGCTGGGCTGCGATCCCGCCCGGCACGGCCTCGAAGTCCGCTCGCGGGTGGGCTATGTGCCCGAGATCCAGGGATTTTACGACTGGATGCGGATCAACGAACTGGTCGAACTGGTGGCGTCTTATCATGACACCTGGAACTGGACCTTGTGCTCCTCGTTGTTGGCCGAGTTCCGCCTGCAGGGCGACGCGGTCATCAAGAATCTCTCCAAGGGCATGCGGGCCAAGCTCTCGCTGCTGCTGGCGCTGGCCTTCGAACCGCAGATGTTGTTGCTGGACGAGCCCACCGGCGGCCTCGATCCCGCCGCGCGGCGTAATTTCATCGAAACCATTCTGGCCCGCTTTCAGGAGACCGGGCGCACCATCCTGGTCTCGTCACATCTGGTCAATGAGTTCTCCGGTCTACTGGACCACGTCTGTTTCATCCGCGAGGGCAACGTGGAAATGGTGACGCGGCTGGATGAACTGCAGCGGCGGATGAAACGGGTGCGGCTGGTGTTCGCGGAACAGGTCCCCGGGAATCTGCGCATCGAGCAGGCGATGGTCACGCGGGTGAACGGGCGCGAGGCGATGCTCACCTGCCGCGAGTTCGACCCGCAACGGACGCCGGAGGCGCTGACCGCCCAAACCGGCGCGGTCAACGTGATCGTGGAAGACATGACGCTGGAAGATATCTTCGTCGACCTGGTGGGATCATGAACGAAGCCAACCTGACGCAAACCATGGAGCCACAGGGGATTCCCGTTCCGGAGAATGTCTCTCCGGTAACGTGGAGAAAGATACCCTTCGCGATCTTCCAAAAGGATTTCAAGATTCTGGCGGGGCAGATGGGGTGTGTTTTGGCTATCCAGGCGTTGTTGATGGCGGCCGTGCCGGGATTCAACGCTGTGATGGCGCAATGGACCGGCAGTAAGGGATCCTTTGATGTTCCTTTGTATGAATGGTTTCCCAAACTGCAGCTCGCCATCAACGTGCTGATGGCCTTGCTGGCGGCGTGCCAATGGTCGGCGGAAGAACGGCAAGGGCAGAACGATTGGCTGCTGCGCCGCCTGCCCGTGTCCCGGCAGCAGATCCATCTGGAAAAAATCGCGGCGGGGCTGGCCATCCTGGTGGTGATCCTCCTCATCCAATATGTGTGGCACCTGTTTTTCAATATGTTGGGGATCATGATCTGGAACTACGACGACTGGGTGGGATCGTCGCTGGTGTTGAACACGCTCTTGGCCTACTTGCTCGGCCTGCCCTTGTCGGCGGTGTTGAACCAGTCCATCACCGTGATTCTGACCGGCCTGGCGGTGATTTACCTGGGGCTCTGGGGAGTCTCGGTTTACCAGAGCAAAACCCTTCAGATTTGGCGGTATGTCACACTCTTCGGCCTGGCGGCGGCGGGCTACGCGGGGGCCTTGTCCTCCGCGGTCTGGCGGCGCGGGATGATGTGGGAGCAGCCGCGCTTCACCCTGCTGCTGCGCAAGCAACGGCGCGAGATGCGGGCGTTTCTGGCGCTCGCGCTGCTGTTGGCGGCCGTCCTGATCGGCAGTATGGTGCTATCGGCTTCGGTTCGAGACGGTTGGCTTGTTTTGATGGGCTCTGCGTGCATCTTGTATTCGATCGGTGTGGGTGTGTCGATCTATACCGCGCGGGAGAAAGACGGTATCCACTGCGTCTTGTATCAGCATTCCATCCCCTTGCGGGAATTTTTCGGGGTGAAATTCGGGCATGGTTTGCTGCTGATGGGCATCCCGGCGTTGGTGTGGTCCCTGGCCGGCTTGGCCGTGTTCCTCAATGAGAGCTATTACCGGAGCGGATGGATGCCCCATGATATCCGGGAAGGCGTTCTCGTGTTGGTGTCCGTCGTCGGGGCTTTGTTCGGCATCGCCCTGGCGGCTTACGTCTGCGGGGTGATGGCCACCCTGGTCTTGCAGAATTCCATCTACGCCTTCTTCCTGGCCTTGCCCATGACGATCCTGCCCTTGGGGCTTTTGTTCTGGATGCAGTTTCCCGTCTTCCTGGCGGCTTCAGTGCCGTTTCCCAACCAGTATGACGCGAATCCCATCCCCTTTTTCCCCCTCTATGCCTGGAGTCTGTTTTTGCTGGTTATAGGCCTCTCCCTGGCGGCGGCGCGGATGGCCACCGACCGGCTGGTCCTGACCGGCGGCGCGGGCGCGCGGCTGCTCTACGCGGGCCGGATTTACCTGTTCACGCTGGCGGCGGTGATCCTGCTCATCAAGACCGGCTGGAAAGACTTGCTGTACCTGGTGACGAACATCAATGTGGGCATGGGATAAGGAGCCGATCCATGAAAACCTATACCAAGCGGGGAATGGAGCTGATCATCGTCCTGACCGTCTGCCTCTTGGCGCTGAGCACCTGGCACGAGCGGCGCGTCGCGAACCGGCAGCGGGAGCAGGCCCTCGAACTGGCCACTCTGCTCAATCAAACGCTGTGGGACAAATACGGGCCGGGAACCAAGCAAGGGTATAGGGATCTGCTTGGGAGTGATCCATACACCACGTTCAACTTGGGTGATGACCGCTCCCAGGCAGTCTCCGTCTTCGACGAACTGAACCAGGTGGAAAACCTGGTGGGCAACGCGGGGGCTATCCTCGCCGTGCCGGAAGCGCCGGAATGGTATCAATCCCGCCTGAAGCGGGCGGAAGAGTGGGCGGTCCAACTCCCTCCCGTGCTCGAAAAAGGGCCCTACCTGGCCGCGCCGGGCGAGATTTACTTTGCGACGACGGCGTTGAATTCCTTTTGGAGTTCCATCATTACGCAAAAAGCGAACGGGATGAAGCAACTCGCCCTGCGGGACTGGATGCATGGCAACCGGGACCAGGCCATCACCCGGCTGGTGGATATCATCCGACTGGGAGACGCGCTCCGGTTTTCGCCCGTGGCGTGGGAACAACTCATGCGGACCATGGTGATCGAAATCGGCCTGGACGGATTTGACACCGTCTTGTGGACCAATCCCGGCCCGGAGGACAATCAGAAGATCCTCGCCGCGCTGCGGCAATTCAAACCGGAGGAATGGTATTTCCCTTCGTATGTCGAAAACATCCTTTGGACGGATTACTCGGACTATGCGGGCAGGCTCTACCGGCCCGATACCTTCGCCGCCATCCTCATGTTGAATGGCGTACCCGATCCCCAGCGTGTGCCCAAGATCGATGATTTGTATCACGAAATCGGATTGATCCCGGATTGGCGGATCGAACAATTGCGCGGCATCCCCAAGGCCCTGGTCTTTTGGGATGATCGTTACGCCCGTTTCTTCAAGCAGCGGGGTTCTAGGAAAACCGCCGCGCTGTTGGAGAAATGGACCACGCTTCCCGCCATGCGTAAACGGATGCAAAACCTGCCGGACTGGTTTTATGAATCGGATCCCCTGCTTTCGGCGGACAACGCGCGCCGCTTTCCGCCGCTGGTGTACGCCGCCTCCCGCTTTTGCACCCTGTTCGCGGAACCGTATTATCAAACGAATGCCTTGACTCGTTTATTGGTGGCCCGGCAACGGATGGCCGCCTTGACCGCCGCCTTCTGGGGGCGGTGCCAACGGGACACGAAAGGCGCGTGGCTTTCCAGTGAGGAATTCGCTGACCAATTCGACAAACAGTTTCAATGGACCGTGAATTTATTACCGGATAGAAACAATACACAGTTGGTCGAGGCCTACCTCGCCCGGCATCAAGTGAACAAGAGATTCTACCTGGATGAAACAAAAACCGAGGTGAATCCCGGCGATCATTCCGAAATCAATTTCCCGATGAAATGGTACGAACAGGAGATCATTGCCAAAGCCGAAATCCCCAGCGTCACCGCCACGCGGGAAGAATTGGAAAACTGGGTGCGGGGTATTTTCCAGAATGATCCCTTGGTGGAAACCATCCAACCGCATCATGTGGAAGTACCCGGATATTATCATCCATCGAATGAAACAATCTTAGCGGTGAAATCCTACCAGGTGAAACTCAAACTGCCCAAAACCTCGTATTGGGTGGTGCAGACCGGCCCGGATGGAATAAGTGATTTACCGTTCCTGCCCTACAATCCCACCAACGGCGCCCAAAGCCGGGGGGACATCCTGCAGCTGGCGGGGTGGGAATGAGGGTAGACAGTTCAGGAGTGATGATGTCATTCCCGTGAAAGCGGAGATCCAACACCTTACTTCAAGGTAGAAATCCAGAACCGTAGTAGGGGCACGTTGCAACGCGCCCCTACGATTCTAGGCGGGTGGGATTGATCGGTTTGTGGAGGAATAGCTGTGTTATCGAGTGACATGAAACTTTCCTCACCCTAGCCCCGAGGGAGAGGGGACTATGGGGAGTGGATCTCACCGATCAACTCATAGAGAGGTCAACAAGCCATCTGGAAAAAAGTACGCACTTGCCGGAAGAGCCTAAAAAAAAGAGCCCGGAATAAAGTATCTTATTCCGGGCTCCGAATGCGCATCGACCAACTGGTTTAATACAATTCCCAAGCATCCACCGCCGTGAAGGGATTGATGGCGCTGAGGGTGAAATATTCGTACGCCGCTTCCACGTAGTTGTCGCCCGTGGTCTTCATGAACAGCCCGATCCGGGTGGGAGTCCGGGTTTCGGTCACTGGCGCTCCAACCAGTTGCCACGTGCGGTTAGGCAACTGGGCGCTGAAGATCAGCTCATTGCCGCGTTTGGTCACGGCGAGGGTTGCCTGGACGTTACCATCCAGCATGAACTGAATCCAGTCGTTCTCGTCCGTGTAATTGTGATATGTCAGGATGTTGATCGTATCCTGGTTGGTCAATTCCATCCGCAGGTCGCTTTCGAAGAATCCGAACAGGTATTCATCCCCGGTGACATTGGTGTCGGTTCCATCGTTGTACCCCACCACCAGGCCCGCGTGGAAGTTGGACCAGGTGAAGGCGTCCTTCAGGGTGTACTTGGATTCGATACGCCAATCGCCCGCGGGAAGATCCGTCCGGATGATCAAGGGCGCCCGCCGCCCGTTGCTCCACTCGTTGAATTTGTCCGCCACGCCGAGGGCATCCGCCCG
>JBHGBC010000258.1:0-5587 GCA_041946805.1 bacterium
CCATGATCCAATAGGGAGGCTTCGGTAGTCAACCAAACAAAGTCGGCGGATTCCATCCCGGTGACCAATCGGCAAAGAGCGGACAATCGTGGGGAAGAAGTGCAGACCAACAACAGTCGGAAACCCTTGAATTGCGCCTGAAAGATTGCCTCGTACTTTTTGTAGGCTTGCGAGGTGAGAAAGGATCGATACTGGAGGAGTTTTTTCCCGACGGTTTTTTGATTGGGATTGTGACTGAATAAGGATTCCGTATCCCGGTCGACTTCGACGAAAAACAACAGCGTTTTGGAGGATGCCGAATCGGTTATCGTAAAAACCGCATCCGGCACGAAAGGGGTATTATCATAACCATTTCGAATTGGAGGAAAGGCATCGGAAAATTCCCTCTGTTTTTTGCCGTAAGGCGTCGACAGAGAAAAACGCGACAACCAGCGGACTTCCAACTCCGTGTAGCGCTCTAAAAGTTGGGCGGAAATCAAAACCCAATTGACGCTCAATTGATGCTCTACGTTGATTTTATTTTCCCATGGAATGAGCTGACGGTGGAAGGTGAAATCCCCAAGCCCCTCCGATTGCATGAGTTTTAGGCCCCGAGGAGTAACGTGGAAAATATGTTCTGGTTTTCCCCGCACGCCGTTTCGAATTCTCACCCTTTTGGTGATGAATCCTTGCCGATCCAGAGAGGCCAATCGACGCCGGACGGAACGGACGTTGGCATTCTCCAGAACGGCCAATTGTCTCACCGAAAGAACCCGAAATTCCGCGAGATAACGGAGCGACTGAATATCGAACGATCGCACGGGGTCGGACATGACATTCCTCCACGCTTTTTCTTTCTAACTAAGCGGGAAGATTTTCAATGGGATTTCAAGCAAGTCTCAGCTAGACTGTTCGACATTCGTAAATCCGTTCATTTTGAGTTGTTGGAATCAAACGGGAAAAAAACCAAGAAGAGAATCCGACTTTTCGACCGCCCTATATTCACTTTTCGACCGCCATTAGCATATGGCCTTGTCGGGTCTCGCAAGACCGAGTCTGTCGAGTCCGAGATATACAATGGCCTCAGGTAGCCAGAGCAGCGGTACTCTCCATTCGCGATGTATTTGCAGAATCGTTCATAGCCAGATGATCCCCTCGGGATCGTGAGAGACAGCCACTAGGTCCTGAGCAGTCAGCCTCTTGGGATAGAGCAGGAATCTCAGTCTCGAAATCTCGGAATACTTCCGAACACTCCTCTGCGTATTCTTAAGCAGTTCAACCACATAATGTGACCAGCCGTTCCCTGTCCGAATAGAACGGATCGCCTGTGCTGGTTCATCGTAGCCCCGGAGTTCCAACGTCTCCTGACATAGCCTCAGACCTGGACCGCGCTGATTAACGGGTTCGACGAATATCTCTTCCGCATTGCACTCAACGGCGAACCGAACCAACTCATCGATCTGTTGGGGCGCATCCGAGATCGCAGGAAGAAGCGGACAGAACATGGCGTAGGTTCGCAGTCCCATGGAGGAGGCTGTGCGCAAAACCGACATCCGCTCGGCTATGCCAGACGCATGGGGTTCAAGGATCTCAATAATCTCGGTCTTGTCCGGCGGCGCGGTGATGCTCAGTCCCACGAGTACACGGTTTCTGTGTTGCTTAATGTAGCTGAAATCATGCTCTACGTTCGCGTTCTTCGTGAGGACTCGAATCGTCCAATTGTGTTCGGTCAAAATGGCTTTCAGGCACCTGTATCCGAGTTGGTACTGCTGAGCCTCGGGGGACCACGCATCGACGGTTGTGCAAAGCTGTATCAGGCCGCGTTTGAGAATTCGTTTAGCATCGAGCGCGACCCGGTCAGGTGACGATGGATCTACAATCGCATACCCCTGCTCGAAGGGGCTCTCTCCGCACGCTTTAAACGATTCGTGCATTCGCAGCATTGTACCTGTGCTACAGTAGAGACAGGAATGGCCGCATTTGGTGCCTACATTGACGGCAAAGGAAGCCAGTTTCTTCTTCTGAAATGCCTTTGAAGGGGATATTCCCCTCTTGAGCGTGTATGTGTACGTCTTCATGTTGTGCTCCTGTCACAGCTTTCTTGTCGGTCTGCCGGTGGCTGCAACAGCCGCCACTCTACGCTGTCGGCCAACTCGTTGTTATCGTTAGCATAAGCCTATTATTCTTGTGGGTGCCCGTCGCGGGAAGGATTCGTGGAGGATTGTACAAGTACCTGAAGGCCCGTGGATTCACTGAGGAGGCTGGACCTTCAGCGTTGGGAAAGATGGGACAGGCTAGATGACTAAGATCCAGAATTGCGCTATCGTTGAAGCGTGTGAAACGCTGCTTGACTTTCGCTGGCCCCAAACATGTGGACTGGCGTCATCAGTGTGGGCTCCAACACCCGCTAAATCCGGCCTCACCAACCTGGCCAAGGGGGCAGCCCAGCCCGGGGAGCGGGACCCGTGGCGGGAGGAGTTTCGGACGGGCCCGTGGGAGGAGATCCTCCGCCCCGGTCCGCCGACCCAGCCGCAGGCGCCCCGCAGCCAGGTAGAAATCCAGCGGGTGGAAAAGAACGGCGAACTTTACATCCTCTGCCGTAGCGAAGGGCGCAGGGAGAAAGATGCGGCCATCCGCCGGCGGTTCGAAGAACGGATGGGACGGGCGCTGGAGAAATTGGCCCGGCACGTGGCCTCGGGGCGGTTGCGCTCGGGAGAGAAAATTCACGAGGCGGTCGGGCGCTTGCGCGAACGGTATCCCCGGGTGGTGCGCTTCTACGCCATTGACGTGGGGGAAGAAAACGGTTCGCCCCGACTGGTGTGGAGCGTTTCCGAGGAGGCCGCCGCGGAATGTGCCGCCCTGGATGGAACTTCCTGCTGCGCACCAACCGCGGGGAGCGGAGCGAGGCGCATATCTTTCTGGGCGTGCTGGCCTATCACCTGCTGCACGCGATCGAGACCACCCTGCGCCGCCAGGGGGAGTGCCGCTTATGGAGCACGTTCCGCAAGGAACTGCGCACGCATCAGGTGGTGACGGTGATCCTGCCGGGGAGCCACGGGGACGTCTACGCGGTCCGCCGCGCGACGCGTCCCGAACCGCACCAGCAGGCCCTCTATCAGAAATTGAACCTGGAAGATTTCTTCCGCCGCCATCGCTTTGGCAAATCCAAACGGGTTTCGTAGTGCCGAATTTCAAGGCCCGGTTCAATGAAATCAACCACTTACGAAAAAACGTGACGAATATGGGTTAACTATTGCCCTCCCTCGTAAAACTATCTTCAAATATGGATAGTATTTTTGATAAGTCAACTAATTTCGATGGATTCGGATCTTATTGATTCACAGGGTTGCCGTATTCATCGAGATGGGGATACGGTCCCCGGATCCGGAAATCATCCAAAATGTAGTGGTCGTATTCGGGCGTCGGCTCGAAATACCCCGGTTCCCTCAGATGCTCTTTCACTACCTCTTCGTTCAATTCCACACCCAAGCCGGGCGCTTCAGGAACCTCGATATACCCGTTGTTGACGATGGGTTTTGCGATGCCGGTGACCAGATCGGACCACCAAGGGATATCCACGGCATGATTTTCCATGGCGATGAAGTTCTTGATGGTGGCGATCGCGTGCACCGATGCCATACAGCCGACGGGGGAACCGGCGAAGTGGATGGCCGTGGGGATTCCATGAATGGCGGCATAATCGGCGATGCGCTTCGTTTCGCGGATGCCTCCCGCCGTTTCCGGATCGGGATGAATGATATCGACGGCGTGATTCTCGATCAGGTCACGAAATCCCTCCTCCAGCCCGAATGCGTCTTCCCCGGTCAGGATCGGCGTCGTGGTGGCTTCGGAAATTGTTTGGTATCCTCGCCAATCCTGAAATGGGATAAAATCCTCCGCCCAGGCCAACTGGTAGGGTTCAAACGCCCGGGCGTAGCGGATGCAGTCGTTCACGGACAAGCGTCCGAAATGATCGGCGGCCAAAGGCGCGTCATACCCGATCCCTTCCCGCACCGCCGCAACATATTCGCATAACAGTTTCAATCCCTTTTCGGTCGCCGAGCCGTTGTCGTTGACGGCTTGGGATTGATCCGCGACCAGGTGGGTTCCCAGGTCCATTTTGAAAAAGGTGAAACCCATGGCTTTACGCCGTTTCAACCGCTCCGCGAAAACGGCGGGATCCTTACTGCCCGGTGTGTCGCAGTAGATGCGGACCTTGTCCCGGTACTTGGAGCCCAGCAGCCGCCAAACCGGCACCCCGTACACTTTACCGGCAATGTCGTGCAATGCCATATCGATGGCGCTGTAACCACCGCCAAACCGGTAATGACCCGCGAAACGGCGGATGCGGTCCAGGATCGGTTCGATCTGCAGCGGATTCCTCCCCACCAGATGGGGCTTCAGAACCAAAGCCAGGCCTTTGATCCCCGCGTCCCGCACTTCGCCCAGGCCGGAGATACCCTGGTTGGTATCGATACGAATAATCGGGTAATCGTAATTCGAGGCCACCGTGCACGCCCGCATATCGGTGATTTTTAATTGACTGGGCGCCGAGTTTTTGTTGACCTCACTGGAGCTGGGTGCTTGGGCATCGGCGTTTTTCTCCAGAAATGGCCAGGCCAGGGTAAACGAGGCCGCGGCCGCACCATGGCGTAACAAGGTCCGCCGGTTCATTCGCTTTTCCCGCTCGAATTTCATCGGTGTTTTCTCCTTTTCCGTTTATCCGGCAAGATAGTCCGTATTAAAATGTCCGGTCGTTTTACAATCGGGTCGATCGTATAGAACCAGCCCAAAATCCCCTCTCCCTCAAGGAGAGGATCAGAGTGAGGGAATTCTTTTTAAACGGTCCTCGGTGTCACTCACATTCATTACGGGACTGAATCAGCCACTTTTTCCAAATCGAAAATCACTCAGGGAGGGTTATTTCTGTTGACGGAATGGATACAAGGATCGCACCGCTAATATTTGGGGATTTACATCTCCCGCGCCGCGCGCGAATCCCACGGTGGCGTTCAAACGGAAAAAGAAGGCATCACCCGGTTGGGCCGGGTAGCGTCCTCCGAGTCCGGCCGGTCCTTCACCCGTTAAGATCTCGCCATGCCCCCGCAAAATGAAATAGATCTCTTCTTCCGTATCGTGATGGTGCGGTTGATTGTCGATCCCGGGCGCCAGTTCCATGATGAACAAACTCGTCAGCACCTGGGCGCAGGCTAATTTATCCCGCCGGCTGTCGGTGTTTCCCATCAGGAGTTTGAACAACGAACCGGGCCCATGCGTGGGGGTCCAGGCCACGTCGTCCCCATTCGCCATCTGCAGGGGGAGCGCGGGAGGCGTTGGAGTACCCGGGGGAATCTTGAAGCCCATCACGAGCAACCGGCAGGGCGCGGTGGCTGGATTCGAAATCCCGTGGCTTACTCCAGCGGGCAGATACATAAAATCGTTTTCCTTCACCGGTGCCTTTTCCGTGCCGTACTGCAAAAGACCATGTCCTTCCAGGATGAAATAAACTTGTTCTTCGTCAGGGTAATTTACAATTTGGCTGGTTCCACCCGGATCGAGCGTCAACTCGCCGTACCGGGCGATGCCCCGGACGATCGCGGAACGGTCG
>JBHGBC010000259.1:0-5555 GCA_041946805.1 bacterium
CTGAGTATCTCCGCGTTTTTATACGCATCCTTCAATCGATCGATCAGACACCCAGAGGGAGTCGTACATTTTTCATAATTAGGAAGATATATTTTTAATTTGTCGATTAAATCGTCACAACATGAAAAATGATGCGTGGTATATTCAAAATGCAACAAATACCAAAATTCGAAGCTGGGGATGGATAGAGCCACTTTCAAATGGTTCGCTTGGGCCTTATTGATGGCCTGGACAAGACTGGGATGTTCGTGGATCCCTTCGTGATCAAACACGCACCATATTTCATCAAAGCGGATATCTTTCTGTTTTTTCGAGTCTTTCAAGTTTTCTTTTTTTCGGGCCAGGGCATACTCCACGATACTGATGGGCGCGTTCCCCTCTTCCGGGCCTACGATCACTATCTGCGCCGGGTGTAACCGCCAATGATTCTTTAATCCTTTGAAATATCCAGGTTCTGTCTTGCTTCCCTCGCACACGATGAGTAAATGGTCGCCGGAATATTTGGGTGCTTCGCGTTGGAAGCGAGTGACTCGATGCGGTTTTCGCTGGGCCGTCATTCGAATGAAAATCCTTCCAGAAACGGAATGGCTCCATAACGCCCCGCCAAATAGCCCTTCTGCAAGGCTTCATCCTGCCGGGGTTTATAATCGGTCAGGGGATACAGGATGGTTGCCCCTTCGGGATTCTTTTCCATGAACCAAATCTGGTCACGCCGGAAGAAATTTGTATCCAACAAGGTCGTGTCATGGGTTGTAAAAACGAGTTGGGTTGTTTGGAGATTGGCTTCTGGCGAATGAATCAATTCGACAATCTTGCGGATCAAAAGCGAGTGCATCTGGGATCCCAATTCATCGATCCAAAGGACGGAACCGTACCGGACAGCTTCCAACAACGGACCCAGCAAGGAGAAAAATTTTTGGGTGCCTGTGGCTTCTTCTTCAAAATCAATGGTTATTGGTGATTCCGGGTTGCTGCCGGTGTGCAGCAAATCAATATCAATAAAATTACCTTCCCTCGCCTTTTGTATGATTTCCTCTTTTGCCTTTTGAGGGTAATCTTCCGGCAATTTTAGTTCGTCAGGCTGAATGATTCTCAAAGAGAAATCGGAAATTCCGAAATCGGCATTCCGTAATAAATTCGTAATGTTCTGTTTGATTTTTTCATCCGTTCGAATGATACGGACGGTGGTCATGGGATTGATGGGCCGGTTGGAATAATCGATGAACCGAAAACGGTCTTTGAAAAACTGATAAACCCGTTTCAATTGCGCATGGTTAAATTGGGCGGCGGTTGACAAAAACAAAGCGTTGTCACGCGTCTTCTCTTGAAGGCTTTTTTTCTCCCCCTTGAAAAATTTTTGGCTGAAGTTCCATTCATACTGGCCCGAATCATGATTGAACGATCGGGTATACCACCGCTGTGGCGGCCCTTGAGGATGAGCGATGAGGCCTTCCTCATACACTCGATTCTGATCAATCGCGAAATAATACCGGTATCGCACGGAATCCTGAATGAATTCGATTTCAAATTCAGCAGGACGGTTCACCCATTCCGGATCCAGGCGAAATTGCGTCACTCCAGTGCCTTCGCCCGGTTTTAAATGCGCCGCGGATACCACCACAAACCATCGCATGAATTGCGCGGCTTTGAACAAGTTGCTTTTCCCCGAGGCATTGGCTCCATAAATAACCGCGCTTTTCAACAATTTGGTGTTGGACAGCCGGGGCGCAGGGGGGGTGAATACATGATCTGGCAACTGTTTATCCTTATTGCTTGCGGCCATCGTCAAGCGTTGCGTCTCCCGGATGGAACGAAAATTGGTGACGGCGAATTCGATCAACATTAGAGTGAGCTCATAATTTTCTATCGTTTTTAACGGAAAATCCGTAGAAAAAACGGATAAATTATATCATAATTATAATCTTCTTCAACTTCTCTGATGGGAAATCGCATGGTGATTCGGATTTGGATGGAATCCCCCTAATCCGTGGCATCCGCTTGGGGGGCGGCGCCGCGGCCTTGAACCGGCCGGCGGTGTTTGCGCGGTATCCAAAATCCCCTACAATGCCTCATGGCTGATTTGACACCCCCACCTGACGCTCTCGCCGTTTTGATCCCCTGCTACAATTGCGGCCGGTCGGTGCGCGCGGTCGTCGCGGGATGCCGCCCGTACGCTTCCCTCATTCTCACGGTCAATGACGGCAGCCAAGATGACACCGCCGAATGCCTGAACGAGTGCGGAACCGAAATTCTCGGTTGGCCCGATAACCGGGGCAAGGGGGCGGCCCTGATCGCGGGCTTCGAACACCTGCTGGCGCAGGCCGGGTGGTCTCTCGTCGCAACGCTTGACAGCGATGGGCAGCACGATCCCGCCGATCTCCCCCGCCTGCTGGGACGGTTCCGCGAAACCCGGGCCGATCTGGTCATTGGCCGCCGGGACTTCGACCTCCCCGCCGGTCCGGCGCGCCGCCGTTGGGCCAACAAATACTCCTCGAAACTCATCGGGTGGCTGACCGGCTGCCGGATCCGGGACATCCAATCCGGCTTCCGGCTGTATACCCGCTCCGCCCTGGAACGGCTGTTGCCCCGGGTTTCCTCCACCCATTTCGCCTTGGAAACCGAAATGGTGATCCTGGCCCACAAGTCGGGGATGCGGATCGAGGAGGTGGATATCCGGTGCATCTACACGCCCGAATCGTCGGTGCGGTCATCTTGGCGGCCGGTGGTTGATTCCTGGCGCATCGCCCGGGTGGTCGGCCGCTGCTTGTTTACGCGCAGGGAACAACCGCCGAGCGCGTAAGGGGCGGGCGTGCTTCCGCTTGTCATGCCTCCGCGAAAGTGATAGGTTGACGCCATGTTCAAGCCGGTTATCCGGCCGATTTTTTCTATCCGACTGGAGGTTTTTCCCATGAGCCAGATGAAATGGGTGGTCCCCTCACTGGTGGTGTTAGGCGTTCTCGCGCTGGCTTTCGCGGCCGACAATCCTGATTTTCACAAGGAACAGAATGGATTGGTCCGGCACATTGTGTGTTTCGCGTTTCAGGATGACGCGAAACCGGAGCAGATCCAGGCCGTGGTCGACGCCTTCAAGGAACTGCCCAACAAGATCCCCTTCATCGTCGACATGGAGTGCGGCGCCAACATGAGTCCCGAGGGCCTTAACAAGGGATTCACGCATTGTTTTCAGTTGACTTTCAAAAGCGCCAAGGACCGCGACGCCTATCTGCCCCATCCCGCCCACAAGGAATTCGGCAAATCCTTGAGCGGGTTGATCAAGGATGTGTTTGTCATCGATTACTTCACCAAATCATAGGTTCATCCGAGAATTGCGTACATAATGAGGTCAAATCGATTTCATTTACTCCGGGATGAGGGTTGAGGCCAAGGTCCGCCCCTACAAAAAATCCCTCACCCTAGCCCTCTCCCGGAAGGAGAGGGAATTTTGGGGGTGGTTTTCATCGATCACTTCGAAGAGATGCGACCCGGCGATCGGAAAAAAAGTACGCACTTGCCCGATGAGCCAAATAAAATGAAATGACACAATAATTGGAACCAAAATGGAGGCCGGAGTGAATACGAAACCGTGGCGGGGGTTCGCGTGCTTCCTGTTCTTCGGCCTCCAGCCGTTGGTTTCCCCGGCGTTGGAGATCACCTACCGGGTTTCTCTGCCTGAACCCGCCAGCCATTACCTCTATGTCCAGATCGATCTGGACGGACTCGAACAAGATGTTCTCGATTTGCAGTTGCCGGCCTGGTCACCCGGCCTGTACCTGATCCTCGATTTTGCCCGCATGGTCAGCGGCTTTTCGGCGGAAAGCCCGTCCGGCCCGCTGCCGCACGAGAAGACCGACAAGCATACCTGGCGGGTGACGTCCCGCGGCGCGTCACGGATCACGGCGCGGTACAGGGTGTTCGCCAACATTCTGAATGGCGCGTACTCGCAGGTGAACGAGTTCCACGCCTTCCTGGCGGGCAGCAGCCTGTACATGTACCCCGTGGGGCATAAGGACCAGCCGGTCCTCCTGGAGGTCGAAGTTCCCCCCGGGTGGCGGATTCTCTCCAGCACGGGCGGTCTTGGTCAGACTCGTTTTCGTTTCCCGAATTACGATCTCCTGATCGACGAACTGGTTCAGCTGGGGGAATTTTTCATGGAATCGTTTTTATCCGGCGATACCGAATACCGGGTTTGCATCTTGAAAACCAACGCGGACGCCCCGCTCATTCCCGATTTCGTCCAGAAAATCCGGGCCATGCAAGCCACCACGCAGGCCATGCTGGGGCCGCTGGACACACCCCGCTATACCTTCTTCTTCCACTTTCGGCCCGATGCCTCCAATTCGGTGGGCATGGAACATTTCAACGGATGCCAGCTCACCCGCCGCCATCTCTTGAGCGACACCGGAGCGGCCATGGATTTGACCCTCTGGGTCACGGCGCACGAGTTGGCCCACGCCTGGAACGTCAAGCGCCTGCGCCCCCAGGGGCTGGGACCGTTCGATTATTCGCGGGAAGCCTATACATCCCTGCTGTGGTTCGCCGAGGGCGTCTCCAACTACTTGGCGGATATGATCATGGTGCGTTGCGGCTTGTGGACACGTCAACAACTTTACACCCGCCTGGCCTCCAATATTTCGACTTTCCGTTTTTCACCGGGAATCCACGAACGCAGCCCGGAGAGCGCCAGTTTCGATACTTGGCTCACGCCGGTGAATTTAGCCGCCAATCAATCGGATTGGAGTAAAACCTGGGTGAGTTACTACCTCTCGGGCGAACTGCTTGGTTTGTGTATCGACCTGGAGATCCGCCAACGCACCGCCAACCAAAAGACGTTCGAGGATTTCTTCCATCTCCTGTATCAGCGGCAGTACAGCAATACCGCGGCGGATTCGTACTACGCCCCCGGGCGCGGATTCACCACCGCCGATGTGCTGCAAGCATTGTCCGATACCACTGGCTCGGATTGGCACAATTTCTACACGGAGTGGATTGCCACCACCGGCGATATCCCCTTCGAGACCTATTTGGCCTACGCCGGGCTGATCCTGCGGCCTCAGGCCCCGTCCCCGGCTGCTGCCCTCCCGGCTGCTCCCATATCATGGGATCTGTTCTGGGAAGAGCAATGGCCTATTCCAGTTCCCCCTCTCGAGGTTTTATCGCCGGCGGATAAAGCGGGGCGTCCCGCCGATTTATTGGCCCGGGGACAAATGGTGGTTCTCCAAGATACTGTGTTTGTGCCCTACGAGATAGTGGAATCCCCAGATCCATCTCCGCTGGCCCGGCAAATCCGCGAAGATTGGCTGAAACCGGTCCCCGACGCGTCCACCCGGGTGCCGGACGCGGAATTGCATTGAGTATTCACGGAATCCCGCCGTGCGGCGCGCCGGCGGGGCCGTGCCCGGCTGTCATTGGTTTCTCTCAACGGTCCCATCCTGGGAAACAAGGGAACCGAGTCAGATCCAGTATGCGGCAATGTGATGTGATAGTAATTTTTTTGGTTCATCCGGCAAGTGCGTACTTTTTTTCCGATCGCCGGTTCGCATCTCTTCGAAATGATC
>JBHGBC010000026.1:0-51133 GCA_041946805.1 bacterium
CGTTGATGAAGAGCGCGCCCAATCCCCTGGCGTTCACGTGCGTGCTGGCGTCGGTGAGCGCGGGCCTGTACGCGGGATGGCTGATGGGCCGCTCCGTGGCGCGGTGGCTTACGCCGGAAGGGATCAAACCGGAAGCGATGAAATACGAATATCCCGGCATTCAGCAATGGATGGAACGGGAATGGCCCATGAACTGCAAGCCTGAGCATGTCCGGTAAACCGGAATCGAGGATGGGGCATCATGTTTGAGAGTTTACGGCAACTGCGGTTTCCCAAGGAGTTCCGGATTTCCCAGCCCCTGTGGCCCGCGAATGTCTTAGATTCAGCGGACGACTACATCCGGCTGCTGAAATCGCCCAACGGGGACAACAAGGATTTGCTCCGGTTCCTGGTGGAGACCGGCAACGGATTGTTCCGCATCGAGAACCGGCTGAACACGATCGAGGCGCCGGGCAAGGAGATCCGCAGCGCGTTGCGCTTTTTGGAATCAACCCGCGATGTGCTGCGGCAGGCGGGCATCGAGTTCCGCGGCCACACGGGCGAGAGAATCACGGGGGGAGAGGCCCTGAAAATCGTGACCTTCGAAGTGCGGGCGGATCTGCCCCAGGAACAGGTGATCGAGACAATCAAGCCGACGATTTACTATAAGGGCAAGATCATTCAGATGGGGGAAGTGGTGGTGGGGAAGCCGGACCGGCCACCGGAGACCCGGTAAGGCGGGCCGCGGAGGATCAGGCGGGGGGAAGCGCGAAAGCGGGGTGGGAGACCCGAAGGATGATCTCCACGAGAGTCAGGGAGGGATCCGCATCATGAGGACCACGATCGATTACGGGATCGACCTGGGGACGACGAACAGCAGCATCGCGTTGCTGGAGGGGACCGAGGTCAAGGTGTTCGAGAACAACGAAGGGCAGAACTATACCCCGTCGGTGGTTTGGCTGGACAAGAAAGAACGTCTCTATGTGGGACGGCGGGCCAAGAACCAGCTGGAGTGCGATCCGGATAACGCGTTCAGCGAATTCAAGTTGCAGATGGGGACTTCGCAACTCTACACCTTCAAACGCAGCGGGCGGGCGATGAAACCGGAGGACTTGTCGGCGGAGGTGTTGAAATCGCTGCGGGACGACGTGCGGCAACGCAACGGCGAGCAGATAGCGGCGGCGGTGATCACCGTGCCGGCGGCGTTCGAATTGCCCCAATGCGAGGCGACGGCGCGCTCGGCGCGGCTGGCGGGACTGACGGTCTCTCCCCTGCTGCAAGAGCCGGTGGCGGCCGCCCTGGCTTATGGATTCCAAAGCGAAAGCGACCGGACCTTCTGGCTGGTGTATGACATCGGCGGCGGGACCTTCGACGCGGCGATCATTCACCTGCGGGACGGATCGATCCAGGTGGTGAATCACGGGGGAGACAACCACCTGGGAGGCAAACTGATCGACTGGGAGATCGTCGACCAGCTGCTGGCTCCCGCGTTGCGGCGGGAGCACCGCCTGAGCGATTTCGAGAGGGGAAACGAGCGTTGGCGCGCGGTGTTCGCCAAGCTGAAACTGCACGCGGAAGAGGCCAAGATCCAGTTGTCGCGGGACGAGGCGACGCAGATTTACATCGATCCCCTTTGCCAGGACGACCGGGGAGATTGGGTGCAGTTCGATTATGAACTGCGGCGGCGGGACATCGAGCCGCTGGTCGAGCCGTATATCGAGCGGTCGATCAACATCTGCAAACGGGTGATGGCGGAAGAGAACCTGGGTCCGGACGACATCGCCAAGGTGTTGCTGGTGGGCGGCCCGACGCTCAATCCGATGGTGCGGGAGATCCTGTCCAGCCGGCTGAAGATCGAACTGGATTACCGCATCGATCCCCTCACGGTCGTGTCGCGCGGCGCGGCGGTGTTCGCGGGCACGCAGCGGCTGCAGGAAGAAGCGCGGCCGGTGATGAAGACCGGCCAGTACTTCATCCACCTGGAATACAAGCCGATCGACAACGATCCCGAACCGTTGGTGGCGGGCAAAGTGGAAGCGCCGGACGAAGACATGAGTTGTTGGACCATTGAATTCGTGGAATCGAAGAGTCAATGGCGGAGCGGATTGATTCAACTCACTCCACACGGGGCTTTCATGACCAGTTTGCGGGCGGAACGGGGCCGGCCGAACGAATTCCTGATCGAGTTGCGGGATGGGGAAGGCCGCCTGTTGGAGATCATGCCGGACCGCTTCACCTATACCCTGGGGGCCACGATCTCGGCGCAGCCGCTGATCCATTCCATCGGCGTGGCGCTGGCGAACAACGAGGTGCGGGTTTTCATGGAGAAAGGCTGCGACCTGCCCGCGCGGCGCCGGGAAGTGTTCCGGACCACGACGGAACTCAAAAAAGGCGAGACGGGCACCTTCCTGCGAATCCCGGTGGTGGAGGGCGAGGACCGCAACCGGGCCGACCGCAACCGGCTGATCGGCAACCTGGTGGTGACTGGCGGATCGGTGCGGCGGGATATGGCCACCGGCAGCGAGATCGAAATCACGGTGGTCGTGGATGAATCGCGGCGGGTCCACACCCTGGCCTATATTCCCGTCTTGGATGAGGAATACGAAGAGGTCTTGCAGTTGGAGAAGCCCGAGATTCTGCCGGCGGACCTGGCTTACGACGCGCACATCGAGACCGAGCGTCTCCATCAGCTGGAGGTCAAGGTCCAGCAGTTGGACAACGCCGAAGCCCTGGCCATCCTGGACCGGCTCGAGCGGGAACGGATGATGCACGATATCGAGTCGTCGCTGGCGGCCTCGCCTGTGGACCGCGACGCGGCGGACAAATGTCAGAGCCGGCTGCTGGATTTGAAACGCGCCCTGGATGACATCGAGTACCTGATCGAATGGCCGGAGTTGGTGGAAAAGGCGAATCAGCTGATCTCACAGACCCGCGCCGCGGTGGACGCCCAGGGCAACACCAGCCTGCGGCCCTTGCTGACCATCACCGCCCGGGAAATCGAGGAGGTTATCGAGAACCACGACACGGCCGGCCTGAAGCAGAAAATCAAGAAGATGCACGAAATCCACACCCAGGTGCTGGCCGAGGATCCCGGTTTCTGGGTGGAGTATTTCAATTATCTGTGCGACAAGCAGGGCGGCATGCGCGACACGGGGGCGGCCGAGAAATTGATCGCTCAAGGCAAACAGGCCATCCAAAACAACAATCTGGACGGATTGGAAACCGCGGTCCGGCGCCTGGTCACGCTCTTGCCTGTGGCTGAACAGACGGAGATCCGGGATTTGCGCAGCACAGTCATGCCCCGGTACTGATTTCCGGGGTGTGTCCGGCCCCGGGAGAGTCCGGGGAGCTCGGTTGCCATCCGGGAGGGGGAACCGGTTAGAAACGGAAAATCTCCATGAGCAACGATTCCTTCATCAACTCGTTGATCATCGCCAAGGCGGCCATGCTGGCGCGCCAGGGGATGCTGAGCAAGGCGGAGGAGTTGTTGACGCCCATGGTCCAGGGCGAGGGTGATTCGATCGAAGCGGTCAACCTGCTGGCGAAAATCCACGCGCAGCAGGGATCGATACCTGAGGCGAAGGACTTGTGGACCCGGATTCTGGAACGGGATCCGTACAACACGGCCGCGGCCAAGGCGCTGGAACGTTGCGTCCGGTTGCGGGAACGCCGGCGGCGGCCGCGGATGAATTATCTGGTGCATCTCTCCGTGGTGGCGGTGGCCGGGGTGATTGCCGCCTTTCTGTGGATTCAGCCGCCCGCCGGGAACGGCGAATGGCTGGCGTCTCCCTTCACCGCGCTAGGCAACGCTTCCGGCAAGACCGCCGCCGCCGACGAAGCCGGCGAGGAATCTCCGGCGACTTCACCGTCTCTGAAAACCAGCCAGGGAGAAAACGGCAACGGAAGGGAAGGCGGGGAGAAAGCTTCCGCCAGCCGGTCGTGGATGAAAAAAATCCTGGCCTCTCTGCCGTTTTACACCGATCCTTCGCCCATGGCGGGATTGACCCGCACCGCGCGGACGGAACGGATCGAGCAAGCCGTGCGGGAGAACTCCCAGTTTCAGGGAATGGACCTGCAGGTAGGTGAAGACCAGGGATCGATTTACGTAGTCGGCGCGGTTCCCACGTGGCCGGTGCGCCGCAGAGTAGAGCGGTATGTGAAGGAACAAGCGGGCAAGGTGTATGTGGATGTGAACAAGGTGATATTGACCGGTGTGTACGTCACGCAAGCGGGCGACACGCCGCGGGGAGTGGCGGAAAAACTGTATGGAACGGCTTCCCAGGCCAGTAAAATCATGGAACTCAATCACTTGCCGATGGCGGGCGGCCTCCGGGCGGGGATGAAATTAATCCTGCCGGGCACGGCGTCACCCGCGTCCCGGCGATAAGAAAAGCAGTTCATTATGTGGCCGATGCCAGAACGGGAGGGCGTGGATTGGGGGATCCACGCCCTTCCGCCATGTATGGATTCGTTCATCCCAGCAGGGCGGTGAGATGCTTGAAACTTTTGGCCGCCTGGTCCGGCGTGCCGCATTCGACGGAGAAGACGATGTCGCGCGGAGTTTTCCGGCGGACAATGTCAATGATCCGGGCCCAGTCGAGCACGCCCTCCCCGCAGGCGCAGCCCACGGCGGTCCCGGTGACCTTGCCGCGTTCTTCCCCCGCCTGCGAAACGGAGATGTCCTTGGCGTGCAGATGCACCAGGCGGCCGGCCACGCGCTCCAGCCAGGCATAGACGTCATGGCCGCACAAAAAGGCGTTGCCGGTATCGAAGTTGATGCCGATGGCGGGGGATTTTACCAGATTATACAAACGGTCGAGGCCGTCCGGGGTGCGGGAATACTGGGCGTGAGGTTCGAGGCCGATCTTGACGCCCCGGCGCTCGGCGATGAAGGCCGCTTCCTGCAGGGTGTACTTGATCAGCACGTGGTCTTCCTCCTCGGTGGTCCACTTGGCCTTGATGCCCTCGTCGGTGTTGACCACGGGCACGCCGATTTCCGCGGCCACGCGGATGGCCATCTTGATGTACTCGCCGTGCACATCGGGGCGCCCGAGGGGTCCGTGGGCTTGCAGGCCGGAGATGATGAGCCCGGCCTTGACGCAGGCTTCCTTGATCCGCCAGGGATCGTCGAACATGGAAACGGTATGGTAGTAGCCCGCCTCGCTCATCAATTCGCGCCCGAAATGGACCATTGGTTCAAAGAACTTGAATCCCATTTCGGCGGCTTTTTGCACCGCCCACTCGAAGGGTTTGTCGGAACTGCGGGAAAATTCCGCGTTGAGTCCCACGTGAATGTTGGCCATGATTGGATCTCCTCGTAAGCATGCCGGAGAAATCCGGCGGATGTCAGATCAGATCCCAGGGCTTGCGGGGCGCGCGGGACAAATAGCGGGCCGCTTCCGGATCGCCGAGGATGGTCTGGTTCTGGTTGTCCCACTGGATGGACCGCCCCGTCCGGAAGGCGATATTGGCCAGGTGGGCGGGGATGCCGGAGAGGTGGCCGGTTTCGACATCGGAATCGGTGATCTTCCGGCTTTTGAGGCTGTCCAGGAATTTTTGCTTGTGCTGCAGGTCCATCCCCCGGTTTTCGCCGATGACGGGCGTCTTGCGGTCTTTCTCCGTGTAGTGCTCGTAGCGGGAGCGGTTGACGAAAAGGGTTCCCTCGGCGCCGAAGAAATAGATGCCATGGTCGGCCTCGCCATGCAGGGGATAGCCGTTGGCCTGGCGGAGGGAATAGGTCATGGTGTAGCCGGGACAGTCGAACACGGCTTCCAAGGTGTCCGGCGTGTCGACGTTGTGCTTGTAGAAATATTTCCCGCCGGAAACCGAGACCCGGTTGATCTCATGGCCCATAACCCAGGATACGATGTCGAAAAGATGGACGCCCCAGGACGTGGTCATCCCGCCGCAGTAGTCCCAGTTGAAGTAATGGGTGATGTGGAAGCGGTTGACGTTAAAGGGCCGTTTGGGCGCGGGACCGAGCCACATGTCGTAATCGACGCCCTCGGGGGGATCGGAATCGGGTGGATTGCCCAGGCCGTCCGGTCCTTTGTGGAACATTTCGTATATGCCCCAGTTGTTAAAGCAATGGACGGTGGTGATTTGGCCCAGTTTGCCGGAACGGACGATTTCCGCCGCCTCGATGAAATGCGGCCCGCTGCGCTGCTGCAAGCCGATCTGCACCACGCGCTGGTGCTCGCGGGCCGCCTGCACGGCCAGGGTCTCTTCGTGGAGGTTGTGACCCAGGACTTTTTCGACATAGACATCCTTGCCGGCCCGGCAGGCGAGGACGGTGATGGTGCAGTGCCAATGGTCGGGCGTGGCGATGACCACGGCGTCGATGTCTTTCTGGTCCAGCATCCCGCGGAAATCCTTGAACGTCCGGACGCCGCCGCCGATGCGTTCCTTCCACTGCGCGAGGCGGCTGGAATCCACGTCACCGAGCGCGGCGATGTTCACGCTGTCCATTTTCTGAAAGTCGCGGAGATGGTCGCCGTTGCGCCAGCCGAGGGCGATGAAGCCCAGGTTGACCTTTTCGTTGGCTCCCGCCGCGCCGAACGCGGGAGGCGTCTTGGAAGCAAGGCACAGGCCCAGGGTTCCTCCCGTGGTCCGCATGAAATCGCGCCGGTCGAGTTGAGTAAACATGACGATACCCCCTTGTGGAATCATTCCCGCGGAAGTGGAAACGCGGACGGAATTCATGGATTACAGAATGCCAAACTAACGTATCCCCTGCCCTCTGGGAGAGGGTAAGGGTGAGGGAAAACCATAATTTGCCCCGTCACACCCTGCTCTCTTCTGAGGGATGCGTGAAAATCACCGTGCTTCCATGATCAGGCGGATTCCCTTACATTCCCCCCGCGGCCCATTACGGAATCCGGATCCCCTCACTTGAACGGATACCGGTTTTCCCAGGCCGCGTCGAGTGGCGTACAGAGCGTCCCCTGGCTGACGAGGCCGTTGCTGATGTCATAGGGGAGCGAATATTCACGGACCTTGTCCATGTCCGGTCCCACGGACCGGCAGAAAAAGGCCGCGTTTTTGTGTTCATTGGCATAGCGGACCGCGGCGGGATCGCCCACGGCCATGAATTCGCTGCGCATCTGGACTCCCGGTTCCTCGTGGTACTGGCCCTTGTACCAGCCGATGGTGGCGGCGTCGGTGACGCCTTCTTGCTGGAAGGGATCTTGCAGCGAAGTCGTGAGGTAGGCGATGGGAGTGGTGACGAAGCGGTGCTGGGCGAGGTCGCCGTCGATGTGCGGCGGCCAGGCGCCGTTGTCGAGGCGGTATAAGGTGTAGGCATTATTGATGGATTTTTCTTCCGAATACACGCGGGCGATCAGGGCGCGCAGCCGGGCGTTGAGGAAGTTGGGAACGGCGATGGCGGCGAGGATGCCGATGATGGCGACGACGATCAAGAGTTCGATCAAGGTAAAGGAGGGTGTTCGGGATTTCATGTGCACAGACCTGCTTCCAAAAAAGATGAGCAATTCAGTATGATATAGCATGGCATGATCCGGATTGCTTTGTCAAGAAAAGATCGGTTGTTAGGCCAATTTCCGTGTGGTTTGATCGAATGATCCTTTATGAATATTTAACTATATATAAGGTTCATCCGAGAAGTGCGTATCGGAAGAAGTAAAATTGATTCCATCCGCCACGGGGCGAGGGTGGACACCCAGGTCCGCCCCTGCCAAAATTCCCTCACTCTAGCCCTCTCCCAGAGGGAGAGGGGATTTCGAGTGGCTCTCTCCAACCCGTTGAATCGATGTCCGGTCACGTTCCCAGATAAATGTACGCACATGCCGGATGAACCAAATATCCTGTCATCCTTGAAGACAAGTCCTCAACGGAATCCAGTTGATGTCCTGAATCACGGTTTGTCTTTCTTCGCGTTCTTTTCGGTCTTTTTCCCCGTATTGACGACTTCATTGGCGAACTGACGGCAATTGCGGAAGAACAGATTGTAGGTTCCGGAGGCGTTGTCCTGGGCGTATTTCATGGCCTCCTGATCGGCCTCGGGACCCAATTCGTACCGCTTGACGGTATCGCCTTCCAGAGTCATGTCATTCAGCAGTCCCACACCGCCCGTGGCCGAGCCGCTTCCAGACCACGCGAAGCAGCCCAGGGCGGAGCCGTTGCAGCGGAAATCGAAACGCTTGATGCAGGGATTCTCGTCCGTGCGGTCCTTGCAGCGCAGGTCCGAGGACGCGGTTTCCTCGTCCAGTTGCACGCCCACGCCCTTGTGAATGCCTTCATCGAAAGTGAAGGCGTCAAGGCCTGAAGGATCCACGAAATTCACCGGATCGCCATGCGCGTAGAGGTAGAGATTGGTCTCCCGGCCGTCAAAGAGCGAGGGATCCGGGGTGGTCCAGCGGCCGGTTTCGGGGTCGTAATCCCGCGCCCCGAAGTGGATCAATCCGGTATCGTGATCATACAGTCCCCCCGCGAAGCCGAAGGGCTGAAATCCAGGCTGGGTATCGGCGGTCACCCGGCCGGACTCATCGTAATCGATCCGCTGCGCGGCATCACCGCTCTCCGTGGCGGCGATCAGGCGGGGACTGCCGAGATGATCGGAGAGGATGCGGTAGGTCTGGTTGTTTTTGATCAGGTACGCGGGAACCGTGGGCGTGTCCGCGTAAATGAATGTGCTGACGACATGGCCCTGGCCGTCCAGCTCAGCGATGGGCGCGAGGGCGTTGCGGTAGAGAAAGCCTTGGATGAGCGTCCCGTTGACCTTCTTCCCCACGCGGCGTCCGCGTCCGTCGTACAGGTATTCGATCCGGGTTCCATCCGGCAAGGTGACGCCGGTCAGGTAACCCAGTTCATTGTGCTCATACGTGGTTACGCGGCCGGATTCGGTTTTGGACTGAAGTTCTCCGCTTTCATTATACGCATAGATTGTGGATCCCCATTCCAACAACCGGTCCAGGTCGTTGTACCGGGCGGAGCGCCGCGTTCCACCTTCTGTGACCGTCAGGCGGTTGCCTTGGCCGTCGTGGGTGTAGGCCCGCGGAGTAAGGCCGTTTTCTTTCCACTCGATTAGGAATCCGGCGTCACTATAGGCGTATTGATATGCCGTGGACCGATCGAGGACCGTCTCGGTTTTCTCGATGACGCGCGACAGGCGGTTGCGGGTAAGGCTATAGGCATAGATGGGAGATCCATTCGCATAGGCGGCGTATCCCGTGATTTCGCCGAAACGGTTGTATTCATACTGATCGGTTACCCGGCCGATGGCGGTGGCGGCCAGCAGGCCGTTTTGGGTATCATAATCCAGCGCCAGGTCTCCGGCTTGGATCAGAAAGTTGTCGCGGTCGTATGCAAAACGGATGGGGCTGGCATCGTTGACGCTCCGGGAAGCGATCCGGAAATTGGCATCGTAGGTCCGGGTAATGCTTCCCGATACCGGCCCGGACCAAACCGTGGTGGTGAGCAGAGATCCATCGTAGGCGTAATCCAGCGTGACGCCTTCCGGAGTTTGAATCCGAATCAGATTGCCCGTGGCGGCATCGTACGAATAATCGACACGTTTTCCGGAGTAGAGAACGGCGAGCAACTGCCCGCATTGGCATTCGCCTGAATCGTACTCATATTGAAGGGCCGCGCCACCGGGCCGGATCACGCCCGTGAGCTGATCATCGGTATTGTATGAGAATTGCGTGGACCGGCCGGTGGTGTCCGTATTCGGAGGCGAGTACAGGATGGGTTGATCCAACACGGAATACTGAAACGTGTGGGCAGGGCGGCCGGGAGGCGTGATGCCGGTCCGGTTGCCGTTGGCGTCATAGGCGTACTCGAGGACGCGGTTTCCTGGCAAGGTCACCCGCCGGGCGCGGCCCACGGCGTCGTTTTCATACAGAACCACGCGGCCGAGAGGATCGGTGATGCTTTTCACTTTGCCCGCGTCATCGTAAGTGACCGACATGACGCGTGTATCGGGATCTTCGCCCAGAATCACTTGCGCCAGGCGGCCATGAAGATCATACAGGTACCGGGCGGGATAAAGGCCGGCGGTTTGTTCGAAGATCACGCGGCCCAGCTCGTCAATGGTGAAATCCCGGCGGCGGCCTTCAGGGGAGATATCGGTGAAGGTCCGCTTTTCGCCATGGTAGGTCCGGATGAAAATCCGGCCGTTGATGTCCACGGTTTGGGTGAAAGACCCCAAGGGGATCCAGGTGTTCCCTGATTCCATCATGCTGGCCGAGCGGACGATGCCGATGGCGGACTGGAGTCCCCCGGGCGTGGTGATGTTCAGGGCGGTGGTCATGGGCGCGGCGAGGCCGAAGCGGGGATCCGGCCCTAGTTGCTGGTCCAGCCGCGTGCCGTCCCGCCAGGTGATGGCACGGGTCCCTCCGGCGATTTCCCGCCGGGCGGTTTGAGTTCCATTGGGGAACGTAGTGCGCAGGCTGATCTCTCCCAAGGCGGAGCGTTCGGCATGGAACCGGGTGGTCCGCTGGAGCTCGGTGAATACGGAGATGTCCGTTTGGGTGGCCTCGCGCACGGCATCGAGGGCGCGGAGGCGGCCGAGAGGGCCTTCCTCGCGCGTCAGGCGGCCGAGGGGATCGTATGAATACCGCCATTCATTGTCCCGGGAATCTTTCCGGCTTTGCAGCAGACCATCGGAGGAATACGCGAAGGCAGTGGCTTCTCCGGCGGGATTGGTGATGGAGGCCAGGTAGCCATGGGCGTCGAGCGTGAGGAGCGTGCGTTGGCCGGTGGAGGCCATGATGGCCGAGGGCTGGCCGTTGGTGGCGCGTTCGATGACGGTGGTGTTCCCGCCGCCGTCGGTGACGGCGGACAACAATCCGTCGCGCGTGTAAGTGAATTGATGAAGGACCGCGCCGGTCAGGGAGTGGATCGTGCGCAGATGGCGGCCCGCGTGGTTGAAAACGAAAATCTGGTTAGTCTCTTCATCGGGAATGGAGATTTCCGTATCGGAAAAACCCGGGAAGGGAGGGGCGATGACGCGGACGCGCGCGTTGTTGCTGTCGGCGATGAACAAGCGGCCGTCGGGGGCGAGTTTAATCCCTTCCGGGCTGTATAATTCGGCCTGCCGGGCGTGGCCGTGGTCGCCGCGGAAGCCTCGCTCGCCGGTTCCCGCGAGCGTGGAGATGATGCCGCCGGGACTGACGTACCGGACGCGCTCGTTGTATTGGTCGCTGATGTAAAGGCTGTTGTCCGGGCCCACCACGACCCGCTTCGGGTAATACAACGTGGCCGCGGTGGCCGGGCCCCCGTCGCCGAGGTCCGCGGGGCCGCCCGAACCGCCGCCGGCCACGGTGGTGATGATGCCGTCCAATCCCACCCGGCGGATGCTTCCGTTGAACGTGTCGGCGATGTACAGGCTGCCATCCGGCCCCAGGGCGATACCCGTGGGGTGGACCAGTTGCGCTTCGGTGGCCGGACCGCCGTTCCCATAAGTCGGCCAACCGATAGAACCGCCGCCGGCCACGGTGGTGATGACGCCATCGGGGCTCACGTAGCGAATCCGCTTGTTTTCTTCATCTGAAAAATAGAAACCACCGTCCGGAGCCAGCGCGATGCTGTGCGGGTATTGCAATTGCGCCGCGGTGGCCGGGCCGCCGTCGCCGCTGAAGCCGAAGGTCCCGTTGCCCGCCACCGTCTCCACGATCCCGTCCGGCCGGATGCGGCGGATGCGGTAGTGGTAATGGTCCACGACATACAGGCTGCCGCCGGGGGCCGCGGCAATGTCCATGGGGGAGTAAAAGCGGGCTTCGAGGGCCGGGCCGCCGTCGCCGATGCCATCCGGCGGATTCCCGCCTCCCGCGATGGTCGTGAAGACGCCATCCGGATCGACTTTGTGAATCAGATCGGTTTCGGTGTCTGTGATGTAGAGCGTACCGTCCGGCCCCAGGTCGATCCCGAACGGTTCCACAAGTTTGGCCTGCGTGGCCGGGCCGCCGTCGCCGATGCCCGCGCGGGATTCGCCGCCGCCCGCGCAGGTCGTGATCACCCGGTCCAAGAGGTCCGCGAAACGCTGGGTCCCGTTCCCCATGTATAGGATGCGGGTTGAGGGATCGTAAAAATGATGCGCGCTGAATGTCCATCCGCCCAAACCCAGGCCGGTGACATTCCAGGAGCCGAGGATACCCCGCCAGGATTGCGAAAGCGTGATTTCATGCCGCTGGCGGGACGCGGTGATTTCCGCCCCTCCGAAACGGCCGAAACTATCCGGAAAATCACCGGCTTCTTTATATACGGCCGGATAGACGTACCCCAGGCGTACTTCAGCCGATTGCGCGCCCTGTTGCATCCGGCCGTAACCGTCCTGGCCATCCCACGCAAATGAGTAGGAGAGATCCGGCGCGGGATCGAAGGATTGTTCCAGTTCCTGCCCCGCCACGGCGATTTTCAGTTCGATCCGTTTCAGGCTTGCCGGGACGCGCGGTCCGCTCATGGGAATGTTCAGCATGCGCGCGTCGCGCCGTCCGGGAACGCGGCCGCTTTGATATACGAGATGATAGGGCGTCCCCGTGATCCTGACATCCTCTCCGGTGGTTTGATTCAATGGTCCGATCCAGGATCCGGCGAGAGAACACACGTCCGGATCGTCCGGGGGATCGAGGTCGAGGGCCGGTGGCGCTTCGGCGTCGTCGGGTGGACCGTAGGGCCAATTGCAATCCCAGGGCGTAAAGTGAGTGACAGGGACGCGCCATACGCTTTGCCCGGGCGCGTAGAGGGCGGCGAGGCGTTCGCGTTCGGCCTCGGTGACGCCCAGGGCGGTTAGCTCCTGCGCGGTGGCGGGGGCGCCGCCGCCGGTGATATCGAGATCGGCTTTTCCCCCGGTGATTCCCAGAATCGCGATCACCCGCCCATTATCAGACGCGATCCAGGCGGCCTTATCCCGGTCGTAATATCCCACGGGGACAATGGATCCGGCGGGGAAGCCCAGGAAGTTTTCATTGTAATGGATGAGCGGGCGGTCAAACCGCACCTCCGCCGCGCCGGCCGCCAGCGCCTCGTCCACGCTGTACTCCACGCAATAGGTGTAGCCCACCGCGGGAGGCAGCAGCGCGGGCATGGCGCGGGGGCCGTTTTCTCCCACCGTGTATTCCGTGGCCCGGACGTGGATCTGTTGGAGAGGCTGGACCTGGCCGTCCGGCAGGACCAGTTCGGCCCGCGTGCCCGGCGGAACGAGGAGGCGGGCCTGGCGCGCGCCATCCGGATCACTCACCGGGCTGCCCTCGGCGGTTTGATATGCCACCGCGTTGGCCAGATCGATTTCCGTGATCCGCGCGTCAAGCGGCGTCAGGCACACTTCATCGAGGATTACATACTCGCGCCAGGGCAGCGTGAGGGTGCGGTGCACGGGCAGGTAGCCCTCTTTTTCGAAGGTCACGCATACCACGCCCCCGCCGTTGGCGGCGAGGTCGAAGCCACCGTCCGCGCGGCTGGCGGTGAAACCGAACTCGGGATGATGGAGTATCGCAATCCGCGCTCCGGGCAGCGGGGCGTTATCCCGGGTCAGCACTCGCCCGCGGAGAATGACGATCCGTTGGGAATCCATGACGCCGGATTGAACTCCGGGCTGAATGGGATTTTTACCCGAATACAGAAACGATGTTCCCGCAAACAGGTCACTGGCCAGGGAGAGATTGACCGGCGGGGCCACGGACGCGGGATCGGGAGGCAGCGTGGGCCCGAAATCCACGGTTTGGCCCCAGGCCGCCGAGAACCACAGCAGGTCAAGGCTGTCAGTCCGGCCGTCGTGGTTGAAATCGCCGCTGGCCGCGCCTTGACGCAACCAGGAAACAAACAGCAGCAAGTCGTGGGCGTCGATCCGGGCGTTGTGGTCGAGATCGTATTGGGAACCGGAATCGGCGGCGAAGGGCATCGCGGGGGAAAACCAAAGCAAGAGGACAACGATCAGGATAGGCCAGACGGTGAAAAACCTAGGCACGCGGGCGGCGGTACGAACCAGGCGGATCATGGGAATCCTCCCTGCCGGAACGACAAGTTATTGGATCAAGATCCATATACAAATAAACGAGTTGACGCGAAAGGAGCCGATTGATCAGGCGAGAGATACTATCCCGATGAATGACAGGAGATATTGTATCGTGGAGGGCTTATCAAGGGATGTAGGATCAATGGGGATTTTTTTTTGCGGAGTTTGCCAGCCCGGTTGTCCAGAAAACCGGTCATCCAGAAAAGATAAGATGAGAAACGAATAAGATTAGAAACGAATGATGTTCACTCCCCTTCTCATTCCTCCTGGCGGGCCAGCAGGGCGCGGACTTCGTCGTCCGAGAGCTGATCGAGATTTTCCAACGCGGCGGCCAGCCGGTCCTCATCGGATTGCTCGATGATTAGTTGCTGCACGGCGGCGGCCTGCTCGGCGAGCGTGGGGGTTTTGAACAGCGTCCCCAGCGGCAGATCCACGTGGAAGGCCTGGCGGATGGCGGCGATCAACTGGATGGCCAGCAGCGAGTGGCCGCCCAGGTTGAAGAAATTGTCGTTTAAATCCACGCGGGGGACCTTGAGGATGTCCCGCCAGATGGCCGCCAGGGTTTTCTCCGTACCGGTCACCGGCGCGGCATAACCGGCATCTGAACCGCCAAGGACCTGGAGGGCCTTTTCGGGAGCGGGCAGCGCCTTGCGGTCGATTTTGCCGTTGGGCGTGTGGGGGAACTCGTCGAGGATCACGAAATGCGCGGGAACCATGTACCCGGGCAGTTGCTCCAAGAGAAACGCGCGCAGGTCCTGGCTGGTGAGTTGCGCGTCCGGACGCGGGACCAGGTAGGCGGCCAGGCGCTTGTCGCCGGGCGTGTCCTCGCGGGGAACGACCACCGCCTCGCGGATGCCGGGGTGCTGCTCGATGCGGTTGACGATTTCGCCCAGTTCGATCCGGTAACCGCTGATCTTGACCTGGTGATCGAGGCGCCCCAACAGTTCGATTTCGCCGTTCGGCAGGAAGCGGGCCACATCGCCGGTGCGGTATACGCGGGAGGGGGAATCCGGGACGAATGGATTGGGGATGAAACGGCTGGCGGTCAACTCGGGGCGGTCGAGGTATCCCCGCGCCACGCCATCGCCTCCGATGAGCAATTCGCCGGTCAGCCCGGCGGGCACGATCTGCAGGTGCTTGTCGACAACGTAGAACTGCGTGTTGGCGATGGGGCGGCCCACGGTGATGAGTTCCGTCCCTTTGCGCACGGGAGCGGTGGAGGACCAGATGGTGGTTTCGGTGGGGCCGTACATGTTGTGCACCTCGCCGGGGATCAATTCGGCCAGGGTGTTGGCCAGCGCGGCGGGCAGGGGTTCGCCGCCGATCATCAGGCATTGGATCCGCCGCAACGCTTCGCGGGTTTCCGTATCGGTCTGGAGCATGTTGATCATGGAGGGCGTGCATTGGAAATGGGTGACGCCGTGGCGGTGGATCAGGGCGGCGATGGAATAATCCCCCTCCGCGCCCTCCAGCCCGGCGTTGGCGGCCTCCCGGACCTGATTGAGGTGCGGCAGATGTTCCAGGACCGTTTCCGTGGGAACGCCGAAGTCGATGAGGCAGGCGATTTCATCCACGCCGATTTCCTTGAGCCGGCCGACAATGCCCATGCAGCGGCGGAGGCTGCCGAAGAGGCCGCTTTGCTCGTAGTAGCGTTCGAAGGCGAATTCCAGCAGCGCGTCCAGTTCCGCGGGCTTTAGAGATTCGAATGTCTCATCGATGCTCTTGCCGCTATCGGACGAGAGTTTTTGGAAGGTGGGGAAATACCAGGCAGCTTCCTTCACCAAGCTCATGGCGCTGCGCAAGTATTCCTTCATGGGGCCGCGGACGGTCTCGTGCACGGCGTCGTCGTCCTCGCCTGTAAAGGTGTGCAGCATGAGGGTCACGTGGCCCCGGCCGGGATGACCGCATTCCGTCCAGGTTTTATGGTAGATTTCGATCTTCTCGGCGACCTGTTCGATGCTTTGGCCAAGGAGGTGGGTCAGCACATTGGCCCCGGCCTGGGCGGCCTGGATGTAGGTTTCCGGATTGCCGGCGGTGGTGATCCAGACTGGCAGTTCGGCTTGGATAGGGCGGGGAAGTGTGCGTACCGGAACTTGTTCGCCATGGGGATTCGGGAAGGGTACCGCTTCGCCGCGCCAGAGACGTTTGAGCGTCTCGATATCCCGGAACATGGATTCCTTGCGCGAGGCGTAGTTCTCCGGCCTGAGGACGAAATCATTGGGCTGCCAGCCGGCGGCGACGCTGAGATCCACGCGGCCGCCGGAGAGGTTGTCCACCACCGCCCATTCCTCGGCCACGCGGATGGGATTATGCAAGGGCAAGACACAGCTGCCGGAACGGATCCGCGTCCGGCGGGTGATGGCGGCCAGGGCGGCTCCGGTCACCGCGGGATTGGGGAACAGGCCGCCGAAGGCGTGGAAATGGCGTTCGGGAGTCCATACGGCCAAGAAGCCGTGTTCGTCGGCGAATTTCGCGCCTTCCAGCATCAACCGGTACTTGTCGTTCTCATCCGCCGCTTCGTTGCTGGAAAAATAGAAGAGGCTGAAATCCAGGGGCCGGGACACGAAACGGGAGCGCTTGGGAGCGGGAGACGATACGCGGTCATCCTGCGAGTAGAGGACCACCTTGAATCCACGCGCCAAGGTCCAGAACAGTTCCAGCACGGAAATATCGAAGGAGAGGCTGGTGACCGCCAGCCACACGCCGGGGTTATCATGGGCTAGCCGCTCGTCCATGCCGGTGAAGAAGTTGATCACGTTGCGGTGCTCGAGCATCACACCCTTGGGATTGCCCGTGGAGCCGGAGGTGTAAATCACGTAGGCCAGGTGTTCGGGGCGGACCGCGACGCGCTCGTTCTCTGGGGATTCGCGGGCGATGGTCTCCCAGTCCGTGTCCAGGCACACGATCTGCGCCTTGTCGGCCGGCAGGTTGCCCGCCAGCCGGCTGGTGGTGAGCAGCACGGGAACCCGGGTGTCCTGCACCATGAAGGCGAGCCGTTCCCGGGGAAAGTCGGGATCGAGCGGCACATACGCGCCCCCGGCTTTGAGGATGCCGAACAATCCAGCCATCATTTCCAGCGAGCGTTCCATATGGACACCCACGAGAATATCGGGCCCCACGCCTTGCTTCCGGAGATAATGGGCCACCTGGTTGGCGCGCCGGTTCAGTTCGCGGTAGGTCCACTCTTGATTTTGATAGGCCACGGCGGGCGCGTCCGGAGTGCGCTTCACCTGGGCCTCGAACTGGTCGTGGATGCAGTCTTCCCGGGGATATTCGGCCTGCGTCGCGTTCCAATCGATAAGAATCCGCCGGGATTCATCCTCGGAAAGAATCGGCAGGCGCGCGATGGGCTGGTCCGGATTCATCGAAAGTCCCCGCAGAAAAATGTCAAACTGCCGCTGCATTTCATTCAGGCTGGAGGTGTCGATTATCCGGGGATCGTACAACCAACGGCATTCCATACCATCCTCGCTCAGGACCAACAAGAAATACGTTCCGGGACCGGCGCTTTGGCCGTTCATTCCCGGGCCCCATTCGACAGCCACGGGCAAGCCCGCGTGATAGCCCGATTCCGTGACATCACGGAGCTGGGGATACCGGGCCAGGACATCCCGCGCGTAGGTTTGGCGGCGGCGGACGGTCTTCAATTCGGAAAGGGAAGACGCCAGATTTTCGGCAAACGGCCGATGGGGATCGAACGAGAACCGCACAGGCGCTTGGGTAGCGTGGAATTGTTCGAATCCATGCAAGCGACTGGCCAGGGAGGCATCGCTGTAGCCGATATCGAAATCCGACGCGCCGGTGATCCGGGCCAGCCATGCGCCGAAGGCGGTCAGATGAAAATCGGCCATCGGAACCTCAGGATCCAAGGCTTTCACATAACCATGAATCTCCTGGGGAATCGGAAAAAAAAACGTTTCGAACTTCCTGGAGTCGTTCTCTTCCCGCGCGTGTTTCCGATAGGGAATATGGAAAGGTTCAAGGCTTGACAGCTTCTTGATCCAATAATCTTCATGCCGGACCAGGCTGTCATGGACTTCGGTGAGGCGGCGAGATACCTCCGGTGGAATCTGGGCGAGGCGGTCTCCCGTCTCCAATTTTGAGGCGCGGACATAATCCAAAATCGTCAGCGGATTACCTTCCAGGGTGGACAAACTGGTAATCGATACGCGGCCGTCACGGGTCGCGATACTCAGCCGGTCTTCGCTGACCTCCAGAACCGTTCCCGGATGCGCGTGGGTGGTTTGTCCAAGGATTTCGACACCCGTGACCGCCGCCAGGATGCCACCCGCCAGGATTTTGGGTAAACCCATGGGATTGACATAGCCGCCGAAATCAAGGGCGCGGACAAACGCGCCGATGGCCTCCGCCTCCTGGTTCCAATCGATCAGCGAGGCGTTCGCGGGGCGCTGGTGTTTGGAGTAATTGCGTTTCTCAGCCAGGTTTTGTTTCTGCCTGTTTACCTTTCCCTGGGCCAATTCACGGATGAGTTCCGGAAACGTGTCGATGGCGGTTTGGAAACAGCGGGTGTTCAAGGTCACGGCGGTTTCTGAATCGGTGATTTCAAAGAACCGCTGCTTGAGGATGTCGCCTTCATCCACCCCCGGAACCATGGTGTGCCAGGTGATGCCGTATTGTTTTTCCCGGTTGATCAATGCCCATGTGGGAGTGTTCAAGCCGGCGTACCGGGGCAGGGGACCGTTGTGAAAATTAATTGCGCCTTCGCTGGGCAAGGTCAAAATTTCCGGGGGGATAATCCGCAGATTGGCGATGCTGAAAAAATAATGGAAAGGCTGAGAGGATAGAACAGACTGCAGGTCCGATTCGGGATTGATTAGGGGTATTTCGTTCTTGTGAGTCCATTTGCGGACGGCGGGATCGGAACTGATGATCCCCAGGATCGGATGTTCTTGTTGAAGCAGAAAGTCCGCGCATTGAATGAGGACGGATTCACCTCCCATCAGATAACAGCGGAGTTTACGTGGCGTGTTCATGCGTTTCCCCCCTTATTCCCTTATCCTCTTAATTATCTTTCAAGTAACCGGATGGTTGTTGCCTGCAATGAAAATGAAATCCTTGGTTATAGCACGCCGAGATGGTGTGACGCGCATGGAGTAATTCATGTTGGAGGTGTATCAAAGAGGAGAAATACCAGAGATGAATGAAAATCGAAAAAAATAGAAGAAAACGGCAGCAATATTATTCTAATATCCTGGATACAAAAGATTTATTTCACATGGATTCATTATTTTTTTATGCCAGGGAGAGCCTCGCCGAGTTACGGCCCAACTAAACCGGGGCATGTTTGGCAAAAACTTGAAACGCTGACCGAACATCTATTATTTTACCAAAATTATCCAATTAGTCAATATTTTTTTCGCCCCTTTTCTGGAATACCCTATACATCGGTTCAGGATCGATGCAGATAATCTTGGCAGGCCTGAACGGCGAGCTGGTCGCAGCGTTCGTTTTGGGGGTGGCCGGCGTGGCCGGGGACGTGCTCGAAAGTGATCTGGTGGGTTTGGCAAAAGGCATCCAATTTTTTCCAATATTCCACGTTTTTGATTGCTTCCCAGCCGGCGGAAACCTTGCGTTTCCAATTATGCCGCTTCCAGTTTTTGATCCATTCGTTGATACCCCGGACGATATAGGCACTATCGGTAACGACATGGACCCGGGTGGGCCGTTTGAGTTTTTGGAGGCCTTCGATGACCGCTTGCAGTTCCATCTGGTTATTGGTGGTGTGGGGATGCCCGCCGCTGGCTTCGAGGATTTTGCCCGTCGGCACATGGATCAGGATGAATCCCCACCCGCCGGGGCCGGGATTGCCACTGCACGCGCCGTCGGTGTAGAGGATCACTTCGGGAGCGTTTTTCGAATGTGTGGAAGAGATATTGGTTCGCGCCATGGAAAACATTGTATAAAGGAAATGGGGATTGTCAGTCCCGGAGAATGAGGAAGTGGGGACGAAAAAAAAAGACGAAAAGGACGAAAATGACATAAAGGAAAAAAGGGGACAAAAACATCCTATTTGTTTTCCCTCTCCCTCTGGGAGAGGATTAGGGTGAGGGGAACCCTTTCGCTTCAGGTTCACTTCACGAAAAAAAAAGCATAAACCCATGTTATACAAGAAGTTGAGTTCACTTAAAGGGACGGCCTTACGGTAGTCCAGGATTTCAATCATGGGCCAATGCCCAGAATCCCCGCTTTCGCGGGGATGACATCGTAAGAATGGATTATCCGAAACATCCTCACCAAAAATCCACTCCCACAGTGAGGCGGGTTTCGAGGGCGCGCTTGATTTTGTCGAGCGATTCGGACAAGTGGTCACGCGAATAGGCGTCCAACTGATCCTGGTGCGATTCGAGGAACGAGCCGATGCGCTTCGCCATCTCATTCAACGAACGCCAGGCCTGGGTGCGGGCATCCTCGGGCATGCCGGAAACCGGCTGATGGACGATTTCGATCATGCGCTTCAGGTGCTGGCGTTGGAGAATGCGCCGGTACGTGGAAATGCAGGGCTTTTGCGCCGTGAACGGCCCCCGCGGAGGAGTGACGTTGGGATCGATTTCCCGCCAGATCCCATTGGTCATGGTGTCGAACAGCTCGGGAATGGTGAACGTCACTTCCCCCTCCCGGCGTTGTTTTTCCGCGTCTTGGATGCGCCGGAGGATGAGCGGCGAGTAGATCTCGTAGAGGACCGCGTCGTACAGATTGTACACCACGATGGACAGGGGGAACTCGCTGGACGGGCCGGGCCAGTCGTATCCCCATTGCAGCCATTTTTCCGCGGCGAGCAGATTCAGCAGTTTGGGATCCACCTGAAAGAGGCGGTCGGAGAAGAGATTGTCCAAAATGAAATTGACCGCTTCGCGCTGCTTGACGGCGGAAACCGGCTGGAGGGGAGTCACATCGCTCGCGCCGCTTTTCTTGATCCGGTTGACATACTGGCCGCCGAGGTACTTGAGGGAAAATCGGGCCGAGTCGAAATAGTAGCTCAGCAAGGTGAGAAATCCCCGGCGGACCATCGAGTAATCTTCCCCTTCCTTGACGATCTTCGGCAACTTGGGGAGGGTCTCGAGGATGATCTGGTTTTGGTACCGCGCGAAGGCGAGGGGATCGTTGCCCAGGTCGAATTGATTGCAGAGGGGATCCACGCCCAGGCCGTAGTAGGGGGGGCCCGAGAAGAGATCTTCTTCCGTGCCGTAGGTCAATCCTGGCGTTTCTTGTTTTTGGGCGATTTGGTTGAGAAGGCCGGCCTCGGTTTCGCCAGTGGCGGGCTGGATGGGCTTGTAGGCGTATTCGACGGCCAGGTAATCATACGCGCCGATGGTCGGTTCAAAGTAATGCCCCTGCTCTTTCCCTTCTGGCGCGATATTCACGGGCAGGTAATCCATGACGCTGGAGGAGATGCTCTTTTCGCGGGTGATGTTCTTGTCACGCAGCTCATCCTGGGACAGCATGAGGCTGCCCTCGAAGTTGTGGCGCAATCCCAAAACATGGCCGAACTCGTGCGCGGCGACCGAAAAGAGATACTGATTGACGAAATCGTCCATGACTTCCGGAGAGACGTTTTCCACTCCCGTGCGGGCGGCCAACACGGTGAGGGCAAAGAGTGACTGATCCATCAACTCCTGTTGATACGTACAGGCGAGTTTCGACGGATTGGGAGGGAGTGGCCGGGACAGGCGGTCCTTTACCATTGCCACGGCGTCCGGTTCGCGGATCCGGCGCAAGGCCAGCAGGCCGCGGATGGTATCCCCCTCGATGATGAATCCGCCATGAATGATTTCACCGCTGCGCGGATCGGCGATCCATTGGGCGACGCCGGCATAGGCGGAATCGAACGATTCGTTCCAGTGGATGGTGTTGTAGCGGGCGTCGGAGATATCCCAGTCGGCGTCGTCGGGCTGGATGTTGACCACGATGGCGTTCTGGATGCCGATTTTCTCGAAGGCCTTGTTCCATTCCAGCACGCCGTTCTTGATCGGATCGCGGTATTTTTCCGGAACGGTCTTCTCGATCCAAACCGTGATGGGTTTGACGGGCGGCGAGAGAGGCAGTTCGGGGCTGGCCTTGCGGATGTCCCACTTGGAGACGGACCGGACAAAGAAATCGAATTGCTCGTCGTGGGACAGATCCACCCGGGCTTCCAGAAAATGCCCGATGCGGTAGTCAGCGGGGCGGGGCTTGAAGTCCGGGTTGTCCTTGAGTTTCCGGACATCCACGATCACCTCGACCTGGGCGCTGCCGGGCGTGGGGATGACGACCGCTCCCCCGGGCGCGCCCGAACGGAAGGCGAAAAGGGTGCGGGTGACTACGTTTTCAGGAAAGACCTTGGTCTGTTTGATGTAGCTGTCGCCCCGGTCGAAACCGTAGGCCCCGCCCAGGGAGGAGCGGACATCCTCGCCGAGGTTGAAGAAATCGGTGAGGAAGAATTTGCTCATGTCAATGAGGCTGGCGGAATTGGCGGGATTGGTGGCTTCGATGGGCAGGGACGCGACGATGGCGTCGCTGAAGTTTTTGGCGATGGCCTGCTGTTCCTTGGAGCCTTCGGGAGCGGTGAAGCGGAGATTGCGCTGGACCAGCTGCAATTTCTCGTCGATTTTGCGGAATTCAAAGATCTGGCTGCCCAAATACGAGCCCGGCTTAACCCATCCGGTACCCAGGCCGGTAGCCAGAACTCCGGACAAGAGGAAATTTTGATCGAGCTGTTCTGGGTTGATTTCCCAAAAGATACGCTCTTTTTGTTCATAGATGGTGAAAAGCCCTACGGTTTTGGTGGCATCCTTGATGAGTTCGTCGAATTTACCGGGTTTCTCTGGTTTTTCGGGCTTTTCCCCGGAAGGCGGCTGTGAGGGGCCGGGTTTTCCCTCGGCGGGTTTTTCCTCGGGCTGTTCTTCGGCGGCGGGAGGCGCCTGGTTGATTTCGCTGGTGATCGTGCCGCCGTTTACCGTGACGTCCGAGTTGATGAAGATGAATTGGATGCCATGGTTGGTGTTTTCGATATCTCCCACCTCACGGCTTTTATCGCTTTTATCGGATTCTCCGGCGGGTTGCGTTTTTTTCGGGGGAGGCGGAACCACCTTCGGTTTGGGGGCCGGAGCCGCCGGAGCCGTGGCGGCTTGCACTTCCGGCGTGGCCGGCTGGATAGTTTCCGTGGCTTTTTCGACTTCCGCGGCCGCGGGAGGTTCATCTCCCGCCAAGACGGGGCACGCGCACAAGGCCCAGGCCGTCAAGATCATCAACCCACAAGCGATCCGAAAACGATCCGACATGAAGACTCTCCTTTGTATTATGAATTCAGCCGCAATACGAACGGACATGCAGGTCCGTCTCTTTAAATTTCCCTCTCCCAGAGGGAGAGGGGATTAAGGAGGTAGAAGATGGCCTCCCGTGAAAGTCGATCCTGGCCTGGGTATTCATGCCACCTCACAATACAACACCTTTCCCTTCTGGAATCCCGCTTTTGCGGGGATGACATCCTGGAATACCAATTTGTTATAAAAAACAGACCCACAATCTGGATATTTGAATCCGCATTATAGGATGCGGGTCTTGTCTTTGACTAGGGTCGGAACCGGGTGGGAGAGGGCGTTTGAGCCACGGCGGCGGTATCCGGAAGATCACTGGGAAGGCTCCAGTCCGTATGCGGGGCGCGGTTCTCGATGAACCAGCCGTGGAGGACCTTGCCGTAGGTCTGGTATTTCATGCCGTGGCGCTCGTAGAGGGGCCACAGGCATTGCTGCAGCCGGGGGAGATTATAAAAGGGCACGCCCGGAAAATAGTGGTGTTCGAGGTGGTAGTTGGAATTCAGGTAGACGAAATCCCAGAACCAGCTGCCTTTCATCATGGTGGACCATTGCGCGATATCTTTCGGATTCACATTGTAATGCTGTCCGGCGCGGTTGATGGTGAAGGCCACGGGAAACACGAAGAAGTAGGGAACCGCGTACAGCTTGAAATACAACCCGACGCCGCCCCATCCCAGCAGAGCGGACATGGCGGCCAGATGCAGGGCGATGGTGATCCATCGTTCCCGTTGGATTTGTTTCCGCAACGCGGCCGGGTAGGTTTTCGCCTCGCGCGCGGCGGCCCGGAAATAGATAGGGAACAGGGCCGGGGTCATGTAGAGGAACTTGTACCATCGCTTGACGATCTTGGGGGTGAGATGCGCGCGTTTGGGATCGCCGGTGTTGGAGCCCAACTCGTCGTGGTGGTCGAGATGCCAGCGGGTGAACTGGGTGCGGGAGATGCCGCTGGGCAGGGCGTACAACCAGCCCATCAGGGCGTTCAGACGCGGGCGGCCGGCGGCGAAGATCAGGTTGTGCACGGCCTCGTGCAGCAGGACGGTGAAATCGAAAATCACGAATCCCAAAACCAGGGAGCCAGGCAGCCAGATCCATAGGGAATTATACGTGACGCCATAAACCGCCGCGGCGGCGATCACGAGTTGCCGCAGGAGCGTCCGGAAATGCCGCCAGGCTGAGCGCTGATGCAGTTCGCGCAAGACTTCGCGCGGCAGGGCTTCGCGCAGTTCGCGGCGGAAACCGCCCAGGTGGCGGTAATAGTACCGGTTTTTCTTCCGAACGAGCTCCGGATTTTGCGTTGACGTCATGCCATCCGCCTGTGGGGGGGATTCGAGTGTTTACGAGCGGCCGTGACATTCTTATTGTAGGCGTGTGGAAGGAGAGGAGCAAGCAAATGAGGATGAATGAGGAAGAGGGGATCATGTGGCGCGGGCTTCCAGCCCGTGAATCGGCTCACCGTGGCCGGGAAAGCCGCGCCCTATCAGGTTTGTTTCATCGATTCCTTGCGGGCTTTGCGCCCCTCGGTGAGGTGGCTCTTGATCAGGTTGGCGGCTTTCAGGCGCGTGGTGTGCTCCACGTGGGCGATCTCATCCGCCAGGGCCTGAATGGCGGTTTGATAGATCTCCGACTCGGCCTTGGCCAGATCGAAGAGTTTGCTCTTGTAAAAAAGAGTTTTCACGATCGCGGCCATCACCTCGGGATCCCGGTGTTTCAGCTCTTCCTTGGTTTTCTCGATTTCCAGGGAATAGGTTTCCGGCTTCTCTCCCTCGTCGCCGTCAAGGCGGATCGGTTCCCGCATTCCGGCCAGGATCCGCTGCACCCCCTCCGCGTCGAGCAACGGGCGCAACCCTCCGGCATGGGCCTGATGAAAGGGAACCATGACTTTGACATCCCCGGATTGCAGGACGTAAAAGGATTGCTCGATCCCATCCACCGGCATTTTCCGGATCGCCTTGATTTTGCAAATCCCTAGACCGGGCTTGACCACGGTATCTCCAACCTGGTACGTCATGATCGTATCTCATTCGCGAATGGATCGCGGTGCCCGGCCTGCGTCCCGGGATCGGTGAACGGATGGTTTTCCGCCGAGAGGAACCGAATGCGGGAGAGGACGGCCCTCAAGCCGTTTCGACCTGGTCTTCGAACACCAGGAGAGGTTCGGATCCTTCGGTAATGACCTCCTTGGTGATAATGCACTTGGAGACGCCGGTCATGGAAGGAATTTCGAACATGATGTCCCGCATGGCCTTTTCCAGGATGGCCCGCAGTCCGCGGGCGCCGGTTTTGCGCTCCACCGCCTTGCGGGCGATGGCGTCGAGTGCGTCGGGAGAGAACTCCAGCTCCACGCCTTCCAGTTCGAACAGTTTCTGATACTGCTTGCAGATGGCGTTTTTGGGGATGGTGAGGATATTTTTCAGGGCTTTTTCATCCAGTTCCTCCAGGGCGGCCACGCAGGCGAATCGGCCGACGAACTCGGGAATCATGCCGAACTTGATGAGGTCCTCCGGCTCCACCAGGTTGAGGATGTTGTCCTCGTCCACGGCCACCAGGCCTTCGTCCGCGAGATAAAATCCAATGACGCGCTTGCCGATGCGGCGTTCCACGATTTTATCCAGCCCGACGAACGCCCCGCCGCAGATGAACAAAATATCGGTGGTGTTGACTTGGATGAATTCCTGATGGGGGTGCTTGCGTCCGCCCTGGGGCGGGACGTTGCACACGGTCCCCTCGATGATCTTGAGCAGGGCCTGCTGGACGCCTTCGCCGGAGACATCGCGGGTGATCGAGACGTTCTGCGTGGTGCGGGCGATCTTGTCGATCTCGTCGATGTAAATGATCCCCTTTTCCGCTTTTTCCACGTGATAACCCGTGGTCATGAGCAGTTTGAGGATGATGTTTTCGACATCCTCGCCCACGTAGCCGGCCTCGGTGAGGGTGGTGGCGTCCACGATGGTGAAGGGCACGTTGAGGATCTTGGCCAGGGTCTGGGCGATATACGTCTTGCCGGAGCCGGTTGGCCCGATCATCAGGATGTTGCTTTTCTGGATTTCCACATCGCTGTTGATCGTCTCGTGGTAGCGGATGCGTTTCAAATGGTTGTGGACGGCGACCGCGACCGATTTCTTGCTGCTCTCCTGCCCGATGATGTATTGATCCAGCGCCTCCTTGATTTCCTTGGGTTTCAGGAATTCGCGCAGTTCGACTTCGATCTCCTCCTCGAGCACACTGTTGCACAGCCGCACGCACTCGTCGCAGATGTAGGCGGGCTGGGAGGTGTGTTTCTGAGGAGGGCCCGCGATCAATTTCTTGACTTCGTCCTGATGTTTTCCGCAAAAGGAGCAATAGAGCGGTTTATTCTTCACGGCGTAATCCATAAAAAAAGCCTCGCACATCAGCCAGTCGCTGGCCCGCATCCCCGCCTGATCCGGTTCGTTGGTCTTCCAGGTATTTTAATACGAAATGCTAATTATCGGAAAGTTTTTTTTCCGCGCCCTTGTCGGACGGGGTCTTGTTGGAAGAGGGTTTTCGAGGCTCGAAAAGACCGTCGATCAAACCGTATTCCCTGGCTTCATCCGGCGACATGAAGAAATCCCGGTCGGAATCCTTCTCGATTTGTTCAATATCCTTTCCCGTGTGAAAGGAGAGAATCTGGTTGATGCGGGATTTCAGTTTCAAAATTTCCCGGGCGCGGATTTCGATGTCGGAAGCCTGGCCTTGGAAGCCACCCATGGGCTGGTGGATCATGATGCGGGCGTTGGGCAGGGCGTGGCGTTTTTTGGGCGCGCCCGCCGCCAGGAGCACCGCCGCCATGCTGGCGGCCAGGCCCATGCAGGTAGTGGCCACGTCCGGTTTCACGTATTGCATGGTGTCGTAAATGGCCAGGCCGGCGGACACCGATCCCCCGGGGCTGTTGATGTACAGCTGGATGTCCTTTTCGGGATCTTCCGCCTGCAGGAACAGCAGTTGGGCGATCACCAGGTTCGCCATGTGATCCTCGATGGGATCGCCGATGAATATGATCCGGTCTTTCAGCAGGCGCGAATAAATATCGTAGGCGCGTTCGCCCCGGCTTGTCTGCTCCACCACCATGGGTATTAAAACCACGTCTATTTTTCCTCCGTTTCCGCTTCGCCGGCTCCGGCCTCCCCGGAATGTTCCGGAGCGGCGTCCCCGGCGGATTCCGATTCCGCCCGTGCTTGCAAGAGATCCATGACTTTTTCTTCCAAGGCCACGCGCCGGTAATACGATTCCATCCCCATGGTCTCCACGCGTTTCGCGTACCAGGCCAGATCGTGGCCGGAATCGTGGGAGATCCGGTTCAGGTACACGTAGTAATCCTCGTCAGTCAATTCGAGGTCTTCTTTTTTCGCGATGGCTTCCAGCAGCAGGGTGATCCGGACTTCCTCCTCGGCGGCCTTTTCGTTACGGGCCAGCAGGCCTTCGTCCCGCCGGGCCTCGCGTTCGAGAGTGGTGCCGAGGCGTTTGAGTTCCATGTCGTGCAGGGCGTTGATGAAATTGTACCGGGCCGAGACCAGGCTGGGAGGCACGTCGAAGGGGTTGCGCCGGATGAGTTCCTGGCGGATGGCGCCGCGCAGTTGGTTGCGGCGGTATTGTTCCCGGTTGCGGCTGAGATCGGTGCGGATCCGCTCCTTGAGTTCGTGGAGGCTATTGAAATTCCCCAGGTCCTTGGCGAATTCGTCATCCGGTTCGGGGAGTTTCTTTTCGCGGATCAGGCGGACCTTGATCTGGAAGACGGCTTCCTTGCCCCGCTTGTCTTCCTGAGGGTAGTCTTCCGGCAGGGTGAGGGTGATGGTTTTTTCCTCGCCGAGCGACATGCCGGTGAGGGCTTCCTCGAATCCGGGAATATATCGCTTGGTGCCGACTTCCACCGTGATGTCGCTGTTGGTGGCTTCGGGAAACGGATCGCCGCCGATGGTGGCCACGCTGGCGATGGAGACCAGATCGCCATCCGCCACCGGCCGGTCTTCAATCGTGCGGTACACGGCGTTGTTTTCGCGCAGCCGGTTCAGGTTTTCCACCACTTCCGTCTCGGTGACTTCCTGGGGCGGCACTTCCGGACGGATATCCCGGTAGTCGACGTCTTCCAGGCGTGGCGCGTATTCGAAGGTGGCCTCGAAGACCACCGGCTCTTCCTCTTTCTCTTTCTCGATCCCGCCGATTTCAGGTGTGTTAACCGGCTTGAGCTGCAATTCGTCCACGGCATGCTTGAACGCGGTCTCCACGGCCTTGCCGATGGCTTCGTCGCCCAGATGTTTCCCGTATTTCATCTGGACGATCCGGCGGGGCGCCTTCCCCTTGCGGAATCCGGGGACGGTGGCGTTCTCCATGAATTCCTTATACAGTTCGTTGAGTTCCGTCCCCACTTCCTCGCGCGGGATCTCGATCTTCAAGGTTTTTTTGCAGGTTCCGGTATCGCGTTGTTCGAGGATTTTCAAGGTCGTCCAGGCTCCTTGTCCGCATGCGTTTAATAAAAGCGTTTGGATTTCACGGGATGTAACAACTAAAGACGATGGCCTGGACTCCCGTTTGGGATCCTCAACCACCGTTTCCTTGGATTCAATTCATTTATTTACAAGAGCGTGTATTAAGATTTTAACCTTATCCGCTCGTGGGCCCTATGTCAAGAACGGCGTTTTTCGCGCCGGTTTATCCGGTCCATTTCGTATTATAGGATCTCGGCTTGTTTTGTGGAGGAGCGCAGGGCCCCGCGCCCCGGCGGGAGAGCAGGCGAGTTCCCGAGGCAAACCGCGTAAGCCCGCAGCAGGGTTTCCACTCCCCGGTCCCAGGTGAAATAGCGGAGCGCCCGTTCCCGCGCGGCGAGGGAATCCCGGCTTCGGCGTTCCGGATCGCGCGCGTAGGTCAGCAGGGCCTCCGCGAGGGCGGGCGCGCTGCCCGGTTCCACGGTGAGGCCGCAGTCCTCGAGCATCCAGGGTGTTTCGCCGACGCGGCTGGCGACAATGGGCTTGCCGGACGCGAGATACTCCGCGATTTTCAGCGGGCTTTTGGAGCGCGTGGCTTCGGTGTCCACGAAACACGCCACGCCGATGTCCGCGGCGGAAGCGATCGCGGGAATCCGGTCAGCCGCGATATAGCCGGTCAGGTGGAGGGCGTCCCGGGCGGGGGATTGTTCCACCAGGCGGCGCAGCGCGTCTTCCTGCCCGCCGCCGCCCACGATCAGAAATTGGGCATCGGGAATTTGTTCCAAAACCCGCGGGGCCGCCCGCACGAGCAGGTCCGCGTGGGCCGCTCCCTCGAGCTGGCCGATGTAGAGAATGGTCAGGCGGTTTGGATCGAGTCCGAGTTCCGCCAGTGTATCCCTCCCGCCCGCGTCCGGGTGAAAGCGGTCCGTGTCGGCCCCCACGGGCAGATGCCACATCCGGTCGGCGGGAAATCCCAGGCGCAGGGCCCGATCCCGGATGGCCTGGCTGGAATAGGTCAGAGTGTGGGTGAAGCGGGGCAGGGAACGTTCGTAAACGGCCAGTTGCAGGCGGCTCAGCCCCCTTTTTTCGACGAGGCGGGCAATGGCGGTCTCATTGTCGTCCCAATCGTAATGGAGAGGCTTTTTGAGCATCCGGGAAATCCACAACAAAGGCAACGCCGTGGCGGCGAAGCATTTCTGCAGATGGATCACATCGCATTGCGCCGCCAGCTGGTACAACAGGCGGGAATTGGAGACGATCTGGTGCTGCCGGGGCTGGAGCGCGTGACAGGGGGGATCGCCGGGCCGCGGTTCGCGCAAAAATCCATGGCGGGGAGGATCCTTGCGGGGCAGATGGACCAGGTGGACAGCATGGCCGCGTTGTTGCAGGCCACGCGCCAGGGCCAGGACGCGGATGGTCCAGGGATCGTGCCACAAATCGTGGGGATGGACCATCAGGATGTTCACAAAAACTTCTCCACTCAATCAATCCCCGCGGCGATCACGTGGATGGTGTCGGCGACGCCCAGGCCGGTGATGCTGGCCGCGTGGCCGCCGGCGGCCGCGATTTCCAGCCGGTCGTAGCCATCGAACACGGCCAGGAATTCTCCCCGCCTCTTTTCTCCGTACGCCTTGGAAATGCCGTGGATCCGGTGCTGTTGGAGGCGGATGACCACGTCTTCCGCACGGCTGCCATTGCGCGAGGCCCAGGTATCGAAGGTGGCCTGGTCCAGGTCGGTCACCAGGTTGCCGAAGCGGTCGATATGGCAGATGTGGCATTCGATCCGGTCGTGGGTGACCGCCACGGGTTTGATCGGCAGGCGGACGGGATCGTGGATTTCATTCCCCAATTCTTCCATGGGAACCCCGTTCGCGAGGTGGGCGGCGAGGGGGGAAAAGATGTCCCGCCCGTGGAAGGTGTTGCTGACCTTTTCGAGCCAGTAGCGCTTGTGGACGGCGGCGAAGAGGCGGCCGGAACCGGCCTGGTCCAGGGTTGGCATCAACAAGCCGTTGTCGGGGGCCACGAAGAAGTGCCCGCCGATCTCCGCCACCAGCGGACGGCGCTTGGTCCCCACTCCCGGATCGACCACGCACAGGTGGACCGAGCCAGCCGGAAAGTAGCTGAACGACCAGGCGTTCAAAAAGGCCGCGCTGGCGATGGCGAATGGCTGGAGTTCATGGCTGATGTCGATGATGCGCGCCTCGGGGGCGATGCGCAGGATCACCCCTTTCATGACACCCACGAATCCGTCGGTGTTGCCGAAATCGGTCATCATGGTGATCACGGGCCGCTGCTTCATAAACACCTCGCGCGGGAACCTTTCCCTAGGTTCTTTTGAATATTCCAATGTACAGCAAATTATAAAAAATGGTACGGGGTAATCGATTGCACGAGAAGCCGATATGGCGCCCTTTCAGGGCTTCCCTCGCCCTAACCCTCTCCCAGAGGGAGAGGAAAATGGGTTACCTTGATCACGGCAATCTCCCAGGGCTGAAGCCCTGGGCTAGTTTAATAGCGCCGTTGGCGCTGGTACGGCATTCCCGCATTTCTGGCACTCATTCATGACGTAAACTCAACAAAACCTAGACGAACGCGCCGGGCTCGGATTTACCGTGTTCCAGCAGCCGGGGGCTTTCCGCCGCCACGGGCAAGGTGATCGCCAGCTGGGCCCCTTGTCCCGGTTCACTGTGCGCGGACAGGGCGCCGCCGTGTTCCCGGATGATCCGGTCGACGATCATCAGCCCCAGGCCAGTTCCCTTGGGCTTGGTGGTGAAATACGGTTCGAATATATGCTGTAGATCCCCGTGGTCAATCCCCCGGCCGTTGTCGGAAAAGACGAGGTTGACCTCGTCCCCGTCCCGGACCATGCTGATCGCCACTTCGCCGGGCCGCGCCTCGCGGATTTCGTCCTGCTGGATGACGATGGCCTCGATGGCGTTGCGCAGGATGTTGATGACCGCCTGCTTCATCAACACCTCGTCCGCGTTGATGTACGGCCATTCTCCTTCTTCATGCAGCGAGACGCGGATGCCGTGCTGCCGGAACTCGGGCTCCATGAGGGTGAGGGTATCCGTGATCAGGGCGTACAGGTTGACCAGGCGCAGCTGAGGCTGCGAGGGCCGGACGGCGGAGAGGAAGGTTTCGATCACGTTGTTCAGGCGCTTGATTTCATTGGTGATCACTCCCAGGTTTTCGTTGGTCTCCTTATCGTCCACCCCTTTCTTCTTGAGTTGCCGTTCCAGCAATTGCAAGTGGATGGAGAGCGAATTGAGGGGATTGCGGATCTCATGCGACATCCCTGCGCTCAGGGTGGTCAGCGCCGCCAGTTTTTCCGCCTCGCGCAGTTTTTTCTCCTGGGCCTTTTGTTCGGTGACATCCATGAACAGGAAGAGCGAGCTGACCCGCTGGTTCTTGTTCATCAAGGGGATCATGTTGACGTACAGAAAGCGCTCGCCTTCGGGCAGATCCAGATGATACTCGCGGGAGAGGATCGGCGCGGGGCTTTGGATGCACTCCCGGCAGACGGCCAGCAGGTGCGGATTGACGAGCAGCCGATCGAGGGAGCGGTCGGGGATGGTGGGGCCGGATTCCAGGTTCAGAATGTCGCGCGCCGACTGGTTGATGAAGAGGATCGTCCCCTCCGCGTCGATCACCATCATGCCCTCGATCATGCTTTCGAAAATCAGGGCGAGCAGGTCCCGCTCCTGCGCGATTTCCCGCATGTAATCGACAATCTGTTCCTTGTCGATCTTTTCCACCCGGTCCAGCAGACGGCGTAAAAATCCGTGTTTCATGGTTCCGTTTTCGGCGCGTGAGGCCGGCGCGGCCGTTTTCGCGAAGTTGGTGTCAAATTCAGGAATCCATCCTTGAAACGATCCCCGGGAATGTCAACGCCCATGTCCCGCCCGGCTTAAAGGCCGGACCCGGCTCTGCTAGTATTCTACTACATCCCGCGTGAGGATCTCGCCATCATGGCCGAAAAATTAAACGCTGTCGTCGTCGGGGCGGGGGCGCTGGGCCGGCATCACGCCCGGGTGTACGCCCAGCATGAAAACATCCGTTTGCTGGCCATAATCGATATCGACGAGCGGGCCCGGATGGAACACGCCACCAAGTGGAACTGCCTGGGCCTCGCCTCGTTGGACGAATTGCGCGAGCCGGTGGATCTCGCCAGCGTCGTGGTTCCCACCGTATCCCATGGCGAAGTGGCCCTGCGGCTGATCGAGCGCGGCGTGCCCGTTTTAGTGGAGAAGCCCATCACCCTCAGCGTGGAGGAAGGCCGGCGCCTGACGGACGCCGCGGCGCGCCGGAACGTGCCCATCCAGGTGGGCCATATCGAGCGCTTCAATCCCGCGGTGATCGAACTCGGCCGCCACCTGCAGACTCCGCTGTTCATCGAATCCCACCGCCTGGGGCCGCCCACGCCGCGCGTCCAGGATATCGGGGTGGTTCTGGATTTAATGATCCACGACCTGGACCTGATTCTCAACCTGGTCCGGTCGGAGATCGAGTCCATCGACGCGGCCGGCGTTCCGATTCTTACTCCGCGTGAAGACATCGCCAATGCCCGCCTGCGCTTTCAATCCGGCTGCATCGCCAACGTCACGGTCAGCCGCGTGACCCCCGAACGGCAGCGGAAAATCCGGTTTTTCCAGAAGGATACCTATTTCTCCCTCGATCTCCTGAAGCCTGATCTGCAAATCTACCGCAAGGTCAACGGGCCGGGAGGGACCGTGAACATCGAATACGAGCATCCCGCGTTGACGAACCGCGAACCGCTGGCCCTGGAGATCGATTCGTTCATCGATTGCGTGGTGAATCACAAGACCCCCCTCGTGACCGGACAGGACGGCGTTCGCGCCCTCGAACTGGCCCAGAAGATCACGGATCAAGTTAGCCGTGTTTCCCGTACGATTTTGTTGGAATCGGGACCGGAATAAGGATGAGCATCCACCATCCCGGATTGCACTCCGGGGCTTTGCACTCCGGGGCTGTACGAACCGGAATAAGGCGAAAGATATTATTTCCCTGCTTGCCGGCGGGCGGCCCGGAGGGTGTTGCAGAGCAGCATGGCGATGGTCATGGGGCCGGGGCCGCCGGGGGAGGGACTAAGGCAGTCCGCCACCTCCAACGCTTCCTTCGTGTCCACATCGCCGACCTGTACGAATTTTCCGTTCTGTTCCTCGAAACTGATCCCCACGTCGATCACCGCCGCGCCCGGCTTGATCCAGGAACCGCGGATCATCTTTTTCCGCCCGGTGGCGGCGATCAGGATGTCCGCGCCGCGGCAGACGGCGGGCAAATCGTGCGTGCGCGAGTGGCACAGGGTGACCGTGGCGTGTTCGCGCAGCAGGAGCTGGGCGAGGGGCTTGCCCACGATGTTGCTGCGTCCGACGATCACCGCCTGCCGGCCGAGCAGGGGGACCTGGGCGTCTTTCAGGATTTCCATGACCCCCAGGGGCGTGCAAGGGACCAAGCCGTCCAGGCCCATGGACAGATAACCGACGTTCAGGGGATGAAAGCCATCCACGTCCTTGGCCGGCCAAACCCGTTCCTGCACGGTGAGGGGATTGATGTGAGGCGGCAGGGGCAATTGCACCAGGATGCCATGGATGGCGGGATCGGCGTTCAACCGGTCCACCAGGTTGAGCACTTCCTCCAGGGTGGCCTCCGCGGAAAGGACATGCTGGTCCGAACGCATGCCGGCTTCCACGCAGGCTTTCCCCTTGTTGCGGACATAGACCTGCGAGGCGGGATTATCGCCCACGAGGACCACCGCCAATCCTGGCTGGATGGCCGTTTCCCGGATAAACCGGGTGACGTCATCCTTCAGGCGGGAGCGGATGGATTGGGCCAAGGCTTTGCCATCCAATAAGCGAGCGGTCATGGTTTTCTGAATCCGGATCGGCTTCTTGCCGTGGTGGATTGATCTGTATGGCCGTTTTCACTTTATCACAGTCCTTGGGCCCATCAACTCCCCCCCCCGGATACGGGGGCCGCGAGGGCGTGGATCTTCTTCCCTCCCTGCTCCGAGTTGATTTGAGGGGCGGGTTATGCTATAAATTTTGTAGAAGTTAATTCGCTTGGGATTGAATTCCAGCCCGAGTAAGGTTATTTGTTATTTTAGAAATTCTGATGTCTGATTGTATAATCAACATCAATCCAACTCATTCAAAGCAGGGGTGAAATCATGATTACCAAGAAAGCCTACCTAATGATTGGTCTCGTCGCGGGGATGTTGATCGTGGGGTATGCGTGTTCGCCATCCGCTCCCGAGAAACCCGCCACCCAGACGGAAACGCAGCCGGCCGCGGAACAGCCCGCCGCGGAGCAACCCGCCGCGGAGCAACCCGCCGCCGAGAAGCCCGCCGCGGAACAGCCCGCCGCGGAACAGCCCGCGGCCGAGCAGCCCGCGGCGGAACAACCCGCGGCGGAACAGCCAGCCGCTCCCGGGAAGGTAGAAGGCGCCACCCAAAGCGCGATGGGTGAAATTCAGGTGAAGGACTTGTTGGCCATGGTCTCGAACCGGGACGGAAAGGCTTTTTTTTAAATTTCTGGGCGACGTGGTGCGCCCCGTGTAAAGAAGAAATGCCCGGTATCATGAAGCTGTACGAGCAGTACGGCCGGGGCCGAGTCGATTTCCTGGCGGTGTCGTGCGATGGAATGACCGGTACCGCCCAGGACGTTCCGGCGGTGATGCAGCAGCTTAATATGACGGTGCCCACGCGGATTTTGGCCGCGGAGGATCAAAACGCCGCGATCCAGGCCATCGACACGGAATGGAATGGGGCCTTGCCCATGACGTTCGTGTACGATGCCCAAGGCAATAAGGTGCATCGCTTGAGCGGCGCCCAGACCCCGGAGGCGCTGGAAAAAGCTCTCCGGGATGTGATGGGCGGTTGAGGGCGGCGCCGCCGTTCGAGATCACGGTCTCCGGTTCAGGGGCGGGTTTACTTTGGATGGATTGTATTGCTTGATCTGTTCAAGAAAAGTTTGAATTCCGGATGAGTCGATCTTGTTTTTGAAAGCCCGTTTTTGGTTAAGCCGCAATGCGGCCAGGAAATATTGTTCTGCTTTCTGGAATTCTCCCAGATAAAAGTAAGCCCGCCCCGCGAAATACCGGTAATCCGGTGAATTGGGATCGCTTTCAATCGCCTTTTCCAGCCAGGACGCCGCATCCACCAAACAATCCCGCGCCAACGTGGGAAAGCGGATGGCGGTGTGCGTTCCCACCAGGTCCGCTTCCTTCAGGCAGCTGATCCCCAGGTTCAACCGGTTGGTGGTGAAATCCTCCTGCAGTTGTTCCAAGGCCGTGAACGCCTCGATGGCCTGCTGATAATCCATCACCTTGTGATAGGCGACTCCCAGGTAAAAGAGGCTCTCGGGGTGATCGGGCGCCAGAATCCGCGCCTGGTTCAGGGCCGTGAAGGTTTGCTCCAGGCGGGAGCGGTTGAACGCCGTGGATTCGTTCTCGTCCAGTTCGGAGATCCATCGGATGCCGTTCTTGATCATGGAATCCCCCACGAAAAACCGGATCCCTCCCAGGAACAGAAACGGGATGAAGGCCATCAGCGCCAGGTGAAAGAGACCTTGAATCCAAGATGATGGTTCCTCCCCGGACGCCCGCAACGCCGCGCTCCGTCCCACGGCGGCGCCGGCGAACGACCAAAGCAAAAACGCGGAGGGCGTGAAGCGCAGCGTGACCGTGAACAGGTTGTGGATCAATATGCCCAGCATCCCGCTCCACAGGCCAAGCAGTTCCAGATTTTCCCGCGAGCGGCGCCGGATCAAGGTTCTCCAAACATAGACCAGCACGGAAACCAGGACCGCCAGGTAGGATACCAGACCGATCGCGCCCGTCTCGGCGGCGGTTTCCAGGTATTCATTGTGCGCGTGCTCGACGAAGAATTCCTGGAAGGGCAGGTGAAACGAGAGCTCCTTAGGCCGGAAAGCGGGAAAATAAAGGGGAAAAGTCCCGAGTCCGGTTCCCACCCATGGGCTGCTCATCCAGATGGCGGCGGCGCCCTTCCAGAAGAAGGGGCGGGTGGCGACGGAGGTGTCTTCTTCCACCTGGGCGAAACGTAGCACCATGGCCGAGATTTCCTCCCACAGCCCGATCGTGAGTCCCACACTCAACAAGGCCATGCCCGCCAAGACGGCCACCGCCCCCCGCCGCGTGATCACCGGCTGGAACAGCACCGGATCGCGCACCCAGTTGACGTAGGTGAGGGAAGCGGCCAGGAGCATCAAGGTAGCCGCGGTGGCGACCCAGGCGCCGCGGCTGTACGAGAACACCAGGGCGGCCAGTTGCATGAGGGCGGCCATGAAGAAGGCCAAACGCGCCCAACTTCTTCGCGCCAGAGTCAAGGTCAGGGTCAAGGGGAGAAGGGCCGCCAGATAACCCGCCAGGTAGTCGGGATTTCCCAAACTGCCGGTCACGCGCCGGAAGCCCCCGCCGAAGTCGAAGGTCTTCCAATCCAGAAAAAATTCGATTTCGAACGCCTGGAGAATGGCGTACAGGCTGATGGCGGCGGAAACGAGGACCGTGGCGTGGAGGAACATCCGGAACCGCCGGCGGCCGGCGTTGAATTGGTACGCGGCCACCGCGAACAGGACGTAGGACAGCCAGCGGAGCAATTCATGGGTGGAGCGGGGATGGCTGGATACTCCCAGGGCGGAGACGATGAGGTAAGCCGCGAACCCGGCCAGCAGAAGGGCCAGGGCCTTGGGTGCGGCTGGCGCGGTCCGCTCAGGGTTGTTTCGGGATTCGAAGCTGATCGCCAAGGGAAGCCAAAGCAGAAGCAGCGCGGTGGTGATCTGCAGCACGGTCTCCTTCATCACGATGGTGTGGGTGTTGAAGGTGGTGAACACCGTGGGGACCAGGACCACGGGCAGCCAAAACAGGCACTCATGGAGCACCTGAACCCATCGGGAGAGTTTTGCCAGGACGAGAGCGTGCACGAAGAGAATCCTATGCGGTGTTGCGAGTCTGAGAATCCGGACTGGCCTTTTTCTTGGGAATGGGGAGATGGATGGAGAAAGTGCTGCCAGTTCCCGGCGTGCTTTCCACCACGATTTTCCCCTTATGGCCCTCGACGATGTGCTTGACCACCGCCAGTCCCAGCCCGCTGCCGCCCGTCTCGCGCACGAGCGGATCGTCCACGCGGTGGTATTCCTCGAAAATCTTGGTCCGCTGGTCGGACGAAATGCCGATGCCCTGGTCTTTCACTTCGATGATCACCTCGCCGTTTTGGGGATAGGCGTTGATCCAGACGTCCTTCCCCTCGCCCGAGTATTTCATGGCGTTCGAGAGCAGGTTGAAGAGGGCCTGCCGCAAGGCCTCGCTGTCGCACCGGACCGGGGGAAGGGCAGGATCGGCCGAGACGTGGAGTTGGAGTCCATGCCGCTCGAAATGATACCGCATGGTTTCCGCGGTTTCCAGGACCAGACCGCCGATGGGGCGTTCGGCGAGGAAGTATTGCTGCTTGTTGGCTTCGATGCGCGAAAAATTGAGGATGTTGTTGATCATTTGCGCCAGGCGTTCGCTCTCCTTGGTAAGGGCATGGAGATATTCCTGGCGTTTTTGCTCGTTTTTGGTGCGGTTGAGCTCCAGTGTCTCCGCGTAGAGGCGGATCAAGCCCAGCGGGGTGCGCAACTCATGCGACACCCGGGCCACGAAGTTGGAGCGCATGTCCGACAGGGCCAACTCATGGGCGACATTGCGCAGGGCGCTGATGACGGCGGCGATCATGATGACGTTGGCGGCGGCGATCAGACAGTAATACACCATTTTCTCGTAGCGCGCGGACATCATGATGTCCTCGCCGGTTTCGTCGGAAAAATGGATCTTGTACCAGGGGAACAGATCGTTGTGAAAGGTCTGAGGCAGGTGTTTTTTGCTCTCCGGCATTGCTTTTCCGCCCGCTTCCGCGATGGTGGCGATCCAATCGCCGGTCAGATGGTCCTCGATGGCGATGGGGTAGGTCAATTCCGCCTGCAACTTGCCGACTTCCCGTTGCCACATTTCATCGAGGATGTTCTGAAAGAATGTATGGTTGACGTATTCAAAATCGATGGTGAATCCGAAGGCCAGGATGGCGTTCGGCCGCGTTTCCTCCTCATCCGGCCGCGAGGGGCTCACCACCGTGAACGAAGCCAGTTCCCGCTGATTGTCGGTCGGATAAAGTTCGTCGGGATAATGCAGATACTCGTAATGGATCTTGTCGGGCCGGTACGCCTCGGGCTCGATGAGGCTGCGGAACGAATCCACCTTGAAATCGATGGCGCTTTTGAGCCGGGTGGCCAGCGCCTGCTTGAAGTGGTTGGTCCGCGCCCAGTCCGAACCATACCGCTGCTCGCTGTCTTCCTTCCGCGCGAAAAAGTAGATCCGGCGGTCGGCCCCGTAGATGAAGATCTGGGAAGCCGCGGGGAATTTCTCCAGCAGGTGAAACACGGCATTTTCCGGCGGGGGAAAGATGGGGAACAGGGTGTCGATTTCCCGCAGCAAGGCGTCCTGAAACGGTTTCTGGATGGTGTAGGTGAATTTCTCTTCGGTCCGGTTGCGCAGGCTGCTGATGGTCATTTCCACGCGCTTTTGGGCCAGCTGCTCGTACCGGATATCGACGCCGCCCACGGTTTCCAAGCCCAAATAGGTCAACAGTCCCGCGGGCAGCAGCAAGGCGAGCGGAGCGGTGATCAAAAAACGGCGGCGGGGAGTGATGAGCGGCATGGTATCCCTCCACTCGGCTCAAAAAACCGTGATCCCTCTCCGGCCGGCCCTTCCTCTCCCAGGATTCCTCCCCCAAAGCATGGGGGAGGTTAGGAGGGAATTGTCCTCGTGGGATGGCTTACCGCGCCGCGCGTAATCCACCCCAGTAATTATCCCCTCTCCCTCTGGGAGAGGGCCAGGGTGAGGGAATTCTGTAGGGGCGGATTTCGGTGTCCGCCCGGCCTTCGTAACCCGTCGTTCCCCCTGGAGGGGTGGACCTAGGTGTGTCCGCCCGGCTTTCGTAACCTAGCCATCTTCCCCGCCCGATACCATACCCACTCCACGCCCCTTCTATTTTACTCCGTTATTCGACGTTTTGCACTTGCTCGCGCAGTTGTTCGGTGGCGGCCTTCAATTCAATCGTCAGCCGGGTAATTTCGAGGGAGGAACTCTTGGAACTGATCGTGTTGACTTCGCGGAACAGTTCCTGGCAGAGAAAGTCCAGCCGGCGGCCGATGGCGTCGTAAGGGGCGTTGTCCCGGCCGTTGGCGTTGAGGATTTCGTGGAACTGCTGGATATGGCTGTCCAGCCGGGCGGTTTCTTCCTGAATGTCGGACCGGTCCGTGTAAAACGCGATTTCCTGCAACACGCGGCCAGGATCCAGTTCCAGGTTCTGGTTCCATTCCGCGATGCGGGCCAGCATCTTTTCCCGGTATTCCAGTTGTACCACCCCACGCAGCGACTTGATCTGTTGGACCATCCCGTCCATCCGGTCCAGAATGGATTCCAACTCTGTTTTCAGCCGGGCGCCCTCGTTTTCCTTCATGGCCAGCAGATCATGGATCGCCCGGTCGACCAGGCCCTTCAGCCGGTCCCAGACCTGGTCCACGGAAATTTCCGGCTCCTCGAGTTCCAGGACGCCCGCCTGCGAGAGAAGAAAATCAGCCCGGGGCTCGAAGGGCAGTTCCAGTTCGTTGGCGATGGTCCAGGCGGCCTGCAGGTATTGCCGGGCCACTTCGACCTTGGGCTGGACCATTTCCTGGGCGAAGAGGGATCCGGCCACCCGCAGGCTGACCTCCACGCGCCCCCGCCGGATCCGTTCCTTGAGCCGGTCGCGCACCGGCATCTCCAGCATGGCGAACAGCCGGGGGGAATGAAAATGGATATCGTGGCTCTTGTGATTGAGGGTTTTGATTTCCAGGGTGACCCTGGCGTCTTCGATTTGTTCGCGAACGCTCGCGTAGCCTGTCATGCTTCGGATCATGCCTGCACCGCCCAAGGGGTTGGAGTCCGGGATGAATTTCCGCGCGGCCGCTTGACCGGCACGCAGCCGTTTCTTATGGTAACTAAATCCCGGCATGGACGCAATGATTCAAACCGAAGATTGGAGGGAATCCGATGACGCAAGCACGGATCGGCATTATCGGCGGTTCGGGGGTGTACAACCTGGAAGGGATCGAGTATTTCGACGAAGTGGACATGGAGACGCCCTTCGGCTCTCCCGCGGATACCTTGCGGCTGGGGCGTTTCGCGGACCGCGAACTGGTCTTTTTGCCCCGGCACGGGCGCGGGCACCAGTTCAATCCGTCCAACGTGCCGTATCAGGCGAATCTCTATGCCATGAAAAAACTGGGGGTGGAATGGATCGTGGCCGTGAACGCCGTGGGCAGCCTGCAGCTCGACATGAAGCCGCTCGATTTTGTGGTCCCCGACCAGATCATCGACCGCACCAAGAACCGCCCCAACACTTTTTTTGATCCCATCGCCGTGCACGCCCAGTTTGCCGATCCCTTTTGCGGATCCTTGCGAACCCTGTTGATCGAGGCGGCGCGGGAATGCGGGATCACCGCGCATCCGGCCGGGACCTACGTCTGCATGGAGGGGCCGCTCTTTTCCACCCGGGCGGAATCGAACCTGTACCGGAGCTGGGGCGCGCACTTGATCGGCATGACCGCCCTGCCGGAAGCCAAGCTGGCCCGCGAGGCGGAGATCTGCTACGCCATCGTGGCGGCGGTCACCGATTATGATTGCTGGCACGAGGTGGACGTGGACATCGAGACCGTCATCGCGTATCTCACCCAGAACGCCGCGAACCTCCAGATCCTGATCAAGGCGGTGATACCCAAGATCCCCCGTTCCCGGGCCGCCGGGACCTGCGGGTGTCCCGAAGCGCTGAAAAACGCGGTCCTCACCCGGCCGGCCGATTTTCCCAAAGACCGCCGGGAGGCCTTCGAGTTTCTGACCGCGAAGTACCGCTAAAAGAAAACGGGGCGCATGGCCATGCGCCCCGGCCTTCAAACCAGGTTCTGTTTCATCTTCGTCATGTAAGAGTTACTGAAATGCGGCATGGCCGGGCCGGCGCCAAGGACACTTTTAACTAGCCCACGGCTTCAGCCCTGGGAAATAACCGGGACCAAGGCAACCCATCCCCTCTCCCTCTGGGAGAGGGGATGGGTGAGGGTGAGGGTGAGGGAATTTGAGTAGGAAGGACCTGAGTGTCCACCCTTATCCAGAGGCGGATGAAACAAAAAAACGCATAACAGAAAACTCGGGGCGCTTGTCACGCGCCCCGTTTTTTTTCTTATGGACGATCACGCGCGCCTCAGGCCTTCAATTCCTTGGCGTGGGCCTTGATCCGGCGGATCGCCATCGCGATTTGCTCGATCTGGGCGCGGGTGCCCATCAGGCATTCGTGGCCCATGAAGATGCCTTCCTCGCAGAGCCGGTCGTTGACGGGACATTCGTTGGTTTCCCAATACTGCTTCAAGCGCTCGGGCGGGAAGAGTTTCTGGTACCAGCGCGAATTCAGAAGCGTTTTCAGGAAGGGCTCCTTGTTCAGGGGTTTGTATCCGCCGTAGCATCCGACGCCTTCTTTATCCAAGGCCTCGAGGAAGCGCGCGCGGGACAGGCCATCGAACTGGCTCTTGTCGTAGTGCATCATGTAGAGGTAATGGCTGTTGCGCGTTTGCCCCGCGTACATGCCCGCCGGGCGGACGCCGGGGATCTCCTGGAGCAGTTCGCCGAGATACAGGGCGTTGGCTTCCCGGTGCCTGCATTGTTCGTCCAGGCGGGTCAACTGGGCCAGCAGCAAGGCGGATTGATACTCGGTCATGCGCAGGTTGGTTCCTTGATGAATGTAGCCTTGGCGGGTGCCGGTGACCCGGTCGCGCCCGTTGTTATGGAACGCGTGCAGCTGGTTGTAGATTTCTTCCTTCTGGGTGACGCACGCGCCCCCCTCCCCGCAGGGCAGGACCTTGGTGGACTGAAAACTGAAGCAGCCCACATCGCCCAGGCCGCCTACACACTTTCCTTTCCATTCCGATAAATGCGATTGGCAGGCGTCCTCGATCACCGTCAGGTTGTGTTTCTGGGCGTTCTGCAGAATGGCGTCCATGTCGGCCACTCCGCCGCCCAGGTGCACGGGCATGACGCAACGGGTGTTTGGCGTGATCTTGGCTTCCATGCTCCGCGGATCCATTTGGAAGGTTTGAATGTCGGAATCGACGAACACCGGCAGCGCGTATTGCTGCAGGATGGCGTTGAGCGTGGCCACGAAGGTATAGGGGGGGAGCAGCACTTCGTCGCCCGGCCCCACGTCCACGGCGTTCAAGGCCGCGTAGAGCGAGTTGGTCCCGTTGACCGTGGCGACGCAGTATTTCGCGCCGAGCCGCTCCGCCCAGGCGTTTTCGAAGGTGGTGGTGATGTTGTCATACAGGCGGCACCAGGCCTTGCGCCGCAGGGCGTCCATGAATTTCTCTTCATCCAGCTTCTCGATCATGGGCCAGCTGGGAAACGGGCCTTCCACGGCGGGCTTGCCCCCCAGCAGGGCGGGTTTCGGCACGGCCGCGGCCCGCGGACCGGCGGACGGGAACACCACCGGCGCCAGCAGGGCGGCTCCCGCGGCGGCATACGAGGTTTTGACGAACTGACGGCGGGTGACGGGAATGGTCTTCATGATTCGCTCTCCAGCGTTCCAGAATTTCGAAGGGACCATGGATGATATGCTTCTACTCTGTTTCCCGCAAAAGCGCAAGAGGGTAGGGGGGATTTGGATCAGGCGTCGTAATCCTGGACGCGCCGGCCGGCGCGGTGGATCAGGGCAAGCCCGAAGAGGGCCAGCAGCGTGATGTGGATTCCGGTGATGATATACGTGTTCCAATCCCATAGACTGGTTTGGAAATAGGAAAACGGCGCGAAGGGGAAGATGTACGCCGAGAAGAAACGGAAGACTTCCTCGGGAAAATCCACGGCGGGTTTGGCCAATATCCACATCGCATGATAGAACATATACAGGCCGAACAGCAGGAAGGGGAACAGAAGATGCAGGATGGCCGCCGCCGAGGTTTTCCGGTGAGCGGCGGGCCGGCCGGAATGATAAACCCCCAGGCAAGCGTAAAAGAAGATACACACGAGGTAGAACGCCAGCAAGATCAGGATTTGATGGCCATGCCATTCCACGGGCCGTTGGCCGGAGAGGAATAAGCAGGCCGCGGCCATCCCGCAGAGAAGCGCATAACCGCTCACCAGGAGAATGGCGGACCGGCGGAAGGCGCTGAAGATTTTCCCCAGGACGATATCCCGGGAGTGCAGGGACGTGGTCCGCAGCAGCGGCCAGGTGTCCCGCAGGCGTTCCCGCGCCAGGCTGTGCGCCGGCGGGATGGGTGAATAGAAAAACGCGAGGAGAATGCCCAGGGCATTGAGGCAGTCATAGATGGGAGTGAAATCGGGCGCGGCCGGGATCCCGCGGGGATTGATAAAGAGGCTGTAAACCAGGCCCCACGCGATCAAGCCGCTCACCGCGATCTGAGTCGAGTCGCGGGAAAAGAACCGCCGGTTGTTCGCCAGGTTTTCGCGCTGATACACCGCCCGCGCATGGTATCCGAATAGCGGATGGAATGTGAAGGGCGTCCGGGCTGCGAGGTGGTCCAGCCGGCATCTCCGGAACCAACCGGGGAGAGCGGAGCCGGACGGCTGGTACAGCATCCACCAGTGAAAAGACCAGACCGCCGCCAGGAAGAGCAGGAAGGCCAGCAGCCCGTTCCACACGCCGCTCATCCAGCCCGGCCATTGGCTGAAAAGACCGGCCAGGAAATACAACTTGGGATATTGAAATGTCGTGACGGTGAGGGGATTCAGAATCCCCCGGTCTTGAACCAGGTAGAGGGCCAGGTAGGGATTGACGGATACATCCAGGGGGGAAAGGCTGGAGACGAAAGCCGGTCCCCAGAAAGCCATTGCCGCCACGCGGGCCGCGAACGGAGCCAGGATGTATAAAAGCAACGCCAGGACCGCCAATTTGGCCGCGGTTTCCGAAGTCCGCGAAATCAGCGAGACCGCGAGGCCGAGAGACGCCGCCAGGGCGAAAAAGCCGGCCAGCGCCCCCCCGCATTGAACATATTCGTCCGGAGATAATCCTCCCAGAATCAGGCAGAGTGAGAGGATCGGCAAGCAACCGCAAAGCATGAGCAGAAACACCAACGAGACCGCCAGCATCTTTCCCCAGAGGATGGAGCGGGGCGTCAATGGCGTGGTCAGCAGCAGGTCCAGCGTGCCGGCTTCGCGTTCGCGGGTGATGGAGGCCGCGGTCAGCGAGGTGACCGGGATGACCAGGGCGGTGGACAAGTAAACGATGACGAAAAAAATGGACCGGCCGTTCAGGTTCTGATACGCCATCGCATTGCGCGCGATTTCGTACCCCCCGCAAAACGCGAAGCTGGTTACCGCCAACAGGAGAAAGAGTTGCCGGAATAAGCGGCCGGTGCGCAAATGGCCGGTCAGTTCGCGCGCGAGGACCGGATTCATGAGGGCTGTTTCAGGGAGGCCGCCGGGTAGTGGGATTGCGTGATTTTTTCCAGTTCCTCCAACGACACGTCCCGTTGCCGCCGGAACGCGGCCGTGTCGGTGAGAAACATCTCGTGCAGGCTCAGCACGCCGGCTTGGATGTGCGTGGCCGCCTCCACCAGGGGAACGCGGATTTCCCCCGTGGGATCGTTTTTCCGGGCGGACTCGATGCCCTCCTCGATCCGTTCCAACGTGATCTTGCAGGTTTTGTACGCCACCAGCAGCGCGTTCAGGTAGCGGAGCAAATGCGTGCCGGCCGAAACCTCCTTGAGCGCCTCGGCCTGAACGGTTTCCAATTGCTGGATCAGCTCGTCCAGGATGTGATCCCGTAAAAAACGTTTGCGTTTCATGAATGGTGTACCAGGCAGCCAGCCTTTTTCTGTGATGATTATTGAAGTTCCATTAAAATGCCCCGGATTTCAATCCGCGAGAAAAGACGGCGCGGCAAAAAGTCACTTCATGTATGATGGCGCAGACATCGGGTCCGCACAAAACAGGGTTGCAGGCGGGACGCCTGCGCTACAACTCCGGGATCCCCGCTTTCGCGGGGATATCATCCTGATAAGACTTCTGGGTAAAGAACAGCCCGGAGGGAGAAGAGCCGGGAGTGAGGAAAAATCCACCGATATCACAAAAAAATCCCACCCTCATCCCCATGCTTCCTCCACCCTCTCCGTAATTCCATTTACGCACCCCCCCACGCCTCACTCCCCCACGACATAGATCCGCGCATCGTACGGAGCGAACGAATCCTCGAACGCTCCTTCCCGGAGAGGGATTTGGCGGTTTTCGTCCAGCACCTCCACCCGGGCCCCGGCGGGCGCTTTCATGAATGTAAAAACCGCCTGGGTGGCCGTATTGCGCATGCCCACCGCGAAGATATAGGTCTTCCCCGCATGCCGCTTGACCATCGCCGCGACGGGCGCCTCGGGATCGGACGTTGTCACGGTTACGGCGTTGGGCGGCGTGGGGGTGTTGAGCACGGTCCCGAGCGAGTGGATCCGGCGGTTCAGCGCGGACACCGCGGCCAGCATTTCGGGATCGTCCAGCAAAGCGCTCTCGTTGAATTTCGGCTTGAATTCATGCACGAAGTAGATGAGGCCCCGCGAGCCGTGGATGATCGCCATCCACACTTCGGCCTGGACCTGGCGGGGCGTGGCCTTGCCGTATTCGCCGCCGATGCGGGTGCATTCGATGCAGTTCCAAACGATCTTCTGGCCGCCGCTCCATTCGATCAGCCGTTGCACGCCCTTGGCGACCAGCCACAGCGAATTTTCGTTTTCCGGCTTGGGCAGACCGGCGACGGGGTAGATGTCGAACGACAGGATGTCGCAGCCTTTCCAATAGGTGAGATAATCCTCCGGCTTGCCCCACGAGCCCCGGCCGATCCATTTGTCGTTGGCCACGCCCTGGCCCAGGTTCAAGAATATGGGCCGCGTGGGATCCTGCTGGCGCAAGGCTTCGTAATCCGCCACGACTTTTTCCGCGCGCACCGGGGGACCGTAGCCCTTCTCGCCGGTCTTGGGATCCGTGACCTCTTGGGCGTTATCGGGTTCGTCCTGGTGCATCCAGCCCACGATGGTGCGATCATCGAGATGAGCCTGGCCGGTTTTGTTCATCGAACAAATCACCCGCATGCCCGCGGCCTGCAGGGCCTTGAGCTGCTCTTCGTTCGGTCCGCGCCACAAGCCGATGTAGAGGTTGATCCCGGCGGCCTTGTATTTCTCCGCGTTCTTGGGATCCTGCAGCCACACGGCGATGGGGAAATAGCCGGGGTCCTTGGGCGGCCCGTTCTTCCATTGCGTGTAGGGATTCACCGGCCCGGCGGCGTCCTCGGAAAACACGATCCCGGTATTGAACAGCGCCACGGCGAGCAGCAGGGAAAGAAGAAATATTTTTTTCATAAGAATCATCCTTGGGCATAGGTTCTCATCCGGCTTGCACGGTCATCCTATCATACTCCGCGATCCCATTCATCGGGCAAGGGTGTCAGTTTCAAGATGATACGGCCTTTCTGGAGGACTTCAAACAGAAAAACAATCCTTCCTCCTCCTGAAAGAGGTTTCCCGTGAGGGAATTTTGCTGGAGTGTTTCATGGCGTCCGCCCTCGTGACTCATTTCCCGGCTGATTCCACGCCGTGAAACCGTGCCGGATCATATTTCGAGAATGGAGAATTTATGGTACATTGGAACGCGCTTCCGGTTGGTGACGGGCCAGCATGTTGGATCATGCGGAATGGAGAGTCATGAACAGAATATTGGAACATGGGAAATTTATTCTCGCCGCTCTGTGGCTGACCGCGTTTCCTGGGACGCTTTGCGCCGCGGAGCCGCCCAGGGTGTCGTTCGAACCGAAAGACGGGCAGCTGCGGATCACCATCGGCCAACGGCCCTTCGGCACGTATGTCTGGAAGGATGAACAAATCCACCGGCCGTATTTTTGTTATCTTTATTCTCCCCGCGGCGTACAGGTCACCCGCAATCATCCCCCCATCGAGGGCCAAGACAGCATGGACCATGCCGATTTTCACCCCGGCCTCTGGTTGTCATTCGGCGATCTGAGCGGTTCGGATTTTTGGCGTAACCAGGCCCGCACCGGGTTCGCCGAGTTCGTCCAGCCGCCGCGGGGTTCGGCGGGAAGGGGGGAATTCGCGGTCCAGAATCACTATCTCGCCAACGATCAAAAATTGGTCTGCCAGGAGATTTGTCATTACACCATCATGGTCCGCCCGGCCGGGTATTATTTGCTCATCCAGTCCCGGTTTACGTGTGACCAGGAGTTTGCCTTCGGCGATCAGGAAGAGATGGGCCTGGGGGTCCGCGTGAACACAGCCATGGCAGTTCAAAAGGGCGGACAGATTTTGAACAGCGATGGATTAATAAATGAAAAGGAAGTTTGGGGCCGAACCGCTTCCTGGTGCGATTACAGCGGCATGGTGGACGGCGTCCCGGTGGGAGTGACATTGATGCCAGCACCCGGGAATTTCCGTCCCTCCTGGTTCCACGCCCGCGATTACGGCCTCCTGGCCGCCAATCCCTTCGGCCGCAACGCCTTCACGCAGTTGGAAAAAAGCCGGGTGAATGTCGCGCCGGGAACGGAGTTTCAACTGGCTTTCGGCGTGTTCATCCACGATACCACACCCCTGGACCACTCCGCCCTCGACGCGGCTTACCAGGAGTTTTTAAGTTTTATCAAATATTGAATTTCATATGGAAATTCCATATTTCTTGTTTTGTGATGACAGGTGATCATATCCTTTTTAGTGCCAACGGCGGATTAGAAGCTAGCCCAGGATTTCAATCCTGGGGTTATAAGGGCATCTCGGAACTAGCCCAGGGTTTCAACCCTGGGCGGATAGAAACCGCCCGCCACTTCATCTTCCCTCTCCCTCTGGGAGAGGGGCAGGGTGAGGGAAAACCCTGCAGAGGCGGAATACGTAATTTCTGTACAATCGGTAAATAGTAACAAAAAATAACCATTACCTCTTTTCGAAAGGAGATTCCTCATGCGTTCCATTCTCATTTCAGCCATTATCTTCCTGGTATGGTTGAATCCCTTCGCGGCCTTCGCGCAGCCGGCGCCCGTCACCTCTTTCCCGGCGGTGGAAGACCTGCCCGCGCGGCCGGAACTGCCCGATCCCTTCACGATGTTCGACGGCACCCCCGTGAAGACGCCGGAGCAATGGTTCCGGTACCGCCGCCCTGAACTCAAGCAGCTGTTCCAATATTACATGTACGGCTTCGCGCCCGCGCCTCCGGGAATCCAGGCCACGGTGACCAAGACCGATCCCGCGGTGTTCGAGGGCAAGGCCACGCTGAAGGAAGTCGAAATCCGCATCAACGGCTTGCCGGACAACGCCCCGCGCATTCATCTCGCGCTGTTTGTTCCCAACAACAAAACCGGTCCGTTTCCCGTTTTTCTCGGACTGAACAAGTGCGGCAACCACACGGTGGTCAAACACCCGGGAGTCACGATTTATCCAGATACCTGGACCCACTCCGGTTGTCCCAAAACCGAAGAAGCGCGCGGTTCCGAGACCGATTTCTGGTGCGTGGAAAATTCCATCAACCGGGGATACGCCTTCGCCACGTTTCATGAAAGCGACATCGATCCCGACCAGCACGATTTCACCGACGGCATCCACCCCTTCTACCCCGATCTACCCGGCACGCCCGAGACCCGCTGGGGAACCATCGCCGCCTGGGCTTGGGGTTTGCAGCGCGGCGTGGATTACCTCTGCCAGGATCCGGACATCGACAAGACCCGCGTCTGCCTCATCGGCCATTCGCGCCGAGGCAAGACCGCCCTGCTGGCCGCCGCCTTTGATGAACGCGTGGCCCTGGTCGATCCCCACCAATCCGGCACCGGCGGCTGCGCCCTCAGCCGTGATAACGGCCAGGAGACCGTGAAGCGCATCAACGATGTCTTTCCGCATTGGTTCGACGATATGTTCACGCGGTTCAATGACAATGAAGCCAAACTGCCCATCGATCAACACCTGCTGATGGCCCTGGTGGCCCCCCGCGCGCTGATCGACACCGCCGGCCTGCAGGATAAGTGGGCCAACTACGACAGCGCCCTGCGCGCCCTCCAGGAGGCGGATAAGGTGTACAAATTCCTGGGCGCGCAAGGCATGGTTGGCGATGGTGTCATCGAAGCCGAGGAAGCCATCCGGCCCGATTCGGTGGGCGATTGGCTGCAGTACCGCCGCGACACGGATCACACGCTGAATCTTGGCTATTGGAACCAGATCCTCAATTTCGCCGATGTCTATTTCGCGAAGCGGGCCAAGAATCCGCCCCTGCGCGTCTCCGAAGCCTATCCCGCGACCGGCCGGATTGAACGGTTCAGCGCCGCGCTCGACGCGCTCATCCCCGCCGATGCCCGCCTCGAAGTCTTGGCCGGCGGTTTCGAGTGGGCCGAAGGCCCGGTCTGGGTGAAGGACGGGAACTATCTGCTTTTTTCGGACACCTTTCGCAATGTGGTTTACAAATGGAAGGAGGGGGAGGGTCTGACCGAGTATCTCAAGCCCTCCGGCTATACCGGCTCCGCGCCCCGGGGCGGGGAGATGGGCTCCAACGGCCTGGTCCTCGATCCGCAGGGCCGGCTGGTGCTCTGCCAGCACGGCGACCGGCGCATGGCGCGCATGGATGATGCGCTTTCCGGTCCCCGGCCGGAGTTCGTCACGCTGGCGGACCGCTGGGAAGGCAAGCGCTTCAGCAGCCCCAACGACGCGGCCTATCACAAAAACGGGGATCTCTTTTTCACGGATCCCCCGTATGGATTGGAGAAGAACATCAACGATCCGGCGCGCGAACTCGATTTCCAGGGCGTGTACCGGCTGACGCCCAAGGGGGAACTGTCCTTGGTCACCCGCGAGATGTCCCGCCCCAACGGCGTGGGCTTCTCGCCGGATTACAAAACCCTGTACGTTTCCAATTCGGATGGCCGAAGTCCCATCTGGATGGCATTCCCCATCGCCGAGGATGGAACGCCTGGCCCCGGGCGGGTTTTCTTCAGCGGGGACAAGATCAAAGGGAACCGCCGGGGCGGCGGAGACGGCCTGAAAGTGGACAGCCGGGGGAACCTGTTCGCCACCGGGCCGGGCGGCGTGCTGGTGATCTCTCCCGAAGGCGAGCACCTGGGGACGATCATGACCGGCAAGCCCACGTCCAACTGCGCCTTTGGCGATGATGGCAAAACCTTGTACATCACCGCTGACGATCAATTACTGCGGATCCGTTTGACTACTCAGTCATAAGCCTGGTCAGCTAGCGGGTCGGTTGAGTGTGACTGTTTACTGAATTGCGGAGAAAACGAAAATTCCGCCCTTTCCGGGCTTCCCTCACCCTAACCCTCTCCCAGAGGGAGAGGGAATCG
>JBHGBC010000260.1:0-5527 GCA_041946805.1 bacterium
ATTGATTTCCCCGACCAGCCCGATGGAAAAGCGGCCCGGCATGGTTGATAAAAAGTACTTACTTACCGGATGAACCTAAAATAAAGTCATTTGGAGGCGGGGAGATCCGCCCGCGTGCAGTTTGCCACGCCTAGGGCGCCCATTCCAGCCTGTAGAAAAATACTCCCTCTCCCCTTGTGGGAGAGGGGCCGGGAGTGAGGGGAAATTGTAGGCTGGATTAGAGCCTGGCGCGTAATCCATCATAGGCTTTGCAGGGGCGGACCTTTATCTCCGCACGCCATTGTAACGCGGGCGTCTGGCCTGCGGCCTGATCATCATTTCCTTGGCGGCCTCCGCGCTTCCGCGGTGAAATAATCCTGTCCTCCCGCGCCTCCGCCGGGATTTCTGCTTTTACTCTAAAATCGTCCCTTCCAACTTTGCCCCCGACAGGTCGGCCTCGCGCAGATCAGCTTTCTCCAATTTGGCGCAGGTCAGGTTAGCTCCAGCCAGGTTGGCCTTGCGCAGATTCGCCCCTTGCAGATCGGCCCACCGCAGGTCCACGCCGGCCAGGTTCGCCCCCAGCAGGTTGGCCCCCGCCAGAATCGTTTCCCCCAGGTTCACGCCCCGCAGATCCATCCCTTGCAGGTTCACCTTCTCGAAATTGATCTTCCGCAGGTCCATGCCCGCGAGATTCGCGCCCCGCAGATCCACCCACTGCAGGTTGGCCTTGTCGAGCTTCAGCCCCCGCAGGTCCACGCCCTGCAAGTTCGCCCCCTGCAGGTTGGCCCCGTCCAGAATCGCGCCCGTCAGGACCGCCCCCTGGAGGATTGCCCCGCGCAGATTGGCGTCCGCCAAATCCGCCTCCACCAGCCGCGCGCCCTCCAGATGTGCTTTCTCCATATGCACCCCCGCCAGGTTCACCCGTTCGAGGTTCAGGTTGGATAAAACCGCCTTGCTCAAATCGGGAATCACATCGAGATCCTCCGCCCGCCACGCATTCCAGCCCGGCACTCCCGCTTTCAAGATCGTTTCATGCTCCGGATTCGCCATGACGACCACCTCCCCCGGTATAGGAAAAATCAATCCATCGTACGCTTCAATCGATTAAATTTCCATCGAAAAAGAGGTTAATAGAACCTTGGTCCCATTGCCATATCCGTGTAATCCGTGCTTAATCCGTATTATCTGTGGTTCAATCCGGCATTCCAATACCCTCTCTCCCCCTCCCCCCCCCGCAATAGACAACCCCCGCCGCTTTTGCGACAATGCCCCCAACCATTTCACGAGGAGGGGAGTCAACATCCATGAGCGACAAGGGAGCAGTCACACGCAGGGATTTCGTCAAACGCGGGGCGATCGCCACGGCCACGGTCACGGCCTTCAACATCCTGCCCTCGCCGGACGCCCGGGCGCAAGCCCCCATCCGGGTGGCCATGATCGGCTGCGGGGGACGGGGGAAGGGGGCGCTCAAGGAAGTCCTGAACGCCGACAAGAACGTGCGCTTCACCGTGCTCGCCGACATTCTGCCCGACCGGCTGGAGGAGGCCAAGCAGGTCTTGATCCAAATGGACCATCCGGTGGACAAAATCGAGACCTTCGTGGGATTCAAGGCCTACCAGGAAGTGGTGAAGGCGGATGTGGACTATGTGATCCTGACCACGCCGCCCTGCTACCGGCCGGAAATCCTGGAAGCGGCGGTCGAAGCCAAGAAAAACGTCTTCATGGAAAAACCCGCCGCCGTCGATCCCCCCGGCATCCGCCGCATCATCGCCGCCGGGGAAAAAGCCAAGTCGCTGGGGCTGTCCATCGCCGCCGGCTCGCAGCGCCGCCACCAGGCCGACTACATCGAGACGATCAAGCGGCTGCACGACGGGGCCATCGGGGACATCATGAACCTGCAGGTCTTCTGGTGCGGCGGGCCCATCGGCTTCCGGCCCCGCACACCCAACATGACCGATCTGGAATGGCAGATCCGCAACTGGTACCACTTCGGCTGGCTCTCGGGCGACCATATCGTCGAGCAGCACGTGCACAATATCGACGTGGCCAACTGGGTCATGAAAACCCACCCGGTGAAGGCCTACGGCTGCGGCGGGCGCGCCTGGCAGCAACGCGGCGACATCTGGGACCACCACGCCGTGCACTTCGAATACCCCAACGGCGTCAGCATGCTGAGCATGGCCGGGCAGCATCCCCGCCCCGAAAAATTCAGCCGCGTCGAGGAACGGGTGCAGGGCGTCAAGGGGCAATCCAACTGCCGCGACTGGATCAAATCCGGCAACCGGGAATGGAAATATGACAAAGATGTCACCAATCCCTACGTGCAGGAACACATCGACCTGATCGCCAGCATCCGGAACAACAAGCCGGTCAATGAGGCCTACAACATCGCCACCAGCACCATGACCGCCATCATGGGACGCATCGCTGAGTACACCGGCCGCGAGGTGACCTGGGACGAGGCGTACAACTCCAACGAAAAGTACCCGATTTATTACTCGCTGGAGAACATCGAAGCCGCCCCGGTACCCATCCCCGGCGGGGAAAAATACTCGGAAGACGCCGGTTGGCAACCCGGCTGATATACGTTGCGGCAGGAGGATGGGCGAAGCCGGATGGATTTCCGCGCCGCGCGCAACCCATCACCGCCACGGATCATGGATGCGTAACCGGATTGAATGTGTAACAGGATTGAAAAAAAGGAGGGGCACAGCGATGTGCCCCTCCACGAAGGCAGAATGGTTGTGATGAAAACCAGCGGTTTTTTTACACTTTTAGACTAAAGGCTTACCCTGCCTTCCGGACGCGGTCAGTTGTTGTGATCCAGGAGGCTTAATTCGCCTTCCTTCCGGCTGGCTCTTTGGGCCGCCATGTACTCATCGCGGGCGCGTTTGAATGAGGACAAAAAGTCCCGGTGCGCTTCCCGCAAACGCAGGTATTCCTGGTAAATAGTATCTTCCGTAGCCTGAGTGAAAACTTTCTGCTGCTTATCCAGCGCTTTCCGCTTTTGCATAACCTGAGAGAGCAGATCCCGCTTGTGAGAATCTTCCTCCTCGTCCAGGACAGGGGTATTCAAGGCGGCTCCAAACAGTTTTTGAAACGCATTCCAATTCAGATGATTCACGATTCACCCCAGAATTATGATAGATATTTTAATCACTATGCAAATATCGATCCAATTTATGGGATTGGACGGAAAAATTCCAATATGCTGATTTGTATCAATTTATTAAGCGGATAGAAAAAGCGCTTGGGCCGGATTGGCGCAGTTTGGATCAATTCGTAACCGAATGGGGGACTCGTTTTGTCTCAAAATGGGATTTGGGGAAACGCGGCTGGTGGATTATGGAACCACTTCTTGAATGTAGTCTTGCCTGAATCCCGGGAGAGATATGAAGTGATCGTCCAATAACTTCCGGCCCTGACAAGGACCGCGCCTTGAAATAGCCCCGGACGGCAATCCGAGGCGTCAGGCCGATTCCTTTTCCTCAACTTAGCATCACCCCTCCACGCTAAACCGGCTTTCGGTGTCACCCGGAGTGTAGCGCTCCACCACCGACAGGGTGCGCTGGCGGTTCAACTGCAAAAGATCCTCGGGGGTAAGCCCGTATCCCCGTATATCCAACTCTTGCGGTTGAAAGTAGCGGGATTGCGGGACATACCGCGCGGGGAACTCATCACCCATCTGCAGGCCCGCTACCCGGACCGATCCCTCCAGCCAGATCCGCGTCAGAACCTCCAGCCCGTCTTCTTTCCAGCGGATAAACCGTTTGAAACGCACCGGCAAGGGCCGGTTACCGAGCATAAGCAGGTTCCGGATTCCCCCCTTGAGGTGATACGCGGTCTTTTCGTGCCAACCGAGCAGCAATACCGCCAGGCGGAACAGGATGAACTTCCAGGGGGTGAACACCTTGGCGGGGATTTTGTGACACCGGCCCGTGATGGTGATTTCGTTCCCGCCGTGTTGGACCTCGTGACTCCCGTCGATCCACTGGCTGGTAAAGATCACGCCATTTTCCAGCTTTCCCAGCAGGCCGCAGTTGTTCACTGTGAGGCGTCCCTCGGGCAACGGAAAATGCTTGACCACGCCCCCCTTGGCGGCGTTGACCAGGGTGTAGGAGGCCTTGTGCCGGCGGACCAGAATCCGCGCCTGGGGAAAGTAACATTGGAATGGCTCGCGCTCGTAGGGCAGGGCAGGGAGGCTCTCCGGCCGTGGCCCGAAGTCGAGATACGCCAAAAGGAATTCGGGGATCCGGTACACGAAATAGCGCTCGCCCTGGATCTCGGGCGGGACCAGCGCCCCCTCGCGCAGGCCGCGCAGCATCCGGTCGGCCACCGCGGCGGCCAGGGGAATCTCGCCCGCGAGCAGCTCGTAGCCGTGGGGATAGAAATGCAGGGTCTGGCGGCTGCCCAGCGTCCCGCCGTAATGCCCGTTGGGATAGACGAAATAACTGCTGAACTCCACCCACTTCCGCAAATGCGGCAGAAAGCGTTCGTCCTCGTAAAGCCGGCGCGTCTTGGCGATGAAACTGATGGTGGCCGACAAATAACCGGGATCGGTCCCGTCATATTCCAGGCACCAGCCTTCGTCGCGGCAATGGCGAAAGAAGATGTCGAGTTTTTGTTTGAAGGCGGATTCGAGTTTCGGGTCCCCCAGCAGCGCATGGGCTTCCACGAGCGGCAGCACGGCCATGGCGTGGTGGTTGGCCAATACGCCCGCTTCATCCGTCCGGGCCAGAAACAGGGCCGCCCGGTGCGCCGCTTGCAACACCCGCTCCCGCAGACCGGCGGGGATCTGCGGCTGGAGCCGCCGGCACGTGTCGCACATGACGTAGAGCAGAAAACCGGTCGGGCCGGCCCAGCCGCGCTCGTTGGGATAAAACTCGTCGAACGAGCCGTCGCGGTGTTGGACGCGCGTCCAATACTCCATCCCCGCCAAGGTCCATTCGAGAATCTTGGGGTGCCCGTGATACGGATTGCCGGGCATCGCGTGCGCGTAGGCCAGGGCTAGGGCGTGCGTGCCGAACTGGGCGATGGATGAGGGAAAATCGGTGGCGCGGCAAAGCCAATATTCACGGTTCATGCAGCCATACGTCGGCGAAAAACGATTGCGGTCCTGGGCCGACAGCAACCGGGGAATCTGGCTGAGCGCTTTTTCCGCGTAGATGTCGCGCAGGGAAGCCATGAGGAGCCCTTCCTGAGTGAATTCGTTCAATAGGCCGTCCTGAGTAACGATGAATTTCTTTTGAAAAGAGTCAACCCTTTCGTCCAGGGGGAAAGGAAGATCATGTGTGGACCGATGCGAGCGGTCGAGGGTAAGTCATCCAAATATGTGGTGATCGCCCCCGGAAAAACGGATCGTAGCAAGATATCCTCTGCTCTCTCCAAGTCATTCCAGGTTCCCGAGGAGGAGATATCCAGGATTCTTCCTCCTGGAAACATCGAGATCAAGGAATCAAAAGGTGTAGAAGTGGGATGAGCGCCCGAGCCGGGATTCGAACCCGGGTCTAAAGATCCGCAATCTTTTAGGATATCCAAGCTACCCCAC
>JBHGBC010000261.1:0-5520 GCA_041946805.1 bacterium
TCTGGGAGAGGGCCAGGGTGAGGGAATTTAGGTCGGTGCGGACCTGGAAGTCCGCCCTCATCCCGGGACGAATGAAATCAATTTTACAACATCCGGTACGCACTTATCGGATGAACCTTATTTACGATCTCAATACCCCATAAATTTCATGACATCCGCCTTTGGGGAAAATTCAACCAGGTACCACAACCCCGGCTGCCGGCCCATCAGGTCGATAGCCACCCCGCCCGTGACGGAACGCACGGCATCCGCCACGGGCCGGTCCGGTTTGGCCCTTTCATTCAAGGTGTATAGTTTCACATCCCCGGCGGACAATCCATCCCACGGTCCGGCCTCCGGCGCGGTGAAGGTAAGCCGCAACGGCACGGGTTCCACCAGCGGGGGGCCGGATCCCCAGCGGGTTCCCACGGAGCTTTTCGCGGCATCCTTCCAGACCATACCGGTGTTCTCATGATACCCCGTGGCGGTGAGCAGCCATTGTTCGCCGGATTCACGAGTTCCCAAATACGTGAACAGCACGTTGGCCCAGTTTTGCCGGGTTTCACCGATCCGCAGCGTCACGCCATGGCCCAGATCGTGCTCCGTGTCTCCCGGGAAGCCGATGAATCCCTTGGTTTTCGGGGATTTGATCAGAACATAGGCCTCCTCGGCGGGGCTTTGGTTCCAGATCAATTCACCGGTATCGGCCGTCATCATCCGGCGCGACCGGTTCACGGGCGGATTTACTACTGGCGAAGATGCATCCCCAATTTCCAACGCCACCCGGTGTTGATAAGGCGATGTATCGATGACCCCGTTTTGGCTTGTGGGCAGATCCATGAGGGGAACAAACCAAGTGCTTCCGTTCCGGGCGATCAGTTTTTCAAGGTAATCGGCTTGGGAAAGGGAGCCCTGGACGATTTGTATCGCCGCCGCCACATCACCCCGCAAAAACATATGGGCGGCCGCGGGGAACGTCATCATCTTGGGCGAATGCCCCGCGATATCGAAGAAGTGATTGATAGATTTCCTGGCGTATTGGTTATCGTGGCTGTACGAGTAGATGAAGATCCCGTCCCAGTCCTGCAACGCCCCGTAGGCCGCGATCAGGGGGATGGTTTCGGATGAAAAAGTGATCGGCGCGGGGTGGTTGTATTCCGTGACCGTGTACGGCCGGCCCGCGATCCGCGCCATCATGAGGCGTTCCAAGGCGTTGCGCGCGGCCCCCACCATCGAGATGTTGTTGACCACCCAGTTTTCGGAATCCCAGGGCTGCCCCGGAAAGTTGGGATGCTGCCAATAAGCATGGTTGTCGATGAAATCCATCACCAGCTGCGAGGTGATCGTGCCGAACATTAGTTGCGTGCCGGCGACGAGGGATCGGACTCCCAGGTCTTCTTTCAAGTACCGGAGCATCTCCTCGTAGTATTTGGTTTCTTGCTGGACCAGAAATTCGATCCAATCCCGGCGGCAAGCCATCGTCCGGCCGCCGAAGGCGTTCTTGGGAAGCCAGTCCACGGAACCGTTTTCCAAGGTTTGATTCTCCGGCAAACCGGCCGGGCTGCTGTCGATCAGGCTGGGGCGCGCGATCCACACCGCGCCCAGCGCGCCGCCCAGCCCGGTGACATCCAGCCTCGCTTGCGGATCGGTTTGGTTCGCGGCGAACACCAATTCCACCCGCTTCCATTCGCCGGTCACTTCCACGGTCCGGCCGTTGTCCAGGTTCGACCAGGGGCTGTGATCTTCTTTCAACGCCACGGTGACGGAACGCGCGGCATCGCCCCGGATCCAAAACGAGAACCGGTAAAATCCCCCTTCCTTCACCCGCAGCGGCCGGTAAATCGCCTGCACATGCCAACTTTCCGCCCCCAGGCCGGTCACGGAAATTTTCAACGCTTGTTCTTTATCTGGCCCTTCCGGCACGATCCGCAAAGTACCCTGACCCGTCCCGGTTTGCTGCAAGGACCAGCCCCGCAGGCCGGCGGACAGCATCTCCATTTCGGTTCCCGGATTTTGCGGCTCCCAGGCTATCCGCAAGGCCGATGTCGTCTGGTATTTGCCCCGGAGAAACTCGTTCCAATATTCGCGCAGCGGCTGGATGTACAAATCGGGCAGATCGTCCAGCTCGCCGTTGCTCCATTGCGAGACCAGTCCGCTCTCGTTGTTGAGTTCCACAATGGCGATGGCTGGTTCTTCCACATACCGGTTGCCCGTGTAGGGATTCTTATGCGTCAGCAGATCCCGGGCGTATTGTTTTTGCAGTTCGATATGCCGGGGATAATAATGATCGATGCCCTTGTCATACGTAGGCAACAGATTGGCCTGGGGGAATCCGTCCGCTTCCACCACCTTCCGTCCGATCTTCATGTTCAGGTCGGCGTAAATGCCCCGTTGTTTCAGGGCATGGATGAAGTAATCCAGCCGGTCCAGGTTTTCCGGATCCAACTCTTGCTTGGCGGCCGGGCCTTCCTTCCAGAGGCCGTTGGGGGCGCGCAGCGTGTCCGTGTGATGAAACCGCACGCAGTTGATTCCGAACCGGGCCATCCGTCCGGCCACGCCTTCCGCCTGCGCGTGGGTGGGAAAATTGCCGGAAAACGCCATATTCACGCCCAGCAGCCGGAGCCGCTTTCCGTTCCCATCCACGAAATGGCCGTTTTCGGCGCGGATGAAGCCCGCGCGGCCCGCGGGTGACTCCCGGCCTTCTCCGGTCAGCACCGACTGACTGTCCGGCGTTCCGCCATCCCAGGGAAGGGGCCAGGGGACCAACTCCGCCGCGAACGCCGGCAAGCTGAATCCGAGTCCAGCGGCGAGCCACAAACTCGTAGGGATGAAGGTCCGTTTGGCGAATTTCATGCGTTGCCTCTTTCCGCCATCACCATGGCAAATGGATTTTCTCGAGTAGAATAATACCCGTATGAGGCAAGGAGCCTGTGTTCCCCTATCATTGTATGCCGTCCGGATTGCCAAGCCGAGGGACTGCCGCTAGCGTTAAGGAGAGAACCGCGCGGAGCGCCGAGAGGAGCGGAACGATGGTCCGAATGATTCGCAAATCCAAACAAACCTTTTTTGTCACGGAAGATTCCTTTGGCCGGACGAAAGGCGTGTTTGAGTTTCAATACCAGGATACGCCGGGCGTGCAATCCGCGTGGAATCCCAATACGGATATCTTCGAGACCGCGGACCGTATCTATATACTCATCGAAGCGGCCGGACTGAACGAGGATTCGCTGCACTTGCACGCCGTCGACAACCGTCTGGTGCTCAGCGGCGAACGCAAGCAGGTGTTCGACGAACCGGTCATCCGGTACCATCAGTTGGAAATCCAGTTCATGCCGTTTCAAAAGACCATTATCCTCCCCGGCTCGTTGGATGTGGACAGCGTCCAGGCGCAATACCGCGATGGATTGCTCACGATCCTGATTCCCAAGGAATCCCTAAAACGGTAAACCAGCAAGGTGAGTCCAACATGGTGGATATCGTTCAAGAACGCAGCGAAGAAATCCAGATTCCCGAATGGCTGCCCGTCGTGCCTCTGAACAATGCCGTTCTGTTCCCGGGCGCGACCGCTCCCATCGCCATCACCAGCGAGGAAGCCATCCGCTCCGTGGAATTGGCGGCCAAGGGGAACCGGCTGTTCGCCACGTCCAGTATCCGGCGGGAACCGGCCAAGAAAGACCGCAAAACCTTGGATCATTTGTACCGGGTGGGGACCGTGGCGCTGATTCTGCGCATGATGCGCGGGGCCGAACAAGCCACGCAGCTGGTGGTGCGCGGATTGCACAAGATCCGGATCCTCGCGTACAAAAACAAGAACGGCATCCACTGGGCGCAGATCGAGGTCGTCGAGGAAAAAAACGAGAAGAGCATCGCGATCGAGGCGTTGTCCCGCCAGGTCGCCGAACAAGCCGAACTGCTGATCCAAAAGGCCCCCCTGATTCCCGAGGAACTCCAGGGATTGCCTTCGTCCATGCAAAGCCCCCACCGTCTGGCGTACATGGTGCTCAGCCTGACCCGGGCCGACATGCACCGCCTCCAGGAGATTTACGAAACTCCCTCCCTGGAAAAGAAACTGCGCATGACGCTGAAGGAAATCGCCCACGAGCTCGAAATCATCAACCTCGGCGGCAAAATCCAGAATGAAATCCAGACCAAACTGTCCAAATCCGAGCGCGAATACTACCTGCGCGAACAAATGCAGGCCATCCGCAAGGAACTGGGGGAAACCGAGGACGACAACGTCGAGCTGGATGATCTGCGCGAGAAAATCAGCAAGAAAGCCCTGCCCGACGCCGTCCGCGAGAAGGGCGAGGCCGAACTCAAGCGCCTCTCCCGCATGTCGCCCAATTCCGCCGAATATCCCATGACCCGCAACTACCTGGACTGGCTGCTGGAGTTCCCCTGGCTGGAGGAGACCGAGGACAAACTCAGCATCGCCTCCGCCGAGCGGATTCTCAACCAGGACCACTACGACCTCAAACTGGTCAAGGACCGCATTTTGGAATTCCTCGCGGTGCGCAAACTCAATCCCCACATCCAAGGCCCCATCCTGTGCTTCGTCGGACCGCCGGGCGTGGGGAAGACCTCGCTGGGGCAATCCATCGCCCGCGCCCTGGGCCGGAAATTCGTCCGCCTGTCGCTGGGCGGTGTGCATGACGAGGCCGAAATCCGGGGTCACCGCCGCACCTACATCGGCGCGCTGCCCGGGACCATCGTCCAACAACTCCGCCGCGCCGGTTCCATCAATCCCGTCTTCATGCTGGACGAAATCGACAAGGTGGGCAGCGATTTCCGCGGCGATCCCTCGTCCGCCCTGCTGGAGGTGCTGGATCCCGCGCAGAACAAGGCCTTCCGCGACCACTACATGGAACTGGACATCGATCTCTCCAAGGTGCTGTTCATCGCCACGGCCAACGTGCCCGACCGCATCCAGCCGCCGTTGCGCGACCGCATGGAGGAAATCCGCCTCGCCGGCTACTCCACCCAGGAAAAAATCCAGATCGCCAACCGGTATTTGATTCCCCGGTCCATCGCGAACAACGGGCTGAAGCCGGGAGACATCGTTTTCGGAAAAGGCGCCCTGGAGTTTCTCATCCGCGGCTATACCCGCGAGGCCGGCGTGCGCAACCTCGAACGCGAAATCCAGTCGATCTGCCGCAAAATCGCCGTCAACAAGACCAAAGGCAAATGGCGCAAGCGCAAGATCGTTTCCGCCGTGATCACTCAACTGCTGGGTGCGGAACGGTTCATGGACGAAGTGAAGCGCCGCACTTCCACTCCCGGAGTGGCTACCGGTCTGGCCTGGACCTCGGCCGGCGGCGAGATTCTTTTTGTCGAAGCCCTCTCGATGGCCGGCAGCAAAGGCTTGCTGCTCACCGGCAAACTCGGAGACGTGATGAAGGAATCCGCCCGCGCCGCGCTCTCCCTGGTCCGGTCCCGCCAGACGCAGCTGGGCATCCCGTCCGATTTTTTCCGGGAACACGAGCTGCACCTCCACGTCCCCGCCGGAGCCGTGCCCAAGGACGGGCCTTCCGCCGGGGTGAC
>JBHGBC010000262.1:0-5515 GCA_041946805.1 bacterium
ACCCGATTGCACAGATATAGAGGATGAATTGCGCCCTTCCACACGGTTTCCCTCACCCTAGCCCTCTCCTGGAGGGAGAGGGAATTGGGGGTGGCTCTCCCGAACCAGTTGGATGGAGAACGGGCCGCGTTTATTAGAGGAAAAGTACGCACTGGCCGGATGAACCCTACATTTTATCCACTCCATGATGCGGGCGGACATCCAGGTCCGCACCGGCCGAATTCCCGATCCTTTCCGACACCTCCCGGGAGAAGACCGGTACGACGGGAAGCGCTTGAACCGTCTTTGCTAGCCGGGATCAACATCAAATCCATCATCGATCCTTTATCCAAACGAATAGAGGCGCGTTGTCCCAGGCCTCCCGGTTTCCCCACACTCCGTGGGCCCGAAGCCCCGGGCATCGCCGCCGGGCTCATCCCTTCACCACCGCCAACGGGCGCAGGCGGAACGCAGGCTCGACCATTGGTTCCTGGAGTTTCATGACATCCTCGATGTTCTTGTAGGCCGCCGGCGCTTCGTCGATGATGCGGTTGAGCTTGGGAGTCACGACGATGACATCCTTGACCTGGCGGTGGAAATCGGCCTCGGAGATCTCGCGCAGGGCCTGCTTGCGGCCCATGATCCGCCCCGCGCCATGCGAGCACGAGGCGAAGGAATCCGCGTGGCCCTTGCCCCGCCCGATGTAACTCAGCGTCCCCATGGATCCCGGGATGGTCACCAACTCGCCCGCCAAGGCGCGGACGGCCCCTTTGCGGTGCACCAGGACCCGTTCGCCGAAGTGCGTTTCCCAGGCGGCGTAATTGTGATGGGTGCGGACTTCGAGGATTTTTTCCACGGGCCGGGAAAACACTTCCCGCAGGATCCCGCAGATCCGTTCCAGCATGCGCAGGCGGTTTTGCATGGCGAAATCCAAGGCCCACTGCATCTCTTCCAGGTATTGCCGCGCCTCGGGCCGGTCCAGCGGGAGGAAGGCGTAATCCTTGGGCAGCGCGGATTTCTGGGCCGCGCAGTAGTCCTTGGCGAGGTTGTGGTAATGCGTGGCGATCTGCAGGCCAATGTTGCGCGAGCCGGAATGCAGCATCACCCACAGCCGGTTCTCTTCATCCTGCTGCAACTCGATGAAGTGATTGCCGCCGCCCAGGGTGCCCAGCTGATAGGCGATCTCGTCCTCATGCTCCATCACCACCGGCAGGCGGTCCTTGAGACGGCTTTTCTCTTTGCCCTTGGCCCGCAGCACCCGTTCCAACACCTCGCCCGTTTGTGGTTTCTCGTGCCAGTCGAAGCCCACGGGGATGCGGTGGAGGATCTCCCGGGCGGCTTCCTCCAGGTCCTTGCGCACGGCCCAGGAGTCGATCGAAGTCCGGGCCGCCACCATGCCGCAGCCGATATCCACTCCCACGGCGTTGGGCATCACCGCCCCCCGCAGGGCCATGACTCCGCCCACCGGCATGGCGTAGCCCTGGTGGGCGTCGGGCATGATGGCGATATGGTGAAACGCGTGGGGGAGTTGGGCGCACATCTCCGCCTGTTGATACGCCCCCGCCTCCAGGTTTTCGGCGTACAAATGGATGGGAACGCCATCCGTCTTTTTGATTTCCGGTAGGGTTTTGGCCGTATCCCGCATGGTTTCCAGTTCCTCCAATCCTTCAGGAGGCCCAACGCGGCTTTGCCCAATCCTGCGATCCAGGACGAAACCTCATGATTTCATGGCGGTCGTGGAAGGATTCAATTCTCGGGATGAGCAATTTGGGTAAGCCGAATCACGCCGGTAATTGGATTATAGCGGCGGCGGCCCGGGAGTCCAATCCATTTCTGTTCCGGAATCCCCGCAACCCAATCAGACCGCCTCGTCAGGGATCACCTGGTAGCGTTTCCATTTTCCCGAGCGGAACCGGACCAGCAGGATGACTCCCAACAGGGTGATGTAGGCGGTCACACAAAACCAGGCGGCCTCGATTCCCAAGCCGAAATAATTCAGGGAGAGCCAGGTGGCGGGAACAAACAGCATCCAGGCCAGCGAGATGTTGGTCCACATGGGGAAAGCCGTGTCGCCCGCGCCCCGCAACGCCCCATTGAAGGTGAGGTTCATGGCGTCGGAGATCTGATATATGGCCACAAACATGAGAATCACTGTTCCGTAGCGCTGCACGTCGGCGAAAGGGATGTCGGGGCTGACGTTGTCGCTTTGGAACAGATGGAACAGGGCGCCGGGGAATCCGATATAGAGAACCGCCCAGAACAGCATGTAGCATTCCACGGAGATCAGGGCGGTATACACGCTTTTTTCGGCGGTGACCAGGTCCCGGCGGCCGATGTGTTGGCCGACCAGGGTGGCGGTGGCGACTCCCGCGCCGACCATCGGCAGCCAGGCCAGCATATTGATGGAGAAGGCGATGTTGGTGGCGGTCAACTCGATCTTCCCGAGATGGCCGATCATGAAAATGAAAAGGGTGTACGAGCTGATCTCCAACAGGAATTGGATGCCCGTGGGCAGGCCGAAGCGGATCAGGCGGCGCATGAGGATGAGGTTGGGGCGGAAGGACGTCCGGGTCCGGAACAGGCGGTGGTTTTTGGGCGACAGGAAGAGGAGGAGGAATACCCCGCAGCAGAAGGCGGTGGAGATGACCGTGGCCACCGCCGCTCCCTGAATGCCCAGTTTGGGAAAACCCCAATGGCCGAAAATCAGGGCGTAATCGAGCACCGCGTTGAGCAGGTTGGCGGCCAGATTGTTGAGCATGATGACCAAGGTCTTCCCCCGCCCCGAGTAAAAACTGCTCAATGCTTCCTTGAGCAGAAAAAAGGTCCCCCCGGCGAAGAGATTCGCGAAATAGATCTTCTCCAATTCCAGGATATCGGCCGGATGGCCCATCCAGTCCAGAATCGACGCGCCCACGGGCAACAGCAGCAGGCAGACCAATCCCCCCAACAGGGCGAAATAGATCCCTTGCCAGGCGGCCGCCCCGATTTCGGACGAGCGGGACGCCCCGTGGAACTGGGCCACGAAGGTATTGGTGTATTCACTGATGCCCAGGAAGACCGACATGAGCGAATAGGACAGGATCCCCGCGGGCAGGCAGGCGGCGATGTCTTCCGGGCTGGACCAGGCCAGAAACAGACGGTCCACGAAGTGCATCAGCGTATAGGAGGTGTGGCTGATGATGAGGGGATAGGCGATGGAGAAAAATTCGCGGAATCCTCCCGGCCGCCGCTGCGTGGAGAGAAGTGGACTGGGCATGGTGGTTGAAAGTGTAAGGCTGCCTTCCTCGGGAGCCTGATCCGGGATCCCGCCCCCAAAATGCGGGAACCCGCTCCCTCCCCGCGCGCGGACAGCCCCCGGGTCTGAATGCGCGGGATTGCGGCCGGCTTCCCTTCCAGTTCATGTTTCCCGATAAGGCAGAGGCATTATGGCCGCGGATTGACATCCGCCCAAGAGAAGGTAGAGTTTTTTAAATTGCGAATCCCTCGAATCCAATCCTTGAATGATACGTTTTCCTGAAACTCTTCCTCTTTCTCCCTCCTTTCATCCCGGCCGTCCTGGATTGTACTTCGAGGCTCTGCGTACGGGAAGATGGGTGTTCTTCGGCGCCCTGGTAGGCGTGATATCCGGCCTGGGGGCGATTTTGTTCAATTTTCTGGTCTTCGGCGGCGTGGACTTGTTTCTCGTCCGCATCCTGGGGTGGACCCGGATCACCACGCAGCTGGTGGGCGAGGCTTATATCCTGCAGCCGGCGGAAGGATGGCGGTATTGGCTCCTGCCCCTGATCCCCGCGTTGGGCGGTCTGATCGCCGGTGTGTTGGTCTTTACCTTCGCTCCGGAAGCGGAGGGGCACGGCACGGACGCGTACATCCGGGCGTTTCACCGGAACCGGGGGCGGATCCGGGCCCGGGTTCCCCTGATCAAGACCATCGCGTCGGCGATCACCATCGGATCGGGCGGCTCGGCGGGACGGGAAGGGCCGATTGTGCAAATCGGGGGGGGCTTCGGCTCGTGGCTGGGGCAGATCCTGCGGCTGGACGCCCGGGAATGCCGCTCGCTGTTGATCGCGGGCACGGCGGGCGGAGTGGGGGCGATCTTTTGCGCGCCCCTGGGCGGAGCGTTGTTCGCCATCGAGGTGTTGTACCGGGACCAGGAGATGGAAACGGAGAGCCTGATCCCCGCCCTGATCGCCTCGCTGGTGGCCTATTCGGTTTTCTCGACGCTGACCTACCAGACGCAGATATTCAGCACGCCGGCGTACAGTTTCCACGCGCGGGAATTGGCGCCCTACGCGTGTTTGGGAGTGGTCTGTTCGGCAATGGGGATTCTGCACGTGACGGTATTTTATGGCGCGCGAGACTATTTCTTCAAGAAAATCCCGCTGCCCCGTATGGTTTTGCCGGCGTTCGGCGGACTGCTCCTGGGGATTGCGGCCTTGTGCCGTCCCAAAGTGCTGTCCGGCGGTTATGGATGGATCGACAAGGCTCTGAACGAACGGCTGGACGCGGGATTCTTGATCACCCTGGCGTTCGCCAAAATCGCCGCCACGTCGTTGACCATCTCGTCAGGGGGCAGCGGCGGGGTGTTCGGCCCCTCGTTGTTCATCGGGTGTATGACCGGTTCGGCGTTCGGCCAACTCTTCGATCAGGTCTTTCCCGGCTGGATCACCGACCCGCGGTCCTTCGCGCTGGTGGGAATGGTGGCGTTTTTCTCGGGGATCGCCAAGGTGCCGATCGCCAGTTTGCTCATGATTTCGGAGATGTCGCAATCGTATCATCTGTTGGTGCCGATGATGCTGGTTTCATCCCTTACGTACATTTTGACGGACGGGTGGACTTTGTTCGAGGAACAGGCGCCGGCCAAACCGGATTCGCCGGCGCATCTGGGAGAATACCGGACCGATGTGCTGGAGGGTTTGCGGGTGCGGGAGATCCGGATTCAGGACGGAACGATGACCATCCCTTACAACATGACGCTGCGGCGTATGTTTCCCCGCATCCTGGGATCCGCGCAAAACGTATTTCCCGTGATCGGGGAGGACGGGACCATCGTGGGCGTGTTTTCCATGGATGATCTGCGCTTGTTGTTTCTGGAAGAACAAGTGCAGGATTTGATCGTGGCGATGGATATCGCCAACGCGGATTTCGAATATACGGTTCCCGAGGAGGACTTGCACAGCGTCCTGCGGAAACTGACCGAACTGGTGACGGACGAAATCCCCGTGTTGGATCAGGAGACGCATAAATTCTTGGGGACGATCAAGCGGCGGGATATCCTGAGCCTCTACAGCCAGCGGTTATACCAGATCAAAAACGAAGGATAACGGTTCCCGCCCCGGCGAAAAAACGATTCATCCGGTAAGACGTACATCTTGGGCGAAAAAACCTTTCCCTCCCTGGTTCCAGACCGATGAAAAGAACTTTTCTTCTCTCGAGCCCTTGAGGGGTGAAAACCGTGGGGAAAGACTTCGATGAAAGCTTTCCCTCACCCTAACCCTTGTATGATAAGAAAAGGCTCCTTTTAGGAGAAAAACCTTGA
>JBHGBC010000263.1:0-5413 GCA_041946805.1 bacterium
AATTTTTGTAGGGGCGGACCTTGGTGTCCGCCCGAATCATCGAGTGGATGGAATGCCTTCTTCCCCAGCAGGTACGCACTTGCCGGATGAACCGAAATTCATTCTATCTCTGCAATCGAGTAAACCGTTACGTACCTCCCTCAATGCCTCCTCAAAACCAAAATCAGCGCCTGATTGAGGTTGGTGATGCCCAGCAGGCTGGGCTTGCCGGATTCGAGGTAGAGCGTGTTTTCCAGCAAGGTTTTGCTGGAGGCCGCGTCGGTCAGGCTGCCTTTCAGAATCAAGTACGGTTCGCGGTAATCCACAAACTGCAGTTGGCAGGTGTAGTTTTCCGTGAGGGAGACCACCACCTGGCCGGTTTCGTTTTTCTCGCCGATCAAAGAAACTACTCCCTTGCCCCGCTCGGCCACGGCGTTGAATCCGAACAACTCCAGGTCTTCCGGGGTGATGCCGTATTTTCGCAGTTCAGCGGGATCGTACAACAAGGTTCGCGGGGTGGAGTCCATGCCCGCTGCTTGGATGACGACCACGCCATCCTTGATTGTATATTCCAGGCCGTGCGCGGGCAGCACGGTATCCAGGATTTGCCGGACAGATGGATTGTCCAAGCTGAAGGAAACAGGAGGATTGAGCCCCTGGCCTAAAACAAATTGTAATCCGGATTGATCGCTCAGGAGAGTGACGATGGTTTGCAGTTGCTGGTTCCGGGCGATATACGGGCCCTCCATTGTTTTATCCAAGGCCCTCTGGATCTCTAGCGGCTCGGACCCGGATTTCCGTTCGATCCGCAGAGTTTGGTCATCCGCAACGCTGAAGCCTAAATCCTGGGCGGGCAGGATGTGATCCAGCAATTCCCGCACCGTGGGGTTCTGGAGTTCGAACGTGACTTTCGCGTGGATTTCCGGATCGATTTGATATTTCAAATTTGTTTGTCTAGCAATCAACGACAGCAGCTCCTGGATATCCACATCCCGGGCGTTCACGGGCCCTTCGATGCGCTGCTCCAGGGTTTTTTGCAGTTCCGGCCCCGGCGGGGTTTCGGGATTGAGCCAGGCCGAGCGCCGGGGGACGTCAACCGGGGCTTTGGCGCATTCGAAGAGGATCACCTCCAGCCGGTAGGCCGTGGGCGGAACGGTGGATTTCGGCGGCTGGACCATCTGGTCCATTTCCCGCAGCAGCGCGCTGACGCGCTCGTGCGTCGCCTCCAGGGCGGAGACGATCACCGAGTTGGTGCGGGGATCGGCCACGGCGAATTCCTCGAGATGGTCGATCACGTTGGTCCCGGCGGCGGGGTCTTTTTCTTTCAGCTGAAAGCGTTCATTCTCTGCCGCGCTGGGATTGTAAACCAATGTGTAGATTTTAATCTCCTTGCCGATCAAGGTTCGCGCGGTTTCGGCTTGAATGTTTTGCATCTTATAGATCTTGGTCGTGAACGGGTGGCTCTGGAGAAAGGCGTCCTTGGAGCGTTCTAACTGATCTTCCTCATTTTTTTGTTTCATGTAGAGATCATGATTTTTAGGCCACACGCGCAGGCGGGTTGCCTCTTCCCATTCGAGTTCCACTTGTTTTACAGGATTATCAGCCGTATCCGAATTGAACAATGCTTCCAGAGACCGCTTGACGGTTCGGTAGGAAAAATTCATTTGGATATCATTGAAATCATCGGGTATTTTATAGGGCCGGTTGAATGTCAGCTGCTTGATGTATTCAACCGACTCGGGATGTCCAGGAGCCGCGCCCCATTCTATGGACAATCCATATTGGCTGGCGAACGCATCGAGAACCTGGGCATAGGTGTCGCCCGGGGAAACCGCGAACTGCTCCACATAGGCTTCCGCCCCCTTGGCTGTGAGATCGGGTTCGGCATGCACCCGCAGACGAACGGTCTTTGTTTCATCGAACAGCAATTCCGGCAAATCGAGATCGATGGTGAAACGGCCGAATTGGCGTGTGGTCATGGGGCCGGCGCGAAAGGCCGTTGTGACTTCGTTTTCGACATCCTCTATAAATAGTTGATATCCTTTTTTTCCATCCGGGAACGTGACGGGCCGATCGGATAATCTCAGGTTGTATTGGTTCAAGGAAATTGGAGAAGCCGAGGAAAGATATAAATTTATACCTTCATAGCGGGGTGAGGCGAAGCGGATGGCATGAGGTTGGGGAACCGCGCCAACCACCAAGAATTCCTGGTTGTTCATCCGCCGCCAATGCCATTGAAACGCCATGTCATCCAAGTAGTAATACGCGGTTTTGGAAGTGGAAAATGATACTCCTTCCCGCGCGATCATTTCCGTGGGAACGGGCAAGGGATCGACGCTGAATGTGGATTTTGGCCCGGTCAAGATAAGCGCGCCACGGTTCTTATCCCACTCTTGTGGTGTGGCAGGATACCAACGCGCTTCGATGTATTGCCCTTCCGGATTGGGTCCGAGTTTGGCGTTGTCTCCCGGCCACAGGGTGATTTCCTGTGTGGGCATGGAATTTTGCCAGGTTTGCAATCCCTCCCACAACACGGCGTCTTCACCATGCCATATTTTCTTCTTCTCTTGCGCGAAGACGCAAAGCGGGACACAAAGCAGCGCGAATGTCAGCCAAAAATAGTTGCGTTTCATGAGGATTCTCCTTGATCGATCTGTTTCTATTGCACCAACGCCGATGGGGTGGGGTGAAACGAGCCATCCACGATCCAGACGGCGTTCGCGCCGGAGGCTTTGAGCTGGGTTTCGATGACCACCCGGCCGTTTTCCTCCCGGACCTGGTAGGTTTGCGGCAGCGAGGCCAGGGCGGGCGGTTCCGGCGCGGGAGTGGGAGTCACATCTTCCACAAAAAAAGGACCGGGTGAGATAGCCGGAGATTCTGCCGTCATGTACGAGCCGGTCACCCGGTCGAGCAGCGACGCCTGCTTTTGCGCCACCAGGCCGAGGACAAAACCCATCAGAAAGAGGGCCGCCCAAGCCAGCCGGCGGGCCGCGCGTGTCCAGGGATTCATCCGGGAGAGTGGGAGTGAGGCATCTTTCTTCATTATGCCTCCAGGCAAAGGCAACTCATCCACCCGCTCCACCCCCGGCGCGGGAGCGGCGAGCCACTCCCGCACGGCGGCCAGCGTGGCGCGCACGGCTTGCACTTCGTCCCGCAAGGACGCGTCCGTTTGCAGTTGTTGTTCGAAAGCCTGGCGTTCCTCATCGGACAGATCATTCAAGCAATACGCCGTGACGCGCTCGAAAAACAATTGTTCTTCCGGTCCGGAGTCCGGGTTGAGAGGTTCCGGTGGAAGGCCGTGAGACGATGCATCCATGGTTCAATCCTCGCGCGGGGCAGGCTGTGTTTCAACATCCCCCAAAATGGTCTTCAATTTGGCGATGGCGCGGAACAGTTGCACGCGGACCTGCTCCGGCGAAAGACCTAGGCGCGCGGCGATTTCCCTGGGCGGCAGATCCTCTTCCAGCCACAGCGCCAGGACGGCGCGTTGCTGGAGAGTCAGTTCCCGTAAGGCGTTTTCCACCCGCCGCCATTGGGTTTTGGCTTCCAGCGCCTCGCGGGGATTCGGCGGTGGATCATGCCACGAATTCGCCAGCGCCTCGAGTTGATCCCTTTCCACGGGCGACTCGCGCCGCACTGCCTGGCGCAGGTAGTCGATCGCCGCGTTGGTGGTGAGGACCGTCAGCCAGGCGCGGAAATTTCCGGGAACCTGAAAGGAGCGAACCGCCGAGACCAGCTTGAGCAAGACGTTCTGGGTGATATCCAGGGCGTCCGGCTCACGCAAGGCGATCCGGTACGCGACGGTGTAGATCCACCGCCGGTGCCGCACGACCAGCTCGGCGAGCGCGTCCCGGTCGCCCCGGCAGGCCTTTCGGGCCAATTGCTCGTCATCCACCACCATATCCCCTTGTGCTCATCGCTCACTTTATTTAACGGAAGCGGATAGGAAAACGTTAACACGAAGGCAAATTAAACTTATTGGGCGATAGGATACTTTTTACCAAGACTCCTGATTGGCTTTCTTTTCGAGTAGATCGATAGGAGCTGTCTCAAGATGCCCTCTCCCCCGGAGAGCGGGCCAGAGTGATGGAATGATGCAGGGGCAGACCTTCGTGTCCGCCCGTTTCATAAAATGGAATGAATAATATCAGACGCCCCGGTTAAAAGTCTCCCCTCGTGTCTGTTCCTGATTTTCTAGTTTCCCCTCCCCGGATCAGTCTGCCGGTCCTGCTTGGGGATGACCCAACTATCCGAAAGTGGTTTTGACTGCTTCCCGGGTGTTTCCGGTATCGAAAATAGATGAAAACCGGGCTTTATAGGCCCGCGCCGCCTGCTGGAGCGCGGCGGGCGCGGCCGGCGGTTTCCCCTGCGCGAAATACCCGTTCTTCACCTCCAGATAGCGCTCCACCAGGCCGTCCGCCACGCACTTCCACAAGAGGCGGGCAGGTTCCCGCCGCATGACTTTCAGAAATTTCTCGGCAACGGGAGGACGACTTTTTGCCGGGGCGTCAATAAACACCTGGGTGTGTGGGGGGATTTTTCCGAGTATCCGCCGCGTCGGATAGCGAGGGCTGCAACAAGAGTTGGACGAGAGCTTCCGCGGCCAGCCGGTTTCCATGAGCGGACGGATGGCAGGCGTCCTGAATGTAATGCCGGAAGCGATGAATTCCCTGTTTCTCCATATCCCTTTCTATCAGTGGCAATACATCAATATAGGGGTATTCCATTTGTTGGGCATATTCGGCAATCGGCCGGGGCGAATAAACTACAATCCCGGTGGCCGAAATGGGAACGATATAGGGGAAAAGAGCGAGGATGAATTGAGCCTTTTCCCGCGCGCAGCGGTCCGCGATCTTTTGGATATAATGTTTGACGTCAATCCAGGCCTGGCGGATTTCCGGATAATCGGCTTTTTGAAATAGGGCGGCGACATCCAGTCCTTCCCGGTAAATGGCGTTTTCCTTCAGTGTTTTCCCGAAAGCAACGCGATGATAGAGCGATTTCCCCGCGCGGAGGATCGCGCTGCGGCGGGTGAGATAATCGATGAAATTCTCTTCGATGTAAGGAACGGGATCGTCGACGCCGTAATCGCCGAAGCGCAATCCGGTGTATGTATGCAACACGTCATTCAAGCAAAAGGACAACACAACGACATCCGGTTCATAGCGGCATGCCTCCCGCTCGAAAAATAAATACTCTTGCCAGGTGCTGTATCCGGGAATGCCGGCGTTGATGCATTCGACCGTGGCGCCGCTTCCCTGATTCATCGCCACTTCAACCATGTTGGGAAAGGTGTCGTCATACGGCACACGCAGTCCAAACGGAATCGAATCTCCCAAGAACAAAATCCGCTGGACGCCCTCCCTTTTTTGGAAATTCCGGTCAGGCCCGCGCAGGCCGTGACGGTTGATGCGGACCGGCGCGCCGGCACGCG
>JBHGBC010000264.1:0-5122 GCA_041946805.1 bacterium
CGCGGCCCGGCCCGGCTTTACCGGGATGCCGGTGGGGTGTTTCCGCGAAGCCAATACTCGCCGAGTATCCGGTGCCGTTCTTCTTCAGAAAGGTTTGAGAAAAACGAAAAAAGAATGGCGGCCAGCCGGGCGGGATGGTATCCGTCGAGGGCCGGCCGGTTACCGCGGATCGCCGGGCATTTGGTACGAATCCCGCACGAGGGCGCTAGATCCGGGTGAGCAGCCCGGCATTCGTCATAATACCCGCAAACCGCTTTGCCTTGGACTTCATCGAGGACTGCGTTCATGATTTTTCCCCTCTCGAACAGACAGATGAACCCCGCAAGGCGGGGATGTTGCCGGATGGGGAAACAGGCAAAATGAGGGGATTTTTTTCGTCCGGGTGTTAGCACCCTGTTAGCACGGAAGGAAAGCGTCAAAAGAAGGCTTGACGTAAGTCCTTGATTTTACTTAAGCTGGCGAAGGGATTCGAACCCCCGACCGGCTGATTACAAATCAGCTGCTCTACCGGCTGAGCTACGCCAGCGTTTTCTTATCCCGGAGTGGGCCACAGCGGAGACTTCTGGATCATGTTTCGCGGTCCACTCCCATTCATTACTCATACGAAGCCGGTTACATATCAACTTATCCGGTTTAATTATACCCACCCTCTACTTTTTTCAAGTCTTCAAGCAGGCGGAGTGAATTTTCAGGCCTTGGCCACGGGATTTTTCACACCCTACTCCATCGGCCGCCGGGTGCCGGCATGCGGCGTTTTGGGATTATGATAGGGCTATTCCGGTACGGCCGGATGGACGCCATGAATCTTGTTTTCATTTCGGAGGCGATAACCGTGAACTCGAAGTGGTGTTGTTTATTATGGCTCGGGAGTGTATGGATGAGTGCCGTTCTTGCGGGCGCGGAGACAACCGAAACACCGAATTGGCTGCCCCGGATGTTTTTGGAACAGGTCCGTGAAATAACAGAACTGTCCGAAAACGAACTGCGTCTCGATCCCGTCCGCATGCGTTTCGCTTCGTCGTTCGAATTACAGCCGTTTCACGAAATGCTCACCGGATCTCCTTTGTCCGCGCCCCCAATGGTTCACCGTTTGGCGGTAAACCTCATTCAATCCGCGACCCGCCTGTCGGATCTGGCGGGCAACCTTTCCATCCTGGCGGGCCGGCGGACAGGGACGACTGACACTACCACCTGGAGCGAAATGCCTCCCGCTCTGGACGAGTTCCGCCAGGCCTGCCAGAAGGCGTTCCCGGGAATGGCGGACTCCGGCGCCGGCGGGGAAACGCGGCGGGTGGAGAGTTTTTTCCAATCCTTGCCGCCCGAAGGCCGGATATTTACATACTCTCTTTTTCAAACCCTGGCCGCTTCGCTTCCCCGGTTGCGGGCGGGGCGGGAGTCCCTCACGCGGATGGCCCCGTTTTCGCGCTGGGAGCAAGTGATCCGGGGCCGGGAGGACGAAGGGATCCCGGTCAATCTCCTCCGCGTTGTTCATCGGCAGGGAGACTGGGTGTCTCTGTATCAAGCCGGTGCGGAAATCCTTTGTTTTCTGGATGAAGCAATGAAAAACGTACATCGGCTGGATAGGGAATGGCCTTCATTAAAACTTACATGGCCGTCTCCTTGGGGTTTGATAGTAATATCCGGAAAAGACAATGATATTCACGAATATCCGGAACCTCCCTTACTTTTGCTGGACCTGGGCGGCGATGACACCTACTTGGGTCAATACGCGCAAACCGATGAAGGGCATCCCGTGTCGCTGGTGTTGGATCTCGGCGGCTGTGACCGGTATGTCAGTGAGGGGGAGGGGCTCGGTGCGGGCAGCGCGGTGTTGGGCGTTTCGGTCTTGATCGATCTCGGGGAAGGCGATGACCGCTACTCGGGGAAAAGCCATTGTTTCGGCTACGCATTCGGCGGAGTGGCGGTGCTTTTCAATGAGAAGGGCGGAACGAGCTACGAAGCCGATTCCTTCAGCCTGGGCGCGGCGGAAATGGGCCTGGCGGCGCTCGTGGACGGATCGGGCGGCGACACCTACCGGACCCTTCACAGTTCCCAGGGCTACGGGGGGATGGGCGGCGCGGGGTTGTTAGCCGACGTGGCGGGGAACGACGCGTACATTGCGGCGGCCACGCCGGTCGTAATCCCCTCCGCCCAACTGCCCGGGCGCAATTTCTCGGCCGCGCAGGGTTACGGAACCGGACGCTTCGGCCCGAACCTGGACGGACAATCGCTTCCGGGAGGAATCGGCATACTGCTGGACGGCGCGGGCGATGACCATTACGAGGCCTGTGTCTTCGCCCAGGGCGCCGGGTATGGATTCGGCGCCGGGATACTGGCTGACTTGGACGGAAACGACACGTATCAAGCTGACTGGTACGCCATGGGCGCGGGCGCGCACCAGGGGGCGGGCCTGCTGATCGACGGCGGGGGCGCGGATGCCTACTCGGTCTCGCAGTACATGGGTTGCGGCGCGGGCACGGATCTGGCTCTGGGGATTCTATGGGATGAGGAAGGGAATGACACTTACCAGGCGCGGAACGCGTCGTTGGGCTGCGGATACACCAACGCCTTCGGCCTGCTGGTGGATTCGTCGGGCGATGACCGGTATTCGTTGGAAGACCGGTTGGGGGCCGGGGCGGCATTCAACGACAGGCCAGCCACCTTGCGGGGATTGTGGCCCACATTGGGCCTTTTTTTCGATCTGGGAGGCACGGATGCCTACCGGTTACCCAGCGGACATGACAACGGCGTCTGGTCAAACGATCCGGAGAACAATCCTGGCTTGTACGGCGTGGGAGTGGATGGGAACGGGATTTGAGATTCTCCAGAGGAATCCGGAAATATATAGAATCAAAGGTGGGTCGAATCAGCATACTTTGCTATTCACTCCATTTCTTTTTTCGTAACCGGTCACTCAACTGAAGTGAAACCGCTCTCCTACCCCTCTCTTTTCCTCGAAAAATCCCCCTCCGCAAAAAAATAAATTACACTGCGCGCTGACGGAATGGCAAAAAGTCTCCTCATGGTGGTGCAGACATCTTGTCTGCGCAATATATGGTTGCAGGCAGGATGCCTGCATCACAATGTATACATATCAGTTGCATTTTCACTTTTTGCCGGATCGTCAGAAAAACAGGCGGGCGGACAGCCGGGCCATCCCGCCCACCGCTTACTGGTGATGGCTGCCAATTGGCATTACGCGCTGGGCCTGACACTCTTATGCCAGTTCAAGCGGCTGATCCAGAACGCGTTGATCCAAGGGATTCTGATGACCGTTTTCCACACCTTGAAACGGCACGGCTACCATCCCATCACGACTCGCGTTTCCGGCCTGCGGGAATACGTCCGCCCCAGGCACCTGCCGCCTTTCCGCCGGTTATTACATAAGAAGAGTGAAATGGTACGTATTTTTTAACGAGGAACTGGGAATGCGGTGGTCTCGATTGTACGTCTGAATGAAATCCACCAGAGTATCGATGGATTAAAGGCCACGAAGCCGCAGGCGCGGATCATGCTCAGCATCCTCATCCACGTCCGCGCGCCAGGGGCTTTTGCGGGTGACTAAAATCCCTTTGCGCTGGATCACAGCCGGCAAGATATTCCGTTGTTCCCTCGAAAGGGTTGGTATTGAATCCGACTCGGATCGGATTTGGGCCTCAACCTTGTCATGCGCGCCCGTTACTACGGGAGCCAGGGGAACTGCATCTTCTTACAAATATCCGCAAAGGCGGCATCCACAACCACCAGCAAATCGGAAATATGTTTGGCGAACTCGCGGCAGGTTTGTTCATCCACGGGTTTCACGCCATGAGCCAGGATGGATTGATTGCGAAGAGAGAGGACATCATTTAATCCCTTGTTCCGTTCGAAAGCCTTACCCAGCCCATCGTCAAGATCACGCAGTAGTTGATACGACTTTTGCAGCCCCAATTTCGCAAAACACTTCTCCTTCTTATCCCGCTGGTCAAAGCAGTATCCTTTCCGTTTCTCGGAAGGAACGTCAGTCTCATACACGCGGCTCGTGTCGATCCCCTTCTTCTGGAGCCGGTACTGGGCGCACATCTCCGCGAGGCGGTATAAGCGGGCGCAGGCGTCGTCATACTTGCCCTCCAGGATGCGCCGCTGGGCATTGTTATACAGATCGGCCAATCCTTCCTTTGTATATTGCCTTCTATCACTTGGCCGCGGCGGATCGATGGCGTCGGCGAGATGGTGCAGATCGGCGATCCTCTCCCTGGGCAGGATAAACTCACTCAGGTTGGATGGGATATCATGAAGATTCTTGAAAATCGTTTCTGCCTCGCGGTGTTGAAAAAGGTCCCAGGCCTGATAAGCCCGGATCAACGCCGTGAGGGCCTCGGTATTGGTTTGATAGGATTTCGGCAAAGTGGCTTGTGAAACCTGGCCGAGTAGATCCAAGGCGGCCGCATAGCGAAGGCCGCGCAGGTAATGACAGGCGGTTTGGTAATCGCGCGTGGCCAGGTAGCGCGTGGGGGCGAGGGAGTAGATTTTCTCCAGCCCTCGCTGGACCGTGCCGTGCATTCGTTCCCCGGCGATGTAGCGAAGATTTTCAATACCGGTGGAGACAGCCGCCAGGATGGCCCCCGCGCTCATGGCCTTGGTGCCGCTGGTGAAATCGAGCCGCAGGGATGGCGGTTGGACGCCGTGCGTTTTGATCATCTGACCGATGAAATCCACGATTTGGGAAAAGATTTGGTCCACATCGTTTTCATCTTGTACCGTGAAGACCTCAATCCGGCATTCCTCCTGGAGGCGTTCTTGCAGTTGCTCGGCCATCGGGAGGCTGCCCGCCGATACGATCAGCCCCAATACATCGGGGTGCGCGTCGCGTACGGATTTTAGCAGCGCACTCCGTAGTGATTCCGGATCGTTCCCCCCGATCCCCACGGTCATAATCATGCCTTGGCGGTTCATGACTACCTCCCACGAAGTATCTTCACTCCGAAGATTATACACCTTTGATGATTTTCAATCCCCTATTCATCGGGTCTCCAATTTCCACGACGATGAAACCGAAGACGAGGATGATGAGGAGGGTGATGGTCTCAATCCCCTATTCATCGGGTCTCCAATTTCCACTTGCCTCATTGGGAATTTACAC
>JBHGBC010000265.1:0-5053 GCA_041946805.1 bacterium
CATTATTAATCAAGGTGTTGTATGAATTTATGCACAATTTCGGTTCACGGAAACAGGATGGATATTAGATCGCTGTAGTGTTGCCGATGGCTTTTATGCCGCGTCTCCAGCTTTGAAGCGCCAAGAAACGCAAACAACTTCAGGTTGAGCCGGGCCTTGGGCGCGTATTTCAACTCGCCGTTGAAATCCGAAGAACGAAGAAGTTCCAGATCCGGGAGGAGGCCCTCTTGCATCCTGCCTCGATCTCCCACTTTTTTTGGAGACGTGGCCACCAGCAGGAGTTCGATGAGAAGTTCAGGCACGGTTTGATCCGCAAAAAAACGGCGCCCGAAGAGTTGGATCCCGGGATTGTGATCTTCGCCTCCTTTCTCCATTTCTCGTTCTATGGGCGGGAAAAACTTAAACATCGCTCACCTCCAACCGTCCGCTCCGGACAGCGAATTTCTGACGATGGAAAGTGTGATTGGTCCTCAGCCGCACGAGCAAGATGTCATCGTCACGCTTCTTTTTGAAATGACGAATCAATTGGCCCTTGAAATGTTCAAGCCGGTCGATATACGACGCCTGCAAATCCTTTCCGATCTCCCCCTGGTTTCGCATCATGACGAAATCGAGGAAGGGAAGAGTCAATCGCAGGCGCAAGGAGTCCGCGCCGGCTCGGGCCACCAATTGCAACTCTCGGCGGATTCCCCCAACTCCATTGTCAATCTCGTGCAGTTCGATATCGAAATCGTCCTCCGGGTAGCTGGCCAACACAACTTGAGCGCTTTGGCGCACGTTGTGAGAACGGCGGCTGAGTGTGATATATAAATACCGGTCCGCGGATTCCGTCCCCTCCGGCAACCGTACGCCGGTGAAATGTTCCTTGAGGACGTGCATGATGCGCCGGAGGAGAATATGTCTTTCATGGGTACTCAGTTCACCCGGGGGAGTCTGCCAGCGGCTAAAATTCAACAACATGACCGAATTCAGAAACATCTTGAGATAGATGCCGTCATCGCCTTGGTCAAACCGGTGCAAAAAGTACACCGCCCGGCGAACCTGCGTGCGGGCGTGCGCTTCCGTCATGGATTCATCCGAAGGGAGGCCGGCGCCAATTTTGCGGATTTCTTCAAAATCCTTTTGATAATCGTCAGCCGTCAATTCAAATGAACTATCCCGGCTTCGCAGCCAAAACTTACGCTCCCAGGTCGGACAGGGATACAACCCGAAGCCCTGCTCCCGCACCGCCCGCACCGCCCGCAACTGCGAGGCCGGGCCATCGTCATTCTTCCCGTCATCCCCGAAAAACCGGTTGAAGAACATGTACTCCGTCATCCGTGGAGGAGCGGCGTTTTTTGACATATTCCATACATCGTGGCATTCCTTGCCGGAGGTGATCATATACGCCATATGCGCGCCCAACTGCCTCAAGGTCAGACGGGTGCCGTATTCAAACATGCGGCGGTACGCCAGAAACAAACGTTCTTCCACGATGGGCAGGTTTTGTTGGATCAGCGAAACGTTTCGATAGATGGGGCAACGGATGCGGCAGTCGGCGGATGCGCATTTTTCCCATCGTTCCCGGGCCAGCATGCGCTGGAAGATTTGTCTGGCAATACCCAGATTGTCCGCCATCGCAATATTGACAATCCAGAATAAGACACCGCGGAACTCGAGGGAGCGCATCTCCGTGGTGTCCATCGCCTCCAACAGATCGCTTTCGATGGTCTGTGAATTTACAACATCTGACTTATCGGCGTATTCCTTGAATGCATCCAGCAATGTGCCGGTGTTGGAAATCAGAAAAAATCGCGGGCCGCCGGTATCCAGCATTTCCTCCATCAGTTCGGCGCGCCTTGGGGGAGACCATTCGCTGAAATCCTTCACGAAACAGATCTCTTTCCCCCCGGCGGTTACGGATTCCCTTCGTTGCATGGGTTGCGATAGAGGGGCCTCCGGGGATTGCTTCGTAAACTGCTTATAGAGCTCAACGGCAATCGTGGATTTTCCATCCCCCGCGTGGCCCGTGAGGATGACATGACACTTGGAAGCCTCCAACAGTTTCTCCTGAATGCCCTTCAACAGGGGATGGGGGACATGGATAAATCCAAAAAAGGGATTGCATGATTGGAACTCAGCGAGCGCATTTTCGGAGTTCGCATGACAACTATGCAGGGAGTTGAGATACGGGACGAACGGATTGGGATCGATCGTTCCCTCCGGCAAGACCTGCGATTCTTCGATCTCTTCCGATTTGGATGTTGCGGATACGGGAGATTCAGGGGAACTTGCTTCTCCGGATGTGGAATTCGTATCGTGTTCACTTTGGCCGATTGCGGCTTTCAGCGCGGTGAACATCTGTTCGGCGGTTGGATATTACCTGACCGATACCACATGAGAATCATCAATTTTGATCGATGATTTCGTAAAAATCAGTTATTTGATTTCCAATCAATTTGGAACCCCTGGTTAATGGCAAATTGATCCCTGGGTGCTATTAATTCGCCGTATTTTTCCACAAATTTATCTTCGGGAAGGCCATTCAGGGAACATGTATCTTTTTTAAATCATTCTGCAGAATCCTCTAGCAGCCTGGTGCACTTTATCGCAGATTTTATGGCATTGAAATGGATATTGGCCATACGAGGTAAATAGATGGCAAGATGGGCAAAATAACTTTATTGTAGGAAATAGTGGATTTTTCTACCGGAGTGAGATTCCACAACATGTCGTGAACAACAAAACCCCATGGCAGGAAATGATCGATGGTGTAGTTTAGTCCAAGTGCCTTTTGAGAGTAGATGTCAAAGAATTTGTGCAGTATGTATTTTAGAAAATCCAAATCGGCCATTGCGATAGATGAACACAATATAAAGCCTTGAATCTCATCCGGAGATGCGTTTGGTTCAAGACCCGACATTTCTTTGATCTTCAGGATTGCATCCTGAAGTTTATCTTGACAACCGAGTGATAGACAATAACCGAAATCGGGATGCCAAGAAATGACTGCCATTTTAACAAAATATCTCGGGAAAAATTTTTGGTTATTATTTTATTATCTAAATGATAGAAAGAAAAGAAACCAAATTTATTTATATAAATTAGTTGTATACTTAAAAACTTGTCATAACTAGAACAATTTTTCAAGTAACGAAGTCCAACTCCAGATACTATGGATAAATTATTCTTTTCACAAAAATCTAAGATCATTTTTTTAATTAATAATCTATGTCCATTCACTTATATAGAAGGCAGACCGTCACATGAGCCGGATCCGCTTCGGTACCGGGAACATTCCCTTCCAGCTGGATAACGCACCACAGAAAAGCCGGGACGCGGACCATCCTGGAAGTTGACTTGAAGCGCCGGTTGTATGGCATTTTGGGATCCAGTATCAGGCAATTCGCTCATAATACTTATCAATGTTTTTGTGGCAGAGTTCACGGACATACGCCAAATCAGATTTGGAAATCTGCCGCCAAAGTTCGCGATTGAACTCAATCCATGCCACATCCTTCGAGTAATCCAGATAACGCCTTTGTTGGAATTTCCGCAGCGGCATATTGACAATCAAACTCTGAATTTCATCATCGGTCAGATCATTGAAGTGGAACATACGATTCCTGGACCGTTCGACGGTATGCCCCGAACGGAATCGTTCCTGATAAAACGTTTTGAAACGGGTAACGATATCGGACATGCGGGCGCGTCCTCGGGGATTGGCGGAGTCTAGGAAACAGAGCAAAAGAACCGGCTTGTAGGATGCCGTCATATCCATCTCCTCGATGAACTCGAAGAATAACCGCTTCATACTCTCGGCGGTGACTTCGGGTAAACCAAGAGTCAACCGGATTTCCTGGACGCGCTCCCGGGCAAAATAATGGTATGTGCGATCGCCGAGAGTCAAGGTGTGATCAGGGGTAAGAACCTTTCGTTCGACAGCGCGCCGGACGGTACCCTCGGCAGCCGCCAGTTCACGGTCAAGATCGGATGTGGTGATCATCCCACTTACGGCTTCCTGCCAATTAAAAAGATTAATTTCCTGATAGTCCAAGGAATGAATCCCCAAGTCCAGAATAGCCTTGGGTTTTTCACCCCGGCCCAATTGTTGTTGCTCATTGGACAATTGCTCCTCCGGGGCGAGAACAAGAGCACCCGGCCGGTATTCCTTTTTGCCTATCACCCGGTGGAGGGAGAGTGACGCGTTATATCTTCCAGCGTTATCCACAAAATCGAAAACCAAAAGGCACTGTTTGCCTGTTGTGAGGGATTTGCGAGTGCCTCGGCCTAGTTGTTGCAAATATAGAATTTTTGACAGTGTGGGACGCGCCATGAACAACGCTTCAACAGATGGACAGTCCCAACCTTCATTGAGTATATCGCAGGCGCACAAGACAAGCAGATCCCCACGCTCAAAATCACGGAGAATCTGTAACCGGCGGCTTTCCGTGTCACGGCCGGAGACAGAGGCAGCCGGGACATCATTCTCTCGAAAACGCTTTGCCAGTTGTTCTCCATGGCGTACATTTACACAAAAGACAACCGCCCTTCGCCCAGGAACGTGTTCTAGATATGTGTTCACAATGAGTTTATCGCGAGCGGGAATGAACACTGTGTTCTCAAGGTCCCGGGCATTGTATTGGATTTGATTGAATCGAACGCAGCTTAAATCGACATTCGTTTTAACCCTCACACACCGGATGGGTACCAGTTCCCCCATCCGAATCGCCTCCTCTAAAGTCATCCGGTGCATGGAGTCACGAAAAAATGACAAAACCGACTGCCCATCAGGCCTTTCAGGTGTGGCGGTCAATCCCAGAAGGAACTTGGGCTGAAGATAACTTAAAATCTTTCGATAGGTCTCGGCAGGTGCATGGTGCGCTTCGTCAATGATAAGATAGTCGAATGAGTTTGGAGTTAAATCATCAAGCCTTTCGGCGACAGTTTGCACAGAAGCACAGATAACCGAACGGTCCAACGGATTGTCGCGGATTTTCCCCAGCCAGAGTCCTGCTTTTGATTCTGGCCAGAATTGGCGAAATCGCAAACAAGTTTGTTTCACTAATCCTCT
>JBHGBC010000266.1:0-5020 GCA_041946805.1 bacterium
CAACGGAACCCTCAGCATCGGCGACATCGTCTGGGTGCGGCCATAACGGGCCGTTTGAATCCCCCCAAGTGGGATAACAACGCTTAAAATGGCTTAACCCACATGCAATCCAAGCCTGTCATCTCGGCGAAAACGGGGATCCAGGGCACTTTCTCAGAATGGAATCCTTGGGATTCTAAACTATCAGATGAGAGGAGTAGGAGCACGTTGCAACGTGCTCCTACTCTGCATCGGGAACTTCTTTTTCCCCCTCACCCTAGCCCTCTCCCGGAGGGAGAGGGGATTTGGGGGTTACTCTCCCCGAGCAGCCCGATTGTAAAGCGGACGGACATGCTTGAAAAAAAGTACGCACTAATCGGATAAGCCAGTATCTGTAAACAATTCCGTTCTCATGTTTGCTCCCTCTCCCGCCGGGAGAGGGTTGGGGTGAGGGAAAGATTCACATCAGGAGAATTTATCGCGCATTTTTTAAGGGCTGAGGGTACTACTTTGCCCCATTCCGCATCCCCGCTTTCGCGGGGATGACATTGATGGAAGACTTCGAATCAGAGAATGGTTGTCCCCAACGGGGAAGAAAAGAAGACGGAAACGGCCCATCAGCGCTGGAATATCATACGGGTGCCCTTTTTCGGTTTGGGGCCTTTGCCCGTGCCGCTCTTGCTCACCTTGGCGGATTTTTGGAACTGGACGCCGCGCGCCCGCAGTTGCTCGCCGTAGGTGTTGAAAATGGCGTTTTCGAACTCGACCAGTTTTTCGAGTTCGGCGCGGCAGGCGGTCAGGCGTTCCTTGTACGCCTCGATGCGTTCTTTTTGCGCGTTGAGGGTCTGGCGGAATTCGTCGAGGTTGCGGGGGAGCGGCGGGGCGGTGGTGAGTTCGGGAACGACGCCCAGGGTGGCGAGGGACTGGGTTTGGGCAAGGATGGCGTCCGCCAGTTCGGGTTCGGCTTGTTCAAAGATCTTGGCCAGCTGGTTGAGGGTGTTTTGCGCGTGCGACTGGGCGGTGAGGATGAGTTCTTCCTTGAGTTGGAGGATCTTTTCCTGCAACATCACCTGTTTGAGTTGCCACTGGGCCAGTTCCAACAGATCGGGGGCGTAGGCTTTCTGGGCGATGCGGACCTTGGTTTGGAGATGGTTGGTAAGAGTCCGCTTCGCCTGGTCGAGTTTCTGGACCAGTTGATCGTACTCGACTGCGTCCAGGTTGTCGTCTTTCAGCTGCTCTTCGTATTTGCGGATGAGGACCTGGAGTTTGAAGGCGAAAATGAAGTCCGGATGGCTGCGTTTGATGTCCGCGATATGCTTCTCCAGGCGGGCGGTTTCCTGGGCGTACTGCTCCGCCGGATTGAGCCAGGGGGATATGGAGGGGATCCGTTTTTGCAGATCGTTGCCGCTGGTGCCCCGCTCGCGGACGAGGTTGGCGAGCAGTTCGAAACATTCGGCGAGGTCGTCGCGCACCGGCTGCAAAAAGACCTCGGTGTCGAACGCCAGGGAGGACTCCGCGTTTTTGAGGCATTCCCGGGCTTTCTGCGTGGAGAGCAGTTGTTCGAAGACCGAATAGGCCCGAGTGAAATCATCCTGCAACAGGAAGGTTTGCGGCAAGTATTCCGTCATCGGCCGGCCTTTCTGAATCAATCCATGGGCGTCATGATCCTTTATTATTTATCGGAAATTTTAGAATGTATATGTACTTTTTCACAAAAAATTTCTCAGGTCCCCATCATCCGCGCGCGAGAGGGGAAACCAAGCATCGTCCAACTGCACTGCCATGGCTTGAAGTACTGGTTCTCCCCCGCTTTCCAGAACGGGCGGCTCCCTGCCCAAAAAACCATCCCGGTTGTCCTCCCGCGCAAGCGGGAGCCCGATTCATGATCGCGGGCAACAATCCTTGAACGTCCGTCCATGTGGTCACAGGGGGCACGTTGCCTCGGCCCCTGTGTTTCCTACCGGACCGCCGGAGCAATTACGGGTGGGAAAACCGCGAGTTGAACCACGCGGATTGAGATTTGCCGAATCTCCTTTATACTACCTGTTTTGTGAATCGTGCAAAGGACATCCAACCGGCTGGAGGATATTGATGTACGCGATCGTTCGGACTGGAGGAAAACAATACCAGGTTTCCCCGGGAGACATCATCCAGGTGGAGACGCTGGCCGCCGCCCGGGGTGACGAGGTCACCCTGAATGAAGTGTTGCTGGTGAAGGACGGCGAGCAGGTCAACGTGGGCGCCCCCTTGGTGCCCAATTCGTCGGTCAAGGCGAAAGTGTTGAACCATGGCCGGGGCAAGAAAGTCATCATCTTCAAATTCAAGAAACGCAAACGCTACCGCCGCACCAAGGGCCACCGGCAGAATTTCACCCGCATTCAGATCCAGGAAATCGTGCGCGGCTGAATCCGGTGTTCCGGAGGACAGTCCTCCGTCCGGGCCGGATTTCGGGATACGGTGGAACAACTTCCCGGAGAGTGAAACAGGCAGAGCCGGATCGGCACGATCCGGCTCTTTTGTTTTAAGTTACATAAATTGAGTTACATAAATTGGTTTACATAAATTTACGGCGCTCGAAGAACAAGAGGGCCATCCCCTCCCGACTTCCTCCGCCGCCGGATCAGTGGCGTTGACCGCCGCCGTGGGTGCGAGAACCGCCCCCGCTTCGGCCGCCGCCGTGGCCCCGGTCGCCGCCGCCTTCCCCGCCGCCCCGGCCGCCGCGTCCGCGTCCGCCGCTCCGCTCATGGCGTTCGCCGCCCGAACGGGAGTGTTCACCTCCGGCGCGGGGCGGAATGCGCCCCAGATCGATGTCGGCGTCCCGCTTGCTCAGGTTGATGCGGCCGAAGTCGTCGATCTCGATGACTTTCACCTCGATCTCGTCGCCTTCATGCACCACGTCTTCCACGCTGTTCACCCGGTGGGCGGCCAGGGCGGAAATATGCACCAGCCCTTCTTGTCCGGGGAGGATTTCGACGAACGCGCCGAAATTGACCAGCCGGGTGACCTTGCCCTTGTAGATCTTCCCGACTTCCACTTCCTCGGAAAGGTATTCGATCCATTCGCGGGCCTTGGTGCCGCTGGCGGAATCCGTGGCGGCGATGACCACCCGTCCTTCATCGTCGATATCGATCTTCGCGCCGGTTTCGCTGATGATCTTGCGGATCATCTTGCCGCCCGGCCCGATCACGTCGCGGATTTTGTCCACCGGGATGTTGATCACCTGGATGCGGGGGGCGAAGGGACAGATATCAGGCCGCGGCGCCGCGATGGCCAGATCCATGATGTCCAGGATATGCAGCCGGCCTTGCCGCGCCTGTTCCAGGGCCTGGGCCATGATATCGCGGGACACGCCGCCGATTTTCAGGTCCATCTGGAAAGCGGTGATGCCCTGGCGGGTGCCGGCGACCTTGAAGTCCATGTCGCCCAGATGATCCTCGACGCCCAAAATATCCGACAAGATAGCGTATGCGCCGTTTTCGGAAATCAGGCCCATGGCAATGCCCGCCACCGCCGCGCGGATGGGAACGCCCGCGTCCATGAGGGAGAGGGATCCGCCGCAGACCGAGGCCATCGAGGAGGAGCCGTTGGATTCGAGAATTTCGGACACCACGCGGATGGTGTAGGGGAAATCGTCCGGATTGGGCAGCACCGGTTTCAGGGCGCGCTCGGCCAACGCCCCGTGGCCGATTTCGCGCCGGCCGGGCCCGCGGATGGGACGGACTTCGCCCACGCTGAAGGAGGGGAAGTTGTAATGCAAGAGGAATTTCTTGTAATACTCCGGCAGCAGCCCGTCGATTTTCTGCTCGTCGGAAATGGTCCCCAGGGTGGTGGTGCAGAGGGCCTGGGTTTGTCCGCGTGTGAACAGGGCGGAACCGTGGGCGCGGGGGATGAGATTGATATCGCAGGTGATGGGCCGGATGTCGGTGGTGCGGCGGTTGTCGCCGCGCAGGCCTTCGTCGAGCGTGCGGCGGCGGAGGATTTCCCGTTCCAAATCGTGAACGAGGCCCGCGATTTGCTTTTCGCTCTCGGCCAGCCGTTTTTTGTGCTGAACCCGGGCGTCCAGATCGCCGGACGCGACTTCGCCCCGGTCGATGGCTTCCTGGAACCCGGCTTCCATCTGGGTCAGAACCTGGAGTTTGACGTCAGCCAGGATGGCGTCCAGGGCGCTTTGCCGTTCCATTTTTTCGGGGATGACATGAGCCGTCTGGATCCGCTCATACGCCAATTCACGGACGCGGGCCTGAAGTTTCTCGTCCACCACCGGCGGTTCGAAAGGCAGTTTGGGCTTGCCGCATTTTAGTTTCAATTCGTCGATCAGGCCGCAGACTTCGCGGATTACCTCCTGGGCGAGATCCAGGGCCTGAAGGATCACTTCTTCCGGTTCTTCCTTGGCGCCGCCTTCCACCATGTTGATGGCGTCCCGGGTGCCGGCGATGGTCAGGTTCACCGTACCGGTTTCCATCTGGGCGTTGGTGGGATTGATGACGAATTGGCCGTCGTTTCGGCCGATGCGCACCGCGCCGATGGGTCCCTGGAAGGGAACGTCCGAAATCTCGATGCTGGCGAATGCGGCGGCGAAGTTGTACTCGTTGTAGAGGATTTCGACGTGCAGAGGCACCGTATTGGTTTCGCCCCGAATGTGACCCGATACCACGGACACCGCTCCGAATTCTCCCATGGCGCGCGCCGTGGACAGGACCAGGCCGTACAGCAGGCTCCATTTGATGTTCGGCAGAGTGACACGGAGCAACATCTGCCATCCGCCGGCCCCTAGCACGAGGGCCGCCTCCTCTTCCTCGCTCCCTTGGGCCTGCATCAGCGGAATCAGTTCGCGCGCGACGAACGGAAACGTGACGAAGACGGTCGCGAGCACGATTCCCGGAACTGCGAAGATCACCCGGAAACCAAGCTCGTCGAGCCAGTTCCCTATCCAGCCGCGCAACCCGAAGACCAGCACGAATGCCAGCCCGGCGATCACCGGAGAGACGGAGAGCGGCAGGTCGATGAGAGTAAGCAGTACGTTCCTGCCGGCCGCGCCCCC
>JBHGBC010000267.1:0-4949 GCA_041946805.1 bacterium
CGAGCGGATGGGGGATTCGTCCATCATGATTTCCCGGCCTTGATCATCGATGACGTAGGCCTCCACCGGGCGGATTTTGTGGACCACCTTATCATGTTTGGGGTTTTCAAGCGGCTGATTGAGTTCGAACGGTTCGCCGAAAATATCCCTTATCCGCCCGCCTTGCCGGGCTTCGCCGGTCACCAGGGCGTTGGGAATATTAAACCGTGCTGTCAGATAGTCCTCCCGGTTCAAATATCCATTGTTGACATCCAATCGGATACGGTCCATCAGCATGCGTTTTTGATCGTGTGGGGCCGGTTTGCCCGGCGTATTCCGCAACCGGCGCGGGGCAGGTGGCCTCATCCCGCGCCATTAACGGGGGGGGAGGAGCAGCACAAAAAACAAAAAGCGGCGATGCAAAAAGTCAACTGTTTCATATTCCGCTCCTCCTTGAGTGATTCTGAACCGATTCAAATATAGCCTAGGGAAAAATATTCTGTCAATGGAAAAAGTAAAAATTATTAAATAAACAAATGAGATCAAAATAATCGACATATGTAACTAATAAATACATACTCATCTATGCGGGATATAAGCCAATGGATTATCGTTTCCCAAAAGAAACCCGCCGAAAAACAGCTCAAGGAGACGCAGAAAAAACTGGTCCGCACCGCGCAACGGGCCCTGTCCATGAGAGGCTTGCTTCCGAAAGCCGCCGATTTATCCATCCGGGGGATGGTGGTGCTTCGTTGCCGGAAAGGGATGAAGGAGTGGGAACGGGTGACGGCCATTCCCGCCACCGGCCTGGCGCTAATCCCCATGAAAATCGTGGAAAAAGTGATGTATGAATACCGCAACTCGTTCGTGTGGGATCCCCGGGCCGAGATAGCGAGTGTTGGGAGGGGACAGAAAAGCGGATATACAACAATGAGTTTTTACCGAGATTGGTTCCTACAGGAAGTGATGAATTGAGGGTGAAAGGGTATTCTCTCCATCAATCCGGGCGGACACAAAGATCCTCCCCCCGCCCCCCCTCAAAATATTCCCTCACCCTACTCTTCTTCCAGAGGGAGAGGGGATTTGAGGTGAAGAACTCTGGTCCGTTCGTTGGGATGCCGATTGCGCCTCCTGCAAAAAAAACGCACGTACCCGATGAACCTTAGCTTTCAGGAATTCCCTTCTCCGTCAGCCCCAAAATCTCCCGCAGATCCTGAATTCCATCCAGAATGCCGCGGATGTCCTGGGTGAGTGCGTTGTGCACCGAGACCAATCCCAACTGAATATGCGCCGCGGCTTCCACCACTTCGCCGATGATTTCCTCGTTCCCGGACGGATGCTTGCGCAAATGGCCGATGATGCCCTCCAGCCGTTGCAACACGATCTTGTTGGTTTCATACAGATCCGAGAGTGAAAGCAATGATTTGGAAAAGACGAGGGAAGGAAACCGGTTTTCCTTCACATTTTCGGAAATCCGGCGGATTTCGGACAGCATCTCGTCCAACACGTTGTCACGCAGAAACCGTTTCTTGAGCATGGATGCGATTCTCCGGATGGGGAAACCAGTTTCAATGGTCCTTCAGGATTCACATCCATTAGTTATCGTTAATTTGGGGGAAATATTGAAAAAAACTTATTGGTTCATCCGGCCAGTGCGTACCTGCTCGAGCAAAAGGCATTTCATCCATTCGCTAATCCGGGTGGACACTCAGGTCCGCCACTACCAAAATTCCCTCATCTTAGCCCTCTCCCAGAGGGAGAGGGGATTAGGGGGTTGATCTCCCCGACCCGCCCGATGGAAGAGCGGCCCGGCATGGTAGATAAAAAGTACGCCCTTACCGGATGATCCAAGCTTTTTTTTCGCGGGGGCAGGAGGTTCAGCGGGTGGCCATGAAACCGCCACTTTTTCGGACTTCCCTCATCTTAGCTCAAGGGGGAGAGGGATGGCATTCGGACGAATCCAGGATCGATTGAGTTTTCCCAAGTTAAAATAAAACAATTAGATGTATTATCCGCGGGAGCACGTGGGGGCGTGCCCCCGCGGCAATCCGTCCGGGATGAAACAGTTCTTTTTGCTATACTTTCCGGCTTCCAGCCACCCGGATCACAACACCTTGTATTTTCCGGGTTCCGGTACGGGATAATTCCCTTTTTCATCCGGCAGCACGGGCGGCTGAGTGGTGAAATCCCCGGTGGGCGGACCGAAATGGAAATCGGATTTATAGGCGTCCTCCCACGTGATCTGCTGGCCCGAATAGACCGCCATCTGCCCCAGGATAGCGACCATGGAGCTGTTCACACCATAATCGTTCACCACCGGAGTACCGGAACGTATGGCCTTGAACAATTCCTCGTGCTCGACCTTGTAGCCGTTGCGCTCGGGCCCGTCATATTTCCAGTTGGTCTCGCCCTCGATAATACCCTGCATCAACAGGCAACGGCCCTTAGTGCCGATGAGAATGTCAGATGTGCCGGTGTGGCAATTCTCCTGCGTGCGGCCGAATCCGTAGATTTTCCGCCCGTCGGCGTATTCATACACCACGGAGTAATGATCGAAGACGTTGCCGTAAATACTGCCGAATGCCGCGGAACGGCCGCCCACGCCATGCGCCTTGACCGGGACTTCCTCCCGCATCGCCCACACCGCCTTGTCCAGGTTGTGCACCAACGATTGCAGGATGTCATCGCCGGAAAGCCAGGAAAAATGATACCAATTCCGGAACTGGTATTCGATTTCCGTGTCTTTCGGCTCGCGGGGGGCCATGACATACGGCGTGCGGAGATAATTTTCCTCGATGGCCACGATGTCGCCGATGGCCCCGTCGTGCACGCGCTTCATGGTCTCGCGGAACGCCGGGACATAGCGGTAAATGAGGCCCGACACCACGCTGAGTTTCTTCTGCTTGGCCAGATCGAACGTCTCCCGCGCCAGGCGCACTCCGGGGGGATCGATGGCGTGCGGTTTCTCCGCGAAGGCGTGTTTGCCCGCATCGATGGCCGCTTTCAGATATTGGGGATGGAAGATCGACGTGCAGGCGATGAGCACCACGTCCACATCGCTCTCGATCACCTTTTTATATCCATCGAAACCGATGAAGCAATGATCCTTATCGACCCGGCATTGCTGGGGTTTCCGGTCCTTTAATCCCTGGAGCGATTTCTCCAGCCGCTCGGGGAAGATATCGGTCATGGCAACCAGTATCACACCCGGATCGGCGTCCATGGCGTCGTTGGCCGCGCCGCTGCCGCGTCCTCCGCAGCCGATCAGCCCGATCTTGATTTCGTCGCTCCCGGCGGCGTATCCGAACCGGTGCACATTGGCCGCGCGCAGCGCCGCGGCGGACGCCGTGAGCGCCGTGGTCTTCAAAAAAGTGCGCCGGGTCGATGATCCAGTATTCTGGGATTGTGGAGTTTCCTTCATGTTTTTGATCCCTTCGTTGGTGCGGCTGAATTCGCGCCGGCCCGGGAACACCGGGGCCACCTCGCGTTTCGTGATCAGTCCCGGGAGTCCGCGCGCGGATCCGGTTACCTAATTCTGAGTCCATTATCCGGTATAAAACCAGTGGTTGTCAATCAAACTCCTCCTGGGGAGAAGCGGATTGTCCACACCTGGGGGTAACATATCCCTGGCCCACACGGCCCTGTACAATGGATAATAAGAGACAACAAAATGGCCATTTCTCAAGAAACGGAACCAATCTGGGATCCATCCCAGGGAAGGCGAGGATTCGAATCATGGCGCGGAAGGGATTTACCTTGATCGAGTTGTTGATCGTGGTGGCGATTATCGGCGTTCTGGCGGCCATCGCGGTGCCGAACTTTCTCAACGCCCAGATCCGCGCCAAGGTGGCGCGGGTTTATTCGGACATCCACGCCCTCGGCCAGGCGCAGGAAATGTACCGCATCGACTGGAACACCTACACCGAAAACCACCACGATTCCGATGTTCCTCTCCACGCGGGCCTTTACCGTTTGACCACACCGACCTCGTACATCGGTTCTCTGCCCCAGGATCCGTATTACAACAGCCCGGTCGCGGCGGGCAGCGATTGGGCCCGCACCCAAAAACATTACACCTTCGGCTCGGAACCGGATTGGGATCCCAAATGGGACCGGGGCGGCAACGCCTCCGGCCCGGCCACCCGGTGGCTGATCGCCAGCGCGGGACCGGATTACAGCGACGACTCCAACCCGGTGTTCGAGTACCCCGGCATCCAGTACGTGGTATGGGATGTCCGCACGGGCTTCACCGCGCCCGGCTATACGAGCGCCGTCTTTATCTACATCCGGTATAATCCGAGCAACGGTCTGGTCAGTTTGGGAGATCTTCTGGGCGCCAGCGATTATCAACAGGTGAATTGAGAGGCGGGGGAAGATAACGAGTGGAGAATTCCCTGGATGCAATCCGGGGGGGCTTTGTGTTATGGGTGGATTGCGTGGCGCTCAACCCACCCTACTTCAGTTGATCCACGATCGGGCGTTAAGCAGGTTGAGAGATTGGACGGTTCTCGGCCCGGGCTGCCTCCAGCCATGCTTCTTTCGCGATGAGAATTTCCCGCAGTGCTTCCTCGGGCGTTTCGCCAAAGGCTGAACAATAAGCGAGATCGGGAATATCGGCGATATAACGACCATCGGCATCACTATAAAAGATATTGATATGGTAATCCTTCATTCTTTTGCCACTGATTTCAGACCGTATTTTTTAATCAAGTCCATAAATTGGCGAACCTGATACGGTTTGATTTCTCCCTTATAATTCAGGAGGTTAAGTAATGCAATGGCTTTTGGATGTTTATAGATTTGCTGACTCCCTTTTTGGCGAATGAAATAATATCCCACCGCTTCGGCTTATGAAACCAAATCTTGGTATTTGATATTTCTGACACTCCGGCAAAAAGTGAAAATGCAACTGATATGTTCTATATATTGTGGTGCAGGCATCCTGCCTGCAACCATATTTTGCGCAGACA
>JBHGBC010000268.1:0-4936 GCA_041946805.1 bacterium
GGGATCCATCCCGGCGGGTTGTGTAGATATCGTACCCCATGGGAACTTGTTGATTGGCATGCGAATACACACTGAAGGCAAGGTAATTTCCATCTGGAGACCAACATACTTCCTTTATGGCATCAAAAAAATAGGTTCCGATATCGGGAATGGGAGCCAATTGAACAATATTCGTGGGCGTGATTTGCAGGCCAGGAGAATCAGCCCCGTCGGCCCGCACGATGAATATAGCGTACTGATTTCCCACCTGCCGGACGTATGCAATATGATTGCCGTCAGGAGACCAGGCCGGCGAGCGGTGCCGCTCGATCAGGGCGGGATTATTAACCGGATTCAACAAAGATTGGATGGAAGTCCCTTCGGGATTGGTAATATAAATTGTGAAATCCTGATATCCAGGAAAAGCGTTAAGGAAACTGACCGCGATTTTTTGGCGATCATAAGGATGCCAATCCGGTTGACACCAGGAGTATCCCACCGCTTGGCCGGGAAGCTCAATGGGTATGGGGTGGATGGCATCGGAACCATCCGTTCGCGCGAGCGCCAAAAAGGCCCGTGGATCGATGGCGAGAGTAGGTGCATATCCATTGCTGAACTTTTTTTGGGGAGTATGCGCATAGATTTTCGGTTGAGAGATATCCTCCCACTTGATTAGATTGAATTGATAGATGATCTGAGTTTGATCCGGAGAAAATACCGGATCGCCGGCCCACATGACATGGGTCGTGTTCCGGGGATCACCATCCCATCCGGTCAACGGCGTAACCCGGTACGGTTGAAACAATCGCTCCAATGAGTAACTGTAAATCATCATAAACAAGAACTTGTCTTTCCACTCCGGCACAACCAGAAACAGAACACGCCGGTCACGGCTCAGTTTCGGATTCAAAAAAGGGCCCTCCAGGATTTTGAGGGATTGTCCTCCGTCAAAGGTCGTGGCGTTCAGCGAGAAATTTTCCAGAGTGTCGAAACGGCCGCGGTTATAGAGAATCCATCCATTGGCATAGGAATCACCGGAAAGGATGGCCATGATGAAAAGTAGAACAAGTATCAAGGCATTTTTCGTTGACATTGTTATCACTCCAATTCACGCTGATTCCATCCCGCCTGGTCAGGGAAAGCGAACCAGGCCTTCATCGGGGCATTGATCCGATTCAAAACTGTCAAGTAACAATACCGAACTGGAAACATCGAACGAAGCGGGTGTCCCGATATCAGTTCGATTAATAGTGATATCCAGAATATTCAGGGTGGGGGATTCGACCCGCTTCACCGGATGGATTTCATAGAAATCGAACAAACCGAGGCCGGTGGGATCGCCCCATTGGTAAACCGCTTCCCGGTACTCTTCGGTAAAGAAATCCACTCCCACACTGAGAAGAAATTCCGCGCCAAATAACTCGTCTCCCGTAGCCTCATTGGCATCTGTGTCGATGTAAATATCGAATGTCGCGTCCGTTTTGCGGCCGTTTTCACTCTCCCAGTTGCCCCGAGTGACCATTCGGAAAGTAATTTCATTTCCCGTGGCCCGAACCAATAATTGCTGTATATCAAACGGGGAACCGGGCAGATCGCTAGGAGAATCATTGGCTAAAACGGTCCACTCATTCCCGGGTGTAATCCCCGGTGTCCCGGAAGGAGTCGCGCGGGGCGTAGCCGTGAATGTGGCTATCGGCACTGGGGTTGGAGTGTCGATGATCGGCATGGTCGTAGCGGTTGGTGTTGGAATCTTGGTGGGTATAATAAACGGAGTCGGTGTGGACGAAGGGACCGATGCAGTGGGACTGGGTGTGAAAACAGGATATAGTTCATACTCATTTGAATAGAATATGGAACCAGGATACGCGTATCCCTCCTTCAAGGTATAGACTTCCAGCCGGTCGATCCAAATTTGAACCGAGGGAGCATTCGCGGCGGCGGCGACTTGAATAACCGGAGTTATGGAATCTCCAGTGTCGGGCATATACAGTAAGCAGATAAACCGGTCCCGATTCATATATCCCTTTGCCGTTACCGGCATGTTTAGCGCAATCGAACCATCAACATTTTGACTCCAGGCCAAGTCGCCCTTTAAGGCTGCCAAAGTAATTGACGCTTCCGGACGGCTGGACCGCACTAATAACCGTAACAGCACCGGTCCCGCAGTTGCCGGGACGGGAGAGTGCGCGTAAAGAAAAGCAATCTGTCCGTCCCGGACTTCTATCAACAAGCCCTGATGATCATGTGTCGAAGCCATGACGCCTTGAGGAATGGCGGCGGTTGTAATCGATCCCAGATCCGCTTGATTGAAACCGCCGGGAATTTCTGTCCACCCGCACAAGGAAAGAGTGGATTGATTGAATTCATAGATCCGGTGCGGGGTTTGTGGTTCGTGAAAGGTTGGAACGGCGGTCATGGTAGGCACCGGAGGCTGAGTGGCCGTTGGGGTGGTGGTGGGTGTGAGCGTGGGTAGTGGAGCGGAAGTGGGCGTGGATTGAACGACCGGCACTCGATCCCACGCCGCCTTCGCATCCAATTTTCCCGCTCCCCAGCGCCCGTCCCAACCCGGCGTTCCGCGATCAACGGCCGATTGGAGGAGTATTTGTTTAATTTGTTGCGCGTCCAAAGTGGGATTTTTCTGGAGTAACAAGGCGGCCACCCCGCACACATGGGGAGAAGCCATACTGGTTCCCTGATCGATGAAGTGTTTGCCGTCGGAAACGCTTTGGGAGCGGCGGTTTCCATAGTCGGGTTGGATATTCGCTTCCCACGCGGCGACAATATACTGCCCGGGAGCGGCCAAATCGGGTTTGGGGTTCCCGTTTCGCAGGGGCCCCCGTCCTGAAGTCGTTGCGATGTTGCCGATGATGGCGCTAGTATCCTCGTGGACATTCCCATCCACGGTAGTCCATGCATTCTTGGTCACGTAATTGGCAACGCCGATGACGTTATCAGCGCTGGCGGGAGTGGATATGGTGGATTCACTGTCGGGTTGGATCAACAATGTATCGTTGGGATTGCTGGTAAAACCGACACCCGCCGGAGCCATGGCCATCCAGGCTTCGATTTCGGCGCCCGGTCCATTCAACTCAATATCAAAACTAAACTTGGAAAAATCGGCATTTTTGCCATTTTTATCGAGCAATACCGTAATCAAGTTGAATCCGGGATTGATTGCATACGGTGCTTCCCGGGCATCGACCGTGGCAATCACGCCTTCAAAAATCCCTTCATTGACGAGAAAAACATGGCGGCCGTTTTTCGCGATCCAATCCGTCAGCGCGAATTGCGAATTCTCTTCGTCTTTGGGAATCCACATCCGCGCTTCAACGCTGGATGATGCGGGATACCAAATCTGGACCATGGCCCAATCGAAATCCTCCGGGGACCGCAGACGCAGATAGGGATAGAAATTGTTGGAGGGTCCGGCTAAGACGGTTTTTGCGTGGATCGGATCCTCTCCTTCATTTCCGACCGCCGCGCAAATGACTTTCCCTCTTTTTCCCGGGCCTACGAGTTGGTTCAAAGCTTGATCCAATGTGTAGGAACCATCGTGCAGACCATAGTGACCACCGAATGACATATTGATTGAAACGGGCTGATCCCCGGCTATTTGAAAAATCCAGTTCACCGCGTCGAGTATTTGCGTATCACGAATATCATCTTCATGATTCACAACCAGAAGTCCGGCCTCCGGAGCTACTCCTATATATTGAAACGCAGGTTGACCATTTCCTGTTTCCGAACCGTCTCCGGCCGCAATTCCCGCGACATGGGTCCCATGGAACCGCCGCGGAACATGAGTGCAGGTTTTTTGATCCAGCGTATTCTTGTTCCAGAATGTTCCGTATGTAAATCCGGCTGGAGGTGTTCCCGACGAATCCAACTGGTCCCAAATGGCCAAGACCCGTGAAAGATCATCGGTTGTTCGGAAATCGCCATGCCGGTAATCGATTCCGGAATCAATGATGCCTACGAGAACGCCGGCGCCACGATTGTTGATACCTAACTGATTCCAGATTTGATCCACGTGCGCTTCCGGAATACTCCGGTCCAAGGAAGGCCGGAGAATTTTAGCACTTTCTATATACGCAATTTCCGGTCTGACCGCCAAACGGAACAACGCGTCCGGAGTAAGCCACGCCGTCAAAATTTTTCCCAAATCGGTGCGGATAATCACTCCCATATCCGCCAACCAATGGCGGGAAACATCCGGATCCGCAAGAGTGATCCATGCATCAACGTACTTTTGGTTGGCGTATTGATTTACGTGATTCAGTTTTGAGCCGGATATCAAATTCTTGTCAATGGAATATGCGAGAAGGGCGTCGATTTTCGAAGAAACCGATGCATCACCCCCAAAAGCAACTGAAGTTTCAAAAAGGATGACAATCGCGGTCAGAAGAGGGCGGCAAGCACATTTGATCATTCGTTTTCTCCCGGGGAGAGCATTGAAACGAAATCCATATGCGGACTTTTGTGAGAACTCTGATGCCATGGTTTTAATAATACCGGATTCTAAGATTATTTAATAAATTTAAACATGCAAAATATATTTTTGAGAAGTAAGTGGTTAATTAAAAAAAGATTCAACCTACACATATTTAAAAACCTCGGCTTATGGGTGTCTCGCATCCCTCCTTGCCCTGGATTGCAGTACTCCGCCAGAATCCGCCTCTGTTTTAAGGATCAATCATAGCACAGAAATTTCCCTTTATGTCATAAAAAAAATGTAACAGTTCACTCTACTGAAACGCTAACCGGCGGAAAAGGCGGCAGGTGCCCGGTGCGGACGTAGTCCCGCAGGGCGGTCACGAGGGTCGTGATGGGATTGTAGCCGCGCCGTTTCAAGGTGCGGAAAACGTTCATCAAAACCCCTTGGGTCAACGCGCCCTCGCCGCTGCGGTTGCCGTACATGATCTTGCGGATCAGCACCGCGAAGCGGACCTCGCGCTCC
>JBHGBC010000269.1:0-4928 GCA_041946805.1 bacterium
CGTCCACCACCGGCAGCTTCTCGATCCGGTTGCGGTGCAGCACGCTCTGCGCCTCCTCCAGCGTCGTGCCCTCCGGCGCCGTGACCAGATTGTCCTTCGTCATGTAATCCTTGATCCGCAGCTCGCTCGTGATGCGCCGCGAATGCTCCACGAAGCGCGTGTCCCGGTTGGTGAGGATCCCCACCAACTTCCCCTTCTCCGTGATGGGGATGCCCGAAATGTGATAATGCGACATGATCTCCAGCGCCCGCTCGATGCTCTCCTCCGGCCCCAAGGTGATCGGATTCACGATCATCCCGCTCTCCGACCGCTTCACCTGGTCCACCTGCGCCACCTGCTCCTCGACCGGCATGTTCCGGTGGATCACCCCGATGCCGCCCTCCTGCGCCATGGCGATCGCCAGCCGCGCCTCCGTCACCGTGTCCATCGCCGCCGAGGCCAGGGGCGTCGACAGCGCCACGTCCCGCGCGAACCGCGTCCCGAGATCCACATCGGCCGGCAACACCTCCGAGTACCCGGGCAGCAACAGCACATCGTCGAAGGTGAGCGCGTTGGCTACGAATTTGTCTTCATACTTCATCATGATGGTTTCCCGCACCTGACTGGAATGAGTTGGTCAAAGCCGGATGAGGCTGGAAAAGAAAGGTTCATCAACATGCATGCTGGTTTCATGGATGAGCTGATGAGTATCCGTACTTCCTGCGCAATCCAGCTCCCCCAAAATCCCCTCTCCCCCTGGGAGAGGACTAGGGTGAGGGAATCGGGGAGAGCAGAGATCTTTTACCGGCCGGCCAGATTGGACCGGCGGCCCGGCCCGCTATACGGAACTCGTCTTTCTGGTTGCTCTCAAAAAGAAACGACCGGCCGATTGCTCGGCCGGTCTGAAGTTACTTGCCCGGAATTAAAAATGCAAGAGACTGAACCGCCGCGCCCTTGGGGATTCCGCATCCCGCCTCATTGCGGCGACGTGACGGACTGGGCCGCCGCCGTCACCGGACGAACGTACGGCGAAATCTCCAGGTCTTGCGAATACCCGTTCACAAAGTACAGGATCTGGCTCGGCATCGAAGGCGCCTGCCCCGTGGCGTGCACCGTGCCGAACCGGTCGACCACGTACATCCCCGCGATCTTGCCTTCCTTGTCCGGCACCAGCACCAGGTTGCGCGCCGCGTCGAATCCGAAGAAGGGCAACCGCTTCTCCATCCCCGGAATCACGAAATTGTCCTCCGGCTGGGTCCCCGGCGCGTTCACCACGAACACCTCGCCCAGCCGCGTCAACAAGGCGAATCCGGCCCCGTTCGGGAAGAGCTCCAGGTCCACCGCCACGTCCACCGGGAAGAAATACGGCGCGTTCACGCTCGGATCGATCATGCCCGTCTCCACCGTCTCCCAGGGCGCGGGAATCGGATTCTCGTTGGCGTCCTCGAGTAACGAGTGCACTCCGCCGAATCCGTCCAGAATCGCGTATCCGGTGGTCTGCGCCACGCTGGGCGCGAACTTCGGCGTGCTGACGTTGGCCCGGTCCGGACTCATGGCGATGGGCTGGAAGAGCGCGTCGACGTCGATTCCCTCGTCGATCGCTCTCTGGTTGCGCCGCTGCGAATCGGTGATCAGGTCCTCGCCCGACGGGGCGGTGATCCCGCTGAAACTCACCATCACTTCCAGGTCGCGGGCGATGGGCAGTCCGTAGAAATACGGCGCCTGCGAACGGGCTTCCTTGTCCTGGAAGGTCGGATTGGCGCCCACGTAATCCTGCACGTACTTGGGCTTGAAGCCGAAGATCTCATGGAACTTGCCGTACCCCGCCGGTTCCTGCACGATGGGCACCCCCAGCGAATTGGTCACCTTGGGCACCAATACGTCCCGGTTCTCCGGCCGGTCCAGAAACGCCAACACTTCGGCGTTGTTCACGTAATGCACGCCGGCGAACGCGTCCAGCAGGTAATACCCCTGGAAGGCGTTGGTCGCCGGATGCCAATCCACCGCCACCTCGATGTCCCGCGCGATGGCGTTGTCGCCTCCCCGGAATTGAGTGATGCCAAAAATATCCAGATCGAGCCCCTGGAAATTCCCGTTGCTGTCATACCCGCCGAAATACGGCAGGAACACCGGCGATCCCGGATGGTTGGCGTTGTAGTTGGAAACGTCCGCGAAATAGTCGATGCGCGGGGGATTGGAAGGCACGCCCGGCCCCGACACGTTCGCCCCCGGATCCTGCACCGAATAGGGATGCACCGCCGCGTACTTGTCCAACACCATCACGCCCGTCAGCACGTCCTTGTCGTTGGCCACCACTTCCAGGTCGCGGTACGCGTCGAATCCCAGATAGAACAAGCTCAACTCGGTGGGAATATTGTTTTGATCCACGGCGAACAACGGATTGATCCCCACGCCCGTGGAGGAATCATGCACGGTGCGCATCCACCCGAACGTATCCAGCGAAACCGCCCCATTGACCAGGTCCGGATTCGGGAAATTCACCACGTTCGCGCCCGCGCCGTCCAACAGCCCCGCCGGCGTATTGCCGCCGCTCCCCGGCTCCCACGCCTCGCCGAATTTCATCAGCACCCAGTCGATCTCCATGTGCTGCTGGCTGCCGCCCGAGGTGCGCCGGAACGCAATTTCGCCGAATTCGCCTGGCGAAATGTCATCGGTCCGCGCCGACTCATACACCAACTTCCCGTCCTGCCAGGCTTTGACCAACGACTGGCCGTCCCCCGGAACGTCATCGATCACCACGATCCGGATGACCACGAACTTCCCGAAACCACCCGTCCGCACGTCGCTCAAGCCGTTGGCGTTGCGGCTGTCATTGGTCTGGCCGAACTCCCAGCCCGCCGGGCCTTCGGCGCTCTCCGCCACGTGCCCCAGCGTCCAGTAATTCCCGTTCTTGGTGGTGATGTCGATCACCGACTTCTGCGAATCGGTCCCCAGGTCCTTGATCCGCACCACCAGCGTCATCCGGCCCGTCCACTTGTCGTAGATATTGGTACCGAACAAATACCCCCGCGCCCAGGCGCTCGATCCCGGCGCGTTGGGATCCTCCGAGTTGTCGTCCCGCCGCGACCACACCCCGCCCACTTGGGCTTCCGAACTGAAGAGGATGGATTCGTATTTCGGCCGGCCATTGATTTCATCCGCCCGGGGCTGCCAATCCGTTCCCCCCCCGTCCACGATTTCCTGGGGCAGTTTGTCGCCGTAATACACGAAATCCCAGGACGGCGAATCGTTCGCCCCGTTCGGCGTCGCGGGCCCCTGGCCCGGCTCCCACGCGTCCTGAAAGCTCATGCGCACCCAGTCGATTTCCATCTTCTGCGCACTGCCGCCCGAGGTGCGCCGGAACGCGATCTCGCCGAACTCGCCCGCCGCGATGTCGTCGGTCCGCGCCGATTCATACACCAACTTCCCGTCCTGCCACGCCTTGATCAGCGAATGGTTGTCACCGGGGATTGTATCGATGATCACGATGCGGATGATCACGAACTTCCCCGTGGCATCGGTCCGGATATCACTCAAGCCGTTGGCGTTACGGCTGTCGTTGGTCTGGCCGAACTCCCAGCCCGCCGGGCCGTCGGCGCTCTCCGCCACGTGCCCCAGCGTCCAGTAATTCCCGTTTTTGTTGGTGATGTCGATCACGGACTTCTGCGAGTCGGTCCCGAGGTCCTTGATCCGCACCACCAGCGTCATCTTCCCCGTCCACTGGCCGTAGAGGTCCGTTCCGAACAAATATCCCCGCGCCCACGCGCTGGAGCCGGGCGCGTTGGGATCCTCCGAGTTATCGTCCAGACGGGACCACAGACCACCGGTTTGAGCTTCTGGGCTGGCGACGATCGACTCGTATTTGGGACGCCCGTTTATTTCCCCCGATCGAGGCTGCCAGCCGGTCCCACCCTCCTCCACGATTTGCTGCGGGAGTTTGTCCCCGTTGTACACAAAATCCCACATCGAATCCTGCGCGAATGAGGGCACTGCTGCTGCCGCCATCATGGCCAAAACACCGAGGGCTAAATAGCTTGCTGATTTCATGGGGTATCTTGCTCCTCTCCCGAACAAGTGGTTTCGTCTGGAGTCGATGTCCACACCCTGGGAAGATAAAAATACAATTCTCTCCCTTTCCTTCACGGGTTTATTCAAAAACAAACCATCATGACATAAGGGCTACACACACGCAAGTGAGACATAGTTTAAACTAGATTAAAGAAATCCGCTACAATGTCAAGAAAAAAAAGGGTTTTATGTTGAATTTTCTTGCTTCCCGCCTTCCCGCTCCCTCCCTTGTTTTTCGACATTGTTAAACAATACGGGACCGGAACCCGCTCCATCCCCCCTTCGCTCCCTTCGCCATGCCGCGCCCGTCCTTGCCGGCCGTGCCGTTACTCGTTTTCCCCATGCCGGCCGCGGCCGTCACACCGGCCTGGAACCGCCTTCCCGTAACCGGACTGATTCCGCTTCTCCCCGCATAACCACCCCGGCCCGGCATTATAGTACAATATAACGATGCATTTCTCCTGTTTTATCGAATGATTTATTGCGAATATTTTTCCCCCACGAAACCCATTTCTCCCTTACAATATCACAATCCTGAGTCCCAGTCTCTAAAAATCATCCGCCGCCGCGCTCCATTCTCTTGGCGCGGGGCCTGGTTCCCCTTACTATACCCATCGCGGGGATTGGTTTCCATGGATTGCCATTATCCGCATATTTTATATCCGTTCAATCCGCAAAGGACGCCGGCATGATTGATATTCGGGTCGGAGACAACGAGATCCCAGACACCCCGGCGGCGGACCGTCCGCGCGCCCCACGCCCCGAGCCCCCGGCTTCCCCCCCGCCGGATTCCGTACCGCCCTCCCCGGCCGTCCGGCCCATGGCCCTGTTCGTCCTCGCGCTCGCCGCCTACTCGCTGCTGGCGGCCCTCGGCATCGACC
>JBHGBC010000027.1:0-50926 GCA_041946805.1 bacterium
GGTGTTCCTCCTGATATCTACGCATTTCACCGCTACACCAGGAATTCCACTTTCCTCTCCCGCACTCTAGCACGGCAGTATCGGACGCATTCCCCCGGGTGAGCCGTGGGTTTTTAACATTCGACTTACCATGCCACCTACGCGCGCTTTACGCCCAATAAATCCGAACAACGCTTGCCCTCTCCGTATTACCGCGGCTGCTGGCACGGAGTTAGCCAGGGCTTCTTCTCCGGGTACTGTCAAATAAGGGGGGTATTGGCCCTCTTACCTTTCATCCCCGTCGAAAGCAGTTTACAACCCGAAGGCCTTCGTCCTGCACGCGGCGTCGCTCGGTCAGGCTTTCGCCCATTGCCGAAGCTTCTAGACTGCTGCCTCCCGTAGGAGTCTGGGCCGTATCTCAATCCCAGTGTGGCCAGCCATCCTCTCAGACCGGCTACTGATCATCGCCTTGGTGAGCCGTTACCCCACCAACTAGCTAATCAGGCGCGAGCCCCTCCTCAGGCGGGAGGCCCGAAGGTCCCCCCCTTTGGTTGCTCCCACTTTTGTGGAAGCAACGTCATGCGGTATTAGCCCCGGTTTCCCGGGGTTATCCCCCACCCAAGGACAGGTTACTCACGTGTTACTCACCCGTTTGCCGCTCTACTCATCCCCCGAAGGGGACTTTCGCGCTCGACTTGCATGCCTTATCCACGCCGCCAGCGTTCGTTCTGAGCCAGGATCAAACTCTCCAAAGATAGTTTCACATCCGCTTGCGCGGATGAGGTATCCTGTTTCGCGAACACATTGTGTTTGCGTTCGGATTTATTTCTTGGGTGTCTCCGGACTTCCCGAAGGGCATCCGGAAACGCAAGTTCTCTCGTGAACTAACGGATAACCTGCTCGATTGTCAAAGAACAAGGAAGGAACGCCCTTCCTTCACTTCGATTTTTTGGCTTTAGATGCCAAACCCGCTTCGGATCAGCCAGTTGCGCTTTCACCGTTGCGGGCGAAAGTGTATCATAGCATTTTTCGAAGCGCTGTCAACCAGGTTGATGAACTTTTTTCTCTTTTTTTGCTCATCCGCGCTTCGGACGCCGTTCCGGTCTTTTTTCCCTCCCCGTGTCTTTCGCCCGGCTGATCTGTCTGGGGGAGGAACCGGCGCCGTGGATTCACTTCTCTCATCCCCGGCGTTGCATACTATAGCCTCGTTGCCGCAACCGCCAAGCCCCCCGGAGAAGTTTTTTTCACTTTTTTTTCCGAGGCCCGCGACTCATCAATCGATTCATTTCACTGGAGATAAGTCGTCTCCGGGAAACCCTCGGGATGGCTTGTCCATCCGTGGCAGAGTGAAAGAATATCCGCTTTCCACTCCCGGTAAAGCCCCCGAAACGATTTTTTTATTTTTTTTGTTGGGCCGTTGCCTTTTTCAAGGATTTCCCAACCCCAACCGTCCGGTGAGCCGCCCGGATTTTCACACGAAAATCCAAGGCGCCGCACAGTATATCAGGGGAATTCCGGCGGTGAATCCCCACAGGCGGTTTTTTTCAAGAAAGTAGCCGCGCTCCAGTCTTGAGAATGATCCAACCGATGGGAAACGAAACCCGGAACGGTATTATCATATTGATTTTCTCTTGTTTAGGATTCCGATTCCCGAGATCGGCAAAATGATTTCCCCTGTGGGCCGGATCGGTATCATCCGATGGTTTAGGAGTGAATTGGCAGGAGGAATGGTATTTTGCCCCATTATCCGGCAATGGTTCACCGTTATTTCCAATAAAAAACTCCGTCCCTTATGGAGGCAAAAGTGAACGGAGTTCCAATCAATGCCGACGATAGAACGGGAGCCACGCCTGGAGCCCACGGGCAGATCAGGCCATCACCATGCGGGGATTGCCGGTTACTTCTCCCCGAGAATGGCGTCCTTGCACGCTTTGGCGATGCGGAATTTGACGACCGTTTTGGCCGGGATCTTGATGGCTTGGCCGGTCGCCGGGTTGCGTCCCGTCCGCGCCTTCCGTTTCACGAGCACCAGTTTCCCGAATCCGGGAACGGTAAAGCCCTTTTTGGCTTCCTTGTACCCCACGTCCGCCAATTCGCCCAGCAGATCGGTGACCTGCTTCTTGGTGACACCTACCTTTTCCGCCAGGTGGGAAACCAGTTGACTCTTGGTCATGGGTTTCTTCCCGGAGGGGGCGGCTTTCTTGGCTGCGGCTTTCTTCATCGCGTGATCTCCTTTTCCCATGTTGGATCAAGTGAAATTATATCAGTTGTAATTTACATAAATCTGCTTTCCCGTCAAGCGAATATTTCAAAAAAAGGCTGTTTTTCGGTATTTTTTTGTGTTTTTTCAACGTGGAACCCCAAAAAACGGCCCTTTTCGCACGATTTCGTTCAACGCGCGGGCGAATTGCCGCAGTTCACGGTACCGCGTTTCCGTGAATTCGGGGGATTGCCACGGGGCCAGCGAGTTGTTGTGAAAGAGGGGATCCCCGCGCGGAGCGAAGCGGAATTCGCCGCCGGGGCGCTCGTACAGCGGCGTGCCGGGGATGGGCGAATAGAGGGCCAGATAGATTTCGCTCCCTTGTTCCGCGACAAGCCGGCAGCCTTCGCGCACCGCTTCGAGGGATTGCCCCGGCAGGCCGAAGAGCAAATAGGTTCCCACCTCGCGGGTGAATCCCGCGTCCCGCAAATGGCGCATGGCGGCGAGATACTCTTCCAGATACACCTTGCCGCCTGTGGATTTTTGCCAGTCCCGTTGGACCACTTCAAGTCCCAGGCGGATCGTGGCGAAGCCCGCGCGTTTCAACCAGCCGGCCACCGTGGCGTCGATCTGGCGGACATGCAGCGCGTTGGGCGTGTGGAAACGCAGGGAATAGCCTTGATGGATCAAGGCTTCCATCAGCGGCAAGAAATGCGTTTCTTTCTTCACCAGCAACGCATCGTCGTAGAAAACCAAGTCGGTGGCGTGGTGATCGCGCGCCAGCCGGCCGATCGAATCGAGCACGGCGTCACGGTCATAAGTCACGAACCGCGGCCAGAGGGAATGCGTCGCGCAATAGGTGCAATGACCGGGGCAGCCCGTGGAGGTCAGCAGGGGATAGCAGGAGTCTCCGCACATTAAATCATAAGCCGGCTCGATCCAGGTCTCCTGGTCTCCCGGGCAGGGAGCGGACGCGTCACCCAAGAGCGCGAAAATCCGGTTGACGATTTCGGGCCAGTGGCGGCCGGTGATCACCGCGTCCGCGCCGGAGTGGGCCTCCGCGTGCGCCCGGCACAGCGTGGCGTAGATGCCGCCGAGTAGGATGGGGACGCCTGGAAAGAGGCGGCGCAGCCTCGCGATGGCCTCGAAGACGCCGGGATACCAGTAGGTCATGACGCTCGCCACGATGATCACATCCGGCCGGGGGAAAGTGCGCAGCCGTTGTTCGACGCGGCCGGGGGGCACGCCGTAGCGTTTGTAGCGCAGTTTCACGGATTCCAGGAGGGGCGGATTGGGGATGATTTCGCGGTAATAATGGCCGCCGCCGTAGGGATTGAAGCGGTGGCGGGGCGGCGCGGGCAGACCATCCAAATCGGGGGAACGGCGGTCGAGGCAATCGTAGAAATCCACGATCCAGCCCTGTTGGCGCAGCAATGCGGCCAGGCGCAGGAGGTTCAGCGGCCTCGCCCAATGGTCGAAGGCCGCGAAATCGGTGATCCAGGGATTGAACAACAACGCGCGCATGGCGGATTCGAATCCGCGGCACCCACGGATCCGCTGGTCAGGTTTTCTCGATTCCGATCCGCAAGGCGCCAAGAAAGGATTTCAGCGATGCCGTGTAACGCGGGAGCCTATTATAGATGGCTTCGGCGACGGCTTCCACGTAGGAGTGGGCGATTTGATTGCGGTCATCCACCATCATGAGCCACCGTTCGGTTTCGTGTTCGCCGAACAGGCCGTTTTTGAAGGCTTCGCGGATGCAGATTTTCGGCGAGTTGCATATCAAACCCATCTGGACTGCCAGATATTTCTTCAACAATTTCCAGCAAACACCGAATGTGCAGGTAAACCGCAGCAGGCACGAATCGCGCACGATCGTACTGTACGGCGCGTCCAGGGATTCCTGGAGAGCGCGAAACGCCTGTTGCGCGACAGCCAGATTTTTCATTAATTCTTCCACAGCAAGATTCCCTTTTCCTTTACGTGATCCTTCAGCGAGGCATCGGCCAAGCGCAAGTCCACCACATCGACCGTGTAGGGTATGGTCGATTCTTCCAGGGCGCCGCGAATCCGGTGGAGAGCCAGCTCTTCATCCTCCGGCGCGTCAATGGCGAGGTCGTAATCGGAGACGGGATGTTGCCGCCCCTCGGCGCGCGAACCGAAGAGATAGACGGACACGCGCTTGTCCCGCAGCCCCTGCATGACGATGGCCAGGATACGCTGGAGACAGGTATCGGACAGAAGGGCCTGGGCCGCGGCGTTCAATTCGTTTTCCGTTCCAGTTCCTTGATCAGCTGGTAGATGCCTTCTTCGACGAGGGGCATTTGCGGGGCGAGTTCGTATTCCAAGAGGTCGGAGAGTTCCAGGAAGCGGCGGTCTTCCACGTACTCCGAGACCCGGCCGAGGAGGTCGTGCACGGTTTCGTTGATCCCGGAGAAGGGTTTGCCCTGCACGCTCACGGCGGCGATGTCCAGACCGGTGACGATCATCGAATTGCGGAATCCCTGATAGAGTTCAGCCCACGTGCTGGTGATTTTTTCCAGCAGCACCATGCCTTCTTCCTCTTTCCGGGATTGGATCAAACTGGCTGTTTCAATCAAGGCTTCCCGGATTTTGGGCATGAAGCCGGCGATTTCGTATAGGATTTTGTGCGCTAGATTGCGGGGTTCATCGGAAACCAGATGCAGGGAACGGCAGGTCCCGACGGTCATCGGCAATATCCGCGGATCGTCCCAACCCGCCATCTCTTGGCCATTCATCTGGATTTCGCTGATCACCCGGTTGTGTTGCCCCAGATTCCGGGACACGCGCTCGATGACCTCGCGGAGGGAGGCGCTGGCCGGTTCGGTCACCTCGGCAACTTGATTGTCGATTTTGAGTTCCATTTTCGCGCACGCGTTCCTTCCGGCGGTCTGGGGATGCGGGGATTGCCGCTTTGTTTTACGGAAAAACTGCTGATTTGACAAGTGCGCCGCCGGATTCCGAGGTTACCCTGGAGATGTATTTTCCCATTATTTTGATGATGGTTTGCGCTTGGCTAATCCATCCTACACTCCTTTTTTAACATCGTCCTCGGAAGGAGACTCTATTTATTGGGCAATAAGGCATTTGACACATTTAGGATGGGAAAGCGAACCCTCTTGGCTTTCCCTCACCCCAGCCCTCTCCCAGAGGGAGAGGGGATTGACCACCTTGGTCCTAGCTGTATCTCCGGCCACGCTGTAGGGGGTACGTGGCGACACCGTACGGGGCACGTGGTGACGCCGCGAAGGCGCGTGGCAATGTCTTAGGGGCACGTGCCAACGTGCCCCTACTTTTCGATTGAGTCATCTTTAATCCCCTTCCCTATCGCTCTCTCCTGGAGGATGCGGGGAAACCGGATTCTCGATATTCTCCCGGAAGCGGAACACGGCGGCGGCCCCGTCGTCATATACCGGTTCGAAGAGATCGGGGCGTTTTTGAAGTTCGCCGAGATAATACCGCACTCCCGGCTCTTCCTCGGGCTGCAAGGCCAGGAAGGGAGGATCGGTCTCGAAGCGGCGGTAGATCACGATCAGTTCCGCCCCCCGGCGGCGCAGGGTTTCCAGCGATTCAGGCGACGGCAAGGTGTTGAGACGCTGCTCGTCCTCAAAGAAGTTCACCGGCATGTAACCCGTCCAACCGTTGATCAACCGTTTCCAGTGCCAAAGCGAAAAATACATATACGCCAGGTTGTACCGCAGCGGATAGCTGACCACCACGCGCTCGGGCCGCTGGGCCAGCCACTGCTCCACCTTGGGAATGCCGCGGCCGTGGGGAATCGCCTGCAAGGGCAAGGGGCGGTTGAGGCATTCGATTCCAAACAGCAACACGAGCACCCACCCGATCCCTTTCCGCCACCGGGGAAAAAGCGGATGTAGCATGGACACCGCGCCCGCCGCCGCCAGCGCCAGCCCGGCGCTCAGCACGATCGAAAAGCGGCTGGGATCACGGATCACCGAAAAACCCGGGACGAAACGGTAGAAAAACCAGGCGGGCATGGGAATCGCGGCGGGTTGCGTCTCCAGATGCAGCCAGGGGCCGAAGGCGAAAAGAAAGCCCACGGCCGCCAGGGCGGTTCCCTGCCGGACCAGGCGCTGGGCGGAATCGTTCCCCATTCTCCTCATCCAAAAAATCGCCAAGATCAGCAGAACCACCGGGACCAGGCCCGGGAACAGAAAATTGGGGGGGATCATGGCGGCGTTGACGCGGTCCACGGCGAAGGCCTTTTCGGTCCAGCCGTACAACCAATTCAGATGCCTCGCCATGAGAAAATCAGCGGGCCGCGCGGAGAGGTCGATCAGCCAATCACTCCCATCCGCGAAATGATACCCGATCCGGTTGATGAGGTACGGTGTGGCCCAAGGCGCGACGCAGCAGGCCAGCCCGGCGACGGAAACCAAGCCCGTCAGGCCCACTTCACGGATGTGGTTTTTCCACCGGGGCCACTCGGCCAGAACCACCACCAGCAGAGCGATCAGCAAGAAGACGAACAAATAAATCGAAGTGATGAACTGCAGAAAGGCAAACAGTACCAGGCCCGCGGCGTACACCCGGCGGCGGGTGTCCAGGTAACGGATCAGCATGAGGAAGGCCGGGCCCCAGAACACGGGATTGATCTGATGCGGGTGCGGAATCCGGGCAAAGCGTTCCGGATTGCAGGTGAAGATCAATCCGGCCAGCAGCGACGCGAGGGGATTTAGGGTCAACCGGTAACAGAACCAGTACATCCCCAGCGCGGAGAAAAGGATGGATCCCAGCAGGATGCCGTTTTCCATCAGGATGGGATTGTCCCAAACCGTCAGGACCAGCCACCCGAAGGGGATATAGATGGCCCGGAGCACGGACAAGGCCAGGGTGCGGGTATACGGGTGGAAGATGTTGGCGTTCCAGAAGGTGTCCCCGGGCGATTGCAGGGCGTGGACCTGCCAGGCGGTGGTCCACAGGGTGATGAAGTTATCGCCCGGCGCGAACATGTGGGTGGGGAGATGGAATCCAAGAGGATAAGTCAAAACCAACGGCGCGAGCACCAGGACGGTCACCGGGACGACATGGCGGAGCGCTTCCCGCCGAAAACCGCCGGACGGTTGATCTCCTCCGGACGCGGCCGGCGGGCATTCACCTTCGAGAGGGTAGAGCGATTCGTTCATCTTGGCCTATGATTTCAGGGGAAAGGCAATATTCTCTGGCGGCGGGATTCCCGGTATCGTAAGGCGGCCTGTTCCACCAGCGCGGGCACGCCCGGGGTGAGAATCAAAAGAATTCCCTCACCCTGGCCCTCTCCCGGGGGGAGAGGGGATTTGTGGATTGCCCCTTATTTGAGGGGAAACAAAACCCGCTCCCGTGGATGAAAAGGGCCTTGAAAATATCTCTTTAGTCCCGATAAAAGAAAAATCACGCATGAAACTCGATCTCTCCACCCTGGAACGCATCCTGCTGGTCCGGCTGTCCGCCCTGGGCGATTGCCTCGCGGCGGCGCCCGTGTTCCACGCCTTGCGGAAACGGTTTCCCCAAGCCCATATCGCGTGGGCGGTGCAGGATAACTTTGCCCCGCTCCTGAGTAATCTTCAAGGATTGGACGAAATCATCGTGTTCCCCCGCCGGCGCTGGATCCATTCCAAATCCCGGTGGCTGCCCTGGATGGAAGCTAGGCGGTTCATCCGCCATCTGCGGCTGCGGCGTTTCCAGTTGGCCGTGGATGTCCAAAGCAACGCCAAAAGTTCCTTGATCGCGTTCTTGTCGCGCGCGCCGGTGCGGATCGGTCATGGCGGAGTAGAAGCACGGGAGCTCAGCGCCTGGTTCAACACGATCCGGATCGTCCCCACGCCGGGAGAAGACCACATCGTTCAACGGAATCTTGGTCTTCTGCGCCCTTTGGGGATCGAGTCCGCCGAACCGGATTTCACCCTGCCGCCGGACCCGTATGCGCGCCGCCGGATTCTCAATTGGCTGTACGGACAAAGCCTCCGGGAACAATCCTACGTCCTGTTGGTGCCCTTTTGCGGACGGCCGGAAAAAGAATGGCCCCGAGCACATTTTAGCGAACTCGCGGGCCGGCTGGCGCGGGAGGGCCGCCCCGTGGTGATGCTCCTTAGCCCCGGCAGGGAACCAGAAACCCAGGATCTGCTTTCCCCGGCCGCACCGGATGGCGTTTTTCTGGGACCATCCGCCGGGATTCCCGAAATGGTCGAATTGGTGCGCCTGGCCCAGGCGTGCGCCGGGGGTGATACCGGTCCCATCCAGATCGCAGGAGCCTTGGGGATCCCCAACGTGTGCCTGTTCGGCCCGACGGATCCCCAACGCCTGCGGCCCTGGTCGAACAGCCTGACTCTGCCCCTGACAGCGGATCCGGCGGCGGTTTTGGACGCCATCCACCGGATGGGCGGGTGATAGACAATGGGTCGTTTACATCCTTTAGACTCCCTCCTATAATTTCTGGATTGGCCATCCGCCAGAAAAAACCGGGGAACGAGAGAATCGTGAGAAAGTTGGGATTGTTTTTACACATGGCCCTGGTGGTGATCATCCCGTTCAGCGTGGCCTTTTATTCCTTGCTGCAGATTTTTTTCCAAGTCGAACGGAGCCAGGCCGCGGCCATGGGACCGCCTATGCTTATCGCCGTGGAGCTGCAGGAAGGCCTGGACAACCGGCAAATCGACGCGATCAGTTCCTCCATCCTGGCGATGAAGGAAATCGCCTCCACCCAGTTCGATTGGCCCATCCCCGAGTGGAAGGGCTCCAGCGGGCGGCGGCCGGAATGGGAGCGGATCTGGAAAGCCAACCTGACGCCCATACTGTACGCGGCCCTGGAACCAGAGGAAAACGTTCCGGAAGCGGCCCCGCGCGCCGCCCGCCTGATTCGCGGCGTCACCGGCGTGGTCCAGGTGCTTTATGACCAGGAGCGGTTGGACGCCCTGGCGGTGCATCAGCTACAATGGCGGCAGTTAAACACCTATTTCTCCCTTTGGTACTTTTTTTACATGGCGGCCATCGTGGGGGGGCTGCTCAGCGGCTTTCCCGTACGGCTGCGCCGGCAATACGTGGTGCGGACCGGGTTGGGCGGCGCGGGTTCGCAGGTCAGTCCAGAAAAGATCTGGATGCAAATCACGATGGGGAATGTCCTGACGGCGTCCGTGGGATATATGGTGATCTACGCGGCCGGTTACTGGCTGTTTCCCTTCGCGCCCGCCTCCCGGGATAATCCGGTTTTTGGAGCCTACCTGCTGGAAGGGGCCGTCGTCACGGGAGCCTTGGTGGCCGCGGTCTGCCTGGTGGGCTGGTGGACGCCCTCGGAGGAAGTAGACGCGGTGACCGTCACCCGGCCGCCGGCCCTTTTTTAAGTGAAGGATAACGAAGCGTGATTATGGCGGCGGTCTGGATCCTGTTCGGGACGTGCCTGCTTCTCACTCCGGCTTCCACCGGCGCGGGAGAGGAGCCGGATCCCAACGCCGTGTCCGTCCGCGAGCAACTGCACGCGGAACAAGCGCGCGCCCAGGCGATCCTGGCCCGCCAGCTGGAGATGGAAAAAACGCTTCAACAGAATCAATCGAACCTGAAGCGTTTCGAGAAAATCCTCCAAAACTACCGCTACAACCTGGACCAGGCGCAAAAGGTGATCGACGCCGCCCTGCGGGAGACCCGGCAAATCGAGAAACGTCTCGCGGAAAAAGAAGAACTGCTCGCCCAATACCTCCGCGCCCTGACTCCCTATCGCCTCGAAAACGCGTTCCTCCATCCGGACAGCCGCCTGCGGTATCAAATCACCACGCGCGCCGCGGGAAACATCGTTACGCGCCTCTTTTCCGAAATCCAAACCAGCCTGCCCCGCCTGCGGGAGTTGAATCAGATCGTGCATGAAAAAAACGATCTCCGGGAACGCATCCTGACCCGCTACCTGCCCGCCGACATGGAGAAAAAAGAGAACCAGGAACGCACCGTCAGCGAAACAAACGTGGCGCTCGAACAAACCCAACTCACTGCCGATCAGATCCAACAACGGATCGAGCAACTGCGCGGGCGACTCGCTTCCGCCGATCAGGAAATCCGCCTCCGGATCTCCGAACGCCGGCGTCTCAGCGAGCTTTCCCCAGGCGCAAAGGCGCCGGGTCCCGCGGCCGCCGCCGAACCCGACGGCGGGACGGAGAGGGTCTACGCCGAACCCGCCGCGTCTTCCTCCCCTCCCGATGGCGGCCGGCCGGAAAGCCAACCGTTCGAGGAACTGAAGGGCAAAATGTATTGGCCCGCGCCGGGAAGGGTGGTCCGTCCGTTCGGTGAGTTTACCCATCCCGAATACCGGGTTACACTGACCAACAGCGGGATCGACGTGCAGACCTTCCCCGGCTCGGCTTCCGCGGTCCGGTCCATCGCGCCCGGACGGGTTCTCTTTTCCGGCGCGATTTCCGGATACGGCCCCTCGGTCATCATCAGCCACGGGAATGATTACCTGAGCGTGTATGGAAACGTTAACAGCCTGGCAGCGGTGGACGAAACCGTGCAGGCGTCCCAGATCATCGGGGAAACCGCCGGTCCGGATTACCATTTTGAAATCCGCCGGGGAGACACCGCGTTGAATCCGCTGGAGTGGCTGCGTCCACTGGAAGGGAATTGATCACCCCGGCGGCCTCGGGATTTGGTGGAAAAGGGATTCTACGGACTCCAGGATGCGGGCGGACACGAAGGTCCGCCCCTGCAAAATTCCTTCCCCCGAATCCTCTCACGAGGGAGGGATTTCCATCGCCGCCGGGGATTGCCGCACGAGAGATTTTTTGAACGAGATGCACGAAGATACCGATACTATATCAAGGGATCAAGACCGTCGTTTCATCAAAGGAGTTCAGGTATGAACGCCCCCGGCAAGAAACATATCGTGATGTTGTTGTGCATGCTGATCCTGATCAGCACCGGCCTCGGGATCGGGGTCCAACGCAGTGTCCTGGCGCTGGACGCGGTCGAGGATTCCATGAAAACCCTCAAGGTGCTGATCCACATCCTGGTAAAAATCCAGGATAACTACGTGAATCCCGACAAAGTTTCCACCGATTCCCTGATCAAGGGGGCGATTCATGGCATGGTCGGGACCCTGGACCGTTACAGCGTGTTCATGGAGCCGGACGACGCCAAGGAATTCAGCGATCAGACTCAAGGATCCTTCGGAGGGCTGGGCATCCAGATCGACGTGGTGGACGGCTGGCTGACGGTCATCGAGCCGCTGCCCGGCACGCCCGCGGCCCAGGCGGGATTGATGAGCGGGGACAAGATCGTCGAAATCGACGGCGAAAACACCAAGGGTCTTTCGATCTATAAGGCGATCAAGATGCTGAAGGGCGATCCGGACACGACGGTGATCCTGACCATCGCCCGGCGGAGTGAAACCGAACTGCGCGAGGTTACCCTGACCCGCGCCATCATCAAGACCAACGCGGTGGCCCAAAACGAGAAGCGCATGTTGGACAAGAGCATCGGGTACATCCGGCTCCGCGATTTTACCCGCGACGCCGCCGACGAGTTGGAAGACGCCGTCCGCGAACTCGAAAAGCAGGGCATGCAGGGCCTGATTCTCGACTTGCGCGACAACGTGGGCGGCTTGCTGGACGTGGCGGTGCGGATTTGCGGCCTGTTCATCGACAAAGGCCAGAAAATCGTCTCCCACCGCGACCGCGACAACTACGAGAAGGTCTACTATGCCGAAACCGCCCCCATCGGCCATTTCCAAATGGCCGTGCTGGTCAATGAATTTTCCGCCAGCGCATCGGAAATCGTCGCGGGCTGCATCCAGGACCACAAGCGGGGCATTCTGGTGGGTCCCGAGGGGCACCGGACCTTCGGCAAGGGATCGGTCCAAACCCTGTATGAGTTGAAGGACATGCCCGGCATGGAAGGCGCGTCCCTCAAACTGACCACCGCCAAGTATTTCACCCCCCTGGGCCGTTCCATCGAGGACGAAAAAGGGCTGGCCCCCGACATCTACGCCCAGGTCACCGACGACCAGCGCCATGACATCCGCGTGGCGGGGAAAATCGGTTACATTCCCCCGAGCATGCTGGGAGCGCCTACCGTGGAATCCGCCACGGACACCGTCCAGGCCAAGAATCCCACCTCCGTGGCGGAAGTCTTTTCCAACCAGGAGGAAACGGATGCCAAAGCCCAGCCTGAGGATCTCTACGACATCGAACTCCTGACCGCGTACCAATGCCTGAAGGGGATCATGCTCCTGCAAACCAGTGGAGGCGCGCAGTAAGGCTTTGTTGATCCTGGGAATCGAAACCTCGTGCGATGATACCGGCGTGGCGCTGACGCGGGATGGCAATCCCGTGCTCGCCAATCGGGTTTCTTCGCAAGTGGAGATCCACCGCCCCTACGGCGGCGTGGTCCCCGAGATCGCGTCCCGCGCCCATATCGAAAACCTTCCACCCCTGGTCCACCAGGCCCTGGGCCATGCCCGGGCCGAGCTGGCGGACGTGGACGCGGTCGCGGTCACCTGCACGCCCGGCCTGGCGGGATGCCTGCTGGTGGGAGTCTCGTTCGCCAAGGCGCTGGCCTACGCCCTGCGTAGACCGCTGGTGGGGATCAACCACCTGGAGGCGCATGTTTACACGGCCGGATTGGACAAACCGGCGGACGAACATCCGCCCTTTCCGCACCTCGCCCTGCTGGTCTCTGGGGGCCATACCGCGCTGTACCGGGTGGACGGGTGGACTCGCCTGTCTTTCCTGGGGGGTACTCAGGACGACGCCGCCGGCGAGGCCTTCGACAAGGTAGCGAAAGCCCTCCACCTGGGCTTCCCCGGCGGTCCGGCCATCCAAAACCGCGCCCGGGGCTTCATCGGGGAGTTCATCGAATTCCCCCGCCCCATGCTGGGGCAAGGCTATGATTTTTCGTTCAGCGGACTCAAGACCGCCGTGGTCAACTACCTGCGCGGCCGGGAATTGGAGAACGAGGAGATCACCCGCGTGGCGGCGTCGTTCCAACACGCGGCGGTCGATGTCTTGGTGACCAAGACCCTGCGGGCGGCCGGGGAGCTGAACCTGCGCCACATCTCCCTGGTGGGCGGCGTCTCCGCCAATGAAGCCTTACGCCAAGAACTGACCCACCGCGGAGAAAAACAGGGATTTACGATATACCTGCCCAACAAGACCTACTCGCAGGACAACGGAGCGATGGTGGCCGGCCTGGCCTATCACTACCTGCGCGAAGGCCGCACCGCCGATTTGACCCTCAACGCGGTGGCGTAGGAACAACATTCATTTGCATGGAAAACGAAGTTTCCTAACTTTCTAAATACATCAGCGCAAGATCTTTTTAATGCAGAAATCATGAACGAGCCCATGACCTTAAGAATCCATGAGATAGTCAGACAAGAGATTTGTGTGAGTACCGACGATGGTCAAAAGGTATTTGAGCGGATCTCCGCGGCGTTGTCAAATAACAACAAAGTGGTTGTCTCGTTCTTGAATGTTGGGAGTTTGACTTCCGCCTTTCTTTATGTCTCTATCGGGAATTTATATGGAAAGTTTTCTGAAAGTCAGATTAGATCGAGTTTGGAATTCTCCGACCTCTCCTATGAAGATCAAATCCTGCTAAAACGGGTTGTGGAAAACGCCAAGGAGTATTTCAAAGATCCTGAACGCTACGAAAGGGTATTGCGGGAGGTGATGGAAGATGAAGATGATTTTTGATGCTGATCCTCATTACCCATGACGCCGATTTCCATAATTGGGATGTGCCCATCCTTACCGCCATCCGGTTACTATTGTCCTGATCCCCTCCTACCCCAATTCCTCCTCCACCCGGAAGGCGTCCTCGAAATGCTCGATGTGGGGGGGCCGGCCGCGCGGGGCGAGGATCGAGACCACGTCGTAGCGGATGTCCCAGCCTTCCCCCAGCCCCCGGTCGTGCAAGTATTTCTCCGCCGTCTGGATGATGGCCTTGCGCTTGCGGGGCGTGACCGCCTCGTAAGGCATCCCGAATCGGGACGAGGTCCTGGATTTCACCTCGATGAACACGATCCGGGTCCCCTGGTTCATGATCAGGTCGATCTCGCCCGCGCGGCCGCGGAAATTCCGTTCCCACAGCCGGTAGCCTTTGCGGGTGAGGTACTCAATCGCCAGGGTTTCGTGCCGGCCGCCGCGGTCGACATTGGCGGGCGATGCGTCCCGCGCCTGCCGCCGCAGGTCTTCCCGCCGGAACGTCAGCCATTGCTTCAGGTAATACCGCTCCTGGCCGGTCAACGGCAGGGCGGCCAGCTCCGTTAATTGTTGTTCCACTTCTTCGATCCGTGTAAGATCACGGGCGCGCCGCAGCACGGATAGGAAGGCGGGGCCGAGATTCGGATTTTGTTCGTAATCCGGAACCCAGCGGAACGTTTTCCGGTGCAATACGCAACGGCCGAACAACTCCAGCGCCGCGCGGTGGAATTCGGTGGGATACCCCTTGTGATGACCGAAACCGTACTGGGGAAAGTTTTCGTGCCAGGCCAGCATCATGCGGTCCCGCGTGACCTTGGCGAGAATGGAGGCCGCGCCGATCAACACCGAGCTTTGGTCGCCTTTGACGATGGCCTCGCCCGGGATGCCGATCGGAGGATAATCCCGCCCGTCCACCAGCACGTATTCCGGCGGGGGGGCGAGGTTCTCCACCGCGCGGCGCATGGCCAACAGCGAGGCCTGGCGGATATCCAGGGTTTCGATTTCACGGGGAGTGGATTGGGCGATCGAATACGCTTCCGCGTTACGGATGAGGATGTCGTAGAAACGTTCGCGGGCAGCCTCTCCCAATTGTTTGGAATCGCGGATGCCCGCCAGGAGATGCGGATCGAGCTCCGGAGAGAGAATCACCCCCGCCGCCACCACCGGCCCGGCCAGCGGCCCCCGCCCGGCCTCATCCACGCCGGCCAGCCTCCTGTACCCGTCGTTCCAGAGTTCCAGCTCGCGCAAGAAGGTCGGCGCCTCCCTTGGCGTTCGTGGTTTTTGGAGCAGTCTCAGCATATCGGACACGGTCTTCCGGATCAACGGCGTATCGAAAAACGGTTTCCCGCAATGCAGGCGGGGGGCCCGTGTTACAAGACATCAAGGACGCAAGAATCCAAAGGACAAAAAAAAACAGGTTTTCCCTCACCCTGGCCCACTCCCTCTGGGAGAGGAGATTGATTGCTTTTTTCGCAACCATCCCAGAACGTTGCCTGGGCTGGATTCATCCATGCCGTTGGCGCTTGAAATGCCCTAGAAATAAACCCGGGGCACGGAAGGCCGTGCCCCTGCATTTTCCAAACGAATCCTATAGGTGGAATTCCACCGCGGCATGGTTCGGCTTACTTTTTCTTCTTGAGCCAAGGCATCAGGGCGCGCAGTTGTTTGCCGACCTGTTCCACCTGGTGGTTCAGGTCCTTGTTGCGCAGGGCGTTGAAGACCGGGCGGTTGGCCTGGTTTTCCAGGATCCACTCGCGCGCGAATTCGCCGCTCTGGATCTCCTTGAGGATCTTTTTCATTTCCTTCTTGGTTTCCTCGGTGATGATGCGCGGCCCGCGGGTCAGATCGCCGTATTCGGCCGTGTCGGAGATGCTGTAGCGCATGCCCGCGACGCCGTTTTCATAGATCAAGTCGATGATCAGTTTCAATTCATGGACGCATTCGAAATAGGCCATTTCGGGCTGATACCCGGCCTCCACCAGAGTTTCAAATCCCGCTTTGAGCAAGGCAGTCAATCCGCCGCAAAGCACCACCTGCTCGCCGAAGAGGTCGGTCTCGGTCTCTTCCAGAAACGAGGTTTCGATGACTCCCGCGCGGGTGCCGCCGATGCCCTTGGCGTAGGCCAACGCCGTCTCCCGGGCCTGGCCGGAGGCGTTCTGCTGCACGGCGATCAGCGCCGGCACGCCGCCGCCCTCGGTGAAGGTCCGCCGCACCAGGTGGCCCGGCCCCTTGGGAGCGACCATGATCACGTCCACTTCGGCGGGAGGAATGATCTGCCCGAAATGAATGTTGAATCCGTGGGCGAAGAGGAGCGTCTTGCCTTTTTTCATCTCCGGCTTGATGGAGCTGTTGTACACCTGCGGCTGGTATTGGTCGGGAACCGTGATGGTGATCAGGTCGCCCCGCTTGGCCGCCTCGGCCGCCGTCAGCACTTCGAATCCATCGGCCTTGGCCTGGTCGCCGTTGGGACTGGGAATCTCGGCCACGACCACCTTGATCCCGCTGTCCCGGAGGTTTTGCGAATGCGCGTGGCCCTGGCTTCCGTATCCAATGATCGCAATCGTTTTGTTCTTGAGCAAATCCAGATTGGCGTCCTTGTCGTAATACATTTGCACCATGATTGAGTTCTCCTTTTTCGTTGGATTGTCTCCAAAATCGTGGATTGACAGAGCAAACACAAAAATCCGCCCGGTCCGGACCCGGAAAGGGATGGGAACCGGGCGGTGGTTATCATCTTAAACCGCTTGGCCCTCTCTGCCAAGAAGCAAGGAGGAAGGCTTTGGCATCCTCACGCCACGGAGGTCAGGGATTGCCGCGCGCCGTTCTGGTTGGACGTGAGGCTGCGGGCCATGGCCACCCGGCCGCCGCGGGCCACTTCGAGGATGGTGTACGGGGCCAGCAGGCTGAGCAGCGCCTTGATTTTCCCCTCGCTGCCGGTCGCTTCCACGATCAGCGATTCGGGGCTGACATCGGCGATGTGGGCGCGGAAAATGTTGGCGATCTCGGCCACTTCCGACCGCTGGCGGGGATCCACCCGGATCTTGCAAAGGATCAGCTCGCGGTCGACGATGTCGCGGTCTTCCATGGAAAAATCGTTCACCTCGTGGACATCGATCAGCTTGGCCAACTGCTTGCGCACCTGGTCGAGGATCTTGTCATCGCCGGGGCAGACGATGGTCATGCGCGACACCCGGGGATTGTCCGTGGGCGCCACCGAGAGGCTCTCGATATTGAAGCCGCGCGCCGAAAACAGTCCCGCCACCCGGGCCAGCACGCCCGAGCGGTTCTCCACCAGCACGTAAAAGATATGGCGTCGAAATCCTTGTCCGTTCGTATTCATCAGGCCATCCCCTCGATCATTTGGTTCAGCGAAGCTCCCGCCGGCACCATCGGATACACGTTTTCTTCCCGCGCCACCCAGACATCCAGGATAGCGGTTTGTTTGACGCTCAGGCATTCGCGCAGGGCGTCCTTCAGTTCACTACGCCGCGTCACCTTGCGGCCCCAGGCTCCGTAGGCCTCGGCCAGTTTCTCGAAATTAGGCAGATAGTCGGCATTCATCCAATCACCGGGATTCATCTGCGAGCGGTCCACCCCCGGTTTGGGGCGGGTCATCTCCGTGGCCGAATAGTTCTTGCCGTAGAAGAGGTCCTGCCACTGCCGCACCATGCCCAGCCACCCGTTGTTCATGATGATGATCTTCACCGGCAGGTCGTAATACACCGCCGTGGCCATCTCCTGGATGTTCATCTGGAACGAGGCGTCCCCGGCGATGACCACCACCTGCCGCCCCGGATGCGCCAGCTGCGCGCCGATGGCGGCCGGGAAGCCGTAACCCATCGTGCCCAATCCGCCCGAGGTCAGCCAGGTGCGCGGCCGGGTGAACGTGAAATACTGCGCCGCCCACATCTGGTGCTGGCCCACTTCCGTGGCCAAAATGGCGTCCTCCTCTTTCATCTGGTTCACCAGTTCCACCAAGTACTGCGGCATGATCAGGTTCGAGCCTTCCATGGGGTTGTACTTGAGCGGGTGCTGCTTTTTCCAGACGTCGATTTGCTTCAACCATTCATCCGTGTCACACCGTTCCACCAGGGGAAGCAAATCCTGCAGGATGTGTTTCACGTCCCCTACCACGTCCACGTCCACGGTCACGTTTTTGCTGATCGACGAGGGATCGATGTCCATGTGGATGATTTTGGCGTGCGGGGCGAACTCGCTGACCTTGCCGGTCACCCGGTCGTCGAAGCGCGAGCCCACCGCGATGAGCGCGTCACAATGCTGCACCGCCTTGTTGGCGTACATCGTCCCATGCATGCCCAGCATCAGCAGCGACAGGGGGTGCGTCTCGGGAAACGCGCCCAGGCCCATCAGAGTCGTGGTCACGGGGATGTTGGTTTGCGTGGCGAAGAGGAAGAGTTCGTCCGCGGCGTTGGCGTTGATCACGCCGCCTCCCACGTAGAGCAACGGTTTCTTGGACGTGCGGATGATCTCCCACGCTTGGCGCACTTTTTCCGGATCCGCCCGCAGTGGAACCTTGTATCCCGGCAGATCGGGTTTTTCCGGGTATTGGTACGGGTCCAGAGTCTTCTTTTGGATGTCCTTGGGGATATCGATCAGCACCGGCCCCGGCCGTCCCGTCTGGGCGATATGGAAGGCGTTTTTCAGGAGCTGGGGCAGTTCCTCGATCGACTGCACCAGGTAATTGTGCTTGGTCACCGAGCGGGTGATCCCCACCACGTCCGCCTCCTGGAAGGCGTCGTTGCCGATCAGCGAGGTGGGGACCTGGCCGGTGATCACCACGAGGGGGATCGAGTCCATCATGGCGTCCGCCAGGCCGGTGGTGGCGTTGGTCGCCCCCGGGCCCGAAGTAAGCACGCACACGCCTACCTTGCCCGTCGAGCGGGCATACCCTTCCGCCATGTGCACCGCGCCTTGCTCGTGACGCACCAAGATGAACTGGAACTTGTCCGAATGGTTGATCTGGTCGAAGACATCGATGATGGCCCCGCCGGGGTACCCGAAGACCATCTCCACGCCCTCGCGTTCCAAGGCGTCGATGACGATCTCGCATCCCCGCTTGCTCACGGGAGCGGGCTGGGGGGCTGGCGCCGGAGTTTTCTCCGCCGCCTTGTCTTTCTTCTTTCGCTCCATTTTTTCGGTTGGCGCGCCGCCGGGCATGGTCATGACCTCCATCTCGATGGATAAATTGGATTGATAGATATTCAAAGCCGGAATGATGGGGAACCACCGCTCAACAAAAAAAAGCCGTGAGCGATTTTTTCCCGCCCACGGCCTTGAGGATCTTCTTGAAAATACGGTTAACCGTCCTTCCCCAAAGCAGTGGGCCGGCGTACACCGACTACAATGACGGTAGCAAGAAGCAACTGCTTTGGGAGAAGAATCGAGGTACTCACCCTTTTTCCATAACTACTCTTCCACGGGTTTATCCAATACGGAATGAAACTCTATCCACCAAGCGGGGATTTGTCAAGGGAATTTTTGAAAATTACCCCTCCTCCCGCTTCCATCCCGGATGTCTCCAGAGGCCGGCGGCGATCGTCGAAACAGCGATCACCAACAGGATGGCCGAAAGGGGGCGGGTGACGAAATCGAGCAGGCTCGCGCCCGGCATCAGCATCGCCCGCCTCAGGTTCTGCTCGGCCATGGGGCCCAGGATGAGGGCCAGCACCACCGGCGAGGCCGGGTAATCCCAGCGTTTCATGCCATAGCCGATCAGCCCCATGGCCACCGCCACTCCCACGTCGAACAGGCTGTTCTGGATGGCGTAGGCGCCGATCACGCTCAGCACGCAGACCACCGGCAAGAGCGCCCGTTTGTCGATCAGGATCATACGTGACATGTACCGGGCGGACACCAGGCCGAGAACCAGCATGATGAAGTTGGCCAGGATCATGGTCACGAAAATCGGGTACACGACGTCGGCGTGATCGCGGAACAGCAGGGGGCCGGGCTGCAATCCCTGCACCACCAGGGCGTTGAGCATCACCGCGGTCACCGCGTCGCCGGGAACGCCCAGCGTCAGCATGGGGATCATCGCCCCGCCCGTGCAGCCGCTCTTGCCGGTCTCACACGAAATGAGGCCTTTCGGTTCACCCTCGCCGAAGCGGTCGCCCGGCCTGGCCATCCGCTTGGCCTCGTTATAACTCACGAAGGCGGCGATGTCGCACCCCGCCCCCGGCAAGCTGCCGATGAACGTGCCGATCACCCCCGACCATAAAAACGTTATCCGGTAACGGATCAATTCCTTCAGGCGGGGATACGAAAACCGCAGATGAGGGAGGGTGAATCCCTTGATGCCCAGTTCCGGAATCTCGGAGAAGACCTGCGCGAAGGCGAACAGGCCGATCAGCACCGGAATGAAACCGATCCCGCTGAACAGCTCGGGATAACCGAAACAAAAGCGCGGAATGCCCGCCACCGGATCCAGGCCCACCGTGGCGAGCAGCAATCCCAGAAGGCCCGAGATGATCCCCTTGAGCACGTCGCGGCCGGAGATGGTCACGATCATGCTCAGCCCGAAGACTGCCAGGGCAAAGTATTCATGGTAACTGAAACGCAGCGCGAAGCGGGAAAGTTGCGGGCTGAGAAAGGTCATGATCAGGGCGCCCAGCATCCCGCCGATGAAACTGGCCAGGGTGACCCAGACGATCGCCCGCCCCGCTTCGCCCCGCTGGGTCATGGGAAAGCCGTCCAGCACCGTGGGCGCGGAGGCCGGCGTGCCCGGCGTGGCGATGAGGACGGCGGTGATGGAACCCCCGTAGATCGCCCCCACGTAAATGCCGATCAGCATGGCCAGGCTGAGGTGCGGCCCCAGGTCCAAGCTGATGGCCAGGGGCATCAACAGCGTCACCCCCATGGTCGCGGTGAGGCCGGGCAGCGCCCCGATGACGATCCCCAGCGCGACTCCCAGGGTGACGATTCCCGCCGCCAGCGGATTGGCGGCAATCCAGATGTAGTGCAGATACGCGTCCATGGGCATTAAACTGGGATCTCATCCCCGCGCAGCGGGTTCGTCCGCCCTCAACTCCAAAACCATCCTTCCGGCAAGGGAACCCGCAGGATTTGTTGAAACGAGACATAAAGCGCCAACGTCACGGCCAAGGCCCATATCCCGACAACCACGGGCCGCCGTTCCCCCAAGTACAGCATCATGAAAACCAGGTAGGCGACCGTGGAAACAACGTACCCCGCCGCGGCCATTACCATGACATAAAGCACCAGCGCCAGGAACACGGTGGTGATCACCGGCCAGATCCGCCGGCTTCGCGTTAGGGACGGCCCCCCGGTCCGCTTCAGCAGCCGAACCGAACGCGCCAGGAGATAGAGGCCGAGGGGGAAGAGCATACCGGCCAGCAGACGGGGATACACCTCGGGGCTGATCGGCATGTTGTCCCGGGCGTAATTTCCGCTGACGGCGAAAGCCGCCACGGAGATCAGCGCCACCAAGGCCCCGATGACGGCATCGGCCCCGAGGTCCAGGCGGGACGGTTCGTCCCCGCGCGGAGCGGGCGTTTCAGCTGGCCCATTGGTTGACTGGGTTTGATTCATGAAGGGATTCCCGTTTCAGAGTTCCAGATGCTCCAGCAAGGCGGCGATGGTTTCCGATTCGGATTGCAAAAATCCGGTGAACTCAGCGGAACCGCGGTAGCGCAGCCCCAGCAAGGCGTTTTTCGCGGCCTGCTGAAACGCGGGCGAATCGTAAGCTTTCTTGAAGCCTTCCTCCAGTTTGGCCACGATCTCGTCCGGCGTCTGCTTGGGAACCGCCAGCCCCCGCCAAGTGCCATGCACCAAATCCACGCCTTGTTCACGGAAGGTGGGGACGTCGGGCATTTCCGGAAAGCGGGCTTCGGACATGATCCCCAGGCAGCGCAGGGTTCCCGTCTGCGTATATTGCAGCACCTCGGCGGGACTGACCGCCACCGCCGCGATATGCCCGCCCAGCAGCTGGGTCACCGCCGGCTTGGCTCCATCGTGGGGAATATGGGTGAACTCCACCCCCACCAGCTTTTCCAAACGCAACGCGCCCAGGTGCCAGACCGCCCCCGGGCCTGAGTTCCCGATCGTGATTTCCTTGGGATGGGCACGAGCATACTCCAGGAATTCGCTCAACGTTTTCCACGGCGAATCAGCGCGCACAGTGATGGACGCCGGATCTTCATTGATCTGCATCACCGGCTTGAAATCGGTGTAACCGATCTCCGACCGCTTGAGCGGCTTGTAGGAGCACAACTCGAACGTGATCATGGTCACCGTGTAGCCGTCGGGACGGGCGGTCATGCCGCTGGAATGGCCGATCGCCCCCGAGCCTCCCGCCCGGTTGACCACGGTGAACGGCACGGGAAACACCTTGGCGGCTTCGTTGGCGAAAGCCCGCGCCAATGAATCGGTCCCGCCCCCCGCTTCCCAAGGAACAATAATGGTCATCGGTTTGGAAGGGAATTCCTTGCCTGATTGCGAGCACCCCCCCAGAATTCCGGCGCACAAAAGGAAAAAATACCAACGTTTCATGACGTCACCTGATGGATTGGTTTGCACCACGCGGCCGCTTCTGTTTTCGATCAGTTTGCCATAAATCCGGCGGGAGGGAAAGGAAGAGAAATCGGGGGGAAGAGGATGGTCACTCGGGAGAGCGAACCTCCCGGTGAGCCGCGGATTGATGGTGACGCAAACAATTTCGGTTGGATCTCAAAAGCCGTTCCATCTAAAAGCAGGGACGCGTCGCACGTGCCCCGAGACAGTCCGTTGAATCCTATCCGATCAGGCCAAGGGGTAAACCAGCCGTCAAACCGTATTTCAAGGCTTTCCCTCACCCTGGCCTTCTCTCAGAGGGAGAGGGAATCATAAAAGCAATGGGGATGGTTTTGATGAGCTACGCGGCATAAATCAACCTCCGCGTTTGCGCGATTTCCTGCCGGAGGAAGGGATTTTTGACTCCCGTGGCGGAAACCAGGTCGACTTTCCGGCCGAAAACGGCTTCCAATACCTCGATCATGCCGAACCATTCATCCAGGCCGATGCCTTCCAAACTGGTGAATTTTATCAGTACATCCACATCGCTGTCCGGGCGGAAATCTTCCCGCAAGACCGAGCCGAACAAATACAGTTCCTTCACCTTCCATTTCTCACCGAAGGCTTGGATCTTGTTTCTATCGACCGGAATTTTCGGATCCATGAGAAACCGCCCTCTGTGTAGATTCCATTCTCACATCCCACTATACCACTCCCCCTAACGGCCGCCAACACGGGGCGACTTGGGCGGGCCGGGAAGGGGCCTAGACACGCGCGGCCCCTTCAGGCTAAATGATTCCACGAAACCACCGGGGCGGAATGCCCGTTTCACGAGCGGCCCCGGCCGCACGACTTCAGAGCGCAAGACGCTACAAACCATGGAGGAAAGTCATGAGACGCGTATGGATCATCCCGCTGTTTTTGTCACTCCTGCTTCTGGCCGCCGGTTCCACGGCCTATCCCCAGTCGGCGCCGATCCCGGCGACCAATTTCCCCGAACCGCCGCTCAACACCCTGACCGACCAGGAAAAAGCCGGCGGGTGGCAGCTGCTGTTCAACGGCAAGAACCTGGACGGGTGGGAATTCGATGAAGAAAAATACAAGGGGGAATGGAAAATCGAGGACGGCGTCCTGATCGCCCAAAAAGGCCCCAGCCACCTCTTCACGGCCAAGAAATACAAGAATTTCGAGGCCTCCTGGAACGTGTGCACTTATGACATCCGCGTTCCCAAGTTCCGCTACGGCAACTCGGGGATCTTCGTGCGCGGGGTCAAATCCGGGGCCGCGTTTCCCAAGGGATATGAAGTGCAGGTGGATCCCTACGACGTGAAAAATCCCACCGGCGGCGTCTATGGCATGGCCACCGGCAGCCTGCTGGTCGATGAAAACGGCAATTGGAAACCGGAAGCGTTCTTCGATATCCACGACGGCAAATGGATGAGCCAGCGCGTGAAGATCGTGGACAACCACATCATGGTGTGGGTCAATGGAAAGCTCACCCTGGATTGGAAAGACGAAAAGAACAGCTTCCCCGAAGCGGGCTATATCGCCCTGCAGTGCCATCACCCCACCGACGTGGTGCTGTTCACCAACATCAAGATCAAGGTGTTGGATTGATCGGAGGGTATTCAATCCTGAGTTCGTCCCGGGCGTGGCGGCTTCCGTCACGCCCGGCTTGTTTGTGGAGATCTTATTTCACCTCATACACCACGATCCGCCCGGGATTCTGGGGGTAAGCGTCGAAGACCGGTTTGAGGTTCTTGACTTTGGCGGCCTCGATCCACGCCTGCAGAGCGTCACCCAGTTTCCACCCCAGCGGCCCGTAGCCTTTCCGCAGGCGGTCCAACTCATACCCGTTGTAGAGGATGTGGCTCACGGAGCGGTCCAGCCCTTGCTCCAGGGGATGATGATTGAACACCGTGGGCGCGATGGCTTCGAATTGGGCCCCGTACGACTGTGCCTCCCCGATGAACAATACCTGGCGGACCCCCAGCGCGTCCCGGTTGCAGTTGATCCAGTCGATGGCGCGGAAATGGGGCAGCCGCTCCGCCAGATAATCCTCTTCCAGGCCGGGAGTCATGAGATACCCGGCCGTGTCCCGGTTCACCAGCACGTTGGCCACGGCCCACAACTGGAACGCCACCACGCCGCACACCAGACGCCGGAGCACCGGGGTGAACGCTTCCATTCGCAGTGCGGAACCGGCGGGATACACGGAATACGCCGCGGCGAGGGCCATCAGCGGCAGGAGCGAGGCCAGGAAGCGGTCGTTGCGCTGTGTGGCGAAAAACCAGGCAAGGTACGCCGCCGCCAGAAACACCATGGCCCGGAATGCGGGATGGTTCCGGGGTGTTTGCAGCAGCGCGGGAATCCCCAGCAGCCACAACGCCGAGAATCCCATGGGCAGAGATTCAACGAACGATTTCCGGACCGGCAGCGCGAGGAATTGCCCCGCCGTGGCCAGCCAATCCGCGGAGGGAGCGGCGTGGGCGCGGCGGAAGAGTTCGTCGAAGAAGGCTGGAGTTCCCCCCAGCCAATCCGCCAGCAAGGGATAAAACGGATTGTGATACAACACCGCGTTGCGGACCGCCCAGGGCAGAAACAAGGCCAATCCTCCAGTCCACACGGTCAGCAGGGAAACCAGCAGCTGTTTTTTTCGAATCGCCCCGGCATCGGCCAGCAGCAACGCCAGAAACGGGAATCCGATGGACAAGGCGGCGATGTATTTCGATCCGAAGGCGTAGCCCAACGCCAGGGCCATCATCACCGCGTCGATGTACCGGCGGTCTTCGCGGAACCGTTCGTAAGCCACAAGCAACACCATGGCGGAGGCGGACGAGGCCAGGTCGATGCTCCCCTGCGCGATCAGCCGGACCACCAATCCCGTCGCGAGAAAAACCACGGGAACCAGGAGCGATTCGCGCGGCAGGCCCCAGATCCGGGACAGCCGCCAGGCCCCCAGCGCCGTGATCAACGCGAACAACAGGTTCATCACAGTGCATCCGGCCGTGCTGCCGGCGGAGAGCGGCCACAGATAAAGCAATTCCACGTTCATGGGGAAGGCGGCGTATACGTTATAGGGAAACGCCTGCCACCCGCCGGTTTTCAAATATTGTTCGGGGACGGGAAGATGATATTCGTGCGCGTCGTAATCCAGCGGGGGCATCACGGCCGCCGCGCCCGCAAGGAGCAAGGCCACGGTAAAGAATATTTTTTCGGAGGAAGGAACCGAAGCCGAGCCGCGCCGTTTCATGGCCTGCGCGGTTTGTTGCAGAAGATCCCGCCACCATCCCCAATGCCAGACCAGCAATCCCCCCGCGGTGATTTGCAGGACGGCGGGATAGGCAATATGCAACGTCAGAAAACCAAACGCGCACGCGGATCCCAGCGTCACCGAGCCGAAGGCGGCGTAGAGGGTCCGGTCATCGGCCTCCAACCTGTTTTCTTTCGCAAGACGCATGATCAGCCGGTCCGCCCAGGGCCAAAAAGCGAGAAACGGAAGAATCCCCGCGGCCACGGTCCGCAAATGCAGCGCAACGGCCAACAGCAGCCAGCCATGCAGCCCCAGAAGCAATACCAGAACGAGAACGGCCACGATCAGAGGGAGAAGAGAAAGGAAGCGGTTCATGCGGCGCGCCTGCAATAAGGATGAAAGTGGGAGATCCGCTACCGGTTGATATCAAACCCTCGTAACGAATCCAAAAATCCCTGCAAAATCCAGGCGGCGGCGGTGCGGTCGATCACCTGCTTGCGCTTCTGGCGGGAGACGTTGTCTTCCAGCAAGGCCCGTTCGGCCGCGTGCGTGGAGAAGCGTTCGTCCCACATGCGCACGGGCAGCGACAACCGTTCACGGACCATCGCCGCCAGGCTTTTGGCCTCGTTCGCCTGGGGGCCCAGGGAGCCGTCCAGCCGTTTGGGCAGGCCGATCAACACCAGCACGACCTGCTCGCGCGCCACGATGCCCCGCAGCGATTCCACCAAGTCATCCAGCCCGCGCGGCTCGAGCGTGGCGTAGGGTTGCGCCGTGATCCGCAAATCGTCGGACAAAGCCAGCCCTACGCGTTTCTGCCCCAAGTCGAGCGCCAAGACGCGGCCGGTCTCCGGTATGTTCACAATGGCCTTTCCTGGATCGGCGATCCATCGAGAAAAAGAGAATACCACCCCCCAGGCGGAACCGTAAATGTATGCCGGGCCGCCTGTTCGCAACGGTGGATCTGAACCTCGGCGCTCAACCGGGTGCGCCACGATTCGAGATTGACGCGCCGCGGCCCCAGGACAATTGAAATATCCCTTGGATTCACCGCAATGGCCCGCGCGCCGGTTTGCCATAATACCGTTTCAATCGCCCGGCGGGCCAGGCGGGATTCCACCTCATGCCGCAGGGCAGGATGCCAGGGACCGGCCACGACCTTGTCCGATCCATCCCCCCGGCCGTCCGACAACGCCAGACCTACCCGGGCAATCGTGATTCCCCGCCGGTGGAAGACCTGATACCCGTACCCGCATTGCTCGATGGCTTCATCCAAGGACAAGGGTGGATAGGCTCCGCGCCGGTACCACCGCTCCAGCGGGGTATCCTTCAAGACCAGCGTGGGCGCGATCCGGACCAGGTCCGGGCGCAGATCCACGGCCCGGTCCACGGTTTCCCGCCAGGACTGTTCCGTCTGCCCCGGCAAACCGCACATGAGATGAATCCCCAGTGTGAAACCCCAGCGCCGGACGCGCGCGCAGGCCTCGGCCGCGTCCCGGGCGGTATGGCAACGGCCGCCGCGCCGGAGCACGTCGTCATCCAGGGATTCCACCCCCAGTTCGATGGTCCGGACGCCGTTCTCACGCAAGAAATCCAGGATGGCATCCGGCACGCGGTCCGGCCGGGTGGAAATCCGCACGCCCCGGACCGCGGCGAGCCGGGTGAAAGGCCGGATCTTCGCGAAACAGCGTTCCATTTCGGACCGGCTCAGGGCGCTGAAGGTCCCGCCGTACAAGGCGATTTCCCATTCACCAGCGCGGGGACGTGACAAGGCCGATGCGAGCCGTTGTTTCCAATAGGGCTCATCGTCCGGCGCGCCCACCGTCAGCGGCTGGTTGCAATAGACACATTGGTGAGTGCAACCCCGGTGCGGCAGATAGAGGGGCAGAACCTGGATCATGATTCAATGGAAAGGGCTTCATTCACGAGAGTTAGCAGGGCGGAGCAGGCAGCCGCCTTTTCCGCCCGTTTCTTGCTTTTTCCCTCTCCCTGGCCGATCTTCCGGTTGCGCACGAAGACCTCGACCACGAAATCCTTGTCGTGATCCGGCCCCATGGCCGATAGCAGGCGGTAAATCGGCAATACGCCGTAATCCCTTTGCACCAGTTCTTGCAGTTGGGATTTGTAATCGATAATGCTTTCGCCCCGGACCGATTTGTCGATCTCCTCCCCCAATTGATCCAGCACGAATTTTTTGGAGCTCTCGATCCCGCAGGCCAGGTGAATCGCCCCCACCACGCTTTCGAACAAGTTGCCCAGGATCGAGAAGCGGTGGCGACCCCCGGTCTGTTCTTCCCCTTTGCCCAAAAGCAGGTATTTCGCCAGGCCCAGCACCTGAGTGCGCTGCGCCAGGATGCGTTTACTCACCACGACCGATTTGATCTTGGACAGTTGCCCTTCCCGCAGATGGGGATATCGGTTGTACAAGTCTTCGGTGATGGTATAGCCGACGACCGCATCGCCTAGAAACTCCAGCCGTTCATTGCCGAAATTCACGCAATTGTCTTGTTCGTTGGCGTAGGAACTGTGACACAGGGCCAGATGCAACAGTTCGGGGTCCATGCCGGGAAAACCCAACTGTGCCGCCAGCTCCTCCATTTCCCGGGTCCGGTTTTCATCGAGCGTCTTTTTTTCGACCGCCATGTTTCATCATCCAATAGTATTCCGCCGGTTCCATCCCGGGTGACGGGGAGGAACGTCAGGAGAGTGAGCCGATCTGAGATCCATGGAGGGAGAAATGGGGGAGAGACTTCCTGCCGCGGCCGAAAATCCCGGGATCAGACATTCGCCGGTTTTTCCTGAGCGCGGCCGGACGCCGCTCCTTCATTTCCCGAATGCGGGTATGTCGCGCATCGATCCACAGAGATCGAAAAGAGATTATAGTCGGTTCAGGAATAAATTTGAGTGGATTCACACCAAAATGGTGCGCAAAAGGCATGTGACAGCGTCTTCGTATACGGAAAACACGGGAACGACCTCGGGAATTTTCGTATTGGCGATCACCTGATGCACCCGGCCTTCCGGTTTTTCCAGAATATCCAAGACCAAGCCCCGTTCGCGTTCTTCCTTCAAAATGGTGTACAACATGCCGACACAGGATCCGGCGATCAGCAGCAATTTCGTTAAATCGAGCAGAACCAGACGGCGGTCCAGGGGATGTTTACGCAGCGTGGATTGCAGCCGCAGCACGGATTTGACCCCCAAACGGCCGGATAATTTGTATATATCCACTTTTCCGGCCCGCACCCATTCGATGGTCAGCCGGTCTTCACGGATCAGTCCGCAACGGACCCGGTCCACGATTTCCTGTTGCTCGTTGGTCCGGATGCGGATGTGATAGGTTCCCCGCTTCTCCATGCGGTTGACCTGGGCTTCCATCACCTGGTTTGAATTCCGGATTTCATGGGGCGAGAAGGCGCCGCCGGTCCAATCGGGAGGGACCGGCAACAGGAAAAGCGTATCGCCCTGCTTCACTTCCCAGGTCGTGCGTAACTTGGCCTGCCAGTCCTTGCGTTCCGATAACGAGGCATAAAACACTTGACCGGAATCTTGTTCCAGACAAACCACCAGTTGTCGTATATTTCGCTCTCTCATTCCGGCATCCGTCTTTTCCATAACCTCGTGATGAACCGTTTCATCCATATTATATAATTAAGGATAGAAGCCTTTTCGATATTTATTCATAAATATCGCCTTCTGAAGGATCTTCGATAAAAGAAAAGTTAAGCGGAAGATTTTAGGCGAGACCGGGATTCCTCACCGGTTCCCGGCAGCAAATCCATTATACCGAAATTAGGATACATAAATATTGCGATCCATGGAGGGGATGTAGAGCCTTCCTCCGGGATCGAACGATGCCCGCCCCTCGATCGCGCGGTCCGCCACGAACAACGGCCGGTCCACGCCGTTCGGTCCCACGGCATGCACGCGCCCCAGGGGATCGCCGAGGTAAATCCAGTCCTTTGAATCGCTTACGGCGCCCGCCAGCAAGTACTCGGCGCCGGTCGGACACCGGAACACCCGCTCCCCGTCCGAAGTGAAGACGTGGATCTCCCCAACCAGATCGGCGATCACCACCGCGCCATCCGCCCGCAGGCATGGCGTGGCCTGGATGTAGCGGGAAAAAGGCCGGTTCCACCGTGCCGCGCCCGATTGCAGCGAGAACGCGTACAGCACGCTTTCCTTGTCCAGGTTGGTGATGAAATAGACCACTTGACGTTCCGTATCCAACACGGGAGCCGCGGCGACGGTCATCCGCGAGGGCGGCTTGGTTTTCTTGGACTCGAAATGCAAGACCTCGTCTTTCCCGGTAACCGGATCCGCCCGGGCGAACTGGATCCCCGCCGGTTCCCATACGGCGCGGACGCAATAGACCCGTTCATCGCTGTCCGCGGCAGCCGCGGCAAAGGGGCTAATGCCCGCGGACCAGGAAGAGATGATTTGGCCGTCCTTCGCGTCAAGTGCGTAATATTTCCCGCCCCAGCTGTTCAGTACGATCGCATTCAATTGCGGCAGATACAGGAGGTCGGAAAGGATCCGGGGATCGGTCTGGCTGGGAATCGACACCCGCCACACGGTCTGTCCGGTAGCCGCCTCCAGCGCGTACAAATAGCCGGTCACGGTGGCCGCGTAGAGCCGGGTATCGTCCGGGAGGATGACCGGCGTGGCCGCGATTCCCCCCTCCAGGCGGGTCACCCAGGCGGCGGTCCCGTCCGCGCCGTACGCCTGCACGCCTCCGGCCATGTCGGCGATGTAGGCCGCGCCCCGCGCGTCGAACACCACGGACGCCCGCACGCCGCCCTGCGCCTGGAGCACGCGCGCCGGTGACGCCGCGGTCTCCGTTTTTCCGCAAAAACATCCCTGGCGGGTGTTGTCTCCCCCACTGGTCCGCCAGACCGTTGGTTGATTTTTATTTTCTGCAGACATGATTACGTGTTCACCCGCTGGTAAGTTGGGACATACTCGAACCGGGCTTTTTCCAAACCCACCCCGGCAATCTCCAAGGCGGAGATCCGGTTTTCCCCAAGGCCTTTGCGCCGGGCCATGGCCAGATGGTTGTCACCGTTCGCGAAAGGCGGATGGCGGTCCGGCGCGTCCGGATCAAATCCCATGACCGCCGCCGCCACTGCGTCGGTGCAGACCGGGTTGCGCCCCGCGATCAGCACTCCCGGCCGGCAGACCGAGACCAGGGAACCGATCCACCACCCCTCGGCGCTTTGGATGGCGCTGATGCCGTCGATCACCACCAGTTGGATGGGAAAGGCGGCATTTAAATCCACAATCAACCGGGGGACGTTGTAGCCATGGTCCTGCTCCACCACTTTCCCGGTAAAACTCTCCACCGAAGTCCGCGGTTTTTTGGTGCAGGTGTGCATGGTGCCGCTGCGGTATCCCACGGCGTCTTCCTTCGGCTCGTCTCCGAGGTCATCGCCGTACAGGCTGCTGGGAGGCACGCCATACAGGTTTTTCATACCCCCGGTCACTCCGGCGGCGACATGGCTTTTCAGCTTCCCCAATGAAACCAACACGTCCGTCTTGACATAGGTTTGGTTGACTTCCCAGCACGAGGCAATTTCTCCCCCCCCGGGCACCTTCACCAGGGCGTATGAATCATACGCGCCCCGGTTGCGGGTATTGACGAACCGCGCCTTGCCGTCCATCGCCTGGTTGAAATCCTCGAGACGGTATCCATACCCCGCGAACGCCTCTTCTCCCAACGCCGGAAACGGCAACTGATCGCAATACGTCACCTGTTTCGCGCCGTAATCCGCCAGCAGGCTGCCCAGCGCCATGGCCACGATGGGATGCACGGTGACCGTCAGCCAGAGAGGCAATCCGCCGAGGTCCTCTTCCGACGTGTTGACCAGGTTGAGTTTCACGGTGAGGAATTGGTTTTTGACCAAGGAGCGCACATCGCCCAGTTCGTCCAGCATCACCGACAGGGCGCGCCGGACCTCGGCGTAGTCATAACGCTTGCACAAGCCGATGGAGGTCAGCGCGCGGGGCGCGGGAACCGGGGGGGACTGCCGGGGCGCGGCCAGAATCGGAGACACGGCGGGCAGGGCGGCCGCGGACGCCACCATACTTTTCAAGAACTCGCGCCGGGACCAGCCATATCCCGGGCAGACCGGCGGTTTTTGTGATCGTTCGGGATGGTTATTCATGGTTCACACCCATCCTTTATCCAGAATCGGATCTTAAAGAGCGGATCCGCGTCTGTAGTATCGCATAATCCGCAAGGTCCAGGCAAGCATGATCTGCGAGAGGGCTTGCCGATCCGGCATTGGAGGAAGTATGGTTTTGAGGGAGGGAGAGGAATGGGGAAATTGAGATGGATGTCTCGATAGGCAACGCGCGTTGCGTTAATCCATCCTACTTCGCGTCCGGCTTCTCTTCCTTCACCACTTCGAATTTCACCGGGTCGAACAGGCGCGTGACCTTGATTTTCTGGCTCGCTTCTTCCAGCCATTGTACAAACCGTTCAGTCTTCTTCTTTTGCACCAGGATCTCACGGACGAAATTCCGCGCTTCCTCGAGCGATTGCTCATGGTCCGTGGCCCAGATGATGTGGTAACCGTAATCCGTTTCCACCACGCCGCTGACCTCGCCTTCCTTCAACGCGAAGGCCGCTTGTTTGAAGGGTTCATTGAGGCCCGGGCCTTCGCGGTCGAAGAAACCCAGGTCGCCCCCCCGCGGCGCGGTCCCCTTGTCGTCCGAATAGCGCTGGGCCAAGCCGACGAAGGTCTTGGACGGCTCGGGCCCCACCATTTTCAGCAGTTCCTCCGCCCGCAGCCGCGCCTTTTGCCGTTTTTCCGCGCCTTCCTCCACTTTGCAGGCGGCAAAAATATGGCTGGCCCGCATCACCTGGGGATACCGGAACGAGGCATGGTTCTGGTAATAAAACTCCTTGATTTCGTCATCCGTAATGACAAAATCGCCGCCGCTGAATTTTTGATTCTTCAGCTCCTCGATCCGCAACCGGTCGCGGATGCTGTCCTTCAGATGCTCTTCGGTCAGATTCAGCGAGGTCATGAAGCGTTGATACTGCCCGTCCCGCTGCAGGTTTTCCTTGAATTGCTTGAAATCCGCCTCCACCTGCTCCGCGGACGGTTCAGGAATCTCCTGCTCGGCCGAGTATTTCAACACGTAAATGTCGATCACCGACTTATAGAGGTTGGGGGCGATCTTTTTGTAATAGGCTTGCCCTTCCGGCGTATCGAATTTCAGGCCCGCCTGCCCCAGCGCCACGCGGCCCATGATTTCCATCTCGCGCAGGTACACGGGCTGCCCGGCGATGACGGCGATCACCGGCTCGGAGGGCGGTTTCGCGCAACCGGATACCCATCCCATCCCCAGGACGGCGGCCGCCAATCCCAAGCTCCAAGCCACATGGTTCCAGCCAAACCGGACCTGCGGGAAGACCTTGGCAAATCGAGATTTATTCATAGGATATCCTGTAACCGCCGGGACGCGCTCCATCGGCGCGCGGTCCCGGTTGATGCGGGATCGAGAAACAGGGAGGCCCCGCGTTCGGGACGGCCCCATCCCCGCCGCTGGTTGGCATTATAGAGGCGGATGAACGCGAAGCGAACGTGAATGAAAACCGGCATCATCGTTTTTTTGCCCACCTATAACGAAAAAGAGAATCTGCCCCTGGTCACCGAACGCCTCTTCGCCCTGGGATTGGACCTCTCCATTCTCGTCGTGGACGATTCCTCCCCCGATGGCACCGGCGAAGCCGGCGACCGGCTGGCCGCGGAGCATCCGGACCGTTTCCGGATCATTCACCGCGAGGGGCCGCGCGGACGGGGTTGGGCCGGCATCGTGGGTTTGCGCGAGGCGTCCCGTGCCGAGTGCCAACTCGTTGTGGAGATGGACGCCGACCTATCGCACGATCCCGCCGAACTCCCCCGCCTGATAGAAGCGGCTCGCCATGCGGACCTGGTCATCGGCTCGCGGTACATGGAGGGCGGCTCGGCGGAAAACTTCGGCTGGTTCCGCAACCTGAACAGCAAAACCGCCCGTTTTCTCAGCGTATTGATCCTGGGCTTGCGGTATACCGATCCCACCTCCGGTTACCGGGTGTACCGGCGGGAAATCCTGGCCGATTTGCCCTGGGACCGCATGATCTCCCCCGGCCCCTCCATCGTCGAGGAGACTTTGTACCACATCCAGCGCCGGGGAGCACGGATCGTCGAAGTGCCCATAAGCTACAAGGACCGCCGCCACGGCCAGACCAAAATCACTCCGGGAATCATCCTGCGATGGATACTCACGCTCCTGAAGATCCGCTCGGCGGCGAAACTTTGAATTTCCCCGCTGGACACCCCTGGCGCCACCCCGTCCGCTGGCTGTATGGATTGGTATTGGGCGGATGCGCCCTCTACGCGCTCTTGTTCCTCTACCACGGACTGTGCCTGGTGATTTATCCCTTCGATGCCGATAACAGCGAAGCGTATCTGGTCTATCAAGGCCAACGCCTTACCGAAGGATCCTTTCTCTATAAGCCCTTGAATCAGGAACCGTACCTGGTCGACAACTACCCGCCGCTGTATCCCTTGTTGTTGGCTTTGGGATATACGTTCACCGGCCCCAATTTCCACTGGCCGCGCGCCTTGTCCCTTTCGGCAACGGTTTTGACCGCGATGTTGATCGGATTTTGGACGTACCACCGAACCCGGAATCAAACCGTCTCATTTCTGGCCGGAATGCTTTATCTTTCGTTCTACCATGTGTACGACTGGGGCGCGTTGGCGCGGGTGGACGCGGTGGGCGTGGCGCTTGCCCTCAGCGGTCTGATGTTGTTCGAAGTCCACCGGTCCTGGAAAGCCGCCCTACCGTTCTTCCTGCTCGCCTTGTTCACCCGGCAGACGCTCTACGCGGCGCCCCTGGCCGTCGCCTGCACACTGGCCGGATCCTCCAACCGCAAAACTGCCGTGGCCTTCCTGGGCGGACTGACGGCAGGCACGGCGGCGCTGTATCTCGTGCTGCTTCTGCTTTCGTCTGGTGAAGCCTGGAACCACCTGGTTCTTTACAACGCCAACGAATTCCGGTGGAGCGACGTGTGGGTGTACCTGCGGCAGTGGCTGTTTCTCTATACGGTCTGGGGATGCGCGCCGCTGGTGATTCTTATGTCCGAATACCCCGGGCAGACACGCCCAGGCGCACCCCGCTCTCCCGTGCTCTTCTGGTACACGCTGTTCGCCCTGGGCGAGGCGGTTTTGTGCGGAAAAATCGGTTCCGCCCCCAATTATCTTCTGTCCCTGGTGGCGGCCGCCGCGGTGGGGATGGGCACGCTCTTATACCAGGCGCAAACCGAAGGACACCGTCAGGCAGGCGAACAATCCTTCGCCTATCCCATGTCATACGTGTTTCTGTTGGCTGCCTTTGTGCTGCAGATCGGGGCCACGTGGCATTGGCCGCACCGGATGGATTTCAGCTACACCCCCACCCGCGCCGACGCCCAGGCAGGCCGAATGCTCCAAAACGAACTCAGGCGGACCCCCGGGCCGATACTCTCCGACCGCGCGGGCGTGGCCCTGATGGCCGGCCACCCTCCCGTGTTCGAGCCGTTCATCGGCACGCAACTGGTCCGGCAGGGATTGTGGGACCAATCCCCGCTCCTGGCCCGCATCGCGGCCCGCGCGTTTCCGAAGGTGATCCTCCAATTCAACCTGGAGGACGACAACTGGGACCGCGAGCGTTTCACGCCCGAACTTATCGCCGCGCTGCGCGAACACTATACCCGCACCCGCACCCTTGGTCCGTACCGGATCTATGAACCAAAGAAGTGAGATGAGTAGTCGGAGGACAACGTCATTGAGGTAAAGATAAGACAGTATTGCCTTCCCAACCCTTGGAGAGACATGAGTTGTCGATGCACTTGATGCGAAGCTGGGTTCATCCGAGAAGTGCGTACACAATGAGGTAAAATCGATTTCATTCACTCCGGGATGAGGGCGGACACCAAGGTGCACCCCTGCAAAAATCCCTCACCCTAGCCCTCTCCCAGAGGGAGAGGGAATTTTGGGGGTGGTTTTCATCGATCACTTCGAATAGATGCGAACCGGCGATCTAAAAAAAAGTACGCACTTGTCGGATGAGCCCGAAGCTTTCCCTCACCCAGGGGGCTTATCTTTACCCATAAATACAGATGATGAAGTAGATAAAATCCCCGAAGGGGATAGAGGTGAATAGCCGTAGGCGACAGCCTACGGTTTCGTGAGGAAAAACCCCAACCCGGCAAGGTTTGAACGCAACATCATTCAACCCCTTTAGGGTTGTTCTTCTATTTTACGCTACCGGGGGTTGTCACCCCCGGCTATTCATTTGGGACCCAGCGGGTCCCCACGGCTCCTCCGGGATCCCCGCTTTCGCGGGGATGACATCCTTATAAGACTTTTGGGTAAAAATCAGCCCAGAGTGGAAGGGAGAATGATGGTTCTGCTATCGGTTGATAGTCAAGGGTGCGTACTGATTCCGCGTTTTACATATCCTCAATTCCCGGTTGAACCTATGTTTTTCCCCAAAAAACCATTACAACTACATCCAGATAGACACAAAAACATCGAGGAACATAGAAACCATGGAAGAACGCGGTTCCCAACTCCGGCGGGACGCCCATCACGGCGGCTGGGTTTTGCACGCCTTCCAGCCGGAACGCGAACAACTGCTGGCCATTCCCCGCGACGAATGGATGAACCACACGCCCAATGCGCTGGCCGATCCCGAAGGCGCGGGCGCGCATGTCCTGTGGCGCAAAACCGCCGCCCTGCCCGACGGGCGCGATCACACCGTCCAGGTGATCGCCAACCGTTTCGCCCTCTACCGGGTGGAGGGCAACGAGGACCGCGAGGGCGTGGGCCTGTACGACCTGATGCGCGGCGTCGGGGCGCATGAAATCATCATCGAAAGCCCGAATCCCAACGACACGTTGATTTCCATGACTCCCTATCAGTACGCCCTCGCCATCCAGGCCATGCAGGAACGCATCCTCGACCTGCGGCGCGATCTCCGGCTGCGCAGCTTCGCCGTGTTCCGGGAATGGCCGTGTGGGAACACCACCGCCATCCATCCCCATTCGCAACTGATCGCCAACGCCACCATCCCCCTCGGCCTCAAAAACGAGCTGGACGCCGCCCGCGGGTATTTCGGCTACAAGGACCGCTGCCTGTTCTGCGACATGATCCGGCAGGAACTGAAAGACAAGGACCGCCTCGTCATGGTGGCGGACGATTACGTGACCTTCTGCCCCTTCGCCTCCCGGTATCCCTTCGAAGTGCATCTCTTCCCGCGCCTCCACGCGTGCGATTTCGGCCAGGAACCGGGAGACCGCCTGCCCGCCCTGGCCTCCGCCATCCGCGACACGGCCTTGCGCCTGGAAGAGTCCATCCCCGGCTGGCGCGTGCTGATGACGCTGCACACTTCACCGGTCTTCGGCCGTCACAAGATCCAGCCGTTGACCATCACCCATGATTACCACTGGCACATCGAGTTCATGCCCATGCCCCCCGGATATATCGATTGGTACACGCGGACCGGAACCCATGTGGAGTACACGGCGCCCGAAAACGCGGCGGCCTATATGCGCGGCCTCTCCGTGCCCTCGCACTGGACCTAAACGCCCGGCCGGAATCACGGACTCCGGGCAACGCCTGCACCGGGAGGGATGACACAACCTCCATGAAACCACTTCTCCGTTCCAGCCTCGGCGTTCTTCTCCTCACCGCGGCGATCTTCGGCCTGCGGTATGGATTGCCCGATTGGCTCAACGAGTATTTCGTGGGCGCGGACGGATGGTACATGGCTCAACTGGTCGAGACCCATTCCTTCCCGCTGTATTACCGCTCCCTGCTGACGATCCTGATCCACAAGGCCGTCTTTTCCCTGGCTCACCCCTGCGGCCTGGACGGCTGGTACGCCATTACATTGAGCAGTTCGCTGGCGGGGGCCATCGCCATCCTCGCGCTCTGGCGGATCCGGCCGGACGGCTGGTTTTTGGCCATCAATGTGTTGTCGGGATCGTTCATCGTGCTGTTGGGCCATGTGGAAAACTACGCCTGGGTGAACGCATTCCTGATTCTCAGTTTCGATCGGACGCAAGCCTGGCTTGAACGGGAGGCCCCGCTGTGGCCCGCGATGATGTGTTTCATGCTGGCCTGCCTGTCCCACCTGCTCGCCCTGTTTTACATTCCGGCGTTTGCCTATTTACTCTACGCGAATCGAAATTACCATCCTCTCGAAACACTGCTGCCGGTGATCGCCTTCACCGGCGTGATGATCGTGCTTTCCTTTTTTTCCCCCATGCTGGGGACGGATACCGGCTGGGAGCGGATCGTGCCGTTGTTTCGAGTCTGGGCGAAGAACCAGCATTTCACCTTTTTCTCGCCGGACCACTGGATCCTGCTGATGTACTTCCATTTCCGGGCCGCCTTCTTGGGGTTTCCCCTCGAACTGCCCCTGCTGCTTCTATTGCGGAAGCGGATCCAAACCGTATACTTGAAATTTCTGTTGGGATGCGTGTTCTGCGGATTGGCGTGGACCACGATCTGGCATCCCGACTGGGGCCGCCTGGATTGGGATCTGTTCAGCCAGTGCGGGATTCCCCTCCACGTCCTGCTGGGACTCTTGATTCGACCGCCATGGCCGGTTTGCAAGGGAAACGCGTCGTAATCACCCGGAGCCGGGAAGACTGGGACGAGACCGCCGCGGCGGTCCGCCGGCGGGGCGGCCTGCCCATTTCCTGCCCCATGATCGACATCCTCCCCCCTGAAGATCCCACCCCCCTGGACAGCGCGCTCCGGCACATGGAATCATTTGATTGGATTTTCTTCACCAGCGTTCACAGCGTGCGGTTTTTCTTCGGGCGCGCGGAAATGTTGGGGCTTACTGATGTACCCCCGGTCCAGGTCCGCCTCGCCGTGATCGGCCCCGCCACCGCCGCCGAACTGGCCCGCCATCACCTGCATCCCCACTTCACCGCCGACCGGTTCACCGGCGCCGATTTCGTGGAGGAATTCCGCCGGACGCAAACCGTCACGGGAAAACGGTTCCTGTTGCCGCTTTCGAGCATCGCCCGCGCCACGATCGTCGAGGCCCTGCGGGAGGCCGGCGGCGAGGTGACCGCCGTCACCGCCTATCGCAACGCGCCGGTAACCAGCCTGCCGGAAGAGATCGTGACGCGGCTGCAACACAACGAAATCGACTGGATCCTCTTCACCAGTTCCTCCACCGCCCGCCACTTCCTGGAAGCGCTGATACTCCATGCCGCAATTCCCCACTCCTTCCACACGGCTTCCATCGGCCCCTTGACCAGCGAAACCCTGCGCGAATACGGTTGTCCTCCCGATGTGGAAGCTCCGGTTCACACCCTCGAAGGATTATTGGACGCGGTGGAGGGATGTACATCCTGATGGCAAATCAATCATTCCATTCAAGCAGGATGTTTCGGATCCTCTGTTTTGGCCATGCGGGGATCAAAGATCCGGACAATCACAAAAGCGAGCAAGGCAAACACAAAGAAGACAAGCAGCATGATGGTAACGCTGCTCAGAGTTCCGATAATCGTTTCATAAATCTCCAACATCCAACGGTCCGAAGTGAGCGGTACGATTTCCTTGTACGGATCCTGCAGAGTCATGTATTTCTCGAGGGCATACACCCGCACTCCTCCGCCGATGCCAACTACATAGATGGCAAACCGGAGATAGCGGTTCCAGGCGTAACTGATATCCGGGGGAATCACATGATTCAATATGCTAGTGATGGGCTTGTTGAAAATCAGAACAATCAAGGTCGCTACCGCAAAGGCGATCACGAAGGTTGAGACGAGCAGCATCATAGCCATGGTTTTCCTCCCTCTGGGGATAATCATTATCCCGGTGAATGTTGTAATAACATACCCATTGCGAGATCAACATCTATAATAACAATAAATGTGCCAAAAATGCTGAATGATTTAACTAATTGTCAATCAGGATATTATTGAAGCATTGCCGAAAGGGGATCCATATGGGGAAGACATATTTTGCAGGGGGTGCCTACATTTCGCGTACAATCGAACGATTTACCCAATTGTGGGGATAAAATCTGTCAGGCAATAATGGATTAGATAAAATATTTGCCAATATAAAACCGTAGGGGCACGTTGCAACGTGCCCCTACTCCTTGCGAATGCAATCGGATGTGTGGATTTCTCACCGCTCCAAATTCCCACGGCGTGTTTACATGTATCTCAAGGTATCCTCGCCGCTTCCTGGAATTTTTGCCGGAATTGCGGATCCACGATCTCTCCTAAATGACCGCCATAGCGAAACAGGTACAAGCGGCCGTCCGGCAGCACGGTTTGGAGAAATGCGGCCGATTCCGGGCTGATCAAGGGATCGTCCTGGGTATGAAACACCGTGACCGCCGGGGAGTTCCGCAGCGTGTCCGCCACCGCCGCCAGGCTGTTTTTCTGTAACAGGGCTTCGACAGATTCGCCGGAGGTTCCCTCCGCCGAATCGAACTCCCGGCTGTATTTCATCACCACATCCGTCACGTAGCGGAAAAACGAGAATTGACCGGCTTCCTCATAGCAGGGCTGCCGGCGGAAAAATCCACAGGGTTGGGATAAAATTCCCGATTCTTTGAATTCATGGCTGGCCAAAATGAATTCGGTCAGATTCCGTTTCATCAAATAACCGATCGCCAGCGCGGCTTCTAGCGGATCCAACTTTTGGAGTGCCGATTTATCCGGTTGATCCTGCACTTCGGAGAGGTGGTAAAACCAGAGCGATTCGTTCCACCGGTCCGGCCCCAACGACCGGAGAATCTGGAGGGAGCCGCTATACATGGCGTCGATTTTCTGAACGCTTTCTTGCATATCGACCAGCGGATTGACAGCTAGGAAGCGGTCGAACCGGAGCTGCGGTTCCCGCGCTTCTTGATCGGCGATGAACAGCGTATGCAGCGCGCCGAAGGATTGCCCGGCGAGGCATTTGTACGTGAACGGCTTCTTTCGCCTCGCCTCCAGGTCCTCCACCATCCGGCCGATCAGGCGGATGGCGTCCAACGAATCGTGCGGCACGTAACCGGGCACGGGGGTGGAAAGCGCCGCGCGGATGAACGTCCAGTGCATGGGGGAGGAAATCTGGGCCACCGAGTAGCCCTTCGCGTAAAGCAGCATACCCAGGAACGCGGTCGTGGTATCCCTGCAGGAACCATTCAGGCCAGGAATCACCACCGCCAAGGCGGATGAATTCGGGTTGGACCAATACATATAGGGATAGGCGGGCTGGTCTTGATCCAGGCGCACGGTCCGTTTCCGGCCGTGGCGCAGGAATGGATACGACTCGGTTTGGACGTTCAAGCTGAGCAAAGTGGCCAGGTAGGGGTCATGCGCCGGGAATTGAGCGTTGTCAATCGTGGCGGCGGCCGCTTCCCATCCCGCGACGCCCGCGGTAAAAAAGCCCAATCCCACCGGGATCATCCAGTGATACAGTTTCCGATTCATTTCAATACCTTGGCTTCGCGATACGCGTAATACAGGTCCCGCACGATCGCATAGGGATCGTATTGCTGATCGGTCATGCGTTCATAATCCCGGACCGTCATCACGGTCTCGTTGAATTGCAGCGCGGTGTCGGGAATGATCAAATCGTCACTGATCAATTGCAGGTAGGTCTTCCCATCGGTGACAGCGTCCAGGATCAACCCAAAGCCATCCCGGGCGGATGAAGGGCCCAACAGGGGCAGGACCAGGTAAAATCCGTGGTTCACACCATGAAAGCCCAGCGTTTGCCCGAAATCCTCCGGATCGGTCTTGATGCCCGTGTACGCGGCGACATCGAACAAGCCCCCGAGGCCGGCGGTGGAGTTGATCACGAAACGCTGGGCCTCTTGCCACGACTTGTCGAATTTCCCCTGGAACAGCGCGCTCAAGAAATATTTGGGAAACGCCAGGTTCGAGAAAAAATTATGGAACCGGTCCCGGACAAACCGGGGAAGCACAAACTCATACACCCGGCCCGCGGGGGAAATGACAAACCGGTACACCTGCGCGTTGAAGAAAAACACACTCCGGTTGAAGGGTTCAAGGGGATCGTCAAACAACTGGATGCGGAGGACCGTTTCATTGGCGGCCGGAGTAACGGATGTGACTATGCCCGCGGCGGCCGGCGCTCCGGCGCCTTCCGGCGTCATCCGCGGATCGGAAGTTGCCGGCGCGGGGGGCGCCGGCAACGGAACGGGGCGTTTCGGAGATTCCGTACCCGGCGTCTTGGTACAAGTGGGAACCGGCAGGGATTGCAGATACGCGGGGCGTGGCGATTTTGATACGCTCCGGCCGTCCCCCGCCGTGTGGCCGAAGGAAGCGAATAATCCGAGGCAAATCCCGAACACCGTCAAACGCGAAATCGAGGGAAGAGGCATTGCATTATCAATCGAAAATCCAGGGATTGAATTTCCACGCAAACGGAATCATTTGAATGGCTCATCCGGCAAGCACGTGCTTTTTTCCGATCCCCGGATCGCATCTCTTCGAAAGGATCGGTGAAAACCACCCCCAACATTGCCTCTCCCTCTGGGAGAGGGCCAGGGTGAGGGTATTTTGGTTGGAGTGGACCTTGGTGTACGCCCTCATCCTGGCGAGAAGGAGATCGATTTTACATCATCATGTACGCGCTTCCCGGCTGAACCATTTGAGTTATCGTATTTTCCGGCCAATAATTAATCAAGTTACGGGGAAAAACGAAGAAGCCAATCTCCTCACCCCCGGCCCCTCTCCCGCCGGGGCAGAGGGGGGTAGGCAGCCCATGGATTCCGGCCCATGGATCGGTGCATCCGGATTGGGGAGGCCAGGCCGCCCGCGGCTTTTTTCTCACCGCCGGCGTTCCACCCCCACGCGGTCACAATACGCAAACAAGGCGCATCGCGAGCATTTCGGTGATACCGGCGCGCAGAGGTTCTGCCCGAAGGTCACCAGGAGGTCGTTGAATTCGATCCAATAGTCCGGCGGCAGTTTGTCCCGCAGGGCGAACTCGGTCTGTTCCGGCGTTTTGGTTTGGACATAGCCCCAGCGGTTGGTGATGCGGTGCACGTGCGTATCCACGCAGATCCCCGGCTTGCCATACCCCAGGGTTACCACCAGATTGGCGGTTTTACGCCCCACGCCGTTCAGAGTCAACAAATCCTCGATGGAATCCGGGACCCGTCCGCCGTGGTTGTCGATCAGCGCCCCCGCGATGTCGAGCAGCTGCTTCGCCTTTTGGTTGTAAAATCCAACGGGGTAGATGATTTGGGCCAGTTCCTCCACGGGAATCCGCAGCAAGGCTTGCGGGGTGCGCGCCCGCTTTTGGAGACGGGCGAAGGCGGCCCCCGTCGTGTCATCTTTGGTCCGCAGGCTGAGGACGCACGAGACCAGCACATGGAACGGATCGCGCGTGCGGCCCGCCACGGCGGTCACGGCCGGAGTCTTCCATTTTGCCACCTCTTGCCGTAGGATACGAACGATTTTATGGATATCGTTGGATCGCAAAACCATCCCCCTTTTCCATGGTTCCTCGGCTGAATGTCTTCCCCATGTCCGCCGGAAAGGGGACGGGGATTGCCATGGATCGTATCGTGATTTGGCGGTCCAGGCAATCAAGGCAGGGCGGGGACACGGAGAAACATCGGATGAGCGGAGATTTCCCTCACCCTGACCCTCTCCCGGGGGGAGAGGGGAAAGACCGAAGAGGGTGGTGGTTGAAGGAGCCGGGCGGACACGATGGTCCGCCCCTACAAAAGGCACGATGGGTTACATGATGCGCACTAACTCATCCTACCTAGCTCAATGGCATTCAGTTAAGAATCAGATGTCATCCCCACGAAAACGGGGATCCAGGGCATTTTTCCCAGGGCTAACACCCTGGGCAATTCTCATAGCGCGCCGTTGGCGCTCAAAAATCTTGTTCCATTCGGGTAAATAGTTGCCAAAAAACAAATTGTATCCTGAATGTGAAATCGACCTATCGTTTACAGGTTGCCCATGAATTCAGCCCAGAAACGTGTTTTTTCGTCTCTCATCTTGTTGTTGATCTTCACGGTGGCGCTGGCGCTGCGTTTTTACGGCCTCGACTGGGGCTTCAAGGACGGCGTCTATTCCCAGCATCCGGACGAATGGCATTACGACAGCTGCGCCACCCACATGAATCCACAGGGATTGAGCGAAGAAGAACGGCAACTCCCCTGGCGTGATCAGCTCCGGTTGCTCTACGAGCGCAACCTGAAGGTGGAGCCTCAACTCCCCTACGCCCCCGGTTCTCCCGGACTGCGCCCGGTCAACTACAACTACGGCACGTTTCCCCTGCACCTGTACTTGCTGTACCGTAATTACCTCGCCCGGCATTTCCATCCCGAGACGGGCTGGACGTTGCTGGCGTTTCCTGATTGGCTCAGCTTGGCGTTGCTGGTCTTCGCTCTCTATCTCGGCTTGCGGATGTATTTTGGCCTCTCGCGCGACCTGCGGGATCTCGATCACCATAGGCTCCCATGGCACCAGGATGAGCAGCGCTTGTTGTTTTTCTTTCCCTGTTTGATCCTCCCGGTCATAGGGCTGATCCTGGCAGCGATTCTGCCCACAAAACTGGTCCCCTCAACCGGATACAATCCCGCCACCACCTCGATACTGCTGGTGGGGCGGGTGGCCACCGCCTACGCGGGAGCGTTCACCGTGCTACTGGCGTATCTCATCGGCCGCGACGCCTACAACCGGACCACCGGGCTGCTGGCCGCCGCCATGCTGGCCACCGCCATGCTGCCTGTCCAGACCAGCCATTTCGCCACCACCGATATCATTCTAGGTTTCTGGACCACGGCGGCGGTGTATTGTTACCTCAAAATCACCCAAAAGCCGCGGCTGGGATGGTATCTTCGGGGAGGGATCTGCGCGGGTTTCGCGGTGGCCACCAAGTGGAGCGGCATCACCCTGCCGGGCATCCTGCTGCTGGCGCACGCCACCGCCACCTGGGGAGACGAACGAGAAGGCAAAACCGGCCGCTGGATCCACACCGCCTGGCTGGCCATCGCCGGATTGGTCCTGCTGCATTTCTTCAAGGCCGCGAGTTCGAACAATCCCCCGCTCAATGTCACCCTGGCCGCGTTCCGGGATTTCTACTGGGGATGGAAGTGGATAATCCTCACTGCCCTCTTCCTGCTCTTCGCCGCCTCGATTTATCTGTTGATTCTCCGCAAACGCTGGCACGGCGGCCGGATGGGCTGGTTCGTCCCCGCCGTGCGGATTTACATACCCTGGATTTGGTTGATTCTGGGAATCCTCGCCGGGCTGGCGGCATTTTTGATCGGCCAGCCCATGGCCTATTTCGACGCGGAAGCCTTCGCCCGTGACATCGCCGCGCAAAGCCGTATGCATACCACCGGCGAGGCGCCGATGGTCTTCACCCAGCAGTATCTCCACACCACGCCGGTTTTCTACACGCTCGACAACCTCTTTTATCCCTCGCTGGATTGGATCACCGCCTTTTTCACCGTGGCGGGCTGCCTGTACGCGCTCGGCCGGCTGTTCAGGAAGGGTAACGCCTCGGATCTGTTGCTCGCCGCGTGGGTCATCCCCAGTTTCCTGATGTACAGCAGCTTTCACAGCAAGTTCCCCCGCTACCTCGACGCCATCCTGCCGGTGATGCTGGTCCTCGGCGGCCGCCTGATCACCGAGTTATCTTCCATCCAGCCATATTTCTACAATACCGCCTTTCCGCGAATCGGACCGGGTTGGAAGAAATCGGCGAAGTACGCCGGCCTCCTCGGCGGCGCGCTGGCCTTGTTATGCGGGCTGGTTTACGGGACGGCGTACGTCCGGATTTATAATCAGCCCCACACGCTGGTCACCGCCGGGAAGATCATCCAGGAAAACCGGCGGCCCGGGGCCAAGATCACCCAAAACAGCTGGGACAACGGCCTCTTCGGAGTACATATCGAAAGCCGCGACCAGATCGGCATCCACGACCGGCCCGAGGAGGAATTGCGCGATCCCGCCGCGCGCGTGCGGTACCTGGCCCAGTATCTCGCCACCTACGATTACATTGTCTTCCCCAGTAAGCGGGGGTACGGCACGACGCTGCAAAACCCCGAGCGCTTCCCCATTACCAACCAGTTTCTCCAAGCGTTTTTCGCCGAACAGCTGGGTTTCAAAATCGCCGCCGTCATCACCAATCCCGTCCGGATTTTCGGCTGGGAGTTGCACGCCGATCTGGAAGACGAAACCGCCCGGATCTACGACCACCCCAAAGTCATCATTTTCGAGAAATTTCAGAAATTCACCCAGGAACAGCTGGAATCCTTGATCTGGAGCCCGCCTGCCTGGGTCACGCGCATCACGCCCCGCGAGATCCTGACCTTGCGCGAGGGCCATCCGGTCTATGAACCGCCCGTGAGTTTTCCGCTGCTGCGCTGGTGGCTGTTCCTCGAGGGATTGGGCGCGCTGGCGTTCGTGCTGCTCTTCCCGCTCGGTTCCGCCCTGCCGGACCGGGGATTCGGAATATCCAAAATCGTGGGCCTGGCGCTTTTCTCGTGGATGGGCTGGTTTCTCGCCTCGGTGGGATTCCTGAAAGTATCGACCTGGCAAGGTGCGCTGGCGCTCGGATTTCTCGTTATCCTAGCTGTGATTTCCGCCCGGATCCACAAAGATTCCCTGCGCCAGTTTATCGCCACGAAATGGCCGCGCTTGGTCGCGTTGGAAATTCTGTTTCTCGCGTTCTGGGGAATCTTCCTGGTCATTCGCGCTTATCATCCGGGGGCGATCGGCGGTGAAAAGCCTATGAACATAGCTTTCATCAACGCCGTGTACCGGGCGGAGACGTTCCCGCCGGAAGATCCCTGGGCGCTGGGGCATCCCATCAACTATTACTATTACGGCCACGCGATTCTCGCCCTCGCGGGGCGATTCATCGGCCTGCCCGCGGAGTATCTCTTCAATATCGGGGGGACGACTATATCAGGCTTGACCGCCCTGGCCGTTTTCACGCTGGCCCATCTCCTCTGCCGCCGGGCGTTCATCGCCTTCCTGGCCACGTACCTGGCGTGCTTCGCCGGGCATTTTCTGTCGTATCTCAACCTCATCCGCTATGAACTGAACGAAACCGGCGAGAGTATCCGCTCGGTTATCTCCAGTATCATTCCCACCCTGCAACTGATGGGCTGGTGCCTCCGGCGTTACCTGGGCTTCAGCACCCCGGAAATCGAACAGCGGCTGCGCGAACTGCGCTACGACACGTTTTGGGAATCGTCGCGGGTCATCCCCAACACCGTGGCCAACGAATTCCCCTATTGGACTCACTTGTTCCTCGATTTCCACGCCCATATGCTGGTGATGCCCTTCACCTTCGCCTTTTTGATCCTCTTGTACAACTATTTCGCGCGGCCCCGGGAGGAAAAATCCGGCGCGGTTCTGGGCCTCTCCTTCTTCATGGGCCTGTTGTTCGGGACCGTGATCTGCACCAACACGTGGGACCTGCCCGCCCTGGCGATCGCCTTTTTGCTGATCACCGCGGTGAAGTTCTACCGCGAATCCGATTGGTTCGGCGGCGCGCCCGTGCGGCCCCGGATTCTCTGCCCCGAGTCGCTGCAGGAAATCTTCCGGTTTCCTATCGCCCCGGTCATGCTGGTCTTTCTGTTCGGCATCGGATTGTTTCTGCCCTTTTATTCAAATTTCATCAGCCGCGTCTCGTCGGTGGGGATCATGACCGAGGGCAGCACCACGGTCCGCACCTACCTGGGCTTCTGGATCCACCTGCTGGTTCCCCTGATGATCACTTCGGTTTTCCTGGCGGTCCTGCGCCGGGACGGCCGGGTATCGATCCCCCGCGGGATACTATTCGTCAGTTTTTTCATGCTGTCCGTGGCGCTGGCCTTGCTGCTCACCCGCGTGAATCCCTTCGGATTGCCCATACCCCGCCATGCCGCCGCGCCGTTGAATTACAGCATCGTGGGTTTGTTTTTGCCCTTCTTCCTGGTCTTTTTTCTTCTGTTGTGGCAGCGGAATCAATGCCAAAACTTTATCTTCACCTGCCTGCTCGCCGTGCTCGGCTTGGGGTTGTCATTGGGGATCGAGGTTTTCTATATTAAGGAACCCGGATGGGGGCCGCCCTCGCACCGCTGGAACACGGTGTTCAAGTTCAACCTGCAGGTGTGGCATTACCTGTCCATCGCCGCCGCCATCAGTTGCTGGTGGATTTGGGGACAGATCAAAACCCTCGGCGCGAGCCTTGGCCGGGGATTCCATTACACCGGGAAAATGGTCTTCGTCCTGGTGATGACCGCCGTCCTCTTCCCCACCCTGCCCTTCACCCTCATCGCCCCGGCGGTGGTCACCGCATCGCACCGCGCGATCAGCGGCGAGGCGCAGGGCCAGTTGCCCAGTCTCGATGGCCTTGAATACCTGCGCGCCCAGAACTACGGGGCCTACGAGGCGGTCCAATGGGTCAACCGCTTCGTGAAGGGCAAGCCGCATATCGTCGAATGGGCCGACAAACACGGCGGCAACCACGCCCGTTTCAGTTCGTACACCGGACTGCCCGCCCTGACCGGCTGGCCGCACCACACCCGCGAACGCCTGCACTACATGGACGCCGTCAATCCCCGCCTGCTGGCTCTGGACCGGATCTACACCTCCACCAACCGGGACGAGATCCACCGCTTCCTCGGCGAGTACCAGATCGATTATCTCATCTTCGGCGAGATCGAGCGGCTGTCGCCCCGCGGCGACCAAAACGACCGCCCCCCAATGGGCGAAGCGGGATTGAAGCACCTGGAGGATTTCGGTGATATCTTCCACCTGGTTTACCGCAATCCAGACACCTCCATCTTTCAAATCGACCGGGGATTGAACCGCGCCTACGGTTTGCGGACCCAGACCGAATCCGAGGTCCAGGTTCCGCCGGCGATGCGTCCTCCCGAAACGGGCCGTAGCCTCTTCGACGGGGGCCGGGGGAGCGGCAACGGCGAGTTTCAGGAACCCCGGGGCCTCATCCAGGACGCCACCGGCTTTTTCTACGTGGCCGACACCCGCAACCACCGGATCCAGGTCTTCCGGCCGGACGGCGCCTACGCCTGGCAAGTGGGCACGGAAGGATCGGGCGAGGGGGAGTTGAAAGAGCCAAACGACGTGGCCATCGACCCTCAGACCGGTAACCTCTTCATCGCCGACACGTGGAACCACCGTATTGTGCTGGTCGATTCCCACGGAACATTCCTGGGCGCAAGCCTGTCCAACTTTTTCGGGCCGCGCGGGATCGCCTTCCATCCCCAAAACCGGCTGCTGTACATCGCCGACACGGGCAACCACCGGGTGGTGGTCATGGCGCCGGACGGCACGGTCCAGCAACACTGGGGCAAGCCGGGCGGCGGCAGCGAAGACGATGCCTTCCGCGAACCGGTGGGCATCGACGTGACGCCGGACGGCAACGTGATCATCGTCGACAGCCTCAACCGCCGTGTGAAAAATTATTCGGCCCAGGGGAAATTACTAGGAATCTGGCCGATCCAGACCACCTGGGAAGGCAACGGGGGATTTGAAGGCCATGTGGCCGTTTCGCCCGACGGGACCATCGCCCTCACCGATCCCAAGGAGGGCAGCGTGCATCTCTATACGGCGGAAGGGGAACTGCTGGAGAAAATTTTCACCGACCTGGCCGGGCGGAAACTGGTCCAGCCCATCGGCATCCTGGCCAACGCCGCCGGGCACTTGTTCGTGACCGACATGCAGCGCGGTCAGGCCGCGCAGGTCAAATAGCCATCACGCGATGGCCCGGGCGGTGAGCATGCGGTCCAGTTCCTTGGCCGTGTCCAGGTTCGAGGACAACAGGAAAATATGGAGGGATTCGGGCAGTACATCATCATACCGGGAGTAATCCTCTCCCAGGATAAAAAAGAATCCCGCCTGGGGATCGGGTATATTCTCCGGGAAATGAACGCAGACATCCACTTTCTTGAAAAAGGGGATGGCCTGGATTTCCTGTTCCAGGTCACTCCGCGTGGGCCAGGTTCCTTCATTGAGTAAAATGTCCAGGAAACGGCAAATCCGTTCCATGCCTTGCCAGTATTGTTGTTGTCGTTTGCTCATTTCGATCGATTCTCTTCGGCCGCCCGGAGGGAGAGGGGAGATTCACACTTTTTAAACTAGCCCAGCCTTTCAAGGCTGGGTGGTTCCCCCAGGGTTAAAACCCTGGGCTAGTTTAAAACCGCTCCTCCATTCTGATCCGTACCAAAATTCAACTCGCTCGGTGACCTCCCTGGCTTTCCCTCACCCTGGCCCTCTCCCTCTCCCGGGGGGAGAGAGAGAATGCCACCTCGTTTCGATCGCAAGGGCACGTTGCAACGTGCCCCTTACGATGAACCTGTGCTTACGATATTCCATCCGTGGGCTACACGGCGTTTTGAATCCACCCTACATTTCATATAGGTCTTCCCGCATGAAAACGGGGCCGGGTGTCCCCAGCCCCTTAGTTATACTTCCCGCGTTTCGCGATCCCAAGCCCCCGGGGCAAAGCCTCAGCCCTCGTCCGGCGTCAGTTTGAGGGGCAAAAGGATGGCCAGGATCACGTAGGCGATCAGTCCCACGAACACGAAGGGCGGCAGGGCGGTAAGAATGAATGCCACCCGGACCAGGCTGCTGTCGATACGAAAATATTCCGCGAGCCCACCGCACACCCCCGCCAACATCTTGTCGTATTCCACCCGCGACAACTGCCGGGAAGGTTTGGCCTTCGCTTGCGCCGCTTCCGGGCCGTTCCCCGCCGGTTTCCCCGCCGCGTCCGGTGAAATTCCCGCGCCCGCCGGTTCCGCCGACGGGCCGGAGGGCTGGAATTCAGGCTTCTTCCCCGGCCCGGCGAGGTGGGCTTTCAACGTATCGAGGATCGCGTCCGCCAGAAAATCCGCGGCCCCCTGGTTGATCTCCCGGATCAGGTCCGGCGGCATCTCCGGGCGGCGCGCCAAAGCCTCCACGGTTTGCTTGAGGGAGGAATACTCCATCCAGATCTTCTCCAGATCCCGCGTCAGGACTTCCGTCTTGGGATCCAGCGGGGGCGGGGTCCCGGCCTCGACCGCCGCATTGCCGGCATTCGTGATCATGAGCCAAACCTCCGTAACAATTGACTGAGTTGAAGGGATAGGGATGGGATATGTCCCAATCCATTCTGCGCGTCTGGTTAAAACCAAGAACCGATCCCTTCTACCCCTGGGCTACTCTCCGCACACATTCTTTCTACGGGCCTAAAGAAGTGGCGATCTGCCAGC
>JBHGBC010000270.1:0-4838 GCA_041946805.1 bacterium
GAACGATGCGGAGACGAAGCGGGCGGGGCGGATATGGGTTGTGGGGCATGAGTGTGGCGCTGGCGCTGGGTTTGGCGGCTTGCATCACCCAGATGACCAAGATGTACGGCCTGGTCGAGACGGTCGACGGCCGTCCGGTCATGCCCAAGATGATCCCCCGGTCCGTCATTGGGGAGATGCCGTCCGGGATGTTTTCCTCGCAGAAGGCCGAGGGCGTTCTGGTCATGGACACGGGGGCGGATTATGACGTGGAAACGGCCTTGACCTATTTGACCTACCTGCTGGAGCGGTATCAGAATCATTTGAAACTCGGGGATGTGCCGTTCCATTTTTTCATCGATCCGGATGGCCGGATTCTGGCGGGGCGGGACATCGGCATCCCGGCGGAGTTGCATCAGGGGGATCCGTTCACTCTCCGGTCGAGCGAAGCCGATCCGCGGACGCTGCTGCAGGCGCGGCTGGCGCGGATCACGAATCCCCCGCTGGATCTGAAGGGATACATCACCGTGGTGTTGCTGGGGGATTACGACCGGCAGGTGGTCTCGGACAGCCAGGAAAAATCGTTGATGCAGTTGTGCGCCTGGCTGGCGTTCAACAATTTCATTCCGCGCGAAAATATCAAGGCCTTGCGGGACGTGTATCCGGAGACGAAAAATCCCGGCTTTTATCTGGCCAATTACCTGCAGCCCCGGGTTTTGGAACAAAATATCCCAAAGCCGCCCCGGCCGCACTATTATTCCAATCCCGCGTACCGCTCGACCATCAAGTAGAATAGGAAGGAAACCTGCCCCCTACCCCATGGCATTCACGGCATCCTGGAGGTTTTACAAGCGCCCATGCAACGCGTGACCCTGATTGCCTTATACGATGAATATTGCCTCGGCGTCCGGTATATGTCGTCCGTGTTGAAGCAGGACGGGCATGAAGTCCACCTTATCCTCTTCAAGGGAGTGGAGTGCATCAGCCCCGCGAAAGTGCCGCCTCCCGAACGGCGGGAGGAGGGCGGGTATTATTCGTTCGCCACGTTCAGCACGCCCCGCGAGGTGGAGATACTGTTGGATTGCCTGCGCCGGCAGGATCCGGACTTGATCGGCTTGTCGTTTTCGTCCATCAGTTTCGGCCTGGCGTGTTTCCTCACCCGGAAAATCAAGGAGGTGTTCAAGGTTCCGGTGATCTGGGGCGGGGTGGATTCGACCATCAATCCCGAAGAGAACATCCAGCACACCGATCTGCTGTGCGTCGGCGAGGGGGAATATCCCCTGCGGGAACTGGTGCGGGCGATGGACGCGGGGAAGGACACCACCCGCATCCCCAGTTTGTGGATCCACCGGGATGGGAACGTGATCCGCAATCCCCTCATGAAGCTGGAACAAAACCTGGACAACTACCCGTTTCCGGATTACGAGTTGGAGAACAAGACCCTGATTCTGGAAGACGGGATTTCTCCTCATCCCTACCCGCCGCATAGCCATCTGTATACCAATTTCATGGTCATGGGCACGCGCGGGTGCCCGTTCAGCTGCACTTACTGCTGCAGCGGGCATCACCGCCAGATTTACGCGCCGGACAAGTTTTTGCGGCAGCGCTCGCCGGAGAACATGATCGAGGAATTGAAGTACCGGCTGCGGACCTGGCCCTGGCCGATCCAGCGGATCGAGTTCTACGACGATGTCCTGCCCCTGAACAAGGCGTGGCTGCGGGAGCTGGCGCCGCGGTACGCGGCCGAGATCCGTCTGCCGTTTTTCGGATACACCCATCCCAACGTGGGCGAACCGGAAAATCTGGCCCTGCTGCGCGAGGCGGGATTGAGTTATTTGATCATGGGGATCCAGTCGGGCAGCCAGCGGGTGTTGAACGAGGTGCTCAACCGGCGGCATACCAAGGCGAGGACCTTGCAGACGGCGCGCAACATCCTGGAAACCGGGGCGAAGCTCCTGGTGGATTTCATCGGGCACAATCCGCTTGTGCGGGAAGAGGACAACCTCGAGACGCTCGAATTGATTTGCGATTTGCCCAAGCCTTGCGGGATCATCAAGATCAATCCCATGGCGTTCTATGATCATTACCGCATCCAGGAAATCGCCCGCGAACAGGGGATCCTGGACCAGATGGAACGGCCCGTGGGCGTCCATGCCTACCAGGCCATACCGAAGCCGGAATTCGTATTCTGGGAAATGATCCACACGCTGGCGCAGTTCGAGGGATTCAGCAAGCCGGTTTTGATGCAGCTCGCGAGTGATCCCTTCTTGCGGGAGAATCCCGGCTTTCTGGAGGAGACGGTCACCAGCCTCTACCAGGCGACTTACCAGGACGGCAATCCCGCCGTGCTCAAGGATGAGTATGTCCAGGAGCTGCGCTGGCGGCTGGCCCGACTGGAGCGCTCTCCGGTCGTCCGCGCCTACCAGAAGGTGAAACCCCTGCTGCCCGGGGATGGGAGATGAGTATGGCGAATTCGATTTCCAACTAAATTTTGGTTCATCCGAGATGTTCGTACCTGATGATGTACATTGATTTCATTCGCCCCTGGATAAGGGCAGACACCCCGGTCCGCCCTGACAATAATTCCCTCACCCTAACCCTCTCCCGGAGGGAGAAGGGATTTTCCTCGATGATTTCATAGAGACGTGAATCGGCCAGCTGAAAAAAGGTACGCACTTGCCGGATGCGAATTTTTTATTGATCAAATCCTCGCGGTCATTATTGTACCCCATTTCATGCCACCTGGTTTCTGAAGAGACCGCCGGCGGTCACGAGGGAGACATGCTCCAAGAGCTCCCGCGGGTGTTCCCATTCCATGACCGCCGTGGCGAAGGGCAGCGCGAGGGCGGAGCGGAGGGCGGCGGGATCCATGGGGTTTCCGGCCGATCGCGAGGAGGCGGCTATAATCCGCATCCCCACGAGACCCGTGTTTCGAGGCCGGGCCGTGGGAAGGATTTCGGGCAGCATGGGGGGCGTTCCGGGAACCACCGGAGCGGCGGGGAGCATGACGACGTCGATCGGAAAGGTGTCCAGCGCCCGCGCCACCAACGGCGCGTTGCGGTGCGCGCAGAGGCCGATCCAGCGGATCCACCCCCGCTCGCGGGCGCGCCGGGCGGCCGCCAGAATTCCGCGGGGCGATTCCAGCGCGCGCCAGTCGGCTTCGGTGCGGAAATCGTGGATCATCCAAATGTCGAGATAATCGGTCCGCAGGCTCTGGAGAGACCCGGCCAGTTCGTCCAGGGCCGCGTTTGCGGTCCGCCGCCAGGTTTTGGATACAAGCGCAACGCGGTCCCGGCGTTGGCCCCGCAGCGCTTTTCCTAGAAGCATTTCCGTCTGGCCATGGCCGTAAGCGCGGGCGGTGTCGAGGTAATCGATCCCGGAATCCAAGGCGGCATGGACCAGGGACACGCACACGTTTTCGTCCAGCCGGTGGAAATGGCTCGTTCCCAAACCCAGGATGGAGACTTCCATCCCGGTCCGGCCCAGAAGGCGCTTGGGCAGAGCGTTCGGCGCGAGCCGAGCGGCGCCCGCGAGTCCCATGCCGCACTCATATAGAAATTCACGGCGATTCATAGGCGGAATCCGAATTCTGTTTTCCAATCAATCCATGGCTCTACGAATAGCAAAATCCGGAGGGGAAGGCTAGCCCGCTTACCCCGCCGCCCGGGTGAGCAGGTAGAAAAGCGTGGACGCGTTCACGTCCCGCGGATTTTCCTCGAGGTAGCGGGCGAGGCGGCGGTGGTGATAGCGGAAGTCGTAGGGATTGAGCCGCAGGGATTGCAGCGAGGGCAGGGGCGTGCGGGTTTGGTACGATAAGGTCACGCTGTGTTCCAAGGCGGCGGCGGCTTCGTTGTATTGCCCCATGTAAAAGAGCGACAATCCATAGGCGAAGTAAACGCGCGGCGAATCCGGGGTCATGGTGATGAGGCGTTCCAGGGTATCGCGGGCCTTCGCGTAATTCCGAAACGTGAAGGCCTCGATGCTTTGTTGATAGAGCCAATCCTGGGGGGATGTGATCCGCGGAGCCGGCGGGGCAGGCCGCGGGGGATTGGCCGCGGGTGTGGAAGCGGCCGCCTGGCCCGGAGAGGCGGTGGCCGGAGACGTTGGAGCGGCATTCCCGCCCGGAGATGGGGAGGAAGGCGCCGAGGCGGGTTTGGGTTGAATCGCCGCGGTGGCGTCAATGATCCGGGGCGTTTCGGGCGCGGTGGCCCCGCCGGGCAGCCCGGCGGCCGCGGTGTTCCATTCAGCCTCGGCTTGGGCCGTGGTCTCGGCGATGGGATTCATCGGGTAGATGTAATGGGGCGGGATCAGCATGGGCGGCTGCAACAACGGATTGAGGCTGGGGAATTGCGTATAGCCCAGTCCGTCCAGGGCGGGATTTTGGGCCGACGGCACGTTGAGCGACCGGCGTTCCCGGTCAAAGAGTCCGCCCGAATCGAGTGGATGCCGGTTCAGTCCATCGATTCCCCAGGTTTCCTCGTTGTTCCCGGCATCGAAGGAATCGTCCATGCCGGGCGCGTAGGGATCGGTAAATCCCCCACTGCCGGGATATTGCAGCCGCTTGCGGGAATCCCCGCCGGTGGCGAAGTAGCTGTTGCCGAGACTCCGGTAACTCCGGCGGTAGGTGGAGGAATTATAGGAATCTCGATACCGCTGGCCATAATTCGGCGAACTATAGAATTCCCGGTAGCGGTCAGAGTATGACTTGGTTTTCGGCTCGGAAGGGCCGCCGGAGGGCGACGGTGAGGAGCCGCCAGAGTCGGATTGCTCCCGGCCGGGGATCTGCGGTTCGGGCATGGGGAAGCCGGGGATGGAGGAGGAGTAGTTTTTCGATCCGGGCTTCTGGGGTTCGGGGATGG
>JBHGBC010000271.1:0-4806 GCA_041946805.1 bacterium
CCGATTCCCATGTTGAACACGCGGTACATCTCCTCAAAGCCGATCCCGCCCCGTTCTTGAATGAGTTGAAAAATGGGCAACGGCCGCCATTGTCGGGTATCGATGCGGGCTTGGCATCCCGGGGGAAGAATCCGGCCGATGTTCCCCTCGAATCCTCCGCCGGTGATGTGGGCCAGGCCGTGGATGGAAACTTTCTCCCCCAATCGTGTCACCGCGTCCAGATACGAACGGTGCGGCTCGAGCAGGTCCTCGGCCAGGGTGCGCCGCAGGGGAGCGGGTTGCGAATGCAAATCCAGCCGGCTCTCCTCCAGAAGCACTTTGCGGGCCAGCGTGTAGCCGTTGGTGTGCAGTCCGCTGGAGGGCAGGCCGAAGATCTTATCGCCGGGGGCGATGGCGCGCCCGTCGATGATGTTTTCTTCGTCCACGATTCCCACAATACACCCCGCCAGGTCATACTCGCCCGGCGCGTACACATCGGGCATCTGGGCGGTTTCGCCCCCCACCAGGGCGATGCCGGCGGCGCGGCAGGCCTCGGTCATGCCTTCGATCAGTTGCATAATCAGCGCCTCGTCCTGTTTCGCGCAGGCGAAGTAATCCAAAAAGAAGAGGGGCCGCGCGCCGCAGACGAGGATGTCGTTGATCGAGTGGTTGACCAGGTCCTGCCCGATCCCCCGGTGCCAATTTCCCGTTTTTTCGCTGGCGGCGAGGGCCACCTTGGTCTTGGTTCCCACGCCGTCGATGCTGGAGACCAGCACCGGCTTGGGCATGTCGATACCCGCCAGGGAAAACATCCCGCCGAACGCGCCCTCGCGGTGCAGCACCCGGGGGGAATGGGTTTGCCGGACCCGCCGGGCGATCTGTTTCTTGATCCAGTCGCCCGCCGAAATATCCACCCCCGCCTCTTTGTAACGGGATCCTTCGTTCATCAGGAAATCCTTATGATTGGCTCATCCGGGAAGTTCATATCTATTTTCCAGTAGGCGCGATCCCTATCCTCTCGGGTTGGTTTGATAGAGAAACCCAAAATCCCCTCTCCCTCCGGGAGAGGGTTAGGGTGAGGGAATTCCTTGCTTCGGCGTCCTTTCTCCCGGCCCTTTCCCAAAGGGCGATGGAGAAAGAATTTTCTTTTCATTTCCTTGGTTGAATAATGCCACCGTTCTATAGATTGGATCGGCATCTTCCTCAAGTGCGAGCTTGCCGGATAAACCTTATGATTTGAGACGAGCCGTTGGCTAATGGATCAAAATTCACGGAACCGCGTGGGCAGTTGCTGCGCCGTGAGCATGCCCAGGTTGGCTGTCTCGTTACCCACCACCCGCACCGACGGCAACACGCCGATGGGATAGCCCGCCTGGGTGGCGTTGTCCCGCACCAGGAAGAGCAGATCGTGCTGTCCGGCCGGCACCTCGGTCAACAGAAATTCGTTGCCGGATGCCGGGAACGAGCGGAATCCCAACACGTTCACGCCGACAAATTCCATGCCTTCCGGAGGCGTGAACGCTCCCTGGATGGCGCCTTTTTCATCCAAAGGCGTCAGGCGGGGATTGAGATACTGTTCCCGCAGCGTGTCGGGCGCGATTTTCACGGTCAGATCCTGGGAATGATACCCGGGAGCGGAAAAGCGCACGCGGTACAGCCCCGGTTCGTTGAGGATGATCTGATACGTCCCGTCCGGCGTGTTGACCGGCCGGGATTGGATGAACGGCCGGCCGCGGCGGTCCATCGGCTCGCCCTCGATGTTCAGAAAATATTGGAAAATGGATTGATTGTTCGTGTCGTCCATCACCGTGCCCATGACGTACCACTCGCCGGGATTCAACGTGACGTTGGCGTCCGAGGTTCCCAGGGGGATCTGGTACAACACGCCGGTCATCGGGGGATTGGAATCCAGGCGGAACATCAGGTCGAACACGCCATCGGGGAGCGAGGTCAGGCGGTAAATGCCCACTTCATTGCTGAACGCCGTGACCGCTCCGCCCTGCGGGAGGTACGCGGTCACCAAGACGCCGGGCAAGGCGTTGCCCGAACTGTCGGCCGCCCGCCCCTCGATGAATCCATTCTGGTCCAGCAACAGGGTCACGCGGCTTTCCTGCCCCGGCTGGATCACGAGCTGCTCGCGCGGCGTGGAGTAGCCGTCCTTGCTGGCCTCGATCTCATGCGTGCCCCGGAGTTGGGCGAAGGGTTGAGCGGTCGAAGAGACGTTCTGAAACACGAATTCGCCCGAGGAATCCGTCATGGTCTCCTGGACCTGGGGCTGAATCAAATCGCGCAGCGTCACGCGCGCTCCGGGAATCCCCGCGCCCTGGCGGTCCACCACGCTCCCCGTGAGGTTGGTGAGTCCTTGCAGGGTGATGGTGATATCGGTCAGTTCCTGCCCGGCGTTGGCGGATAACGGATCGCTGAGGCCGGTTCCATATTGCTCGTGCGACGCGGCCAACCGCAGGGTGTAGAGGCCGATGTCCTGGCCGGACGAGGGCATGGGGACGCCCTGCAGGCGGAAACGGCCGTCGCTCCCCGAGAAGGTGGAGGCGGCGTCCAGGCCGGCCACGGTCACTTCCGCGCCGTTGACCGGTTGCCCGCCGGAGGTGACCACAAGACCGCTCACCACCAAGCCCGTAACGGCAAAAAAGTCCACCTTATCCACGCTTTTCTCGAACAGCCGGACATTTTTGAAATCCTCATTGATGGGGATCACCGCGTTCAGGTGGGCGTTTTCCTTGGCCACGCTGGAGACCTGGTAATTGCCCCGCTCCAGATTGTCAAAGCGGTAGAGCCCCGTCCCGTCGGTTTCGGCCCTGAACTCTTTCCGGTTGGCTCCCGCGTTCTGCGCCGCCGCCCGGAGTTTGAATCCCGAAACACCCTGCTGATTTTCACGCATGACCACCCGGCCGGAAATCGAAAAGGTGGGGCGGTTCAGTTTCAAGATCACCGGCTGCGGCGAGGGCGCCTCCACTTCCTTCGATCCTTCCCCCTCATCCGTGAAACCCTCCTGAGTGGCTTGCAGGCGGATACGTCCCTTGGGCGCTTCCTCGGTCTGGAAGCGTCCCTCGGCGTTCGCGGTCAGATCGACGATCCAGATCCCCTGCAGGGCCTGGGCGTTGACCCGCGCGTAGGCCACCGGCTCGTTGAACTGGTCGAGCACCTGCCCGGCCACCGCCCCTTCGGGCACTAAAACCAGTTCCAGATTGACCGTGCCCGCCTTCACGCCTTCCACCCGGAGCGGTTGATACCCGGACAGGCTGGCGGTTACGGTCACCGCGGGTTGGGTGACCTTCGTGATCTTGAACACGCCATTGACGCCGCTGAAAACCTGCGGCGAACCTTCCGCCTGAATGGCCGCGCCCTGCAGCAACGAACCCCGGGAATCCTTGACCACGCCGCTGATCGCGTTCTGGTCCCCAGCGGTCTGAGCGGAAGCCACCGGCGAGGGCGCGGGAGTCAAGGAAGCCGTGGCCGGCGCCACGGGGGCGGGAGTGGCCGCGGAGGAGAGGTCCTCGCCGCTGGATTCCCTAGTCGCTGGGGATTCTTCTCCCTGGGTGGACTGCCCGGTTTCGGCGGAGGGCAGCGCCGGCGGAGTGGTTTGTGTATTTTGCGTCAGAGCGGGATTCACCGCTTCCACGGGAGCGGGAAGGTTGGCATCCGGCCCGGTTTGAATAACCGAATCAGTGGGAAGAAAAACGATCAGGCCCATCACCAGGATCGCGACCAGGGCCAGGGGAATGAGCAAAATCATTTGCGAGCGCATGAAATATCCTCCTGCATGTCCGCCCTAGTATACCATCGAGCGCCAAGGAACATGGAACCCCATGAAAGCGGAGTCGAATAATCAACGAACGGCGCGGGACGGAGGATACCGGTGGAGGGGGAGGAGGAAAATGCCGGCCCGGAAGGGACCGGCTCGAACCCTTCGGAAAAATGAGCGCTTCGGGTTGGTAAGGACCGGGAAGCTGTGGTATGGTAAAACTTGCTCATCGAGGCGGGAGTGGGAGGAGGATTCACGGAAGCGGCAGGTGATTGGATTTCCCTCGCGGATCGGGCGCGAGGAAAGGAGCCGATTATGTCAAAACTAGCACGGAGATCTTTTTTAAAACGTTCCTTGGCCGCCGGGGCCGTGTTCACGATCAGCGGAACACAGGCCGGGCGGAGGGTGCTGGGGGCCAATGACGCGATTCGTGTGGCGGTCACGGGCATCCACGGCCGGGGCGGTGATCACATCAGCGAATGGATGAGAATCGACGGCGTGCAAGTGACTTGTCTGATCGATCCCGACTCCCGGACTTTCGCGGAACGGATCAAGCAGGTCGAAAAACTGGGCGGCAAGACTCCAAAGACGCTGCAGGACGTGCGGCGGGCGCTGGAGGACAAGGAAATCGACGTGCTCAGCATCGCCACCACCAACCACTGGCACTCCCTGTCCACTATCTGGGCGTGCCAGGCGGGCAAGGATGTCTATGTCGAAAAGCCGTGCAGTCATAATGTGCACGAAGGCCGGCTCTGCGTGGAAGCCGCCCGCCAGTACAACCGCATCGTGCAGCACGGTACCCAAGGCCGCAGCGACCGCGGCTGGTGGCGGCTGGCCGAACATGTGAAGAAGGGCACCTTCGGCAAGCTACTGGTTTCCCGCGGGCTTGTCTACAAACGCCGCGAGAGCATCGGTTTCAAGGCCAACGCCGAACCCCCCGCGGAACTGGACTATGACCTGTGGCTGGGCCCCGCGCCCGACCAGTTTTTCAACGCGAATCTGGTTCATTACAACTGGCACTGGTTCTGGGATTTCGGCAACGGCGACATCGGCAACCAGGGCGT
>JBHGBC010000272.1:0-4776 GCA_041946805.1 bacterium
TGAAGCGGGCCCCGGGAGCGGTGCGGATGTGTTACGAGGCGGGGCCGTGCGGATTCACCTTGCAACGGCAGATCCAGGCCGGCCGTCCCGGTCCTGTCCTCCTTCGGCCCCGGGCAGGAGAGATCAGCATGAAAAAATAAAATAGTAAGGGTTCCTATACGTGGTTCCCCTAGACAAAGGTTGTTCCATATCAGGGTGAGGGACGCCCTGAAAGGGTGCAATAATTGCTGCCCTTGCCCACGATCAACCAGTTCCAATTTGGTTTTTTGAACCTGGAAACCGATCATATCTTTTGAAAATGGAGTTCATCCGGTAAATGCGTACTTTTAATCATCCATCTCGTGCCGCCCTTCAATCGGGCTGGCTGGCCGGGGAGATCAATCCCCTAATCCCCTCTCCCTCTGGGAGAGAGCCGGGGTGAGGGTTGTTCTGAACGGGAGTCCCGCCGGCCAGGCAGGCAACCGGAATTTTAGTAATATCTACTTGTTTTATATCAACTTGGAAAAACTCAACAGAACCTGAAAAAGTTCTTTGATCATGGCCGGCGGGGATTGCATGGGTTAAAATTTCGAGGGTGTCCATTTCCTGGACGCCCCCAGGGGAGGAGAAGCATGAACGCGCCGGAAACGCCCATGACGCGGTATTACACTCTATGCCTGAACCTCACGGGAAAGCCGGTTCTGGTGGTGGGAGGCGGCGAAGTCGCACGGCGGAAAGCGGCGGCTCTGTGCGACTGCGGGGCGCGGGTGACGGTGGTCAGCCCCCGGCTGGATCCCGTGCTGGAATACATGGCTTTTCAAAAAGAGGTGGAATGGTTCGAGCGTGAGTTTGAACCATCCGACCTGGAAGGAAAATTCCTCGTCATCGCGGCCACCGACAACCGGGACGTGAACCATCAGGCAGGTCAATTGGCCCGGGAAAAGGGGATTCTCTGCAACGTCGTGGACGCGCCGGAGGAGGGATCGTTCATCGTGCCCAGCACGGTGGAACGGGGACTTTTGACCATCGCCGTCTCGACCTCGGGCATCAGCCCCACACTGGCGGCGTCGATCCGGCAGGAACTGGAGTTGGCCTACGGCGAGGAGTACGGCGCGATGCTGGAATTGCTCGCGTCCCTGCGCCCGCGCGTGCTCCAGGAGTTCACGTCTCCCCAGGCGCGGCAACAGATTTTCGACCGCCTGATCGCCAGCCGGGCCTTGTCCCTGCTGCGAAATGGACTGAGGGAGCATGCCCGCAAAGAGTTGGAGGATATCATCCACGACGCCCGTCAGGATCCCGCGCTGAACGCGCCGGCCGCTTCCCTGCCGATCGTGAAACCACGACGATGAAAACCGCCCTCGGATTTCTCCTCTTCAGTATAGTGTTCACGGCGTCCTGTGGCGGCCCGCCGCCGGCGCGGAAAACGTTGGACGATTACCGGATCCAGATCGGAACGCAGGAGTGCACGTTCAATCAACAAATGTTGTACGTGGTGCTGGCCCTGGAGATCTACCGGCTGCATGTGGGCGCCTATCCCAGCGGGAAAAACAACCTCGAGGCGTTGATCAGCAAGCCGGAAATCCTCGAAGCGACGGGCCGCTGGCTGGGACCCTACGTGGAGACCAACCGGGTCTTCGCCGATCCCTGGGGGCGGCGGCTGGACTACCGCGTGGACGGCCAAGGGAAAATGCACTTGAAAAGCCTGGGCGGGGACGGCTCGCCCAGTGCAGACGACATCGCCGCCGAGGAATTGTTTCCCGATATCTACCGGGAAATCGAAAAATTGCCCGCGATGGGGCCGATCCCTGTGTCCCCGGCGGGACAATGAAAAGTATCGGCCCCGGGTTGAAATCCTGGGCTATTCATATTCAATCCCTTCGGGGTTGAACATAGGCGGGACGTCTGCACTCCAATTGACTGGATGCCCGCTTGTGCGAGGATTACATCCTTTTAAGATTTCTGAGTGAAGATCAGCCCCGCGGGAGAAGGGATAGGTCATCGGTTTTTCGAGGGAAAACGCGGGGGCGATTCACGCCGCGGGCTGGCCGGTGACGGACTGGATGATCTGGTGCACCGAAACCTGGTCGGCCTCCGCCCGGTAGTTGGTGATGATGCGGTGGCGCAAGACCGGCATGGCCACGGCCCGGACATCGTCCTCGGACACCGAATGGCGCCCTTCCAGCATGGCCCGCACTTTGCCCGCCAGGATCAAATACTGTGAGGCGCGGGGGCCGGCGCCCCAGGAGACGTATTTCTGGACGAGTTCGTTCTGGGTGGGGTGGCCGTTGCTTCCCGGCCGGGTTTCCTTCACGATGCGCACCGCGTATTGGATCACCGGTTCGGACACGGGCACGCGGCGCACCAGGTTTTGGATATTCAGAATATCGGCGCGGGACACCACCTTTTCCGGTTTCCCCTGATAGGCGGAGGTGGTGTTTTTGACGATCTCGATCTCTTCCTGTTCGGAAGGATAGTCGATGTTGATCTGAAACATGAAGCGGTCCAGCTGGGCCTCGGGCAGGGGATAGGTTCCTTCCTGCTCGATGGGATTCTGCGTGGCCAGGACGAAAAACGGCGGCGTGAGGGTATGGTCGACGCCGCCGACCGTCACCCGGTGCTCCTGCATGGCTTCCAGCAGGGCGGCTTGGGTTTTGGGCGGGGTGCGGTTGATTTCGTCGGCCAGGATGATGTTGGCGAACAGCGGGCCCTGGATGAACCGGAACGAGCGGTCGCCCGTGCCCCGGTCTTCCTGGAGGATTTCACTCCCGGTGATGTCGGACGGCATCAGGTCGGGAGTGAACTGAATCCGCCGGAATTTGAGATCCAGAATATCGGAAAACGTGCGGATCAGCGTGGTCTTGGCCAGCCCGGGAACTCCCACCAACAAGGCGTGCCCGCCCGCAAAGAGAGCGATGAGCAATTCCTCGATGACGGATTTCTGCCCGACAATCTCCTTGGCGATTTCGTGGAGGATTTTGTCGCGGGTATCGCGCAGCGATTCGATGGTATTGACGTCACTGACCGGGGCGGTAGGGGTGATTTCCGTGGTCATTCTGGCCTGGCGGTCCTTTCCTGGGCACTGATACTATCGGCTCCCGGAAAATTGTAACCGGGGATTCTACGGGGTATAGGTTTGAGGGTAACGGCGGGGGATGGCGGGGTCAAGGCGGCATGGAGGGGGGGAAGGAACGATAGAAAAATGGAGAGAGGCCCGGGGGAGTGCCAGGGACGCCGTCCCTGGCTAGGTTCTTGTTGCCCTTGCGGGGCGTGAAGTGTGTGGTTGAGATGGGGGGCGGGAAGCATGTCAGCCCCATTGCAGTTAACCCATTCTTGACAATCCAATACCGGACGAAAAAATTAACGCTATACTGATCCATAAACCGCAGGCGGGTACTCATCATTCCAATCCGCCTTGAAGATCAAGCGCCGTGATTTTCACGGATACCCCAAGGAATGCATCCTTGACCGGAACCACAAAACGAAAACCGCTGCAAACCACGATTTGGCTTGCCCTGCAAGTCATCACCCTCTTCTTGTTTGGATTGTTCTTGTGGTTTCATTTCCTGGCGCAGACCGCGGTATTTCATTCCCGCTGGATGCTGTTCTCCATCGGGATGGGATTATACGCCGCGTACGCCGCGCTGACGTACCATATCATCGGCGCGTTTCTCAAATCCCGGATTCATTCGATCTCGACGACATTGATGAAAATCGCGCAAGGTGACGCCACTTCGGCGCCGCCGGACGATACGGCGGATGAGATCGGCACACTGGCCCGGCAGTTCCATTCCATCGTGTCCGAAATCGCCGGGAAACGGGAAGCGGAAGAAAAACGCCACCGGGAGGAAATCACCCATATCGACCGGCTGGCCACCATCGGCGAATTGCTGAGCGGCCTCGCGCATGAAATCCGCAATCCGATCGCCGGCATCAGCGCGGCCATCCAGTCCTTGTCCCGCAGCGTGCCCGCCGGCGACCCGGTCTATCCCATCTACCAGCAGGTCCGCAATAACATCGACCGGCTCGACACGCTGGTCAAAAGCCTGCTGGCCTACGCGCGGATGGAAACCCCCCGGCTGATTCCGGTCAATATCAACGACATCATCGATCAGTCTCTGATCATATTCGAAAGCAATACCACCAACGGCATTACAATCCATAAAAACCTGGAACGCGATTTGCCCCTGATCGATGGAGATCCCAAACTGCTGCAACAGGTCATGCTGAACGTGTTCATCAACGCCCATCAAGCCAAGGGAACCGGCCTGGAGCTGGACATCAAGACCTGCTACATCCCCAAGGGCTTGATTGTGCGCGATATCCCCGAAGTGCTGGAAAAAAATCCGTTCCGCTGCCAGTACGGCGTCATCCAGGTCCGAATTTCCGATAACGGACCGGGAATCCCGGCCCAACACATGCGGGACATCTTCCGCCCCTTCGTCACAACCAAAATGAACGGAACAGGCCTGGGACTATCGATCTCCACCCGGATCGTCCGCGAGCACAACGGCTGCCTCTTCGCCAAAAACAATTCCGGCCCGGGCGCCACGATCGTCATGTGCCTGCCCGCCGAACGGCCCGCGGCCGCCTCCACAGAAAGCCCACGGTAAGCCGGCGGGAAAAAGTCATGAGTGCGGCGCGCCCAAGCTCAGGCCGTTTCTTGGATACACGCATTATTGACGGAGCGGCAAAAAGTCACCTGATGGTGGTGCAGACATCTTGTCTGCATTAAATTGGGTTGCAGGCAGGATGCCTGCACCACAATATATGGATCATCACAGTATTATTTTTACTATT
>JBHGBC010000273.1:0-4672 GCA_041946805.1 bacterium
ATGTTTCACTATCCATTTTGACTTCCAAAGATTCATTATCAATTAAATCAAAATGAGCATGGAATCTATTTTGCAGATCACGGTCTTTGAATATACTCATTAATCTGTTAGGGATTGGTATTTTTTTCTAGATATATAACATCCAGACATCTCGAATTCAACAAATTGGAAGTGTGTAGTATAAACACGAATTTTGCGCGCTAAATCAAATTTCGCTGGTGGATAATCACTTAAATCTTTTTCTGTTTTTTTGAGATCTTTGTATTTAATTTCATTTCGACCGAGCGATCCAATGTCATTGACAATCTCCTGTGGCGGTGCGTTAAGCTGAATGGCATTAGGATGATCTGGTTGAGTGGAACCCGCTTCAATCAAAAGGGGGGTAGGGCTATAGATAATCGTTGTGTCATCAACAATCAAAACTCCAATCCGTACTCCCGGCTGCTGGTAAACTTGAGCACCTGATTGTGTTGCCTGATTCACAACAGTCTTCAAGCCCTCCAGAGTTCCATACCCCATCCGGCATACTTCAGGATCAACATCTAAAATCACATGAACAGCAAGATCTCCTAACCGCATCCAGGCTACAGCTAAAGCAGTCGCAACAGGATCTGTTATACCAGGAGCCATATAAAATATCCGGTACTTGGCCCTACTGATCAATTGCACCAATTTACTATCATCGATATTGGTGATATTTGGTTCATTGGTCATTGAAAACCTCCCCAGAATAATCATAAATCGAAATATATTATGTTCGTGTAAGGAAATCAATAGAAAAATTTACTAAAAAGAAAATAATTTATAAAAATGCCATGTCCCCAAAGGACTTTAGGAAACCCTCACCCCTTCAACGCCGGATTCACCCCCAGCCCCCACTCCTTCTTGTAACGCTGGATGATCTCGGCGGTCAGGATCTGGCGGCCTTCCATTTGGGAATTTTTGAGATGCTTGAGCAGGTCGATCTCTCCGTATTCCTTCAGGAAGGGAATGGAGAGTTCCGAATAGCTCCAATGCCACGGCTCGTAGGCGAAGCCGGTGCGTTGCGGGTCGTTCGTGTAGACTTCGTAAAATCCGTAGGTGGGCGCGTTCAGCACCAGCCACTGGTACAGATTGTGATAGATTCCCCCCTCGGCGAAATATTCGGCTTGCAGGGGATCGGCGGGGCGCGTTGGCGCATCGTCGATGAGGTCCAGGTCCGTCCCCCAGTGATGGCGGGAACTGCCCGGCATGCTCGAATACTCCAGGATCTTCCAGATGATCTCCGGGGCGGGAGTCCCGTTTTGCCGGAGCGATTGATATTTCTGGTTCCAGATTTTCATCTGGTGTTCGAATCCCCGGAAACTGGAGACCGAGTAGAGACGGATTCCGTCTTTCCGCGCCGCCTTCCGCATGGCCTCGAAGGCCTCGGCGGCCGGTTTGCGGAGATTAAATCCATCACCGAACAGTTCCGGCGGTTGAAGGCCCAGTAACTCCCGTTCCCGTGGAGTGCCGGACGGCTGGGATTTCAAGGTTTTCTGCGCTTTCGGCTTGGCGGCTTTCTTCTGCGCCGGCCAGGCCTGGCGTTCCAGGGAAACAGCCGCCCATGCGCCCGTGATGATGAAAAAATTCCGGCGATTCACGATCACAACAGGTCCTTATCCAATTGAGGCCGTTTCTTTAAAAGAAATAATCAGGCAATTTGGTTTCGAGGCCAAATTGTCTGATACCGGACTGGTCATGATAAGGGAAAAAAAGGAATTAGGACAAGGGAAAGCGGAGGAGTTTATTCTCCGTCGTTGCCCACCGACTCCGTGGGGCATCCTTCCATCGCGTTCCGCATATTCTCTTCTTCTTCGGCATTTTCGGGCTGCTTGAACACGACCGCGTGATCGCCGTCATCGCTTTCCTTGATATTGGTGGGGGCTTCATCCATGCAGACCATGCAGAAGGTGCAACTCTTGTCGATATAATACTTGCCCGGCACGTTGTCTTCGAATTTGTTGGTTTTTTCCGCCATGGGTTTGACCTCATGCTCTGATGTTTTTTCCGGCGGATCCGGTCCCGGATTCCGCCAGCGACGCCACGGGGTGGAGGCCGCTACTATCAGCCAGTTTAATTAGTCTACTGGAATCGTCAAGTTACAGAGGGAGGATATTCTCGTTTTGGGGATGGAACCGTGGTCCAAGGCCCAATGAGGCATCCTCCCCGCGCGAATTCAAGACAATGTCCTCCCCGCGTAAGCAGGGATCCAGGAGAAGGTGATCTCCTCTCTCTAAATCGGCATTATTTTTTCCCGCGCCTATCCAGTTGAAACGATTCAGGTTATAGGATTACGATTCCGGAATAAAAAACCACCGTGTAAACACTGTGTAAACAGGTGGCGGAATTCCGGGACCGGGTTCCCCGCCTCGATCGATCCCCTCCCCGAAAATGATTCCAAACCTGATTTACCGCGCCGTTTCCCGGCCATCCGGGGACGGCCAAACCAATCATCCAACGGAAGGGGGTAGTCGAAATGGATTTGATCAGAGAGACATGCCAAGCATGTCGAGCAGGTCAAGCCGCCGGCGATAACCGGGGTGACCGGGAAGCGCAGGAAGAGCGGGAAGTGGGGATCCGGGCCGTCCTCCCAATCTTCGAGGACCGGTTGACGAGTCCAAGACCGGAAGCCGGGTCCTGGGAGGAATTGTCCGCCATGCTGGACGGCGCTCCGGAATGGAGGCGGGAGTTAAACCGCTGGTGGGGAGACCGGGAGGACTGGACCGCGTTCCTCCGGTGGGAGAAGGGATTCAAGGCCGCCGCTGCGTCGGGCCGGTTTGCGCCGTTCCCGGATATCCGCCGGCGAAATCATCAAGATCATCTAGAGGCCAAGTCCAAAGCCGGTTCCCAGGCCGGCCACCAGGAGGTCACGCCATGAATGATCAAGAGAATGCTCAAAAAATATTCATGGGGTTCGTGATGGCGGCGGACGGGAAGCATTTTGTCCAATTGCCGGTGGGAAACCGGTGGGGATTTTCGCTTTTCGCGCCGAACCGGTGCTGGCCGGACGGGATCCAGGAGTGGCCTGGAGGCATCGGGGCCGCCAGGACGTGGCAGGCGGCCGCGCGGGAGTCCGTCCCGCCGGAAGTGGAAAAAACTATGGGTTGGTTGATTGACCGGGAGAACCGGTACCGGGAGCAGGCCGCGCTTCCGCGGAATGAGAGTGAGGCCATGGCGGGCGCGGCGGGACTGAATCTTTCCGCGCTCCTCCCCGGGAAGTGCGGATTGTGCGGGGAAGAGATTCCCCAGCCGGAGAACGGCAACGCCGATTTCGGGGTATCCGCCGTCATCGATGGGGAAAATGTCATCCTTTGCAGGGATTGCGCGCGCGAACATTACGGCTGAATGAACCGGGGTTGGAAGTGGTCCCGGAGGGTTGGAAGCCAGGGTCTGTTTTATTCACTCATCACACATCGCAATTTCATCGAGCGCCGGCCGCGCGGGGAGAGTCCCGGGGCCGGGATCCGGCCGCGCGGCCGGACATCAAACAAAGGATGGAGATCATGGTTGTGCAAACGGTCAAGGCCGAAGAGCAAGCGGCAATACGCGAGATTTGGCAGCAGGGCTTCGAGTTGAAGTTTTCCCCCGGTCCCTATACACCTTGGTTATGGACTGGATTGGTGCTCGAGGTCCTGGACAACGGGGTGTTGGATGTGCTGGTCGATTTCGAGCATACCGGTAAGGCCGGGGAAGAGCCGGGGTGGTATGCGGGCGAGGTTGAATGGAGCGGCGCGAAATGGGTCATGCGCGATGGATTCCCGAACCAATTGTGCTGTCCCCCGCCGCCGGAATTCAGCCGGGCCGACGTGATTGAATTCTTGTATAAGAAAACCCTCGACGCGGCCGTCCGCCAGGAAATCAACGGCGCTCCCCGGCCGGTGCTCCTGATCGAGAACCGGGATCGCGAAAGCGGGGAATATCAGGGTCCGTGCCTGGCGGTGCACGTGGACGGGGAAGTCCTGATCACCGGCGGGCCGGGCGTCCGTATCGAGGTCCTCGGACCGGCCACGGCGAGGACGGTCCCGTTCGATCGCCAGGCCATACTCCGCGAACGGGAAGAGTCCCAGGCCGCCGGCGGGGACCGGTAGCCATATCGGCCGATTATCCAATTCCGTCGAAATCGATTTCATTATTTGCCTTTCATTTTACCGGACCGGCTGTTTCACTGGTCCGGATTTTTTTTGTCTCTCGATGGCCGGCGGGGGATAAGCGGCCAGGTGTCCCCGCGCGCCGGGTTGCGGGGAAATGGGGTTAAAAAAACGGGTTACAAGGCCTGTAATTTATTCCAGCCGATACAAACCACGGGTCAAGCTGGGAAAACGCGGCCACGGCCGCGGGAGGCGGCCTGAACGGCGCGCGGCGGGATTATGGATCAAGTTCCCTTCCGAATAAGAAACGCCGCGCGGCAGGGATTCCCGGACGGGAGAAGAGGGATTATTTCTCTTGATTGGAAAATTGAGTGATCCGGACCGGGGGCTTGCCGGGGAACCGGGCGACGATTTCCAGGCTGCCACCCAAGGATTCAATGTAGGCGCGCAGGGTGCTGACATACATGTCGGTCCGGCGTTCCAACTTGGAAACCGCGGCTTGGTTTACGCGGAGTCTTCCCGCAATGACATGTTGAGAGTCGCGCAGGGCCTGGCGCAATTCC
>JBHGBC010000274.1:0-4620 GCA_041946805.1 bacterium
ACATAATGAGGTAAAATCGATTCCATTCACGCCGGGATGAGGGCGGACACCAAGGTCCGGCCCTTCAAAAAATTCTCTCACCCTTGCCCTCTACCAGAGGGAGAGGGCATTTTGGAAATGGTTTTCATCGATCATTTCGAAGAGAAGCGCACCGGCGATCTGAAAAAAATACGCACTGGCCGGATGAGCCACAAATTCTCAAACCTGGCCCTATTGAATCAGGATGTTTCGGATGATGGGTTACGCTTCGCTAATCCATCCTACGGGCTCTCCGCAAACAGAAATGAATTATCACCCCACTTCGCCCACCCAGGCGGTCTCCAGGGCGTTGATTTTCACCATCCGGCGGGACTCCCCGAACTTTAAGGTCAGCACTTGGGACTCCTCCGTCAGATTCCAGAGCAGCACTGACCGGGCCGAAGGATACCAGGCGCACACCACGGGAACGTTTTCTTCCACGTACGGCACCTGTTCCAGGCGAGGCGCGATCCGCTGCTTGAACGCAAACAACGCTTTGAGCGATTCCTCCAGCGGTTCGTTTCCGGGCCGGTTCACCCGGGCCGAGGGCCGGTGGAGGAACGTCGTTCCGGCGCGAGTATCCGTCCCGTTCCCCAAGGCCCGGGCATCGAAATCCGACAGGAACGTCCACCCTTCTTTCGCCGGTTGGTCCGTCACTTCGAAGGGCACTCCAGCGGCCAAAAACAGGCTGAACGGTTGGTCGTCGCCCACCCAACGGCCGGCTTCGCCCCAATAAAGCTTGAATGGCCCGTGCGGCGTGTGCCCCATAAGCCGCGCATGGTGCTCCGCTTGCCGTTTCATCGCCGGGCCGAGCGTTTCCCAATGAGTCCGGGGGAACGGGGTGATGCCGCTCATGAACATGGTATTGCGTACATCCGACAAGGTGGAAACCGCCAGTTTGGCCGCCAGGTTCCGGGCCGAGAGCCGGTCGGCGGGGAACGCCGTGCTCTCGCTGAAGGCCAGTTCCGGCCGGGCGAAGCGCCGGTGCATCAATGCGCTGAACAATTCGTCCGTCTTGCCCTTCACGCGGCCGAACGAGGCGTCGTCGAACATCAATTCTCCCACCCGGAACGGAACGTCCCGGTAATCGCTCAGCCGGATGCCCGCCTTCTCGGCCCCGAGATACATGACCATGATCCCCAGGCGGCCGCCGCCCACGGCTTGTTGCTGCTCCCGGAACGATTGGGTTAGCGCGTCGCATTGGAACTCGATCCAGTTCCGCAGCAGCGGGGTCAAACGGCGTTCTTGCGCATCTCCAAGCAGTTCGTTCCACTTGGCTTCGGCATATCCCCCAAGCCGCAGGAACTCGTCGCGATGCTCCGGGCAAAAACAGCCGCCGATCTGGCCGGGCGCGGGCGCCAGCCGGAAATCGTCGTCCAGAAAGAATTGGCTGAATCCCGCTTCACGCAAGGTTTTGAGGGCCGATATATTTTCGGCCGTCGCGGGAGCATGCAGTGATGTCCCCGCGTAGGTGGAACCATCCGGACGGCAGGCGAGTTTCCAGGATCGCGGCGGGGTTAATGGGAAGTTGCCGTCCTTGGCATCCAGCGAATCGCCCGGATGCCCCAGGGGAACGTTCACGATATGAGCGTCCATGCCCGCCGCTTCGATCTTCTCCCGCGCCGCTTGCAGCCTTTCCACCGAATAGGGCCAGTGCCCATAGAAAAAGCCCGCCAGCCAGACCGTGTCCACCCCCGCATTTCTCACGATCGATAGTAAATCCGGATCACGTTCCAACACGTCCACGTTCAGGCACACATGAAACCGGCGGCGGTTGCTTGAATGGGACATTGACCACGCGGGAGTAAGCCACAATCCCGCGCCCAACGCGGCGCTGTTGCGGAGTAATGTTCGTCGATTGAGAACCATGGGTTCTTCCCTCCATCCCCATTGTTTCACAAAATCTTCGCGCGGATGAGGGAAAGAGGACCAGTAAAAGGTCTGAATCCGGATAGCCGGGAATTGCCTGATGACCAGGACGGATCAGGTCCCCTGTCAAGGATTTGAGGTATTTTGGGAATTATTGGGATTATTTGGATTGAATTTCGCTTAATTGATTGAATTGGATTCTATGATTGATACTTTTCCCCATTTCTTCCCACTCTCGATCGCAAATCATTTCCAAATAAATGCATAACTTTATTAAAAGCAATAAGTTACGATAATAAACTGAACATATGTTCACCATATGGCATTAAATTTGCAGTTTCATGTCTCCACTCCCTGATTTTTATCACTTAAGGAGCCAAGTAATGATGAAGCAATCACGCCACTCCCGTTCGTTCACTCCGGATTCGGAAACCATTCATCCCCCCGAGTGGGAAGAATTGTTGAGGGATGTGACCATCGCGCGCGACTACCATGAAATCCCCTACGATCCGGCTTGTCTCGCCGCATTGGAACCCGTGGACAGCCCCTATTTGGAAATGGATGAAAACGGCGGCGAACCAGGGCTGACCGATGTGGACCAGCCGGCCGCCACCGTCCGTGAAATCGCCCGGCGCAAACTGACAGGGCTTCCGCGGCGGTGCATCCTGCGGATTCTCTCCACCGGGGCCGGCCACAAGCAGCTGGCGGAAGAACTGCGGGTTTCCGAGGACACGGTCCGCCGGGCCGTCCAGAAGGGGATTCAGGTCATCAGGGATTGTTTGGATCACTCCAGCAAGAAAGAGTTTCCCGTGAGGAAGGGCAAACGTCCTCCAATCCGGGCCGCTCTGTTTTTTCTAGATACTCCCGCCGAACGGCAGGAATTTCAGGAGTTTCTCAACCAGTATCCAGTTTTGCACATCTCCTACCGGGGCGGGACCCTCTTCCGCGAAGCTTTGATCCTCTACAAAACCGGAAAAACGGCCCGCCGGGAGGAATAACATGCGCCGGCCGCGGGAAGGGTGTGTCATGCAAGCAGTATCCGTGGAAAGGCTGCCGCGCTCAACGCCGGGAGTCCGGCGGCTGGCCGCAGAGCGCGCCGGTGGCTCCGCAATTCTGGCAGGTCCAGGTTTCCCGGGTCCGGGACAGGCTGTATAACCCGGCGAGAATCAAGGGAAAACCCAAGATCCCGATACAGGAAATCAACAGTCCGAACCACATCAGCATCCCCGCCGCCACCATCCCCAGACCGAGCATCCGGTTATAGGGAGAGCGCGGTTCCGATAGTAAAAGGCCCTGGCACCGGGCGCAAGGAGGCAGTTCTCCCGTGGAGGGAGTAGATGCCGTGGGAACGGGTGGAGCCGCGGGCGGTTCGTCCGGCGGGGTGTCGGATTCGGGCGCGGGAGCTGGATCCTCCTTTGGGAAAGCCTCAACGGAATCCGGGACATTCTCCGCCGGGGAGTCCAGCCCTTCCGGGAGATTGTCCAGCGCGGCTATCCCCAGTCCCGTGACAATCCGCTGGAAGAGGGGATGTTCATTCAGCGGCTGGAATTCCGGATCTTCCTTCGCCCAATCGACGCAGAAGGGATTCAACTGGATGGCGCGGTTAAGGTAGATCAGCGCCTTGTCCGTCCGCCCGGTCATCGCGTAACAGCAAGCCAAGTTGTAGAGCGCCTCCGAGAAATCCGGCTCCAGCAGGACGGCTTCCTCGAAACAGGGCGCGGCTTGGCCGTACTCGTATTTGTGGAAATAGCTGACGCCTTGATCGAAGAGATCGCGCGCGGATTCGTGGTTCTTGTCGGTCACGGGCGGATCCATCCAACGGAGATGAAATGATAGGGATGCCCCTGGTAATCAATGTCGGCGGGCGGCGGCGATTCTTGATCCGTTTTCTACCCGTGGGGAGCATTTTTCTGATGGGGCTGAACGCGTCTCGGGAACCGGGGTGTAGGTGGGTTACGTCATGCTTTGAGGCCGCCGTACGTGGCGGAATGGTGAACGTATTTATTAATTACATATGTCGATTATTTTGATCTCATTAGTTAATTTCGATAATTTTTATTTTTTGATTGACAAGATCATTTTGTCTGCGATATAATTGAATCACAACGGAATCATCCCAGGAGGAGCGGAATATGAAACGCTTGGCTATTTGCATCGTCGCTTTTTGTTCCTTGTGCTACTCCCCTCCCCCGTTACCGGCGCAGGATGAGGCAACCTACCCCGCGCCGGTTTCGGAATACGCCGAGCAAACCGGCCCCAACACCATGACCTTCCTGAGTTACCCCAAGTATTACCGGAACACCTCCGGTGATCTGACCGAGGTGGATACCACCCTGGTGGAATCCTCCAATCCCGATTGGGATTACGAGGTCACAACCGGCATCTGGACCTTGCGCGTCCGGACCGATGGGACCTTCCAGGCCGAGCATGAGGAAAACATCTTCTCCTACCGGCTTAATTCCATTGGGCTTGGGCGTGGTAACGGGTACAAGCCATTCCAATGGGGCGAACCGAATTGGTCCAACGTGATAGTTCAGGGCGATACGATCCGCTGGTCCGATATTTTTCCGGACGTGGATCTCTCCGTGCGCTATATTCATGACATCCTGAAGGTGGATGTCATTCTCCAACGCGCGCTGATGGACCGGATCCGTGCGGATGTCAACAACGGATACTTGAACCGGGAGGAGTACCTGACGGCGCGGTTCGATATCCCCAACGCCCTGGTGACCG
>JBHGBC010000275.1:0-4561 GCA_041946805.1 bacterium
GCGGTTCAGTTTGCGGCCGTCCAGTTTTACCATGCGCTTCTGATCTCCGGATAAGGTTTTCTATAGTATAGCGCATGTTGAGTAATTTATGATAGTCTCAATAACGGTTCCTACCGCCAGCGAAAAACGGTTCGAAAGTGCGGCCGGCGTGGCCATCTATCAAGATTTGCTGTTTTTGTATCAATTTCCCTTTATCCGTATGTGGCGTTTTGATGGATCCAATTTGATTTATATGGATCAAATGGAGGCGCCGAACGAAAATCTCGAAATGCACGTGTTGGGAAATTGGTTGGTCCTCAATGCCCACGCGGATGGATTGCAGATTTTTGAAATCCATTATAATCCATCGAAGGCCACGCATTGGGATATTTATGAATAAGGAAAAAGAATTGACTACTCATTTATGTGAAGTTCTTACGGTATATGTATACATGCGTATGAATAGGAGGAACATCCGCTTGGTGACAAGACGAATGCCAAGCTCAGCTTACAAAAATTCCCTCCCCCTGGCCCTCTCCCTCTGGGAAAGGGAATCATGTAGTGTTCCCATTTATACTATTACTATTACATAGATTTATATATTTAATGAAACATAATATGCTAATCAACAAAATAATACTCGTATCATTCCTTTGTCTATCATCGCCTGAAACCCTTACCGTTCCCCTTGAGCTTCCCGAGGGAGCGAAACCCTTGGAAATGATCCTCGTTCCCGCGGGGGAATTCCTGATGGGGTCCCCGCCCGCGGAAAAAGGGAGGGATCCGGATTCGGATTGGCCGGCTCACCGGGTCATCATGGAAAAGCCATTGTATATCGGAAAATATGAAATCACCCAAGCTCACTGGATCGCGGTCATGGGGCAACTTCCTTTGGCTGATCCGGATTCCCAAACCCAGCAGGCGGCAGGAAATAATTATCCAGTAGCGAATATGAATTGGGTGGATGCCTCCGATTTTTGCAACCGGCTCAGTGAATTGTTTGGATTGAAGCCCGTCTATCGAAAGAACCATCTCTCCACCGATTACCAGGCCAATGGATTTCGCATGCCTGCCGAGGCGGAATGGGAATATGCCTGCCGTGCGGGGACCACCACGCGGTTTTCCCATGGGAATGTGTTGGAATGCGAGGAGTATGGTTGTCAAGATTGCGAGATCCATGAAAGATATATGTGGTGGTGTGGGAATTCGGGCGGGACTGTAATGGAAGTGGGATTGAAATTACCCAATCCCTGGGGATTTTTTGATATGCATGGCAATGTCAGTGAAATATGCACCGATCCGTATTATCATCCCGATGGATCGGATGATGGTTATCTCCAAGGACAAATTATCCGGGGGGGTAATTTCGCGCTGAAACCGGTCTACTGCCGTTCCGCGCACCGCGAACAGATCGATCCCGTCACCCGCTCACGAAGGCATGGTTTCCGTCTGGCATTGCCGGTCTCCGGCGCCAGCTCGGTGGACCGTTGGGAAAGAGCGAAATAGAGTTGTAGGGAGGATTGAGCATTGCGAAATCCCACTACTACCAAAAGCCAAGTTGAGAAGTAGGGGCACGTTGTAACGCGCCCACCAGGCCCACTAAGTTTCGGTAGGGTGGGCTTAGCCCACCAAAAGCAATTTCCAGCGCCACCGGCGCGGCATGAGCATAGCCCCGGGCGTAAGCCCTGGGAAAGGACGAACAAAAGTAACACTCCCCTCTCCCCCTGGGAGAGGGTTCGGGTGAGGGAAGCCCTGCAAGGGCGGAATTCATCCTTTCTCTGCAATCGAGTAAGTAGTTGCATTTTATTATCAATTTGATTTATAGATGATTTTGTTTTATGGAAAAATATATGAAAGTATTCGTGATCTTCATCCTGTTTCTATTTTGTTTCTCCATCCCTTCCTATGCGATGGTCATCGATTTGGGGACCAGCATAGGAAGCATCGATGCCCGGGCAAATTTGGTTTTTTCACCCCTTCCATTGTTGGTGGATGATCCGCAAGACCTATCCACGGCGACCGTTACACTGGATACATACCCTTTTCAAGTACTGGATGTGGTTCCAGCTCATGAATGGATCGATATCACGTATAAGCTAACGGATCATGTTTTGACGTTCATCTTTTCGTTATCGAACTCTGCGCCCCAGGGCAAGCAACTCAAAATTCATTTGCGGTTGATCGAAGAAGATTTATGGACTTATCAATGCGGATTTGGGATTATACCCATTCGCGATGTGGTTATTTTGAACAAGCAAAATAGGGAAGTGCCGGATATCCAATTGGATGCGGGTGGATGGTATCAGGTAATGGATGTTCCTGTTTTTACAAAAATATCCCTTGTCCAAGAGGATACGGGTGAGCCAGTGGCGAACGCGATCGTGTATGTTACGGAGATCGTAAATGGCCCAGAAATAACGAATTCGGCTGGCATAACCAACGCGAATGGCGTAGTGTGACGGCACCGGTTGGAAATTGACCCAGGGCAACGTTTGGTTTTTGACCCACCCACATGATGTTTTTACCTTCCCGGAATTCTTTTTTCAAGTCTTTTTTGAGCATCTGTATTCGCTCTCTATCCGCACGGCTGTGGAGTGTGTGGATAACGGCGCGGCCTTTGGTGCCGTTACCCAAGCGGCTGTGGGCCAATTGGCGGCCGATGTCCAATTTGTCCAAGGAGATTGGGGAAAACCGGTCCTTGGATTTTCTCTCAGGCTCCGGCAGACGCGGCACAATCCACAGTCCCTGGCCCTTCTCTCCCGCTCATCACGGTTTTATACCGGATTCGGTACGAGGCCCCCTTGGTGGTCAGAATCCGGGAATGATCTACCAAGCGGTCCAACAGCGCCGTCCAATCGAGTTGCTCCAGCGTTTTCCGTTCGGGGAAACCGGCTTGGCGGATGCGTCTCTCCGCGCAGTGGTCCTGGCGTTCCCTCACCTCCGCTTCCAACAATTGCTTGAGAAACTCTTCGTACGGCCATCCCCCATCCCGCGCCTGCCGCGCCAACTCCGGGTACCGACGCACCACCGTGGGCACCTTCAACTCCTTGCCGTATTCCTGGATGACGGCCTGCAGAACGGGATTATTCATGATCCCCTCCCCGCAGCCGGTAATCGTAATCGGCGGCCCGGACCTTTTCGATCACGAATCCCTTCAAGGCGTCCGGCACCGAGTGGGGTTCCGGCTCCCGCATGAGGCCCGCCAAGCCCAGCCAATCCACGCGCTCCGCTTGCAAGGCCTTCCGCACGGCTTCGCCCACCGTCTCCGGCGTATGCTCCACCACCGCTTCCAGCACTTTCGCCATCACCCGGCCGGCTTCTTTCCCTCCGTGGGTCTCGTCCAACAACGCCCACAACCGTTGGAACGGCTCGCCCAACTCCGCCATCAACTCCGGCGCCACCTGCCGCACGGCTTGCGGTTTCCGCGCCAATTCCCGCAGATAATGCCGATAACAGATCCGGCTCCCGCCCCGCGGCGGCTTGGGATAGGTCATCGTCTCCCCCCGGCATACCACCCGCACCTGGTCCACCCCCACATACGCGGTCGCTTCCAGCCGCGCCCACGGCGACGGCACCGAATACCGCGCCCCTTCGATTTGCACCGTCGCTTGACTGCTGATGGAGACCGGCACCAACCGACTGGGATCGAACGGTTGGCTGGGCAGCGCCCGCAAATGGCTCCGTTCCTCTTCCCGTTTCCCGGCCCCCAGGCCTCCTGGGGCCTCCTTCCGGGCCGCGGCTCTCTCGATCCCTTGCAGTAACTCTTCCGAGATCTCGCGCAGCGAATCGCCCCGCGGGATCGGCGTGAGATGCCGCAGGCGAATCCCTTTCCCCCGGCTCTCCACGCCCCCTTTGTCATGCCCTTCCCCCACCCGCGTGAAACACGGCTCCACCAGGTAGTAACTCACCAGCGCCTGAAAGCGCGACGTCAATTCCCGCTGCGGCCTCGCGATCTTCTTCACCGCCGCGGATAAATTGTCGTAGATACAGCGCAGCGGGACCCCCTGGAAATACCCAAACGCCCGAACGTGCCCCTCCAGAAAGGACGTTTGGTCACAACGAGCGTAGATCCACGCGAAATCCCAGCCCGCGTACATCAACCGCATCACGAATTTCCAGGCTTTCTTCCGCTCCCCCTTCTCCTCCACCGTCACCTCGAAAAAATCCACCTGCGCTTCCTCGCCCGGACGGTGCACCAACGGGATGTACACATCCGCCGCTTGCCGCTTCTTCTCCGCCAGATACTCCCGCACCGTCGTGCTGCCTACCTGGTACCCCTCTTCCACCAACCGCTCGTGGATCCGGCTCCCCGTGAGCCGTTGCTTGGGCGTCTGCCTCCCTTGCCATTCCGCCAGCAACTCCTCGATCCGGGGCCCCACCCGCTCCCGCACCGGACACCGCCGCGGCTCCTTTGCCTTCCGCACCGGCTCCGCCTCGTGCAAATACTTGCGCACCGTATTCCGGCTGAGCCCCAACTCCCGGGCCACCCCGCGAATACTCCGCTCCTCGTTCTCCACTTGGTCACGTATCACGGCGACTTGATCCATCCTCAGCATCCTTCCCTCCGGACGTCCCTATCGGA
>JBHGBC010000276.1:0-4542 GCA_041946805.1 bacterium
ATTTTTCGTGATGTAAGTATGGGATCCAATTTTTGGAGATCTTAGTTCACGGATTCAGGCGTAATTCTTTTTTCAATCGGGCGTAACTCGCGGAGCTCGATTGCTAAGCTATTGAATATATTACACTTACTATAATATGGGCTTGTCAAAAGGGGCCTCATCGGATAAAACATTGTGTGAAAAGCAGAATGTTTATCCTTTCGAAATGAGGCCCCGGGTTGATCATGGAACCAGAACGAGCCCTTTTCAAGTCGCAAGAGCAGTTGGCCCAACTGGCGAAAACGATGCGGGAATCGGCGGAACAAGGAACCGCCATCGATCACGTGGAAAAAGATCTCTGGCAAGGATTGTTGCACCTCGGCCAGCTCCTGCTGCAAGAGTTCGTCGACCAACAAGGCCGCGGCGATCTGGGTCCCACCCTGGAATATCACGGGAAAACCCTGCAGCGGTTGGACACGCCGTACGAAAAACGCTATGTGTCCGTGTTCGGAGAAATCCGCCTCCGGCGCACGGTGTACGGTACCCGGGAGAGCCAAAAGCACGAAGTGGTGCCTTTGGACGCCCGGCTCAATCTGCCGGCGGGCGATTTTTCGTTTTGGCTGCAGGACGGGTGCCAAGCCTTTTGCGTGCAAGGCTCGTACCAGCAATCCCGGGAAGCGATCGAGCGGATCTTGGGGATCGGGCAGTCGGTGCGCAGTCTGGAACACATGAACGGGGCGATGGCGCGGGAGGTGGAGGGATTTCGGGACTCCCAACCGGTGCCCCCCGCCGGGGACGAAGGGCCGATTCTGGTGCTGACGGCGGATGGCAAGGGAGTGCCCATGCGGCGGGAGACGGCGCGGGAGACGGCGCGGGAGACGGCCCCGGCTCCGGGGAGACGGTCCAAAGGAGAAAAAGCCCAGAAAAAACAGATGGCGTGCGTGGGAGCGGTGTATACGATTGCGCCGTTTCCCCGGCAGGCGGAGGACGTGGTGGAGGAAGTGTTTCGCCGGGAGCGGAACGCGGAACTGTCAAGCGACAACTATTCGTTCCCCTCAACGACAACTATTTTTCCCTGTTTGAACCTTCAATTTATTCCTCTCACATAACACCGATTTAAGGATTTTTGGGGTGTGGTTCTTTTCCTCCTTTATTGAGAAGTAACAGTCGTGATTTTCTTTTTAATTGGTTTCCCTTAGTCGGGGTAGTGGTATGCTTGTGGAGTCTGTGGGCAGGCGCCGGCGATCCCTTTTTTACCACCCCGAATCTTCCCTCCGGCGGCTGTCCAAGTCTTGTGGGCCAATCCGATTATCTCCTACGGCGGGGGCCGGATCGCGCTTGATTTGTCCACAAGACGGCAGAATCCACAAGCCGTTTACCCACTCTCCGAAATCGCGGGGGTAGGATGGGTTCCCGCCTCGGTTTTTTTCTTCCCTTCCGCGGTCTGCATCCGGTAACTGGGCAGATTCAACTCGAGGATCACACTATGATGCGACAGCCGGTCGATGACGGCCGCCGTGGTCATGGGATCCTGGAAAATCCGTTCCCATTGCGAAAACGCTAACTTGCTGGTGATCATCACGCTGCCCCGTTCATACCGTTCCGCCAAGAGGGTGAACAACACCTCCATCTCTTCCCGATTGTGTTGCACGTACCCGATATCATCCAGCACCAACGCTTCATACTTGGCCAGGTGCTTGATGAGCCGGGACAAGCGCCGTTCCTGCTTGGCGGTCAATAAATCCTGCACCAGCAAAGGGCAGGAACGAAATCCCACCCGATGCCCCTGCCGAATCAGTTCCCGCGCGATCGCGGACCGCCGATGCGTTTTCCCACCGCCGGGATGGCCAAAAGCCAGGACGTTTTCCGCTTGCGCCAGAAACTCGCCCTTCAACAAGGTGTTCACTTGTTGGTTCAACTTGCGGGAGAGGCGACTCCGATCAAAGGTCGCGAGGGTTTTCTCCAACGGCAACTTCGATTCCCGCAGATCCCGCTCGATCCGGTGCCGGCGACGCACTTCGCATTCCTTTTCCATTAACTCATGCAGATACGGCTCGTAACTTAACGATTCCTGCTGGGCCTGGGCGGCATACGGTTCATACAACGAGCGAACGGTGGGCAGGTGCAATTCCTTGAGATCGTTTTGCCATTCCGTGTTCATCTCCCTCAGGGAACCCATGGGGACACCTCCTCCTCCCGCAATCGGTCATAAACGCGTAAGTCCACCGGACCGATTTCCACCCGTGGCGGCGCGGGTACCCCACCCTCTTTCTCTTCCAGCTGGGCTTGGATGGATTTCGCATCGATTCTCTCTTCCCGGTTCAATCGGCTGCGCAAAATTTCTTCCACCCGGCTCTCGCCTTCTTGCGCCGCCAGATACAAAATCCGCCAGTACTCCCGGTCCGCTTGCGCGGGGAGTCGTTCTGGCAACACATCGTAGGCCATCCGGAACGGACTGCTGGGAAACAATTCCGCGCGATAGCGGTAATGCGCAAACGCGCCCGGTTTGCGCACCAGCCAGCCGATAATATGGCGATAATCGATCCGATGTTTCCGTTCTCCCCGCAACCGCGGCAGCTTCTCCAAGCAGCGCTGGGCATACCAAATCTCCACAGGCCGGGCATCGATCCGCGCTTCCACCCGTTCCCCGATCAGGCGGCTGCCCACCGAATAGGTGTTGCGCAACACGTGGATCGTGCTGCTGGGACCCACCTTGACCTGCATCCGTTGCCCATCTTCCAGCCGACGGGCTGGCAGCGGCCGTAACCGCTTCACTTCTTCCTGGAACCGTTCCCGCCGGCCGGCATTGAGTTGCTGGAACCAGCGGCGCAGAAATCCCTCGTAGTCCTCCCGGCTGCGGAAATCCCGGTGCCCCCGCAGCCACAACGCTTGCTCCAAGGCTCGTTTCAAGCGGTGATGACGTTGTTCCACGTCGCCATTCTCATGGGCGCGGCCCGCCTGAATCGCTCGCCCTTCCAACCCGTAGTGGCGTAACACGCTGCGATAGCGGGAGGTGAATTCTTCGTCCGGGTCCTCTTTTTCTCCCACGATCTGCACCGCCGGCGTCAAACGGTCCGTCTGATGCGCCTGCGGCACTCCCCCTAATTCCCACAAGGCATTCTGCAATCCTTCGCTCAGGCTTTCGAAATTCTCGGAAAAGCAAATCGTCCCCGTTTCCCAATTGGAATATGTCAGGACGAAGTGATAAAGCCGATGCGGAAAGGGTTGGCCGTCAATCGTGATGCCCAACTTCGATACCTGCGTAAAATCCGATTGGCATAACACCCCCGGATGATGTTCTTGCGGGAAAAACACTTCTTTTCCCGGCCCCGCCAACGCCCGCCAGACTTTGACTCGCCGCTGGAAAGTGCGTAATTGCCCGTCCGCAAATCTCCCCGGATATTTTCGCTGCAAATCCTCGAAGAGCGTCTTGGCTTCCAGACCGGCGTTATTCTCCAGCATCAATTTCACTTCCTCCCCGACTTCGGCAAAGGGATCTTCCCGGGTAGGCCAGGTATGCTCCACTTTCATCCGACTGGGCAGTCGGCCCGCTTTCCAATATTTGCGCGCTGTTTTGACATCCATCCCCGCTTGCGCGGCGGCTTGAATTAACGTTGGTTGATTCTGACGATATTTCATGAGTAACCTCACTTGGTTATCCGTGACCATTCCCATCTCCTTCTCTAAGATGGGAGTCACTTTATCTCGTCTCCTCAAACCGGGAATTCTAATTGTCGTTGGCAGGGATTTTTATTCGTCGCGGATCACGGACCGTCCCCAGCCACGGCACAAGCAGGTGCGGGCCGAATTGACCCGGGAGCTCGGCGGCGAAGAGGTGAAGGGCAAGGACCGGATTTTCACCTGGTTTACGCAAGCGCGGCAGGCGCGCAATGGGGAGGGGGGGAAAGCCGTTGTCTGCCTCATGGACGGGGAACGGGCGCTGTGGAAAAAAGCCGGGGACTATGCCGTCGATGCCATTAGTATCTTGGACATCTATCACGTCCTGGAACGCTTGTGGAGCGCCGCCTACTGTTTCTATCCGGAAGGCAGCGCGGAGGCCGCAACCTTTGTCACGGACCGGCTGACGCGCTTGTTGAAAGGCCAGGTGGGGCGGGTGATCGGGGGATTGAAACAGATGGGGAGCAAACAGGGGTTGCGCGGGGCGAAGAAAAAGCAACTGGCTGCCGCCGTCACGTACCTGGAAAATAACCGGGATTACATGCGGTACGATTATTATTTGGATTGCGGGTATCCGATCGGAAGCGGAGTGGTGGAAGGGGCGTGCCGGCATTTGGTCAAAGACCGGATGGAAGGCACGGGGATGCGGTGGCGGACGGAAGGAGCGCAAGCCATGTTGGATTTGCGCGCGGTTTATCTCAACGGCGAGTGGGCCGATTTTCAAGCGTATCGCGTTCGACAGAATGGGCACACGTTATACCCCTACCGGGAGAGGGTGCAAGAAATCTGGGACATCGCCGCATAGCGCGGAAGGCGAGTTACGCCCGAATCATTTTGAGTTTCCATACTCCGAATAATCGTCGATGCGCTTTTCCGGATTCGTTC
>JBHGBC010000277.1:0-4482 GCA_041946805.1 bacterium
GGAGAGGGAATTGGGGGAGTGGTTTTCATCGATCATTTCGAAGAGACGCGAACCGGCGAACTGAAAAAAAGTACGCACTGGCCGAATGAGCCATTTTTTTGCGGAAACTCCGGTATCGTCTTGCAGCGGCGGCCCGGCGCGCCCGGGATCATCACATTCCGGCTCGAAGCCATGGCCTCCTGAATAGTGTCCAGCAGGCCTTCCCAATCGGAAAAGCGGGCCGTCGTCACCAACGCGAAACAGCAGGGCTGACGCTTCTCCGAGCCATCCGTGAATATGCGAAAAGGATCTACGGATAACCATAGGAACATTTCAGGAACAATGGGAGGAATCACACCGGGCACCATCTCCACTATAGCAAAAAATGGGGATTTTCATGAAATAATGTCCTGATACAAAATCTCTTCATATATGGCTATATGCTGATCCACGATTTTTTCCACGGAAAACTCCCGCACGGCCTTTTCGCGGCCGGCGCGGCCCAGGCGTTCGCGCAGGGCGGGATCCTGGATCAGGCGGTCGAGGCGGTCCACTAGCGCTTCTACATTTCGTACAGGGACAAGGAATCCGCTGACGCCCTCGTCGATGGTCTCGCGGCAACCCGGCGATTCCGTGGTCACCACGGGCAGGCCGGACGCCATGGCTTCCTGAACGGTGACGGGCAGGCCCTCCCGGTAGGAAGGCAGGCAGTAGATATCGCTTGCGGCAAAATAGGGCTGAGGCTCATCCAAATGACCGGTGAATTGCACGATCCACGTGTTACGGAATCCGTACAAATCATCCCAGGAAAGGCAGGATGGATTACCCTGGTCGATGTCTCCAACCACAACGAAATGGACTTTATTGTTATATTTCTCCTTCAAAACCTGAGCCGCACGGCAGAATTCGAGCACTCCTTTTTCACGTATAAGGCGGGCGACCATGAGGATCACTATTGCATTTGCAGGTAGAGGCAGCTCTCGTCTCAGATCGGCCTGCTTCCGGGAATCCACCGGATGGAAGAAATCCAAATCAACCCCTTCCCCCCTGATCAGGCGTGCTTGGCACGATTGGACGATCCGGTGCTGGAGAAACCACGCACAATCATCCTGATTCAAGAAAATCACTTTCCGGGATTGGGCGAAGGCCCATTTATACATTCCATTCATGACCCGGTGTTTGAGGGATAGGGAACCGTCTTGGCAATCGATATACAAGGTGCCCAGGCCCATGACGGAATTCACCAAGGGGATATTCTTCCAGGCCAGCCGGTTGGCCCAGGATCCGTAGAGGTTGGGGCGCGCGGTGAAGGTGTGGATGAGGCCGGGTGACAATTCACGGATGATCCGCCGGATATGGAGGACCGTCTGGATTTCGAACCAGGGATTTTTGTTTTCGCGGATCAGCCGCCAGGGGACATGTTGAATGCCGGCCGAGGCGAATTGGGGCGTGAATGGCCCCGGGGGGCAGGACACCGTGACACGATGCCCGTCCTGGAGGAGCCGCCGGATGAGGGGCAGTTTGAATCGCCAAAGGGTGAGGTCGGAATGGAGGATATAGAGAAAATCAACGGGGGGGCGATGCGTATCCATAGGTATTCACGCGAGGGCAATCCTCTGAAGAAACGCGTGCACCTGGCGGCTCGCATTCTGCCAGGAGAAGCGTCCGGCATGGATTCGTCCCTGGGCCGCATAATGTTCGCGCAGGGACCGGTCGTTCAAGAGCAGCGCGATCCGCCCGGCTAAATCCTCCGCGGAATGCGGATCAAAATACAGCGCGGTTTGCTGACAATTCTCGCGGAAAACTTCGATATCGCTGCAGAGGGTGGGAAGGCCGGCGGCCATCGCTTCCAGAGGCGGCAATCCGAATCCCTCGTCCAGTGAAGGAAATACAAACAATTTGGCCATGGCGAAAAAACTTAATTTTTCGTCTTCACGGATGAATCCGGTAAACCGGATGCGGTTTCGGTCAACCTCACTCAAGTTAGCGAGCAATTGATACTTTTCGCTCTCCGCGCAGGGCCCCAGGATGACAACCGTATGGTTTTTTTTCAATTCTCCGGGTAAATTCGAATAGGCCGCTATCAAGGTTTTCACATTTTTCCTCTGGCTGGCGCCCCCGGTGGATAATATAATTTCGCCGTCCATGCCGTACTTTTCCCGGACGGCGTGGCCAGGACATTTCTTCATCTCGAAATATTCACGATCGACGCCCAAAGGAATCACTTCGATGGGCGCCGATATATTCCCGAAATAAGACAATAATTCCTTTTTTACTTTGTTGGTTGTGGTCGTAATGCCCTGGGCCTTGGCCAGGGACCGTTGGAAATTTTTTCTTAAATACCACGTGCGCATTTTCCCATAATCCACAGGGAAATGCTTGTAACAAAAATCGACACAAGTCAAAATGGATGGAACCCGGGGGAAGAGGGGTAGATAAGGGGTGGGCGAAAAAGACGCCTGTACCTTGTATCTGCTTTCGAAAATGGGAATCAGAAATGATTCAGCAATAATTCGTCCCAACCGGAAGGAAGACAAAGGGATTTCAAGATAACGGGCATTGTTCCAATCCGGCAAATTCAGCGCCCGGCGGATTCCGGGCTTGACCAGGAATACCATCCGGCCGTCCGGTTCGAGTTCGCGAAATCCCTTGATCAATCCGTGGATATGGGTACGCATTCCCGTGGATAATTCCGTCAATAGCAGGGCGTTGAATGAGAAAATCATGCAAGGTTACCCCGCTTAGCGTGGATAGGAATGGGAACGTTTCCTTGTCTCATCGAAAGAAGGATGGAAAAAACCAGGAAAAAGGCGAGGGGCACCAGGAAGGAATTCAACAGGAAATAATTGATCCGCGTGATCGCGAAGAGGCCGGGGTACGCCATCAGATAAAGGACCAAATACAGATTGATACGGGAAGGAGAGCGCAGGGCCATCAGGTAAATATGTTCGAGAAGGAATCCCATGAAAAACACCAAGGGATAGGCAAAACAACCGAAGCTGATCCACCAGATCCCGAAGAGATGGATGGTTCCCGACAAGTTGGCGATTTCGACAGGATCGCCGGGAAAGAAAAAGGAAAGCGAAGAGCCCCAAAGCAGGTTATAGGAGGATGGGTGGGCGAGCAGCACCAGCGCGCTGTTGAAATCCGCCGCGATGTATTGATATACCAGAATTTCCAAGACGAACCGCATTGTCCGGAGATCCACGAGCGATAGATCGTTTTGCTGGGAGAAGATCCATCCCCAGCGGAGCCATTCCATCAGGAATGCGAAGGACGCGGCGGCGAAAGCGGAAATCGAGAAGAAAAAAACGCTATTGGTTTTGGATTGAAGCAAATAGATCGCGGTCGCGGACAAAAATACGTACAAAACCAGTGACCGTGAAGTAATGAAAATAATGTACGGTACATAGAAGAAAGTTAGAAGAACGGCGATATCTTTTAATACCTTGCTTTTTATCTTCCGGCTGACCGAAGGACCCGCCAGCAAGGTGAGATATAAACTAAAGGACAAGAGATTCAGATTGATCAATGTGGCGTACCCATTCGGATTCACATCCGTCAAAAAATACTTATAGGACAAGAGCCCTGTATCGACGCGGAAGAGGGAGAAAAGATTTTGCGGATTCCACAGGAGAGGCCGAATCACGAAAAGGAAGCAGGCGAGTACAATCACGGTCAGGAATCGCGCAAAATGAAAATAGGCAAGGATATCTTGGCTCCGGTCCGCCGGCGCGGCCCGCCGCAGAGTGGCCGGCGGAAGGATATTCACAAATTTGCCGGCCCACGCGCCCCCGAGAAATGCCATGAGGAACAGAAAAAAGGAGAACAGCGAATTTCCCCCCCTCCATTTCGTGATCTGGCGAACCATTTCATCCGGAACCGATTCGGGGAAGAAAAAAAACCAAGCCAGGAATTGAAAGAGGCAAAGCAGGGGGAATAAATACAGGGGTTCTAAAAATAGTTTTTTAAAGTTCATGTGGAGACACGGATGCAATCATGGAATCCACGATTTCATCCCAGGATTGAACCTTGTGACGTGGGATGGCGTTCCGGTCGAACCGGAGCGCGGATTCCACGGATGACTTGATGGAGCTAGCATCGTTGTCTTTATAATAAAAGACGTGCGGCTTGTTCGACCGCATATAGTCGGGCGCGATGATGGGCAATTGGCAATACGTATATTGTTGGTATTTAAGGCTGTCCGAAAGCGTCTCCGCGAAGGGGACGAAGGTGCGGATCTGCAATCCGGCGTCGGCGTACTTGATGTAGGAAATAGTTTCCTCGAAACGGCGGACGCCGTAAAAAATCAGATTCGCCTGTTTTTTATGGGATTGGAAGGGGCCGATGATATGGAAATAGTACTGAGGGAACAGATCCGCCGCGATGCGCAGAAAATTATCATCCAGGTGCGACATGCCCACAAAGATCAAATTCTTGGCGGTTGAAAACGGGGGAGTGGCGTAAGGATTGGCCTGCGCGCGGTCGAACAGATCCGGCCCG
>JBHGBC010000278.1:0-4312 GCA_041946805.1 bacterium
CCCAGGGGGCTTGGGGGACAGCGTCCCCCAGCCTTACCCACACCAAACAGCGGGGAACCCCTTTTATTCTGGTAAAGATGCGTTCACCAAACCCTCATGATTCGGATCCGGATCCCGAGTATTACTTGGTCCCCATTCGCTCTGGGGCTCTGAATTGTCAATAATGACCTGACGAAGATCTTTTATATCTCCAGCATCAATCTCCCCATCTTCATTGAAATCTCGACCGTATTTTGCTATATACAGAGCAGCTACACCCGCTACATGAGGAGAAGCCATACTGGTGCCGCTCATGGTGGCATAGTTAGTTCCTTTATAACAAGAATAGATATTCACTCCTGGCGCAGCCACATCAATTGCTGCCCCAAGTGAATTGACTGGATTTTCAGATATGACGCTTCGACTGTAGTTGCTAAACGAGGCTAGAGTATCATCATTTTTTACCTTTTTGGTACTCCATAATCCTCCATAAAGGCCATCATAATCCACTAAAGCCGAGATGGCCGCCACTTCCGGATAGGCAGCAGGTATAAAATCATCATCTGTCCCCATTGTTCCATCACCGCCGTAAATATCTGCGTAATTGTTGCCGGCAGCTACGGCATAAAAAATTCCAGCATTTACACTGTTTTGCAAGGCCGTACGAAGAGAATTGCTAGATCCTGTTCCTCCAAGACTCATATTCGCTACATCTATCTCATCAGCATGGCTAGTGACCCAATCAATCCCCTTTTCAATGTCGGATAAATATCCAGATCCATTCTGAAAGAGTACTTTTACAGCCCAGATTCCTGCACCGGGTGCTACCCCGACAACACCAATCGTATTATTCAGAGCGGCCGCGATACCTGCCACGTGGGAACCATGACCATTATCATCATTGCCCGCATCTTCTTGCACATTCCCCGATAAGATTGTCACGCCTTTATAAACATACAGGTCAGGATGAGTTCTACTCACACCCGTATCAATAATGGCAATATCTATTGTCTTCATATTTGTACTAGAAGAGAATGCATTAATTCGTCTGACACCGGTAGGAATTACTTGAGGTGCTGGCGTTGGTGTCGGTCTAACCGGTTTTCCTATAATCACTACTCCATTGTCAGAACTGGCATTATCATTTTGTATTGCATTCATGATTAAATCTGGCTCAATGTAATTGACACGAGGATCCGCTGCCAAGGCACGAAGGCTGGAATTTGGAATGCGTGCAGAGAATCCCTTAAGAGCCGTGTGATAAACATGGCCTTTCGCGAGTCCATGCCTAATCGATAACTCATTGGCCACGGCATCGGAATTCAATACCTCATCCTTTAAAACCACGATATATTGCCCTGGGATAACCTGAGCCTGGATGGATACCTGAGAGGAGACCAATAAGACAATTGATACTGCTAAAAACACGATTCCGTTTTTTTTCTGCATGCTCTTACCCCGCTCTCCTAAAGTGTGATTTCCCTTTTTAAGAATTGAATTATCGCGTAAAAAAATAATTCTAAAAAATTTAGTAATAAAAAGATTAAGATAAACCAATTAACTTTTGTTTTTTTATTATAGCAGAATTAATATATTGTACATAGGCTTTGTGCGTGATAGTGGGAGAAGAGGCGTCTCATTTTTATTTATCACATTTGTAGACATTTTGCCCGAAACTTGGGAAAATAACCTTTCAAAAGGCGTTATTACCTTATGGACAAGGACGAAGCGAATCATCTGATTCTGATTAAATAAATTACCCCAGCCATCCAGCGCGCTGGCGTGATATCCTGGGACTACCGCTCGGAGAGGCCACGGCGTTCGTCAAGCGGAACATCACCAATGTGCTCCGCGCCATGATCCTGTATAGCCTGATTCAGGAGTCTCCCGGGCCGTCAGAGGATCGATCCGGGGGGCCGCCACGGAATTACTACCGGCTCACCCCGAGGGGGATGGGGATGATGGTGAATTCGATTGAGAGCCAGGTGAAAAGTCCGCAGTGAGTGGGAAAATCAGAAAATCATCTCAGAATAGGAATGCATGGATGAATATAAAAGAAAAATATTCCATAATCAGCATCATTGGACCACACGCCGGCGAGACAAATGCGAAAATCATTCGTCGGAAAATCGACGACATCTCCAAATCTGGAGTGACATTCTGGTTAATTCGATCATATTACGCCAGACCCGATATGGTTCGTGATATTTGTGTAGAGGCAAAGAGGGAGGGGAATAGTATCTATTGTTATTTCATTGAACCGTCGTCTTTGGGTGGGGCGTCTCCGACCAAAACCTGCTGTTCTGCAAAAATGTATTCGACCGACAAGATTCACTGGTCTGAACTCCCGGAAGGCCTGACACTCGTCACTGGTAAAATCGACAGGAACGCATACGCTCTTGTATTCGACGAAATTAGATTATCAAGTGGCGCTTTGGATCTGTGGACTTACGTAAATTTTTTTGATCAGTCGATGCCATTGAGGATAAGACAAGGCGGGTCAACGGTTTGTGCCGTAAAGAGGCATGATAATCAATTATTGACCGGGAGAATGAAATCACGTTTCAGGAATACCATTGCTGTTGGCCGGTTACGTGAGCCTTTTGGAGTATGGCTTAAGTAAGTTGGGATTAGGGTCAAATCGATTGGAGGATAAATATTATGGAATTTCATTCCCCTTTCCACCCTAAATTTCTTTAAAGGATTGGTGCACGCTGTTGACCCCATGTTGACCAATCCCATTTCTCTATTCCACAATTTTCTCATAACTTAAACAAAATCAATGTGCGCCGGAGAGGACTCGAACCTCTAACCGCCTGATCCGAAGTCAGGTGCTCTATCCATTGAGCTACCGGCGCGTAAATCCCGTGTTCATCGCTTGGATTGGTATCGGGGCGCAATCCCGCTTGATTGTTGTCGATTCCCGTACCCCGTCAACCCCTTTGTTTCTCTCCCTACACGGGCCACAATCCTCTTCCAGCATGGAGATTCATATTTATAGGTAAACAGAAGCGTACGGTCAATGAAAAAAAAGATGGCTTGTTGGTTTTCCAGGGTGGATTCGTGGAGGATCCTGCTTATCCTTGGAGGATTCCTCGGGGGGATCTCCATCCCAGTGGAGATGGGGCATGGCTTGGAGAAAGCCTCGCCGGTCCGCAGGCCGCTGCCGATGATTCGCGCGGTCTATGGTTTTTCATCCAAAGCCAAGCCTTTCGCTGACATGAAACCGGAAGCCATCCCCGCATGGCTGCGCTGGCGTGGGATCAATGCGGTATTTGTAGCGCCGGATGAAGATCCCCGGATGCTAGCCATCCTTCGGCAAGCAGAGATATTCTGTTTCGAGGAACTGACCGTGTTTGCCGGCCGCTCACTTTACCAGTCCCATCCTGAGTGGCGTCCCATCACCGCGGCGGGCAAAGATCTGCCACCCGACGGATGGTATCACGGACTCAGCCCCAACCAGCTGGATTTGCGGCAAAAACGCCTCGATGATTTCCGCATGCGTCTGAAGAATCCCCATATTCAGGGAATCTGGCTGGATTTCATCCGCTACGCGGCGCGGTGGGAGAAACCCCAGCCTACACTGGTGGATAATTGCTTCAGTTCCAGCGCGCTATGGCAATTCGAGAAATTCGCGGGTATCATGCTGCCGGGCTCCACAATTTCGGAAAAGGCCGATTATATGCAAACCAACTTGCCTGGCCCGTGGGTGGCTTTCAAGGCCGAGACCATCCGTGCGTGGGTCGCGGAGGCGCAACGGATTCGGGACCGGGAACGTCCCGAGGTTTGGCTGGGACTATTTGGAGTCCCTTGGACGGAGGCGGATTTCGACGGCGCGATTCGCAAGATCCTGGGGCAGGATTTCAGCGTGTTGGCCGCGCATGCCGACATTTTCTCGCCGATGGCATATCACATGTTATGCGGCCGGCCGCCCGGGTGGATTCAGGAAATCACGCAATCGTTTCGGCGGCAAACCCGGAAGCCCGTTTGGCCCATCATTCAGGCGGTGAGTGATCCCTCGCCCTTGTCCGCGGAAGAGTTCGAGGAGGCCGCGTGGAACGGGGCGAAAGCTTCCCGGAGCGGCTTGATCTTGTTCACCGCCGAACATATTCAAAAAGAAAACCGCTGGGACCAGGTGACAAGTATTTTTGAGAAAATCCAGAGGGATATAGAATTGTCAAAGACAGAAAATGCTGAGCCAGATGTGGATTATTGAGACCTGAATCCGTGAACTAAGTACTCTGGCTCATAAATTCGGTGACGTATTTTTTGTACTACGCGGCCGCCTTTTCTGCTGGCGTGAATTCCGAGGGAATCTTCGCCAAGACGTGCT
>JBHGBC010000279.1:0-4294 GCA_041946805.1 bacterium
ACCGATCGGATTCGCGAGATAACGCGAATCCACTGATCAACCATGCCATCAGGTACTTAAACCGGCCCATACTACTTGTAAGATGGCCGGGGAAAAAGCGCGGTATCCATGTTCCCTTGAACGGGGGGGATCGATCTAGACAAGGGAAAAGGATGGTAACAGTTCACCCATCTGAAGTAAAACCGCTCCCCAAGATCCCTCTTTTCCTCGAAAAATCCTGCCCCGCAAAAAAATAAATTACACCAAGACACTAGTGTCCGGTTATAAGTCAAATAAAGTCAAGGTGTCAAAAGGAGAAGGGATCGGAATTATGTTTTGCGCATCGGAAAACACCTGCAAAATGGGCCTTTTTTCGAATAAGGTGAGGCTCAAAATCTGTAGAATTGTGTAGAGACTCAGCTCCAATTTCAAGTTTTTTTTCAGAATCGTGGCCATGACATATACGGCTATGGCCACCCAAACCTGGGTCTTGACGGCATTCTCCGAGGTCCCATAAAACGCCTTGATGCGCAAGTGCTGCTTGATCCATTTGAAGAACAATTCCACTTGCCAGCGGCAGCGGTACAGTTCGGCGATGGTGAAGGCCGGCAGGGTGAAGTCATTGGTCAGAAAGACAAACCGCTTGTCCTTGTCCGCGTCATAATAGCGGATGCGGCGCAGGGATTCGGGGTATTTGGCGATGGCCGCGGGGCCCGTCAGGCGGATGATCTGATCGCATTGAATGCCGGTGCTTTTCTCCACCGGTTGCGAATAGACGCGTTGACATTGGAGGTTGGACTTGGCCCGGATCACGAAGCGGGAGAGGTGCTGGTGGAACCGAAACAGCCGGGCGAAATCCAAATACCCACGATCCAGAATATAGATAGCCCCGGGTTCCGGGAGAAGTTCATCCAGGATGTTGACATCGTGGATTTTGCCCGAAGTGATGTGCACAAAGGTAGGTATGGAGCCGCGTAGATCCAAAAGCGTATGCAGTTTGATGGCGCTTTTATGTTGCCGAAACGGGGCCCAGGGGAACAGCGAAAGACACAAATCGATGGTGGTGGAATCGAAGGCGTACACCGTCTGATCGAGTTCGAGGCCCAGCGGCTCGCTGGCGTACAAGGGACGAGCTTGGGCGATGAGTCCTTGCGCGAAATCCGCAAAGATGCGCCAATCGCGCTTTTCATTGGCATCGGCCAAGGTGCTGCGGGCGATGCGGCCCCGGAAACCAATATGGTACAGTTTCGACTGCATGGCGCGCAGGCAGGTTTCAATATCGCGCAAGCTTTCCCGGTAGGTGAGTTGGGCGAAAGCTAGACACAGAAATTGATCCTGGCAGGAGAAGGACTGCACTTTGTAGTGACCGTGATAGCGTGCAACGCATTGGCGGAATTCGGAGGTGGGAAAGAGATCCATGAGTTGCGCAAAAACCGTTCGTTGGTGGACCAAGAGACCATCCGAAGAGATGAAATAGGTTGGGATGGTTCCATGATAGGGGCCAATTCATATCGATAAAAATGGAAATCAATCAAAGCGGGAAGAAACCCCGAAAGAAGAAAAAAGCGGGCAGCCAAAAAGGCCATCCCGGCCACCATCGCCGGCAGTCGTGACCCATCGACCGCCGGGAAGAACACCGCCTGGACCGCTGCCCCAACTGCGGCGGCCCCTTGCAGCGCTGTAACGGCCAACAGAGCGTCCGCATCCGGATCATCGAAGATCTTCCCGCCGAGGCGGGGCCGGAAGTGACGGAACATATCATCCACCGCGATTATTGCCCGCGCTGCCAAAAACCCGTGGAACCCCCTGTGGCCGACGCCCTCACCCACTCCCGCATCGGCCACCGCCTGCTGGTGCTGACCGCCTATTGGCATTACGCGCTGGGCCTGACGCTCGCCCAGATCCGGGACACCCTCAACTATCACCTGCGCTTCCCCTGGTCGAAAGGGGGCATGATCCGGCAATGGCACGCGCTGCGCCAGATTCTGCTGCTCTGGTACGAAACCCTGATCGCAGGGATCCGGCGCTCGGCGGTCCTGCACGCGGACTAGATCGCGTGATGGATCAGTGTAGAGACATAGGCCGAAGTTGTAACTCTGACGCCCTACACCAACGCGGATACCTACCTCCTAGCCCGGCGGCTGGGAAAATACCGGGAGGGTCTCTTCACGTTACCGAACCATCCGGATGTCCCCGAGACCAACAACCAAGGGGAACACAAAGTCCGCACGACGGTGCTGATCCGCAAGTTCATGTACGGCCACCGGAGCGACCAGGGCGCGTTGACCCAAGGCGTATTGATGAGCCTATTCCGCACCTTGAAACGGCGCGGCTACAATCCCATCGCGATCCTCGTGGCCGCCCAGCGGGAGTACGACCGCACCGGGCACCTGCCGCCTTTCCCGCCGGTTATCACTTCAGAAGGGTGACCTGTTACGACTACTGTTCGTTTGCTCCGCCACGGTCTTGTGTGGACGGGGAATCTGCGCAGAATATTCCTCCAACCGCCAACAATATAGGAGGTGTAACGACGACGAACATCTCGATCAGTTGAGGACGGTAGCCGAAGACTAGTATCTGGTCCGCAGTGGAAAGCACGTAGAGAAGCAGTGAGAGCACAATGCACACAAAACTGACTCTTAGGAGACCCACTCCCAGGATAATAGCAGCGACCATGATGATCGCCAAATCCCATCTGGCGATGTGGCCTTGGAAGCCAATCTCATCAGCAAACCAAATCAGACCGAAGCCAATCTGAAATAGGCCGACGAGCCGAACCAGAAGCCTGCCGATGATTCTTTTAGGTGAGGTTTTTCCTACCGTCTCCTGCGCGGACAGACGCGATCTTCCTTCATTTTCCTGCTGCATTTATGGCCTCCTTTATTGCCTGTATAACAATAATTCGATTGATCCGCCTAACACGCGGAATTTTAGTTTCCTGCCCGCATAACACGTCATTGGAGTGCTTGTCAAAGATGTGCCAAGCCCTTTATATTCATTTGGTTGCGCCCTGTTTAGCGGTTTATCACGACATCTTATACGGATCGGCATAATGCAACCTCCTTGATTACCTCAAAGCCCGTCTACCGGACTGCGAACGCCCTTCCCGCCGTATTAAATCAGGGCCGGGCCATGGTGAGACCCGGTGGAAGCCGGGAAAAATCGGCCATGAATCTTATCGGTCACCAGAAAGAAAATGAAGCCACGGGCTTCTGTGGCCTTCCGCCGCGAAGCGGGAATAACATGGAAATCCCGCCTGGCGGGGAAGCGGATGATCCCGGCGGTCTGGATAGGGATGATTGGATACCGATACCCGGGATGATTTATTTCAGCCAAACAGGGACAGCCAGGATCCCGGCGGACCGGATCGGGATGAATGACCGGTCGGCGGATCAACGGCGCTTTTTAATTTCCTGGACGATTTCCAACAAACGCGGCTGGTTCCGTTCCAACCAAAATATCAGACGACTCGCTTCTTCCAGGGCCGCCCGGACCTTGGGCGATTCTTCCTCGAAGGATTTATTGATATCGATAGGAATCAGAGGGATGGAGATGATGGCCGTTTTGTTGGTGATGGAATACTGCATCTTATATTCCAATAGAGATTGGATTCGCGGCCAAATGATCGCGTTGTATTTCCCCCAACCCGTGAATTGTAAATCAAGCCGATCATGCCCCGGGCGATATTTATGCACAAGTATCAATGGGATTGTGTTAGAGAACATTTTTAAAGTGGGGTGCCGAAGATAAATCCAATCACTGGAACGTGAAACATTTTTGCCGAATGGATCGGTTGGTTGAAAATGAGGGTAATATTCCGATGCGAATTGGCGGTATTTCGTCTTGAAGGCATGTGTCAGGGGATCATCGATTGGATCGGGACGCGGACGGCGGCCTTTTTCGATCGCTTGCTTCAAAATGCGTGCTTTATGGTGGTAGCGGCTGGATAACTCAAGCACGATTTCCTTCGAGGCTTGGTCTTCTAGGAATTCCAGAATTTCATCATAGGATATGATGTAATCAAAAGCATTCTTCTGCTTGATTTGGAAAAAGGGCGCATTTTTATAATAACATTCCGGGGCCAATAAAACCGTGAAGCATTTCGCGCATGCTTTATCATCAAAATATTTCTGGCTTCGTTTGTAATACCGTTCGATTTGCCCCAGGCCAAAGGGCGCAATAATTTTATTTTCTATAAGAAACCGGATCGGCAGGACATTCGGTTCATTCATATATTGACCATTACGAAAGTATCACGACATCACATTGTAATATAGCTTAGTTTGGGATGCCGAAAAAAACTTTGAATCAATTG
>JBHGBC010000028.1:0-48930 GCA_041946805.1 bacterium
CGGGCGGATGCCCTCGGCGTGGCGGACAAATTCAACGAGTGGAGCAACGGGCGGCGGGCCCCTTTGATTCTCCGGACGGATCTCCCACAAGGCGATTGGCGCATCGAATCCAAGTATACTCTGAAGGACGCCTTCACCTGGGCCAATTTCCAAGTAGGCCTGGTGGTGGGGTACAACCAGGGGACCGACACGGATGTTACAGGCGATGAGTACCTGTTCGGATTCTATAGCGGCGACTTGCGTGTGGAACTGACCAACAAGGGGACGAATGGCACCCTGTCGTATCACAACTTTACGGACGAGAACGACTGGATCGGCCTCCTGCTGGATGGCGGTATCCAGGCGACGCTCGCCGTGACCAAGCGGGGCAACGAGCTGATTTTCAGCGCCCAGTTGCCCAACCGCACGTGGCAGTTGGCCGGCGCGCCGGTGACCGAACCGCGCACGCCCACCCGGGTTGGATTGTTCGCAAAGACCACGGGTGATAACTACGTGGAAGCGGCGTATGAATACTTCACGTTGACCAGCATCAACCCGTTTACGGACGTGGAGACGTGGATGGTGTACTGAACTTGATTCGGAATAGGGTTTTGGATCGGGCGGCGCGGAGTTCGCGCCGCCTGGTTTATTTGTCTGTGAATCGATGGACCAAATGAGATCCCGGGCTTTATCGGATTAATTTCCCTCACCCTGATCCTCTCTCAGCGGGAGAGCGGGAGAGGGAAGGGATTCTTTCAAATCACCCAGTCTTGCACGTTTTCGGGGGGGAGGACGCGCTCGATGTAGATCATGATGGCGGCCCAGAGTTCATCGGGGGGATCGCCGGCGCGCACCTCGATGATGTTCCCCGCCTTGCGTACCCGGGTCTCGGGATTGTAGAGCTCCACCCGTTTGCCCATGGGGTGCCGGGCGATCCATTCGTCCCGGGTGGGAAGATCGGGCAGTTCCTTGCTGCCCACCAGCACGTTCTTGAACGCGATGATGGTGTGGCTGTGCTCCTCGGTGGTCAAGAATTCATCCGGCGTGGTGCCGCGCATGATTTCCGGGGCGAACAGGATCACGTCTTCATGGACCAATTGCCATCGCTCCTCGTGTGGCATGCTTGGATTCCTTTCCTCAGTCTTTCGCATGGAGCGGTAACTTGGAGAACGGCCAGCGGCATTGTGACATCAACCCGGGGGGCGGACAACCCAAGAGGGTTCCATCCAAACGGGCCGGGCTTCGGATGGTTTGCCTTCATCCAGCCGATCCGCTCACCGGCTCGAACCAGCGGATGGGATCCACGAAAATCTTGCCCCGGAACGCGTAAATCTCCTGCACCAGGTTGAAAAAGCCGGATTCGGCGGTCACGAAGGTGGCGTCCTCCGGGCCCTCGAAGATCCGCTCGTACAGGCGTTGAAAGCCGCCGATGTCGTCCGAGGCGTAGAACAGGTCCTTGAGCGTCTTCCTTTCGGCCCGCATCCCCGATTTTTGCAAGGTCTCCGCCACTTCGCGGGCGGCCTCGTCCGCCGAGCTGACCAGGGTTACCGATTCTCCCATCACCTCCTGGATCACCCGGGAAATCAGGGGATAGTGCGTGCAACCCAAGATCAGCACATCCAGGTCTTGTTGTTTCAAACCGCCCAGATAGCGCTCGGCCGCTTGCCGGGTGAGGGGATCGTCTTCCCAGCCCTCCTCCACGAGGGGCACGAACAGGGGGCAGGCCTGGGCGGCCACGTACAGGGAGGGATTCGCTTCCAACAGGCGGCGCTGGTAAGTCCCGCTTTGCACGGTGCTGCGTGTGCCGATCAGTCCAATCCGGCCGGTCTTCGTGGCCTGGATCGCGGCCCGCACGCCCGGCTCGACCACGCCGATCACCGGCCCGGAAAAGGTCTCCCGGATCGGATCGAGCGCCACCGACGAGACGGTGTTGCAGGCCACCACGATCATCTTGACTTCGTGGCTTTTGAGAAAGCGGGTGATTTCCACGCTGTACCGTTGGATCGTTTCCGCCGACTTGGTTCCATACGGGACCCGCGCCGTGTCGCCGAAATAGCACAGCGTTTCCCGGGGAAGCCATTGGCGGAGGGCCTGCACCACCGTCAGGCCCCCCACGCCGGAATCGAAAATTCCGATGGGCGCGTCCGGATTGTTAGAGACCATCGTTGCCCTCCTGTAGAATGAGTCCTCCGGTGCGTTCTGAGAGTGGACACTCCGATCCGCCCCCACAAGATTCCCTCACCCTAACCCTCGCACAGAGGGAGAGGGAAGACTTTCCTTTTACCGCAGCCATCCCAGGGCTTACGCCCTGGGCTATGCTCATGCCGCGCCGTTGGCGCTTGAAAAACAGTAGTGCATTTCGGTGAATCATTCGTTACGCGATCTCAACTGAAACTTGAATGCCTTTCCCTCTCTCCGCTACGCGCGGTCCGGATGTACCCATTGTAGTTGAAGACTCCCCTCCGGGAAGCACGAACGCCCATCCACAGCCATGCACAACTTATTCACAGTATCGTTAACGAATACAAAACAAAAGGGTTATGAGCGGGGATATTTTCCTGCACTGAACGTTGTGAGATTCCACTGTCCACTGAGACTCTAAATAAAATATATTCAATATGTTACGTGGTCCAAGTTATCCACCGGATCCTGTGGATAACTTGTGAGCGGCGTCGAATAACCCGGCCTTCCCTTTTCCAACAATTTGAATTTCATGGATTAAGGCCGCTTGTGGATAACTGAACAGATTGTGCATAATAAGGGGGGTGGAGGCCGGTTACTCCACCGCCTCGCGATCCCCAATCTCTTGTGGATAAACCTGGACGGCGGCTATTCCATGCCTCGCGGCTTCAGAGGGTTAGCGCGATTTTGGATTATCAACATGTTGTTGAATTTCTGTTGAAAACCACAATATATTGATTTATCCTTTGCTGCCAGAAAAAGGTAGGGAGGCAAACTGCGAAAGGCGGGGAGGGGCGGTTGCGCGCAAGGGACGCTCTGACAAACGGTGGAGAGTAAAAAATCATGGTACCTCCGGGAAACGGGTATACCCGAGGCAATGGGTCCAGGATTGGCCCTCTGGGCTGCTGGAAAGCCACCCGCGGAAGGGGATTCTTTTTACCGATTAGCGAAAGGATTTACCCGATATATATAGAGATGGAAACAAAGTGAAAAGGTTTTCCTCACCCTGGCACTCTCCCAGAGGGTGAGGGGATCGGTAGTGGATCTCTCCGGCCGGTTCGATGAGATCCAGATCACGACTCGGGGAAAAAGTACACACCGGCCGGATGAATCCAAACACGTTCCGGATGTATCATGGATAACGAGAGTGGAAAAGCGGTCCGGACCGGGATGGGAGCGAGATTTTTTCCCGGAGATTCCACCCGGGGAAGAAGCCGGATTGGATCCCTGCACGTTATCATCCAGGATCAGTTGGAAGCGATTTTAATTGGAACAATCGCGGTAAACGATTCGACTATATAAGGACAGGAAAAGAGGTTGGAGATTCAAAACCCCCAACACCGCGAGGAGACGCAGCTGATCTCGCTTTGCCAGAAAGGAGACCGGGCCGCGTTCGAACGCTTATACCATCGTTACGCCAAGGATGTGTATACCATGGCGTTGCGGATGGTGAATTCGCCGGAATTGGCGGAAGAGGTGATGCAGGAAGTTTTTATCTCCATTTATAAAAATATCGGTGATTTTCAGTTTCACTCGGCCTTCACGACCTGGTTGTACCGGATCGTATACCGGCGGGCCGCCGATCAGTTCCGGAAGTTGAAGAAATACCAAGAGAGAACGGTTTCGTATTCCGGAGAGGAGGAGAATCCGTCCATTCTGGAAGTGCGGGATCCGGGGGATAATCCCAGCGAGAACGCGCTGAAACGGGAACGGAACCGGATGATCGAGCAGGCTATCGCCGAGCTCAGCCCCAAACAACGGGCGATCATGGTGTTGCGGTACATCCAGCAGCTGAGTTACGAGGAGATCGCGGAAATCCTGGAATGCCGGATCGGAACCGTCAAATCCCGGTTGAACCGGGCGCACAAAACGATGGAGATGAAATTAAACCAATTGGATATCTTTTGATATACTGAGACAAGGGACAACGGCCGAGAGACCCAAACGGATTCAAAATCATGAAAAAACTGTTCCGCACCCGATTTGATGATGCATCTTCCATATCCCATGAAGTGCTCCGGAGGTACCTGGAGGGGGATCTGACGCCGGAAGAAACCGAATCCGTCCGGCGGCGGGTGGAAACGTCGGACGCGTGGCGGGCCGAATACACCCGCGTGAAGAATTATCTCGGCCACCTGCACACCCTTCCCACGTTCACGCCGCCCGCGCGCGTATGGGACCGTATCGCCCGGGCGGCGGAGACGCTCCCACCCGTCCCGGCGCGTGCGGTTCCATTCTGGCGGGCGTGGATTCCCCGCTTCGATATGCTGCCCGCCTGGAAAGTGGCGTACCGGTTGGTCCCCATGCTGGCGGTGATGGCGGTAACGACCTGCTGGATGGAAAACTCGTTTTATGAACCCAACTACGAGGTGGTGACCGTGGACGCGGCCAACGGTTTTGGCGCGGAAGCGGAAACCTATCTTGCGCATCATGACCTGACCGGAGAGCCGGTTTTCATGAAAGAAAGTCTTTTTGCCATCTACGCGCACGGCATGCCCAAATGAACCGTCATCCGAATCCACACGCCCTGTTGACCATATTCATGCTGATGATGGTATCGCCCATCCGCGGGGAAAACCTTCCCGCCGTGGATCTTCCCGCCTGCCTAAAGCAATCCATCGAAGCGACGCGCACCCTTCCATACGAAGGAATTCTGGCGTTCCAGCGGTTGTTGGAGGGAAACGACCTATCCGTGACCCTCAAGGTCTGCCATTCGTCTCCCGATGAGAAGAAGATGGAAATCCTCTCTCCGGAGACGCTACATGGGATGTTGGTCGTTCAATCCCAGAAAGCCCTGTGGATGACGCCCCTTGAAGACAAAACCCTCACCGAGGAGCAAAAAAAGAACCGGGAGAACGATGCCCGGTCGTTGCGCTGGTTTCGGGTTTTACGGGATGACACAGCCACCATCGGCCTGGAGGACATCTCCCTGGTGGTGCAAAACTATATTCTGGCCACTACCCAGACCGTCAGCGTGGCGAACCGGAAAGCCCTGGAAATCCACATCACTCCCAAACCCAATAACCGGCCGGCCAACTCCCGGCCATCGTTGCGGATCTGGATCGATGAGGAAACCAAGCTGCCCTTGAAATACGAGCGTTTCGATTACAACGGCCATCTGGAGGAAAAACTGGAATTTCAGAAGATCACCACCGGCTCCATTGGTATGCCATGCGTGCTATCCACGGACGGGCTGGAAAAGATCTTCTCGATGGCCGACGCCGAAGCGGACCAGCAGGAGATGCAACTGGATTTCATCCCCTTGAAACCTTCCCGGCTGCCCCAGGGATTCCAGGAAAAATTCTCCTTCCGCTGGAAAGGCCGCGAGGGCGTCACTTTGCATACACTGTATACGGACGGCCTGGCCCGCGTTTCGACGTTCCAACGCAAGCAAACGGACGCAGAAAAAGCCAAGCAGGAACAGGAGCCGGCCGACTCCCGGGATAAGGTGAAAAAACCGAATTGGGCGAACCGGGAAGCGTTTATCCGGGAGTTGAACGGGGTGCATGTCTTCGCTGTGGGGGACATCCCGGAGAGAGGGATCTTACGCCTGCTGTACAACCTCGAACCTTCCGCCATCCCGCCGCCCCCCGGGAACCCCGCGGCGAATCCGCAAAACAAATAAAATCAGGTTTACGGGGTTGCGCCAGAGGTCGTACCCCGGGCTATATATTACGCATCCCCACGGGGCTCTGCCTTCCCCCCCGGCCCCACTCCGGCATGAGGAGAGAGGGGAGCGCCCTGCCGGTTCCTATTGGCGCCAAAGGATGACATAAACCAGCATGGCCGGGCCGATCCATAGCATGGCGTCCATCATGTCCAGGAATCCCCCATGGCCGGTGAAGGAGGAGCCGGAATCCTTGGCCCCCGCGTCGCGTTTGATGGCCGATTCGCAAAGATCGCCGACCTGGCCGATGGCGGACATCAGGACGGTCAGGATCAAAACGGAAAGATAGTGGTGGGGTGTGGAAAACCACAGGGTATAGCCCAGAAAGACACTCTGATACGCGGCGGTGAGCAGGACCACCACCACGGAAAAAACGGCGCCCGCCACGGCCCCTTCCCAGGTCTTGTTGGGGCTGATCAGGGGCGCCAGTTTGTTGCGGCCCAGCCAGCGCCCGCCGTAAAATCCGCCGATATCGGTGAAGCAGGCCACGGCCAGCATGAAAAAGAGATACGATGGGCCGTTGTCGAGACTGCGCAGGTAGACGAAACAGGCGAGGGGATACAGCAGATAAATCAACGCGAGGCCATGGGTGGCGATTTCATAGCGGCTTCCCGATACTGTGCGGCGGATGGTGATCAGGCAGCTGCCCCAGAAGAAGAGGAATGAGATGCTGAGCAGGTAGATGTAATGGCGCCGGACCGTGCAAACGAAGAACAGCAGGGCGAGGCAATTTTGCCAACAGAGAAGCATCCGCCGGTGGGGTATCCCATAAAGGTTGTACATCTCGGCCCAGGCGAGAAAGAAACTGCCGGTCACCACGGCGGCGGCGAGCCAATCTCCATGATCCCAAAAGATCCCCAACAAAAATACCGGCAATGCGCAGAGGCCGGTTATCCAGCGGCGAGTATGCATCCCCATGACTTTCTTATGAGCAGGCCATCACGATGAATGAAAGGAAAGTACCCGCGTTAAATCGCTCCGTCAATATCCACCCCGCCAAAACGGCGTTGCCTTCCTTGGAAGTCCCGGAGCGCGGTGAAAAAATTCTCCCGCCGGAAATCGGGCCAGAGCACGGCCGTCACCCAGATTTCCGAATAGGCGATTTGCCACAGCAGGAAATTGGAAATCCGCATTTCGCCGCTGGTCCGGATCAAGAGGTCCGGATCCGGCGTGCCGGCGGTGTGGAGATAGTTGGCGAAGAGATCGGGATCGATCGCCGCGGGATGGAGCCGGCCGGCCTGGATCTCCTCGCCGATTTTCCGGACGGCGTCGGTGATTTCCAGCCGTCCGCCGTAGGATAGCGCCAGGGAGAGATGGAGCTGATCTCCCCCCGCGGTTTCCCGCCGGGCCTGATCCAAAGCCCGTTGGACGGGATCGGGCAGTTCGAACAGGCGGCCGATGGCCTCGAGCCGGATGCCGTTTTCCTTCATCTCATGCAGCTCGCGTTTCAAAAAATTGCACAGCAGGATCATCAGGGCGTTGATTTCCGAACTGGGGCGTTTCCAGTTTTCCGCCGAAAAGGCGTAGAGCGTGAGGTAGCGGATTTCCAATTGGCGGCAAACCCGGACGATTTCGCGGACGGACTTGATGCCGGCGCGGTGTCCTTCGATCCGCGGGCGTTTCATCGCCCGCGCCCAGCGTCCGTTGCCGTCCATGATGATGGCCACGTGACGGGGGAGGCGGTTGAGATCGACACCCGCCTCCTCGGCCTGGCGGATGATCTCCATCCGCGGGGGTGAAGAGGATCCTGCTGCAATGACATGAGCCACCCGGTTAATCTCCCCTCGGTTGCCTGTGTGATGCCGCCGATCGTTCGCAATCCTGAATTATATCAGCCGCGCGAAAACCCCGGCATGGACTCTCCCCCCCGTGTGCCTTGCGGGAAGGAAAACCGGGAGTGGAATCCGTCCCCGGATGTTGACCGGCCGGGGCATCCATCTTGTGTGGCGTTCCGGGATTGGGCCGGCGTCCGGATGGCCTCGACAAGGGCCAGCGGCGTTTCCTGGGTAACGCCCTGTCATCGAGCCATCCCGCTCCGTTGAATTTCCGCATTCCGTTTCCGGAACCCTGCGTTTCCCGGTCCGGGAGGTGTACACTGTGCCGTTTCCCGGAACCGGTTATCCTGGTCCGAGCGTAAGAAAGCGGCGCGTTCGCTTATGCAGAATACCAGCAGTCTGTACCGCAATCAACATTCGGCCGGTGATTCCCCCTTGTTCCGCGCCATTGTGGGACCGACGGCGTCGGGGAAAACCGCCTTGTCACTGGCCCTGGCCGAGAAACTGGGTTGCGGGATTCTGTGCGTCGACGCCATGCAAGTCTACCGGGGGCTGGATATCGGCACCGCCAAGCCCACGCGGGAAGAGCAGCGGCGCGTGGCGCATCAGGGTCTCGATCTCGCCTCGCCTCTTGAATATTTCAACGCCTCCCGCTTCGCCGCCCATGCCGAGCCGCTGCTGGCCGAAGCGAGCCGGGACCGGCGGCCCTGGGTGCTGTGCGGCGGGACGGGTCTGTACTTCCGCGCCCTGCTGGAAGGCCTGTTCGAAGCTCCCGGCGCGGACCCGGCCCTGCGGGAAGGTTTGACGGAACGGGCGCGCCGCGAGGGGATCGCGGCCCTGTACGCGGAACTGGAAAAAGCCGATCCCGAGACCGCGGCCCGGATCCACCCGCGGGACGCCCGGCGGATCACCCGGGCGCTGGAGATCATCGAACAGACCGGGATGCCCGTCACCGAACTGCGGCGCCGACAGGTCCGCAAACCCTGGATCCGGCAGACGATCTTCCTCGGCCTGCGGCGGGACCGCCGCGATTTGTTACGCCGGATCGAAAAACGCAGCCGGTGGATGTATCATAATGGATTGATCGAAGAAACCCGCTGGCTGATGGAGTTGGGATGCGGTCCCCAGCATACCGCCCTGCAGGCCTTGGGCTACAAGGAATGCCGGGAATACGTGCTGGGGCGGAAATCGCGGGACGAAGCGCTGGAAGAGACGATCCGGGAGACCGGCCGGTACGCCCGGCGGCAGATGATCTGGTTCCGGCGCCAGTTCGAGACGCAGTGGATCGATGTGGATTCCTCCAACAATCTTTACGAAACCGTAAATGTATCCTTGCAACTTTGGCGGAAGAGTGGTAACAATATAGCTTCGAGAAGTTAGACTGGAATCATTTTGGATTGCCCCAGAATTGGAGGGACATGCTGAATGGTTGTGAAAAGTGTAATGAATATCCAGGATAGTTTTCTCAATCAGGCGCGGCGTGAGAAAGTGGCGCTGAACATCCATCTGCTCGATGGTTCCGATCTGCACGGGAAAATATCCGCCTTTGACAACTTCACGGTGATCCTCATCAATGACGAGCGGGAAGAGCAGTATCTGATCTACAAGCACGCCATCGCCACGGTCACCCCCGCGGCCAAGACACGCGTCCGCTGGAATCAGATGGGAGAACGGGAAACTCCACGAGAGCACCGGTGAACGAACAGGAAACTTCTCGCGGGGCCCGGTTTGCGAACCGAAAACCAACCCGGAATTTCCTGAAACCCGGCCGCACGGACTCGAGGAAATGGACTATACTTTTGTATAGGCCATTTTGTTTTTTAACGCGGGAAGATCCAATTTGAAACGAATTCAATCCGGCTTATACGAGAAAGCCCTGCTCCTCGCCGCCTTTCCCTCCACCGTCGACCGTCTCCGCGCGCAGCATCAGGCCGAGGAGTTGAAAAACCTCGCCGCCACGGCCGGAGCGAGGGTCGTGGACTCCTGCGAGCAGCATTTGAAATCGATCAATCCCGCCACTTTCATCGGCAAGGGGAAACTGGAAGAGGTCAAGGAGCACATCGCCGCCCACGATCTCGACTTGATCCTTTTCAGCCAGGACCTCACCCCCGTCCAGCAACGCAACCTGGAACATGAGTTCAAGCGCCGCATTGTGGACCGCACCGAACTGATCCTTGACATTTTCGCCCAGCACGCCCAAAGCAAGGACGGCATGATCCAGGTGGAGCTGGCCCAGCTGCGCTATCTCCGTCCCCGCCTGACCGGCCGGGGGGTGATGCTTTCCCGGCTGGGCGGCGGCATCGGCACCCGCGGCCCCGGCGAAACCCAGCTCGAGGTGGACCGGCGGCGTATCGACCAGCGGATCGCGCGGCTGCGGCGGGAGTGGGAGAAGATCCGGGACGCGCGGCGGCTGCAGCGCAAGTCACGCCAGCGGCGCAATATCGCCACCGCCGTGCTGGTGGGCTATACCAACGCGGGAAAATCAACGCTGCTCAACCGGTTGACGGACGCCGCGGTCGTGGCGCGCGACCAGCTGTTTTCCACCCTCGACACCACCACCCGGCGGCTGTTTCTCCATGAGCATCAATCCGTCCTGCTGTCGGACACGGTGGGCTTCATATCCGACTTGCCTCAGCCCTTGCTGGCCGCGTTCCGGGCCACGCTGGAAGTCGTGGAAGAGGCCACCGTGTTGATTCATGTCGCGGACGCCGCCTCGCCGTTCCTGGAAGAGCAGTTCCATGCCGTGCACGACGTGCTGTTAACCCTGGAATGTTCGCAAAAGCCGATTCTGACGGTATTCAACAAGGTCGACCGCCTGGCCGGCGATTTGGTGCTGCGGGAATTCGAACGCCGGGTGAATCCCAGCGTGCGCTGTTCGGCCTTGAACGACGCGGATCTCTCTCCCTTCAAAACCGCGCTGGCCGAACTGCTCCAGCAAATCCCGAAGAATCCTCCTCCCCCGCCCCCGGACGAGCCATGGGAACAGGAAGAGGAAGAGGATACCCAATTCTCTTCGGATGTTCTTTATTGAACTTTTCCCATTCGGATCCATGGGGGACGGGCGCCAAGGTCCACCCCATCCAAAAACCCTCACCCTGGCCCTCTCCCAGAGGGAGAGGGAATTATTCCTCTTGTTGATCCTTTCGCCGTTATCGTCCTTTTCCCGGGAGATGCCGCGGGCGAGTTTCGGGCGGGCCATTGGCGCTTGCGTCACGAAACTGAATACAGAGGAAGCATGGAATACGAAAACTCAACAAGACTGAATCCTTTTCCTGAAAAAGGATAGAAAGGGTGATCCAGAAAGCCTGATCCATCCGGAACGGGTCGCATCTTTTTGAAATTGCGCGCATTCGCTGGATACGCCGCTTCAGTTTTGCTATGTTGATGATCCAGACGTATCAATCGCTTTGGTTGGATCCTCCTGGAGATATCGTCATGATCCATTTCAAACTGTCAGTCTATTCAACTCTTTTTGTGGCCTTTTTTCTGATCCCTCTCCCACTGTCCGCGGAGCCTCCGCAATCCGCCGCCTGGGTTCCCATCCCGGAACTGACCGATGAATTCAATGGCGCGGCCCTGGATGCCACCAAGTGGTTCGATCACAATCCCGGCTGGAAAGGCCGTCAACCGGGATTCTTTTCGCCGGGCAACGTCTCGGTCCATGACGGCATGCTCCACCTGACCGCCAAGGCCGAGAACCTCCCCGGCCTGCCTGAAGGCTATCACACGTTCACCACCGCCGCCGTGCAAAGCAAAGCCCGGGTGAAATATGGGTATTTCGAGATTCGTTGCCAGCCGATGAAATCCCGGGCCTCCAGCTCGTTCTGGTTTTATGACATCACTCCGGAAATCTGGACGGAAATCGATGTCTTCGAAATGGGCGCGTCGGCGCCTGGACATGAAAATAAATACCACATGAATGTCCACGTCTTCCACACGCCCACCTACAAGGGGACGGATGAAAAGCACCTGAGCTTTTCCCAGACCTGGGAAACGCCGTTCCCGCTGGCCGGTGACTTTCATGTGTACGCCTTGGAATGGGATGAGGAAAACATCAAGTGGCATGTCGACGGTCAGGTGGTCCGAACCCTGAAAAACCAATATTGCCATCAAGCCTTGACGCTCAACTTCGATTCGGAAACCATGCCGGATTGGTTCGGCTTGCCGGATGCCGGTACCCTGCCCGCCACCTACCGCATCGATTACGTCCGCTCCTGGAAAAAAGCCGAGGCTCAAAAGACGTCCAACGCCTCCCAGCCTTGATGGTCTTGTGACCAAGGGACTGTTCGTTTTAATAGGAATTTTCGTTACAATATTCCCGGTTCTGTTTAGAACAAAAAACACTTGTAACTGTTTACCTGATCGCAGAATATCGTGAATGGATTGCCTCCTTGCAGGTCTTCCCTCACCCTGATCCTCTTCCAGAGGGAGAGGGGATTAATTGCTCTTCTTTTATTCCTCCCAGGGCTTATGCCCTGCGCTATACATATGCCGCGCCGAAGGCGCTCAAATGCTGAACCGCAAACCGGTAAATAGTTTCAAACCCTTTACGCGAGGCCAAACTCATGACTGCTGATACCAACCGCCGTTCCTTTATCAAGCGCAGCGGACTGCTTGCCGGGGCCTCCTATTGGAGCGCCAAACGGATCGCCGCCGCCGCGTCCTCCCGCACCTACAAGGCCGCCGTCATCGGCCGCACGGGGGGAGGGGATTACGGGCATGGGCTCGATACCATCTTCAACGGCCTCGAGAACGTCACCCTGGCGGCCGTGGCCGACGCGGATCCCGAGGGGCTTAAGGCCGCCGCGCAACGCACCGGAGCGCCGCGGCCGTACCTCGACTTCCACGAAATGCTGGAAAAGGAAAAGCCCGATCTGGTCAGCATCGCCTCCCGCCAGCCCGATTGCCACCGCGAAATGGCCCTGGCCGCCCTCGAGGCCGGCGCGCATCTTTACATCGAGAAGCCCCTCACCGAGTTTCCCCGCGAAGCCGACGACATCCTCGCCGCCGCCCAAAAGCGTGGACTGAAAATCGCCGTGGCGCACACCCGGCGCTTCATGGACCATTTCTTGATTATCGAGCAGCTTATCCGCGAGGAGTATTTCGGACAGATCCTCGAGTTCCGTTTCCAGGGCAAGCAGGACGCGCGGGCGGGCGGGGAAGACCTGATCGTTCTCGGCTCGCACGACATGGATATTATGCGCTTCTTCCTGCGCGCCGATCCCCTGTGGTGTTTCGCGTCGGTCACGGTGGGCGGCCGGGACGCCACCCCCGCCGATGTCCGCCGCGGCCAGGAGCCTTACACCGTGGCGGGTGACACCATCCGCGCCGAGTATCAATTCCCCGGCAACATTCTCTTCCGGTGGTCGTCGGTGAAAGGCAGCCCCGAATGGAACCAGAATTTCGCGTTCCTGGATAAAAAACTGTCCAAGTGGGGATTCGAACTCTTCGGCACGAAACGGATTTTGACCTTCCAGGAAAGCGTGGGCGCGTTCGTGCTCGATGCCCCGTTCCTGGCCCTGATGGATCCCGGTTTAGCGTGGAAGCCGCTGGATGCGGTGCGGAAATTGACCAAGCCGGAAGTCCTCACGCATCCCATCCGCGATTTGATCCACGCCATCGAAACCGATACACAACCCCACTGCGGCGGCGAGGACGCCCGCTGGGCAGTGGAAATGGTCTGCGCGGTCTATCACTCGCACAAGGCCCAGGCGCGCGTACCCTTCCCCCTGAAGGACCGCGAGCATCCCCTGCGGGATTGGAAGGATTCTTGAAAATGGTGGATGGGTTACCGCGACCGCGCGTAATCCATCATGAGGCGAGGCGGACTTTGGTGTACGGCCTGGCAAGATCCAGGGTGGTTGGATTGCCGCGATATTCACCACCATCCAGGCTATCTTTTCCGTCCTGAGTCAAACAAATCGCCCATGGCCTCTCTTCCAACATTCCCTCTCCCCCCGGGAGAGGGCCAGGGTGAGGGAACACCTTTACTCGACTCATCCCCCTCACCTGCAGTGCCTATACCCCTGCTCATCCCCAGCGCCCCTTTCAAGGGGCCGCGGATTCGTTGTTCCGGATTCAATCCCGGAACTCCTCGTAGGGCATTTTAAATTAGCCCAGGGCTTCAGCCCTGGGAAATATCTTGGCAAACAGGTAAATTGAAACAATCCCCGCCGGGGATTCCATTTGAGTAGCTGCGGGTTTTAACCTACGGCATGCCTTGAAGGAATCCAGGAATAATAGTAGGTTGGAAAGACTTCTATCCAATGGGGATCCGGACCTTGCAGGCCCTGAAAACCGGGAATCGCCCTCCCCTGGGGTTGGATTCAAATGCGAATGTACGAAATAAGTAGATAAGGAAAGGAGTAGTACCATGGCACAAGCGGTATTTCACGCAAGCATCGAGGGAGCGCAGCACGGTCCCAAGGGCCTCGAGGGATTTCTGGATTTCGCCAAGAAAGCCGGCGCGGCGGGCGCCCAACCTTCCAACTTCATGCTGGAAGACGGCCAAGGCGGCTTCAAAAGCGTGGACGAAATCAAGGATGCCTTCGCTTCCCGGGGGTTGAAACTGGACGGCATCTCCACCCACTGCCCCTTCTGGGTCCACACCACCGCCTGGACCGGCAGCCCGACCATCCGTCCCTTCATCCCTGCCACTCTCCACAACGAAGCCCCAGCCAAAATCGAACAATGGGCGGAAACGTATGTACTGAAAGCGCTCGACCTGGCCGCCGCGCTGGGCGTCAAGGTCGTTCCCATGTTCTGGGGCGCGGCCTACGGCTGGGAGATGGCCACCGGCTATCCCTGGGGATTCTTCGCGGGCCCCGGCTATGACCTCCTGAAGCAGGGCGACGAGCGTTTTATCACCAAGACCGCCAAGATCCGCCAGCACGCCAACTCCCTGGGCATTGTGCTGTGCCATGAAATCCACCCGGGAACCGCCGCCATGTGCGCCGATGATTTTCTGCGCCTGGTGAAGATCTGCGGCAACGACAAGTGCCTGGGCGTCAACGTCGATCCCTCCCACTGCTGGGAAGGCGAAAGCTGGGAAACCCGTTTCCTGAAAGTGGCTGACTACTGCTATGGATGCCATGTGAAGAACCATGTGGTCCGCCCCGGTTTCCCCCTCCGCGCCATGGAAAGTGATTGGAAAAAGCGTTCCATGCAATTCACCGACCTGCCCTCCGGCGATATCAACATGACCCGCTTTGTCGAATTGATGCTGGCCGTCGGGTATCCGCAGAAATACCTCAGCAAGATGGGCTCCGGCACGGCTCCCCTCGTCGTCGAGGCCGAGAGCGCCCACCGCGACGGCGACGCCACCAGCGTCAACGGCATTCAGTTCGTCCGCGACAAACTCTGCTTTCCCGCCGCCGCCGGTTCCTTCGAAGACGGCATGGGCGCGGAAAAAGCGTAATCGCCGAAGCACGAGCGCAAGCACGAAAGCGAAACCCGCGGGGCGCTTTTCCCACGAAAAGCGCCCCGCTTTTTCTTATTTCGACTCTTACTAATTCCCTTTCCCTCTGGAAGAGGGGCAGGGTGAGGGTAGTGGTAGGATGGGTTAGCGTGGCGTAACCCATCAAAATCCCTTCGATTTTCTATTTCCCACTCCCTCTGGGAGAGGGGCAGGGTGAGGGAAAACGTGGATGTGATGGTATAACATATTGATATGATCATCATTCATTGAATTGGTATAATCCATGAATAACAACCTTCCTCCCCGTCACGATATCCCCTCCTTCTGGCGTCCCCACACGCTGGACACTATATTCCTGCACCTGGGCGAAAATCCCTTTTCTCCCACCGGCCGGGTCCAGCAAGCCATCGCCGAAGCCGCCCGCCACGCCAACCGCTACCCCGACACCAACGGCCTCGCTCTCCGCGTCCGGCTGGCCGAGTATGTGGACCATGGGCTTAGGCCGGAGAACATTCTCCTGGGCAACGGCTCGGATGAACTCATCGACCTGGCCGTGGTGGCCTTCGCCGATCCTTCCCGCCCCGTGGCGACCTTCGAGCCTTCCTTTTTCGTTTACGCCTTCGCCGCCCAACGCCATGGCATTCCGGTGCTAACTCTGGAAAGGGCGGGAGATTGCGCACTACCCCCGTGCGCTTCCGCTTTGTCCATGGTGAAGAACGAGGCTGTTTCACTCACCTTCATCGCCAATCCCAACAATCCCACGGGAACCCTGACGCCCCGCGGCCGGCTCGTGGAGTATCTCGACCAATGGCCGGGGATCGTGACCGTGGACGAATGCTATTTCGAGTTTTGTGGCGAGACGGTGGTGGACCTGATCCCACAGCATGAGAATCTGCTCATCATCCGCAGCCTGTCCAAGAGTTTCGGTCTTTCCGGACTGCGGCTGGGATATGCCGTGGGCCAGGAGAAAACCGTGGACATCCTGGCCCGCCACGCCATGACCTTTCCCGTCAACGCCCTTGCCCAGGCGGCCGGCCTTGCCGCGCTCGAGGAGGTGGAAATCCACCGGGAACGGATCCGCGGACTAATCCAGGCGCGCGCGATCCTGCGGCGGGACCTGGAAGCCCTCGGCCTGGAGGTGTTGCCCTCTCACGCCAATTTTCTGCTTACCTTATGGCCGGAAACTCCGCCGGACCGTCATCCCGCCCGCTTACTGGCGGAGCGGGGAATCCTGGTTTCCGATCAATCCGCCGCATTGAACCTGGGCCGACCTGCCCTCCGCCTGGCCCTCGGCACGCCGGACGAAAACCGCCGCCTGCTGGAAGCCGTTCGGGATTTGTTAGGGTAATCAACCACCGCCCTTCATTGCAGGGACACGTGGCAATGTGCCCTGTTTCCATAGGCCCACGGAAATCAATTATCCTTGGACTGACTCTTCCCTCTTATCCCTCATCCTATCCCTTTCATTCGCGCCTTTCGTGTCTCTCTCCACACCTTCCGCGTCCCGATGGTGAATTTCGATACTCACTCTACCCAAATCAGTTAGAATTTTTTTGCAAACCCTGCGATACATTATAAAATATATAAAGAAAGTAGTATTTTTTCTGTATTCACCCATACGATTTTTTTTCAACATGCTCATTTTATTGAGTTTGATGCACCATCAAAACAGCGTTGAGCCCTTGATTTTAGAAAGATTATCAATATTATTATATTTATATCAAGCACGGAGGTCACAAACCAGTGGTTACGCGACGCCAATTTGTCACATCGTGCAGCGGACTTCTCGCCGTCGGCTTCGTTTCCCTTGGAAATGGACGGCAAGCCCTCGCCGCGGATGAGACAAAAAAATCCGATACACCCAATATGGAGGAAAAATCCATGCCCCACGTATTGCCGCCGTTACCGTATGATTACAACGCCCTGGAACCCCACATCGACGAGCAGACCATGCGCCTGCACCACGACAAACATCATCAAAGCTATGTGGACGGTCTCAACAACGCGGAAAAGAAACTCGAAGAAGCCCGCAAATCGGGTGATTTCGCCGCGGTCAAGCATCTCTCCCGCGAGTTGGCCTTCCACGGTTCCGGCCATTTCCTGCACAGCATTTTTTGGGAAATCATGAGCCCCAAGGGGGGTGGCAAGCCCTCCGGCGATATCGCCAAGGCGATCGACAAGGCTTTCGGCGGTTATGACGCGTTCGCGGCGCAGTTCCAGGCGGCGTCCAACGCCGTGGAAGGCTCCGGCTGGGGCATCCTGGCTTATCAGCCGCAGGTGGACAACCTGGTGATTCTGCAGTCGGAAAAGCACCAGAACCTCACGCAATGGGGCGTCGTTCCCCTGCTGGTGCTCGATGTGTGGGAACACGCGTATTACCTGAAATACCAGAACCGGCGTCCGGAATACACCAAGGCGTTCTTCAATGTGATCAATTGGGAAGAAGTGAACAAGCGGTATCAAGACGCCAAAGCGTAATTCATTAGTCGATCGTCATTCCAGGACCGGAAGTCCCCTTGGGGCGCCGGTCCTTTTTCTTTTGGGGCATCCAATATGTGATGTAGCGGTTAAAAGTGATAATTAGATTCATCCGGCTAGTGAGTACCTGCTGGTGAAAAAGGCCTTTCATCCACTCGCTGATCCGGGTGGACACCCAGGTCCGGCATAACCAAAATTCCCTCACCCTGGCCCTCTCCCAGAGGGAGAGGGGATTAGAGGATTGATTTCCCCGGCCAGCCCGATGGAAAAGTGGCCTGGTGGGGAAAAAAAAGTACTCACTGACGCTCCGGCAAAAAGTGAAAATACAACTGATATGTTTTATACATTGTGGTGCAGGCATCCTGCCTGCAATCCTATATTGCGCAGACAAGATGTCTGCACCACCATCAAGAGACTTTTTGCCGCTCCGTCCTCACTTACCGGATGAACCTTATAAGTTCTGATTCTACACAAAGATTTACACTCTGCGTTGATGATTACCCCTTGAATCGGGTGGGCCTCCGGCAACGTACCTTTTATCCCGCCGGAATTGGGCGCGCGTATCCTGTCTTCACGCGATTTGATATTTATGCAAAATAAAACGGAAGGAGAATCGCCCATGAATGCGAAAACGATTCGAACAGCTGTTTGGTGTGTTTGTCTTTTATCGAGTGTGATATATACCGTCGGCGGGGCGGGCGCGGCGAGTGAGATGGAATATACCGTCCCCTTCGTGGAGGGGAGCGAATACGATCCCGCGGTTCCCGCGCCGGAGGCCATTCTGGAATTCCCCGTGGGCGCGCGTCCGGCGGACACCCAACAGACCCGGCGGTATTTTCAAGCCCTGAGCGAGTCGGTGAAACACGTCCAACTTCGCGAATACGGAGTAACCCACGAAGGGCGCCAATTGTTTTACCTGGTGATTTCGTCGCCGGAGAACATGGCCCGCCTGGAAGAGATTCAGGCACGGATCGGGAAGCTGGCCGATCCCAACAAATTGGGGAACGGCGAGGACGCCCAGGCGATCATCCGCGAGACGCCCGCGGTGGCGTGGATGGCCTACGGCATCCACGGCGATGAACTCTCCAGCACCGACGCGGCTATTTGGGTGGCGTATCAGTTGGCGGCGGGGCGGGACGAGGCCAGCCGCCGGATCCGCGAGAATGTGGTGGTCTGCATCGATCCCCAGCAGAATCCCGATGGACGCGAGCGCGCCCTGACGCTGACGCGGATGTTCATCGGGAAAGTGACCAATCCGGATATGCAAAGCGCGCATCACACCGGCACGTGGCCCTGGGGGCGGGGAAACCATTACTTCTTCGATTTGAACCGCGATTTTTTCATCCTTTCGCAGCCCGAAACCCGGGCACGGGTGAACGCGCTGCGGGAGTGGAATCCGCAGCTGGCCGTGGATTCGCACGAAATGGAGCCGTGGGAAACCTACCTGTTTTCGCCCTCGCGGGAGCCGCTGAATCCGTATTTATCGCCTTCGTATCACAAGTGGATCCGGATTTTCGCGGAAAACCAGGCGCAGGCCTTTGACCGGCATGGCTGGAGTTACTATACGCGGGAATGGCTGGACAACTGGTATCCCGGCTATACGGATTGGATCGCCTACGCGGGCGCGATCATGATTCTGTACGAGCAGGCGGGGGTGGCGGGGACCGTGGTGCGCCGTAACGACGGGGTGATCATGACCTACCGGGAAACCGTGCATCATCAAATCACCAGCTCGTTGTCCAACCTGGGCACGCTGGCGTCGAACCGGCAGGCCATCCTCAGCGATTATTATGCCGAAAAGCAAAAAGCCCTGCAGCCGCCGGGAGAGCAACAAATCCACGCGTATCTCATTGAACCGGCCACCAATCCCGCGCGGGAGACGGCCCTGGCGGAGAATCTCCTGCGGCTGGGGATTGATATCCACCGGGCGGACGCGCCGTTTCCAGCGGCGGGATTGCGGACCCCGCTGGGGACCTCCATCGCCAATAAGCAATTCCCCGCCGGGACCTGGATCATCCCCGCCCGCCAGCCGATGAAGAACCTGCTGAACGCCGTGCTGGAATTCGACACGCGCATGAAGGATGAATTTCTGGCCGAGGAGCGCTTCTACCTGGAGAAGAAGAACGAGTCCCGTTTGTACGATGTCTCGGCCTGGTCGATGCCCATCGCCTATGGTGTGGCGTGTTACCAGGCGACCGCGCCCGTGGAGGCGCCCATGACGCGTGTCGCGCAAGTTTCCCCGCCGGAAGGGCAATGCCCCAGCGCACGGCCCGCATATGGCTATGTCCTGTCCGCCGCGGAAGATCCCTCGACCCTGGCGGTCACCCGCCTGCTGGAGCAGGGCTTCGCGGTACGGTGCAGCGACAAGGAGTTCCGGGTGGGCGGCCGGGCGTTCCCCAAGGGCAGTTTTCTGCTGCGGAACGTGGAAAACCAGAACCACGCGCATGAGGAGGTCGCGCGGATCAGCCAGGAAACCGGCGCGGCGGTTTACGGGGCGGACACCGCGCTGGATTTGGGCGGCGTCGATCTCGGCGGGCAACATTTCAAACTGCTGGCCGCTCCCCGCGTGGCGGTGATGACGGGCCGGCCGGTCAGCACGACTTCCTTCGGGGCGGTGTGGCATTGGTTGGACGAGCGCTGCCGGGTCCGCGCCTCGGCGCTCGACCTCGACGATTTGATGGAATGGGATTTGCGCAACTACAACGTGATCGTCTTCCCCGCCGGTTCGTTCCGTTCCAGCGCGCGGGAAGGCGGCCTGGAGAAGTTGAAGACGTGGGTGGAGAACGGCGGGACCTTGGTGGCGCTAGGTTCGGCGGTCTCCACGTTCACCGATCCCAAGGACGGCCTTTCAGCGGTGCGGGAACGGGGAGACGTGTTGGACAAGCTGGACGAGTTTGAGGAAGCGGTCGAGCGGGAAGAGCGGGCGCTCACCGCCACCGCCAGCCAGGCGGATGTGTGGGACTACCGGCCGGAGATCGCGTCGGCGACGAAGGAAGAAAAAGCGAAGCCGGAGAATGTGGAAAAACTCAAACGCCAGGACGCCTGGGAACGGCGCTTCAGCCCGCACGGGGCGTTTTTGAAGGCGCGGACCGATCCCTATCATTGGCTGGCGTACGGCGTGAACGATCCCCTGGCGGTGATGGTGGGCAGCGGCGTTTCTTATTATGCCAAGCCGCCGGTGGAGACGGCCGTCCGGTTTACCGATGAAGCGTCCCTCCGGATCAGCGGCCTGCTCTGGCCGGAGGCGCGGAAACGCCTGGCCAAGACGGCCTACGCCACCCGCGAGGGCCGGGGCAAAGGGCAGATCATCCTCTTCCCCTTCGAGCCGGACGAACGCGGGTATTATCCCGAAACCACGCGCCTGCTGTGGAACGCCGTGTTCCTGGGCCCCGGCCTCGGCGCCGAAGCCCCGCGGCCGTGGTGAGGGGAGGTCATTACCGGGGGGGAGAATGCTTTTTTTTGAGCGCGGAAAGCGCGGTATGAAATAGCCCAGGGCACCAGCCCTGGGAACGGGGAAACGAAAAAAACGAGCCCTGAAGGGGCGGCATATAATTTTCTCCCAAGGATGGGTGAATCATACCGGAAGGAGAATCCCATGCTTACCCTCGTCTCTTTAACCATTGCACTTTGGATCCCCTGGGCCGGGGAAATGGCAACTTGCAGCCCGGCCTTCAACGAGGTGTTGGATGTGATTGACAAGCCCTTCACGGTGTTGGAGATCGATCAACAAATCCTTACTCTCGTCCACGGCATGGAGCCTCAGGATGTTGATCAATTCAAGGAGGATTTGGATGATTTCATGCAACGGTGTATTGCCACTGAGAATTACCGGGTTTATCAGATTCAATATCTGGTTAAAACCTTCGCGAAAGCCTATTACCACGCGAAAAAAGACGAAATACCTGATCTGCTCTTATCGGCATTGGATCGGTTGAATGAACTTTTAGGGCAGAGAATCAATGAGGACACGACGGACAAAAAGAAGGAAATCGCATTTGATTTATATCTTTTTTATGTCAATGATCTTTTTGATGAAATTCAATCCGCCTATATCAAGGATAATGATTTTGATGCCTCCTTGAAAATCATTGTGAAAGCCCTGGATTCCAAGAACATTGCCATCCGTCATAAAGCGTTATCTTATTTACGTATGATAGTATGTGAAAAGAAGCACCCCTGTCCCAACCGGGAGGAGATCATTTCCAAATTGTATCCATTGCGCAAGTCCGGCGTCCCGAAATTGAATATCGAGCGTTACGACCCTGTTTACTTGCAAGCCACTTCGGAAAGCATAACACGAGGAATCGGCGCTGTTTTGGGATGCATGAGTGCAACCCGGGAAGAATTCCAACGCCGTTTGGATGAGTGGCATGCCTATGTCCAGAAAACGCATCCCTCTTTTTTGCTGGAATCCGAGGTCCTGGATTCCTTAAAGAATATCATCGCCCTGGGTCCTCCCGCGCTGCCGTATATCCATGAAGTCATGAAAGATAAAAACAGCTATCCAACCGCTTCACAACTATTTTTCAATGCCATGAAAAAAATCACCAAGAAGGAATTCTCACCGAATCCCCTCAATGATATCGACCGATATAATTGCATGAAGAACACAAAATTATGGTTGGATTGGTGGGAGAAGGGACGTTTTCGGACAGAAGAAGTATTTTCTTCACTTTATGACTCCTGCAATCGAACTCCCATGTCCCTCGATGAGAAAAGACGAACACTTCAATCGATTCACAATCTCGGTATTGCCGCATTGCCCTCCCTCATGCTGAAATTTCAACAAAATGATTTCAATCGGATCGATATCAGGGAGATGGTGGAAATCATCGATTATTGGACGGATCAAGCTCTGCAAAAATCCATAGAGGAACACAATATCCAATTCGATCAAGTGCGTGAGCATTGCCTCCAATGGTGGGAGGCGAACAAGGAATATTGGCTTTTACCGGCCGCGGAAATAAAGGAAAAGTAAATTACTTTGGCGCCCCGGGCGCGACCTATCCAAAACACCAAAGCATATCACCGGGGAAGCTAATTACCTCCTCACCTCGATCCGCCCCATGGGGTACCAGCCGGTGGGGTCGCGGCCGGCGATGGCCAGCTGGATCTTGGGATTCTCGGACAGTTCGTCGAGCAGGCCGAGGGACAACTCGTATTCGCCCGCGGGCAGATCCGCGGGAACCGCGATCTCGCCGTCGCACAGATTGTCACCGGGCAGCCAGGAGCGGATGTTGGATTCGGTATAGAGAATCGATGTGGCTTGCTCGTTCTTTAGCCGGAACGCCAGGCGGTAATAGCGGTAGCAGGGCGCCACGCCCTGGTTCTCCCACCAGGAGGTGAACGCCATCGATCCGCCGGGCTGGATCACGGACGGATAGGTGAACTTGCGCGGCACGAAGCGGTAGCCCATGGATTTCAGCCAGCGGTTCACCTGCGGCCGCCATTCCTCGGGAACCGCGGACGACTTGCCGTTGAACGAGCTGATGTGCCACTTGAGGGACTGGTCGATGATGTAATCGACATCCCACCCCATGTCTTTCCAATGCTGCATCACCCAACAGACCTCGAGGGAGACCGGAGCTTTCTTCCAGGCGTCCTGCAAACCGCACTCGATGATGGCCTGGGGATACATGTCGTTCATGTGCGACCAGGCGGGGCTGAAGCCGCCCATGTCGCCCAGGCAATCGGCCCGCCAGCCCACGTTGCGTTTTGAGAGGCCGTAGCGGTTGGTTTCAGGATCGGTGAGGAGCATGACCAGCGGCGTGCGGCGGAACGATTCGAGGTAGGCGTTCAGCAGCCGCTCGCGGGTTTTGGGAGTGAGCAGCTCGGAGCCCGCGCCCTCGCCCCACGCGCCGACGATGGAGAGATCGACGCTTTCCAGGCCGGGATGGCCGTCATAGCGCGCGCCGAAATCGCGCACGAAATTGCCGAAATGCTGGTGGTAGAGGGGATTCTCGGGATCGGTGCGCCATTTCTCCTCGGGCAGACCCTTCTCCTCGCCCGCCATTTCGCGGTACCAATCGGGGACATCGTTGTCCTTGCCGGTCCCATAAGGGGCGACGCGCAGCCACAGGGTCTGGCCGCGCTGATGGGCGGTGCGCAGGGCCTGGTCGATCAGATCCCATCTATATTTATCCTGCTCCGGCTCGAGGAATTTCCAATAGACGCGGAAATAGGCGATGGTGGTGTCCGGGTGGTTGGGATTCTTCAGATCCCCGTCAAATTCCTGGTACTGGATGGGGTAGCCTTCCGTCCATGACTTGCCCTGGTTGAGCTCGTCGCCGTTGAAGCGCTGGAAGGTCATGAAGCCCATGTGGGGATTGTTCAGGACGTCGTCGATTTCTTGTGGACGGACCATGATGGTCTCTTGCGAAAAGGCGGAAAGGCTCACGAACAGGATTGATATAGGGAAAGAAGCCGCGGCGCGCATGGGTTTTACACTCTCTCAATTGTTCAGTTGGATACCGGTTCGACCATAGCAAACGAGGGGGGATTTGTGCAGGGGATGGGGCGCGGGGATTGAAACACGGATTGCCGGGAAAAAATCAAGGGATTCCACGGAGAAAAGCAGAGGGGACACGAAGGTTCGCCCCTAAAAAAATTCCCTCACCCCCGTCCCCTCTCCCATAGCAGGGAGAGGGGAGGGGAGAAGGGATTTCGCGGATCGTGAGGCTTGATGGGTTACACGCTGGCGCGCTAATCCATCCTATAAATAATCCATCTTACAGCAGCAGGTCTTTGTCCCAGCCGAGGGTAGTGACTTTGATCTCCGCCAGGTTGCTGGTTCCCAGGTTATAGACCTTGTCGGCGGTTTCCACGCAGAGGGGCGGGGGCGAGAGGGGTCCCAGGCCGCCGGGAAATGTCTTGCGTTTTTCCTCGATGATCTTGAGGGCGATGGTTTCGACGGCCACCGGATCGGTTCCGGCGATCAGGCCGTTGTAGTTCCACAGGAAGCGCGGATCGGGCTGGGGGCCCTTGTCGCACAGGGGCCGGAGCGCGTCGACGAGCACCAGTTTGGTTTTGCCCTTGACGGCGGGCAGGTTCCAGATTTCGCCGAGTTTGGCGTTGTTCTCACCGTGGTAGCTGCTGGGCTTGCCGGAAAAGGTGATGTAGTTCTTCATCACGGTCCCGAAGCCGGTCAGCCAATGCGCCTTGAGGGCCGGGAGGGCGATCAGGGCGGTGCAGGCCTCGGGGCGGTCGGGCTTGCCTTGGGCGTCCAGGATCTTGTTCCCAGGGATGCCCGCGGCGGTCAGGCCGGCCTTGACCAGCTCCACCAGTTCGGCGTGGGTGGGATTCAGGTGCGGGGTGGCCACCAGGCCCACGGTGTCGTCCGGCTTGACCAGGGAGAGCCAAGCTTCCTTGGGGGTGGATTTGCCGGTGAATTGGAGGAGCAATTCATCCAACATTTTCTGGAGGACGGCGGAATCCACCTTGTTGCCTTCCCCCAGGGCCTTTTCGTCGCGGATCACGCATACGGTGCTGGAGCGGGATTCGGCTGTCCGGGCGGATTGGGGGGTGACGCCGAAGAGGGAGGCGCCCAACGTCGCGCCCACGGTGCCACGGACAAAATCACGACGCGTTAAGACGGGTTTAAGGGTTGTCATCGTTGTCCTCCTCGCGCTGAATTTCCCCGCTCACATGCTGGAGCATGGATTGAGCGGTTTGTTGATCTGGGCATTCAAAAAGGATGGCCGCGCGGTTGTGTCGCACCGCGCCAGCCAGCCAACCATCCTCAATATTGTAGACGCATTGAAATTCATCGGATAGATTTCCCGGCTGTTCGGCGGCATGTTCCGGCAGATAGGCTTCCATAAACCGCCGGAGGGCTTTTCGCGCGGATTCGGAATCCGGATAACGGATCAGGAGCGCCTTGATCCGCCGGGAATCGTTGGGAGAAACCGGTGATTCGTACAGGGCGAAGACCGCTTCGCAGGCGTGATTCAGGTTCAAAATGTTTTGCTGGCTCAGGAAATACGCGGAGTTGAGGATCAAGTGGGAGCGGAAGAAACACACCCGGCTGGGAACCAGCCGCCACGCATCGGCCAAGCGCAAAGGCAGGCGGTTGATCCACGCGGGGGGCGGGGGATTGTCGCGTCCGGAAGCGATGGAGCGCCCGAGCGCCAGCACCGCCTCCTTGGCTTCGGGAGTCTCCGTGTAGGCCATGACGCGCGCGTACAGGTTACCCACGCAGAAGCGCAGCAGGCCGGCCCCATAGAGTGCGCGCTGAGGGGGAACACGGCCGTCCGCTTCTTCTTTCATGGGTTGGCTCCACAGGTTCACGGGATCGCCGCCCCAATCGGTGGAGAGCAGGCCGAAGGCATCATCCGGGGTTTTCATCACGTACAATTCGACGAGAATGTCGTCCCGGCCGGGGGCGGTGTAGAAGTACACATCCAGGCCTTGGAAAAGATAGCCCAGGTACAGTTCGCCCGCCCCGTCGATGTATTCGAAAAGATTCGTGGCGTCCCAATGCTGGGAGGTTTCGGGGCGTTTCCAGGGGCCGGCGGTTTCCGGCAATTGGACCGAAGATGCAGCAGAAGATTTGTCCGAAGAAGAGTTGAATAAATCCTTCACCGTTGATTCACCTGAAAATGCCGGGATCACCAAGAATACGCATAACCCCGAACCGGTGAGAAGAAGGTTATACGCGGCCGAAATCCATTTCATGCGACTCATCCATCCCGATCCGCTGGCAGTGATTATTATTATTATTATCTTAAATTCGATTGGAATCCGTCAAGGAACGGGATGGGGGAGGGGATCAGAAGAGGCAGGCCTTGGGTGGGCCGGATTGGAACATGGAGGGCACGGTAAGGGGTGGGGTGTGTAGTCTGAATCAGGATGGCCGGGATGGACAAAATAAGCAGGATGAACCAAACGACCAGGTTGGCGATGGATTACACGCTGCGCGCCAACCCCTCCTGCCTCTGTAAAAATAATTCGCTTATCCGAAAAAAAGGACCGATCCCTAGAATTGCCAATTCCGGTTCAATACAATCGCATGCAACATCATCCCGACGAGACATCAGAATGGAGAGGGAACCATGGATCGAAACGCCATCATGGAGCGCGTCAAACAAGTGGTGGCCAAAGTGTTAAAGATCAGCGCGGACGAGATCCGGCCGGAGTCGAATTTCGTGTTCGATCTGGGCGCGGTGTCGCAGCAGAGCATCGAGCTGGTGGCCGCGTTCGAGGAGGAATTCGATATCGAGATGGACGAGGATTCCGCCTTGGAAGTGCAGACCGTCCAGGGGGCGGTGGATTACATTGCCCAGTTAATGCCTTGAGCGGCCGGTTGACCGCGTGGGTTTGATTGGCGTTACCGTGTTGTGGGTTGACGGGCACATAACGACAAGTTCCCGAACGATATGCCATCCGATTCACATACCGGCGGTCACGGGGCCGGTTGCACTCAAGAACCCGTGTCTGCGTGCGCATCCTGATCTTGGTGCAGGAATGGATTTGAATCATGGCCAACCACATTCAATCCCCCAAAAAGCTGGACTCCATTTTTTATCCGCAATCCATCGCGGTCCTGGGGACCACCAATGTCAGCGGGACGGTCCCGCACGACATCTTCGAAAACCTCCTGGCCGGCGGATACAAGGGAATTTTGTATCCCGTCAGTCCGGGATCCAAGTCGATCCAATGCGTGAAGGCGTACAAGTACGTGGTGGACATCGAGGATTCGGTCGACATGGCGGTCATCGTGTTTCCCAGCCATGTGTGCAACCTGGCGCTGGAGCAATGCGGGCAGAAGGGCATCCACTCGGCCATCATCATCTCGGCGGGATTCAAGGAGACCGGCCCGAAAGGCCTGGCGCGCGAGCAGCAGCTCCAGGGGATCGCGCGGCGGCATGAGGTCACCCTGATCGGCCCGAACTGCCTGGGGGTGATCAACACCGATCCCGCCGTATTGCTGAACGCCTCGTTCGCGCGCAAGATGCCGGAGGCGGGGAACATCGCCTTCCTGTCGCAGAGCGGGGCGTTGTGCACGGCCGTGCTGGACTACGCGCAATCCAAGCACATCGGCTTCTCGAAGTTCGTCAGTTTCGGAAACAAGGCGGACGTGACGGAAATCGACTTGCTGTATTACCTGAAGGATGATCCCAAGACCCAGGTCATCCTGTTGTACCTGGAGGAGATGACCGACGGGACCGGCTTGATGCGGGCGGCCGAGGAAGTGATCACCGAAACGGGGAAACCGATCCTGCTGCTGAAGTCGGGGCGGACGCAGGAAGGGGCGTCGGCCGCGGCGTCGCACACGGGATCGATGGCCGGTTCGGACGAGATCTGCGACGCGGCCATGAAGCAATGCGGCATTATCCGCTGCTCCACGATCGAGGAGATGTTCAATTTCGCGATCGCCATGGCCTACCAGCCGTTGCCCAAGGGCAACCGGGTGGCGATCATCACCAACGCGGGGGGGCCGGGCGTGCTGGCGACCGACGCGGCGGTGATGAACCGGCTGCAGGTGGCGCGTTTCACGGACGAGACCACCGGGAAGTTGAAGGAATATCTGCCCAAGACGGCCAATGTCAAGAATCCCGTGGACGTCATTGGCGACGCGCGGATGGACCGGTACCAGGTGGCGATTTCCAGCACCCTGAACGACCCCAACGTGGACGGCGCGCTGGTGATTCTGACCCCGCAGTCCATGACCGACATCGAGGCGATCGCGTCGGAGGTGTGCAACCACGCCGCCGAGTCGGACAAGCCGCTGCTGACCTCGTTCATGGGCGAGGCGGACGTGGCGAAGGGCATCGACATCCTGCTGCGCCACAAGATTCCCCACTATATTCTGCCCGAATCGATGTGCAGCGCTTTTTCGTGCGCGTACCGGTTCAAAAAGACCCGCGAGATGGAGCCCGACCACCCCGTGAATCCCGAGGGGATCGTTCCAGAAAAGGCCCGGGCGGTATTAAACCGTGCCCGGGAGGCCGGCCGGCAGATACTCTCGGCGCGGGAATCGGAAGAACTGGCCCGGGCCTACGGAATTCCCGTCGTGGAAAGCCGTCTGGCCAAGAGCGAGGATGAGGCGGCGCGGTCAGCCGAGGCGGCTGGATTTCCCGTGGTGATGAAAATCGCCTCGGAAGACATTGTCCACAAGGTGAACCTTCAGGGTGTGGCGCTGAACATCCGGAGCGCGGCGGAAGCGGCCGAGACTTACGAGCGGATCATGACCCAAGTGAGGCAGGAGCTGCCGGACGCCCGCGTGGACGGCGTGACGATTCAAAAAATGATCACCGGCGCGCACGAGGTGATTTTGGGCGTCAAGCGGGATCCTTCGTTCGGCGCGGTGGTGATGTTCGGTTACGGCGGGATTTACGTGGAAGTCTTCCACGATGTCATTTTCCGGGTCGCGCCGTTGGGGCAGCGCACGATCCAATCCATGATCCACGAGACCAAGGCGTATCCCATCCTGGCCGGGTTCCGGGGCCAGAAGGCGGGAGACATCACGGCGCTGGAGGATTGCCTGGCGCGCCTTTCCCGCCTGGCGTTGGATTGCCCGCAAATCCAGGAGATGGACATCAATCCCCTGTTCGTCCTGGAACCGGGGAAAGGATGCTGCGCATGCGACATCAAGGTGATGGTGTGAGATAAGGGACCAAGATGAGCCCAGGATTAAAATCCCGGGCTGCTGTCAAGCCGTCCCCTGAAGGGGACTCGAAGTTGGATGGATGGTTTACGCGCTTCGCGTTAAACCATCCCCGATGGGTTTCAAACCCATCACCATCCAGATCCCCTACAAGAAGGGGCGCGTTGCCTCGTGTCCCTCCGGGCCAGCGCGTTGGATCCCCGCTTGCGCGGGGATGACATCCAGGGTGGAGTGGCAGGTACGGCTCAGTTCACGGAAGTGGGCCGTGAAGAGCGTGGCCAATGAAAAGATTTCCCTCACCGTGGCCCTTTCCCGAGGGTAGAGGGAAAAGCAAGGGAGGGAAATTGTCTGAATCAGGATGGCCAGGATGGACAAGATGACCAGGATGGCGGCGGGTTTCGCGTCGCGCAACCCACGTTACATGGCTAACCAACAACTACCGCGGCAGGGTCATGCTTTGCTGACCTGCCTTTCTCACTTACCCCTTTCTGTCAGGTTCAAAGAGCCATGAACTACCGATCCTTGACTCGTGATGAAATCATCACCCTCGAGCGCCAGGGCTGCCGGGCGCGTTCGTGGGACACCGTGAAGGTTGCGGATCCGTTCCACGCCGAGTGGATCCACCGGGTCCGGTTTGGAGGCCAAGTCCGGATCGGCGTCCTGGGGGAGAAGGCGCAAGCGGCCGATGGTTTCGCGGCGCCGCCCGGATTGTACGACAGCGCCATCCAGGATTGCGTCATCGGCGATGGCGTGCTGATCGCCAACGTGGGTCTCGTGTCCAGCTACGATATCCAGGACGGCGCGCGCCTGCTGAATGTGGGAACCCTGGAGGTAACGGGCGAGAGCGCGTTCGGGCAGGGCACGCCGATCGAAGTGGTAAACGAGGCGGGCGGCCGGACGCTGCCCCTCTACGACCGCCTCACCGCCCAGATCGCCTACATGCTGGTCTTTTACCGGTACCGGAGCCGGTTCATCGAGCGGCTGAGGGCCCTGATCGAGCAGTACATTCAAAACCAACGCGGCCCGCGGGGAACGATCGGGAAAAATAGCGTGATCCAGAACTGCGCCACGCTCCGCAATCTGCGTGTGGGCTCCCAGGCCACGTTGTCCGGCTGCCGGCATTTGGAGAACGGGACGATCGTCAGCAAGCCCGAAGCCCCCACCACCCTCGGCGCGGGCGTGTACGCGCGGGATTTCATCGCGCAGACGGGCGCCAAGATCGACAGTTCCGCCATGCTCACTTCCTGTTTCGTGGGCCAGGGCGTGAAGCTCGAGCGGCAGTACTCGGCCGAGAATTCGGCCTTCTTCGCCAATTCGGAAGGGATGCACGGCGAGGCGTGTTCGATCTTCGCGGGTCCGTACACGGTGACGCATCACAAATCCACGCTGCTGATCGCCGGGCTGTTTTCGTTCTTCAACGCCGGCAGCGGGACCAACCAAAGCAACCACATGTACAAGCTGGGGCCGGCGCACCAGGGGATCCTGGAGCGGGGCTGCAAGACCGGCTCATTTTCGTACTTGCTGTGGCCCGTGCACATCGGAGCGTTCTCGGTGGTGATCGGCAAGCACTACAGCAACTTCGACACGTCCGATTTTCCCTTCTCGTATATCACGGAAGAAGAAGGCCGCAGCTCGCTGATTCCCGCGATGAACCTTTTCACCGTGGGGACCATCCGCGACAGCCAGAAATGGGCCAAGCGGGACCGGCGCCAGGATCCCGAGAAACTCGATGAAATCCAGTTTGACTTGCTCAATCCCGTGGTCCTGCAGAAGGTGGTTCGGGCAGTCGAAATTTTGAACGAGCTGTATCAGAAAAGCGCCAAGGAACTGGAATTCATCAACCACAACGGCATCGCCATCAAGCGCCTGCTGTTGAAACGCTGCGCCAAGTACTACGAAATGGCCGCCTCGATCGGCTTGGGGGAAGCCCTCGTCGCGGCATGGGCCGCGGCCGGGGACGGATTGCGCTTCGAGGAGCTCAAGGCCCGTCTCGGCGGGAGCGGGGGAGCGCAAAATGGGCGCTGGCTGGACCTGGCCGGATGGATGGCCCCCGCGGCCCGGGTGGAGGAAGTGATCCACGGGGTGGAGGAAGGCCGGTTCGCGGAGGTAGAAGAGGTCCGGCAGGCCATCCAGGCCATTGCGCGGGATTACGCGGCCGACAAGTGGGAGTGGTGCCGCGGCGGATTGGAAAAGCAATTCGACAAGTCCTGGAGCGAGTTTACCCGCGATGACCTGGTCCAGATTCTCACGGACTGGAAGACGAACAAGATCAAGCTCAACAACATGATCCTGCAGGACGCACAGAAGGAATTCGATTTGCACGCCCGGATTGGTTTCGGTTTGGACGCCGCGAGCGAGGAGGATAAATTCAAGGATTTCATCGCTGTGCGGGGCGAGATGGAGACCAACGCGTTCATCCAGGACGTGCGCCGCGATTCCCAGCGCGCCGTGGAGACCGCCGCCCGCCTGCTGGAGATGATCGAAACCGGGTAGGAATGCAGCCAGCCGGATTTCACGGGCGGGAGACAGATGATTGCGCACTAGCCTTCCAGGGATGGCATCTCCGGGAAGGAGAGGAATCGGCGCGGTTCCCAGCGGGGGCATGCCACGGCGCGCGCCGGCGGGAATCCTTGCGTTTTGGCGCTGCCGTGGCGGATGCATCCGCCATTTTGGTTTATTCCTTTTCACCGGTCCGTTATCCAAGGGCGTGAGGGAGAAATATCGGCTCATCCGGCAAGTGCGTACTTTTTTCCCGAACGCCGGTTCGCATCTCTTCGCAATGAACGATGAATACCACCCCCTCAATTTCCTCTCCCTCTGGGAGAGGGCTAGGGTGAGGATTTTTCAGCCGGGGCGGACCTTGGCGTCAACCCTCATCCCGGCGTGAATGGAATCGATTTTACCTCATTAGGAACGCACTCGCCGGATGATACAAAATATCAATTTTTTCCTGTACTGGAAAATCCATTGACTTGTCATTCATTCCAGTTCCCCTCGTATGGCATCCAAAAAATGACTACAATTCCACCAGTCTATTTGTCCTTTGGATGCATTCATCTTTCCATTTCTTTTCCAAAAAACAACCGGTATCTTCATCCTATTCGATTTGGGAAAAAACAACAGCAGGGCATGGTCCAGGAGGCGCCGCGGGTTTGCCTGGAGACCGGATTGTTCACTCGAAAAGGAGGGAATGAATATGAATCGAAGTTCATTGGGAATCGTCGCGTTGGGAATTATTTGTCTTGGATTCAGCATGCCCAGCCAGGCGGAGGATCCCGGGTGGATATTGTATTGCCGCCCGCAACTTGTCGAGATCATGGATGACTGGGGAGTTTTCGCCATGCGTCCCGACGGGAGTTCGGTAACGACCATCGGCAAAGGGATCTTCTTCTCTCCCAGCCTGAACCGGGATGGTTCGGTTCTGATTTTTACCGCTCTCCATCCAATTGTCAAAGCCTCGACGACGATTTATAAAACCACCGCGGCGGGGGGAACGCCTGTTTTGCTCGCCGCGGGACCGGAATATTCCGCGCAAGATGCCTCGTTTTCGCCCGATGAAACCCGGGTGGTCTATCAGGTGTATCAGCCGGAATTGCCGGGAGGGGCGACTCCCACGCCCGGCCCGGGGAAAGTACGGCGTCCGGAATCATGGCTGAATCCGCTTTCCGTTCTCGAGGGCGCGGCTTCTCCGGATTTTCCGGCCCCGGGAGACGGCGCGAATCCCCGGCAGATCATGCCCAGTTCGAGTTACCTGGCGATCGCGCGTCTGGACGGCTCGGACGCGGGGATCGGCTATCATCCCGCGATTCCCAATCAGGGACCATTTCAGTTTTGGCGTTCGCCGGATTGGCATCCCTTCGACGAGAACCGGATCTTGTGTTCCATGCGGATGCTATCGGGGACGGGCGTACATATGGCCGGATTGTACGAGATCGATCCGAATGGGACGATGGTGCGCCCCCTGTTCCCACCGCAATCCTGGATGGGAGGCTACGAGGAGGACGACTTTCCGGTTTGGTCGCCGGATGGGAGGTACATCGCCTATACCCGCCAGTTCATGAATCTGAACACCTTTGTGAGCAGCTACTCAGTGTGGTTGATGCGGGAGGACGCGTCGGACGCGCCCGGAATCCAGATCACGAGGGATTTTCTAACCTTGGTGCCGTCGGGGGGCATCAGCCATATCGATTGGTCGCCGGACGGGCAATGGATCGTGTTCAGCGCGGTGGAATCCGCCCAGATCGACGTGTACAAGGTGCGTCCCGATGGCTCCGAGCTGACCAAACTCACGCAGGACGGCATCAGCGCGGTGCCTTGTTGGGGCCTAGTACCGGCGGGCCTGATCGCGGGCGTCGCGTTACCCGGCGCCGCGGCCGCCACGGAGACACCCACACCGGAGCAGCCGACGCCACCCACGCCGACCGCCACGGCCACGGCGGTTGAGCCGACCCCACCGGCCACCCAGACCGCCACGGCCACGGTGACGCCCACCCCGGCGGTCCAACCGACCTTCCCGGATTTCATAACGACCTCCACGCCAGGGCAACTCGCTCCCGAAACGCTGGCGGTTTATGAATTCGATCAGAAAGACCTGGCGGCGAATGGGTGGAAGGAAATACCCGGCGGTTTCGTCCCCAACACCCTGCCGGGGCAAATCACGGCCCTGGGATTCGTGGGGAACCTGATCCCCTCGTCGCAAGACCAGGTGGGGATCCAGATCACGGCCGATCCAGGCGAGGTGGCTTTCGCTTACGCGGCCGCGCCGGTGGACACCGGGGGCAAGCCGGTGCTGGTCCGCATGACGCTGCGGACGACCGCTCCCGGAGCGGCGGTGGCCCTGGCGGCGCTGCGGGGGAATCTGGCGACCGGGGAAGGGGTGGACGGGACCATCACGACCCACGTGCCGGTCGATTCGAGGCGGTTTCTGGAGGCGGAAGAGCGGATGGTGTTGTTGTATGAGCCGGACAGCAATCCCTGGGTGACGCCGGTCATCCAGGTGGCGGGGGGACAGTCCGGAGCCGTGAGCGTTTCGGTGGACCGGCTCGAAGTGGTCCGCATCGACACCAGCCAGGCCGTCCCGCCCGAGGCGCTCTATGAATTCGATCAGACCACCCTGGAAGCGGACGGGTGGAAGTTTTTGGGATCCGGCTTTTCGGGAGCCCAGCCCGGCGAGGTCAGCGCGAACATCTACGTCGGGCCGTTCATGCCCTCCTCCAAGGACAAGGTGGGGATCATGATGAGTGTGCATACCGGCCAGGTGGCGTTCCTGCACACGCTCGCGCCCATCCAGACGGAGGGATGGCCGGTGTTGATCCGGATGAAAGTCCGCGCCGACGGGCCGGGCGCGGCGGTGGCCCTGGCCGCCCTGCAAGGCAATCTGGCGTCCAACGAAGGCGTGGATGGGACCATCGCCACCAATATCCCCGCGCAGGCCGCCAGTTTTGTGGATCAAGAGCGGGTGTTGGAGCTCGTGTACCAGCCGGACGCACCGGGCCAGGTGACACCGATCCTGCAGGCCGCGTGCACGCTCGGCCCCCAGGATTCGCGGACGGTGGCTGTGTTGATCGACTCGGTGGAGATCTACAAACTCGATCCGGCGTCTTCGTACCTGGGTTCGATGTGCAGCGCCAAACCCGCGCAGGAACCGGGGGTGACACCAACGCCCACCCAGCCGCCGGTGGAATCCACACCCACCCCCACGCCAACCCTGACTCCGACAGTGGAACAACCCACCCCCACGCCGCCGCCCGCCGGTTCCATTCCCGAAGTAGAACCCAACGACGGCCAGGCCACGGCGCAGAATTTGGGAACTCTGGCGGCCAACAGCACCACCACGGTCGCGGGCCGGATGGCCAAGGGCGGCGTGGAAGGGCAGACCTACGTGGGCGATTCGGACTTCTACGCCATCACCCTCAGCGAGAAATCCGAATTGACCGTGAACCTCGACTGGACCGCCAACGCCAACCTCGATTTCTACCTGATGTCCAACGGCCAGTTCATCGGCGGGGTGGACAAGAACGAAAAGCCCATCGCGCTCACCCAGACCCTGGATCCGGGCACGTACCTGTTGCTGATCCTGTCGATGGACAATCCCAGCGACTATACGATGCGGATCCAGGTCAAATCCGCCGGGATTCCCGGTTCCATTCCCGAAGTAGAACCCAACGATGCCCAGGCCACGGCGCAAAACCTGGGAACGTTGCCTGCCAACCAGGATCCCATCACCATCGCGGGCCGGATGGCCAAGGGCGGCGTGGAAGGGCAGACGTATGTCGGCGATTCAGACTTCTATGTTTTCACCATCACCCAACCATCCGAATTGTACGTGACCCTGGATTGGACAGACAGCGCCGACCTGGATCTCTTTTTCCTGCAAGACGGCCAAATCGTGGACAGTGTGGACCAGCTCGAAAAACCCATCCAGTTCGGAAAGGTCTTGCAACCAGGGACCTATATGCTGCTGGTGTTATCGATGGATAACCCCACAAATTATTCGATGCAAATCCTGCTGCTGGCCGACGCAACGCCGACCCCCACGCCGACGCCGGAGGAAGCCACACCGACGCCGGCGGCCACAGCCACCTCGACTCCGGCCGGGGTGACGCCCACGCCGACCGCGCCGCCCGCGGGTTCCATTACCGAAGTAGAGCCCAACGACGGCCAGGCCACGGCGCAGAATCTGGGGACGCTGGCGGTGGGTAGCACCACCACCGTGGCGGGGCGGATGGCCAAGGGCGGCGTGGAAGGGCAGAACTATGTGGGGGATTCGGACTTCTACGCCTTCACCGTCACGCAGCCGTCCGAACTGAATGTGAATCTGGATTGGACCGGCAACGCCAACTTGGATCTGTATTTCCTGTACGAGGGTCAGATCGTGGACCAGGTGTCACAGAACGTAAAGCCCATCGAATTCGGCAAGGGGTTGCAGCCGGGAACCTATCTGTTGCTGGTGTTGTCGATGGACAATCCCAGCGATTACACCATGCAGATCCAGATCAAGTCCGCCGGGATTCCCGGCTCCGTTCCCGAAACCGAGCCCAACGACGGGCAGGCCACGGCGCAGAATCTGGGGACGTTGGTATCCGAGAAGGAGATCACCGTCGCCGGCCGGATGGCCAAGGGCGGCGTCGAGGGGCAAACCTACATGGGCGATTCAGACTTCTACGCTTTCACGGTGAATCAATCCTGCGAGCTCTACGTCACCCTGGATTGGACCGCCAACGCCAACCTGGATCTCTATTTCCTGGAAAACGGCCAGGTCGTGGACCAGATCTCGCAGAACGAAAAACCCATCGAGTTCGGTAAGGTGCTGCAGCCGGGGACCTATCTGCTGCTGGTGCTGTCGATGGACAATCCCAGCGATTACACCATGAAGATCCTGATGCTCTCGACTGAAACACCGGTGGACCTTGTCACCGAAAAAGAGCCCAACGACACCGACGCCACCGCGCAGAATCTGGGGCTGCTGCTGCTCAACAGCATCACCCGGATCACCGGGAACTTGGACTCGGGCGGTTACGACGGACAGAGCTACCAGGGCGACATCGATCTGTATACGTTCACCCTGCAAGATAACGCGGATGTCCAGTTCACGATGGATTGGAACGTATCCGCGGACGCCGATATCTATGTCTTTTACGGGAACGAGATCATCGACCAGCAAAGCCATGACGAAAAGCCTATCGATTTAACGACCCGCTTGATCCCGGGGACGTTCACCCTGATGGTGGTCTCCGCGGACAACGCCTGCGATTATCAACTGGAAATCAAGACCACACCGTACTGATCCATTGCAACCGGCGGCCGGATTTTTCCTCCCGCCGAGATTGATTCACGGCTTACCTTGTTGTTCTGGCGCGTGATATGATTCCCTCATCCGTTCGTGGAATGGACGAGGGAATTTTTATTTTTCCGCGCCGTTCGGGAAGAAGCCCTTTGTATATTGGCATGAAACGGATCGGAAGAGAGAAATTTTTCTGCCCCTCCCTTTGAAAGAGGGCCGGGGTGAGGGAATGTTGCATGAGCGGATCCATGTGTCTGCCCGGTTACTTTAATCTCCAAAACCTTTAAAGGGGAGAATGATGAGCACAAAATTCACACGACGCGGATTCTTGATCGGTTCGGCCGCCACGTTGGCGGGGGGATGCGCGGCATCGAACGTGCGGCGGGTTCCGATTCTCCAAAGCCGCCGCGTGTCGCCCAACGAGAAACTGAACATCGCGGGCATCGGTGTCGGAGGCAAGGGATATAGTGACGTGGAAACCTGCGACTCGGAGAACATCGTGGCCCTGTGCGACGTGGATTGGAACAGCGCCGCGGGCGCGTTCAACCGGTTTCCCGAAGCCAAGAAATTCAAGGATTTCCGTAAGATGCTGGACGAATGCCCCGAGATCGACGCGCTGACCATCTCCACGCCGGATCACATGCACGCCATCGCCGCGATGCGCTGCATGGAGCGGGGCAAGGCCGTTTACGTGCAAAAACCGTTGAGCCACAAGGTGAGCGAAGCGCGCGCGCTGCGGGAGGCGGCCCACCGCTACGGCGTGGCGACGCAGATGGGCAACCAGGGCGCGGCCACCGACATGCACCGGGAGCTGTGTGAAATGATCTGGGCGGGCCTCATCGGCCGCGTGCGGGAAGTGCACTCGTGGACCGACCGGCCCAAGGGCTGGTGGCCGCAAGGCATTCCCGGCCCCCTGCCGGAGGAAAAGGTACCGGACTATCTGGATTGGGACCTGTGGCTCGGGCCGGCGCATGTCCGGCCGTACAATTCCGGCTACTGCCCCTTCAAATGGCGCGGCTGGTGGGATTTCGGCACGGGCGCGCTGGGGGACATCGCGTGCCATAACCTCAGCCCGGTGGTGAAGGCGTTGCGGTTGGAATATCCCACCAGCGTGGAATGCGTGCATCGCAAAGATGTGAACGATCAGACCTACCCCACCGAATCCATCCTGCATTACCAATTCCCCGCGCGGGGGAATTTCGACGCCCTGGATTTGTACTGGTACGACGGGCTGCTCAAGCCGAAACGGTTGGATGAAATCCGCAACGGCGGTGATCTGGTCAAAGAAAAAACCGGCAATCTGTTCGTGGGAGACCAGGGCATGATCTTCATGAGCGGCCGGACCGAGCAGAATTACTTGATCATCAACGGCGAAATCGTGAAGGATTTCAAAAAGCCCGATCCTATCATCCCCCGTCTGCCCAACATTTCCGGCAAGGAAGGCCTGCAGGACGCCGACCGCATGCACAAGCTGGATTGGATCCGGTCGGTCAAAACCGGATCGGAATCGGGCACGAATTTCGATCATGCCGGGCCTTTGGCGGAATGGGTGGTGATGGGGAACATCTCGCTGCAATTCCCCCAGCAAAAGTTGGAGTGGGACGGCCCCGCCATGCGGTTCACTAACAACAAGGAAGCCAACGCGCTGGTGACCAAGGACTACCGCAAAGGGTGGGAATTGGTCTAGGTTCTGTCGAGATTCCGTACTGGATGATTTACCGAAATGCGTACTGGTCTTTTCAGCGCCAGCGGCGCGGCATGAGCTTAGCCCAGGGCGTAAGCCCTGGGACGAGAGGGACCCAAACCATGAATTCCCTCTTCCTCTGGGAGAGGGATAGGGTGAGGGAGTTTTGTAAGGGCGGACCTAGGTGTCCGCCCTCCTCTCGGGGTGGATGGAATCAAATTTACAACATCATGTACGCACTGGTTGGATGAACCTTAATATATGATACCTTCGTATAACTTAACAGAACCAGATAAGGCTTTACGATAGGAGATCGCCCCAATGCCAGAATTCCCGAAGCCAGAATCCCAATCCATCCCGGAAAAAGGCCAGCCGGAAGACCGGCCCTCCCGCCGGACGTTCATCAAGTCCGGCGCGGGACTCGCGGCGGCGGTCAGCGTGATCGGCGCCCCGCAGGCCTGGAGCGCGCCCCAGGCGTATCCGGGCCCCGCGCCCTCCGCGGTGGGTGGAACAGGAGAACGAACTTCCCTGTTCGTGTCCGCGCCTTCCGGCGATATGAGTTGGATCGCGGACGAGTGGAATCCCGCCCGCCCCTTCCTGATCTGGGGCCGGCCGTTGCGGGTGCGTCCCATCCTGATGTATGCCGTGCCGGAGAAGCGGGAGATGACTTCCTGGCGGTCGTGGGGCGGCGTGCTCACGGAAGACAGCGCGGCGGAAGAAGTGGAGCGGATCACCAACGAGCTCCGCGCGCTGGCCGGAAAGGCCGATTTTCCCCTGGAAGCGCTTCCCGTGGCCAAGGTGAAAACTCCCGAGGAAGCCGCCCAGGCGCTGCAAGGCGAGTATGATGTGGTGATGGTGTACCCGGCCTCGGGCGGCGGCAAACTGCTGCAAGCCTGCGTACCCCCCGAGGGCGACGCGCTCCTCTTCGCGCGCCACCGGTCCGGTCCGATTTATTACTGGTACGAAGCGCTGAGCGTGGCGTATCTCAACACGGACAAGGAGCGCGCGCCGGGCCAGGAACCGCCCCGCTTGGGCAAAACGCATGTGGACGATGTGGTGATCGATGACTATGACGAAGCGCTGTGGCGGCTGCGCGCGCTGTATGGCGTCAAGAACCTGACGGGCGCGCGGATCGTGGCCGTGGGCGGCATCATGGGCAAATACGCCGGCGACGCGCCGGAGCGGTGGAAAGCGAAACACCGGCTGGAGATCACCGAAATCGATTACGCGGAAATGGAGAAGCGCATCCAAAACGCGTTCGCGGACGCGGACCGCGTGGCTCAGGCCGAACGCTGGACGGACGCCTATCTGAAACTGCCGAAAACCAGTTTGAAAACCGACCGGACATTCGTGGTGAACGCGTTTTTGCTCTACGGCATTTTCAAGGACCTCATGCGCGAGCATCAAGCCCCGGCGTTTACCATCAAGGAGTGCATGAGCACCATCATCCCCATGTCCAAGACCACGGCCTGCCTGACGCTGAGCCTGCTCAACGATGAAGGGCTGATCGCGTTTTGCGAGTCCGATTACGTGGTCACGCCCGCGGGGATCCTGCTGCGGCACATCGCGGGCAAGCCGGTGTTCATGCACAATTCGACCTTCCCGCACCAGGGCCTGGTCACCTGCGCCCACTGCTCGGCCCCCCGCCGCATGGACGCCAACCGCTACGAACCCACCACGCTGCTCACGCACGAGGAATCGGATTTCGGGGCCGCGCCGAAGGTGGAGATTCCCCTCGGGCAGGAAGTCTCGTTCATCGATCCCGAATACGCAGTGGGACGTTGGGTGGGAATCCGGGGAAACGTGATCGACAATCCCTTTTATCCCATCTGCCGCTCGCAGCAGGATGTGAAGATCCAGGGGCAATGGAAGAAGCTGATCTCCGAGGCGCGCGACTCGCACTGGATGATGGCGTACGGCGATTATCTCCAGGAGGTGGGCTACGCCGCGCGCAAGATGGGCATCCAGTGGGAGAACATCTCCGACGTGTAAGACAAGGCGGATTACCGTTGGGAGAGGGCGAGGCTCCCGCCGAGCCGGTTTAACGTAAGACCCTCTTTTACAATTAATGTTCCAGTAAACGAAGCCGCTATCGTTACCGCTCCCTCTCCCTTTGGGAGAGGGTTGGGGTGAGGGAAGACGCTTTCCAACACGGCAACGGTTGAACGCCGCCTAGGGTTATCCATGGTAAACACCCCGGGCATTCGCATTGACTTCAACTTCACGGCCATGGGGTAAATTTCACTCCCATTTCAGCGCATCCATCATTTCCCCCACCTGGTCATACTCACCCCGGGCGTAGGCATCATCGATACGCGACAGCGTGACCGCGCGGTCCCAGGCCAAGGGAGATTGCCGGCGCAGTTCCACGTTGCTCCGCGGATCCTGGCCCAGATGGGCGGTCATCTGCTCTCGGGCGCGGGCCTGCGCGGCCTTCTGGAAATGCTGGTAGCGGTATTCGCGGACCCATTCGAGAATATACCGGCGCTCATCGGGGGAGATATCCTGCTTCAAAGCCGCCGTCAGGTTCGCGGGGACCGGCGGCGCGAAATCCCCGCCTTGCCGTTCGATGGCCGCGATGAGCCGCTCGTTCAGGCGGGTGGCTTCGGGAACCGCCTCCTGGTTGTAAAACGCCATGATCGAAGTCCAATCCCCGGTCAGGTCTTTGTTCTCCACGCCGTGAACCGAGGCCACCCGGTACGGCGCGTCTTCCCCTTCCCAGAAGTATTCCCAGCGGTCGAAATAGCCGTCGCGGTTGGTGTCGAACAGGCGGATTTCCGCGAGAGGCTCCTTGGATTCAATGAAGCCCACGGGTACCCAGCCTTCCACCGCGCCCTTGAGATGCAGGCGGCGGTCCACCGGGCTGTAATAGAGTTGGCGGCGGGTGGAGGGATTGGGCATGAACTCGCGGCGCATGTTCCAATATTGCACGGGGCCGCCGGTGTTGTGCATCACGCGGCGGTTCCAAGTCCAAAAGACGCCTTCCCAGCGGCGGTCGTACGCGGGACGCGAGGGATGGCCGATGGCGATGGAGCCGTCCTCGAACTCGTGCCAGGAGAATCCGGTTTGTTCAGCAGGGTAGTTTTCGGATACTTCACGGGCTTGCGGGTATGGGATGCAGACTGTGGTCTTGGGCGCGCGGCGCAGGGGCTGCGTGCGGCGCATGCCGGAAAACTCATAAGGCAGAGCGCCCACCAGGTTAAAACCCATCTCGTAATGCAAGGGATTTTCAGGCGAGCTGAGGCCGTCGATATCCAGGCTGTAGCGGATATTGACGACTCCCATGCGCTCCATGGCGGGATCGTATTCTCCCTGGTAGCGGGCCTGGCTGTTGGCGTAATCGGGATCGGTGTCGGCCGAAAACGCCAGCGGGGCGGCGCTGAAGCGCACCACGGCCTCGGACTGGCCGTCGCCGTCCGTATCGTAAAACGCGAAGGGACATTCGGAGATGGGAATCCAGGATCCTTCGCGGGGGTTGTACTTGTTCATGTAGATTTCATTGTTCCCGTACGGATCGCTCTTAAAGAAATCGCCGGTGTATTCGTAATCGGCCAGATCCCACATGACTCCGTCGCCGTCCAGATCCACGCCGAACCAGGCCCGCCGGAGTTCGCCTTGCTCAAAATAGCGGGTGTCCATCTCATCGGGGATTTGATCGCCGTTAGAATCGATATAATCCACCAGGCGGTCCACGATTCCATCGCAGCCGTAATCGGCGACGTAGCAATCGCTGTCGGTATCGCCCTCCGCCGCGCCGGCGGGCAGGTCGCCGTCGTCATCGAGAATCCAAACGATCATATCCTGGGGCTTGGAGGTCCGGGCGCGGGCTTCACGGCGGACGATCATGCTGCCTCCATCCGGATGAGAAGACTTGAGAACAAATTGTTCGCCGGCTTTGAGCTGTAACGCCCGCGGCCACCAATCTTTTTGAGTCAGGATCAATTTGCCGTCTTGATCCATTTGAGTTTCAAGTTCCCACCACGCGTCAGCGGACGTGAGGTTGGCGATGAGAGAGAGGGCAAAGATTAATGCAAAGCGCATATTCGGTCTCCAATCGGTTGTGAGGTGTTGAAAAGGATCGAGCTTGATTCACTAAGCCTACATTCCTTTGTAGGGGCACGTTGCCACGTGCCCCTACGTTCAAATAAGGCCTCTTATTTTCGATAAATAACATACTCAAACCTCCCCCGATAACCGGGACGGACTGAAGGACGGCCCCACAAATTTCCCTCATCCTAAGTCCTTTTCCCAGGGCGTTGCCCTGGGCTAGCTTCTGTCGCGCCGTTGGCGCGTGAAAAACTGTTCCGCAAACCAGCTAATTGTTCTCTCTCATTAATTCCCCCGCAAAATCGAATCCAGCCAGGAATAGACTTCTTCCTTTGCCTCCGGGGTGATGTCATGCGGGCCGGGATCGAGCCGGCTGCGCAGGCGATCCTCAACGCCGTACAGACGCCACAGGCCGCGGGTGGAGAGGGTCATGGCGTGCGCGGCGTAACCTTCGGGGAAGATATCATCGCCGCTCGTCTGATAATTGAAATACCCCCGGGGGGCGGTGAGGCGGATGACGTCCTCGAAATCCCAGGCAGGCAGGCGGCCGGCGCGCAGATCGATCCGCAGCCGGGGCATGTAGGAAAACCAGTGATCGCGCGCCCAGCGGCTGGGGGTGGCGTCGGCGCGCATGGGGGCATAACCGCAGCTGGCGGCGGCGGCCTGGATCCGATCATCAAAGGCGGCGGTGAAGAGCGCCTCTTCCGCGCCGAGCGAGTGGCCGATCGCGCCGATGCGTCCAGCATCGACCTCCGGAAACGATTGCAAAATATCCAGCGCCCGGCGTCCGTCCTGGATCATTTTGCCCATGGCGGACAAGTTGGGAAAGCTGTCGTAGAACGTGCGCGTGTCGAACGGCCCGTGGGGACCGATGCGTTCGCCCGCGGTGATCGAATCGGGAATCAGCACGATGTAGCCGCGCCGGACCAGTTCCGGGCCGAAATGGATGCTGGCGCGTCCCGCGTGGCCGGCCGGTTCTTCCTTGCCCTTCTCGACGGTCTGGTGAAAAACGAGCATCGCGGGATTTTTTTCCTTCAGGGAATCCGGCAGCAGGAGATAAGCGGTGACAGGATCATTCGTGGCGGCCTGGTAGCGGATTTTCTTCTCGGTGTATCCGGCCTGCGCGGTGGCGGCGAGGATTTCCACCTCCACGGGCAGGCTGGGCGGATCGACCGGGCCGATGTCGCGCAGCAGGAGGGATTTGATCTTATCCTGGAATGCTTCCCATTCGCCCTTGGACGAAGGCAGCGCGTGTTTGTACCGGTTCAGATCCGGCCGGGGAGCGAGATGGGTTTCCAGAAAGTGATACGCCGCTTCACGCACCGCCGGCGGGAACGAATGCTTCCCAGGTTCGAGGCGCGCGTCGAGAGACTCCACCGCCCCGTAGAGGGTATAGACCTGGCGCAGCTGGGCGTAGATAGGGCGCAGATTGTCCGTGTTGGGGAATATATCGTCGTTGAGCGTGGACCAGTTGAACAACGGCCGCGGGGCCGCGCAGGCGAGGATTTCATGCCAATCGAAGGGGATCTCATCGACATTGTCGAGATAAAATCCCAGCCGGGGCATCAATGGGGTGAGATGGCTCCAGCGGTTGGCGGCCGGATCGGCGCGGAGCGTGGTGAAGCCGCAGCTGGCCACGGCGGCGGAAATGCGCGGCTCGAAGATCGTGGCCAAGAGAGTGCCGTACGCGCCATGCGAATGGCCGATGCAGCCGATGCGGTATCGATCGGCGAAGGGCAGCGTCTCGAGATAATCGACGAGGCGTTGCACATCCCACACCATTTTTCCCATGAAGGACCAGCGCGGGTGCTTGCGGTAAAAGGCCGCGGAATCGTGATATGGTTGCGTCCCGGCGGGGATGCGTTCGCCGAAGCCGATGGCGTCGGGCGCGAGGCACACGAAACCGCGCTGGACGAGTTCCAGGGCGAAGGCCATTTGGGGACTGCCTTGGATGCCGCACGGTTCCTCCTTGCCCTGCGCGACGGTCTGATGGAGAACGATCATCACGGGACGCGGATTCGTGGGAACCGGTTTGGGGATGAGCAAGTAGGCGGGAATCCAATCGTCCATTTCCGTGGCGACGCGGATGTGGCGGCGGAGGTAAGTTCCCTGGTCTTCTTCCCCCATCACCTCGGCATACGGCGGCACCGGCTTGAGGTCAGCAGGTTCGCCCAGAATGGCGCGCAGAGTATGGAGAATCGCGTCACGTTTGGTTTCCCACGCCTGGATGAAATCGATCTTCGAGGACGGATCTTGCGTATTTTGCAGAAGGGGAAGCAGGCCGGCCAGGCCGGCCTGCGGGGCGCGGATATCCGGTTGGGTCTGCTGGGTGATCGCCAGCCAGTTCTCCCACTGATGGCCTTCCCAGGCGTGGGCGGGAAATGGGCAAGTCAACCACACGGCCGCGCCGAGAGTAAGGCATGAGATTGAATGGCGTTGGGATAATCGTGCATGATATATTGGCATACCGTCTCCCCTTTCGATGATCTTTATCTATCACATCCCTAACCCTAGGTCATGTTGAGCTACTTGAGTGGGTAACGATTCGCTTTATGACCACTCCGCTACGTATGGTTCTTGGTGCTTTCCCGTAGGGGCACGTTACAACGTGCCCCTACTTTCCACTCCTTAGCCATTCCGGTTTCCCCTCACCCTAGCCCTCTCCCGGGGGGAGAGGGAATCGAAACTCGTTCGCATCACGTATCCACTATAATCCGGCATTCCGCAAATACATGCCGCCTTATCCACCCTCCATTCTGTGTGATAAGGTAGGCAATGGCAATCCAACCCGGGCGAGGTGGATCATGAAATCATCCCTGTCACGTTTGTTCCTCTTTCTATTCACGTTCATGTTGATCCAGGTTCCAGCGTACAGTCTGAGCGAGGACGAGCTGAAAGAACTCTATTTGCGGGTGGCGGAAAGCGCCGTGGACGCCTTCGAGCCGATCTGGGTGGATGAATCGGACCGCATCCCCAACAGCGGCTTTTTCGATTTTCGGAAATATCCTGATTGGCTGGACGATCCCTATGGGACGATCATCATCATCTGCGGCAACGGTCTGGTGCAATTTTGCTACGCGGTCCTGCTGAACGAAACGGATCAAGAATATTTCGGCCAGGCGCGGATTTCCCGGGCCGTCTTGCGGGAGCATGCCATTAAATCCATCCGCTGGTGCTGCCTGACCAGCTCGTATGTGGAGCATCCGTATCCCTACGTGCCCGCAACGCGCAAGGATTTCGCCGACGGCCTTTATTGGCGGCGGCAGCATTCGTGGCGCGCGGACGAAGTGGGCTGGCTGACCCTCGCGGCGGGCTTGTTGTGGAACGATCTGGACGAAGACACCCGCAAGCAAGTGGAGGCGGTGCTGACCGGAGGCGCGACCACTGAACGGCTTTGGCATACCTGGTATCCCTCCCAGGGAGGCAACCACGACCAGATCAAGCAGGATCTCTCCAGCACCATGGGCGCGGCGTTTCTGTTTCCCAACCATCCGGACGCCAAGAAATTTTGGGAGATCGTGGCGGGCTACGGAATCGATCTGGTCTGCGCGCCGCAGGACTTCGCCAATCCGGCCCTCGCGGAAGGCCGGCCCATCGCGGAATGGGCGAAGGGCTGGCATATGTATCCGGACTATTCGAGCGACCATCACGGCTGGTGCAACCTGTGGTATGGCAGCGACCTGGTCTTCGAAGGGCGGTTTTATTTGGAGGTGTTGCACGCCAGCACAAAGGTGCCCATCCCTGAAACCTTCACGTACGCGGGGAATGGCTACGACGGCGTGCTGGAATATCTGAAGCGCATCGCCCTGCCCGAGGGTGAACCGTTGTGGCCGCATGGCAACGAATACGACGCGTTTTACGGGAACGGACTGTTGGGGTATTGCTACGGCGCGGTGATCAAAAAGGACCCGGTGGCGGCGGCGCTGGAAGAACGGGCGGCCTCGCTGCTGCGGCGGCATTCCCAGGCTTTGCCGAAATATGATTATCATCGCAACTCGCACGCCAAGGCCGCGATGGCCTACCTGATCCATAAATATCACGGCCCCCGCGCCGACCCGCTCCCCTGGAACGAGGCCATGGCGCGGCTGGAAGGCGTGTATCACCACCGGGGAATGCAACACCTGTTGCACCGCTCCGCCGACAAGATCGCCTCGTTCGCCTGGGGATCGATCTCGTCCCTCCGCAACGTGAACTGGATGTATGGGAACGGTTTCTGCGGATTCGTGTTCCCTTCGCGGCCGGATGAGACCGGGCCCGCGCCCCTGGTGTATTGCCACCCCTCCTCCCTGATCGGGGAATACGAAGTGACCGCAGGAGAGGAAAAGCCACGGGCTTTGGTTCCGCCCGACGCGGTCTATCGCTATCAAATGAACGGCGGTGGATTCCGGACCGCGGGACTCGTGCCCGATCCCGCCCTGGACCGCTACTACGCGTTTCATTCATTCGAGAACGGCCCCACGATTCTGCTGACGCTGCTCCAGGCGAAATCCGATTGCCAAATCAATTGGTCCGGATTGCCCGTGTATTTCTTTGTCCGGGAGGGATTGACCCCCAGCCGGGCTTTGTTCCAGGGAAATGGGATGCGCCCCTTGGAATTGGAACTGGAGAATAAAGAAACCAACTGGTGGTGCGTGGACAACCGGATCGGCATGGTCTTCGGCGGAAAGCATTCCAATCTCGTGACGCGCCGGGTTGTGGGCTACAACTGGGCGCGCAAGGAATCGTACAAGGACAAGTGCGACGGGGTGTTCGTCTCGCCTCTGCAAAACCACAAAATGGCGGCGGGGGAGGAATACTATTTGCCCGCGGCGATCTTCACCAACACGCCTCCCGACTTGCTGGCGAATCCGGGGCTGGGTTGGCTCGAGGCGCTGGATTGGCCGGAGGGATGGCAAGGCCTGATTACCGAAGATCCCGCCCGGCCGGGGAGACGCTTCTTGGCGGTGACGAACTTCCACGGACTTAGCACCCTGGCCGCGATGGAATTCGTGAAGCCGGAGGGAACGGAAAGTGTTCCTCTATTCGCGGAAGGCGCGCCGGTGTTGTCAGTACCATCCACAATCCGGGGTAACCGGGGAACGGCGGTGTTTCAATTGGAGGCTTTGGAATCGGCGGGGAATGAAATCGACCTCTACGCGGAAACGCTCAACGGCAAAGCGGTTACGGCGGCCGCTGCCGCTCCCGGGAAGTACCTGTTCACTTCCCAAGAGAACGGCGAAATGGAATTGCGGCTTCGATACCGGGGGGCGGCCGATCCCGCTTTACGCTCGAACGCCACCGTGACGGCTTCTCAACTCAAGGGCGAGATGCCGGAAACCATCCTGGAGAAGCTGCTGGATGAAAACTCGGATTTCGTGGACATCCGGTTCGCGGGAACCCTGCGCATCGATCTCGGCCAGGCGGGACAAGACCATACGGGGCCGTTCGCGGAAGTTCAGAATTTGACCATCCGGGAGGACAAGCGGGTACAGATCGACGTGTACGCCGCGGACGCCAGTGGAATCCAATCGGTAATCTTGTATTGCAATGGGGAGAAAATCGGCGAAAAAACCGCCCCGCCCTTCACCTGGACGCACCGCCCGAAACCGGGGTGGCATACGTATCACGCCGAAGCGATTGACGCGGCACCCGGCCATAATAAGCGCGCGTCCTTTAAAAGGACAATTGACATCCAGGAGATTCCAGTAAAGTAAATGGGAGCGGAAGAGGTTGGATGGGTTAGCGCGTGGCGCATAATCCATCAAAGTCATTGGGGGGAAGGGTAGACAATTCCCTCCTAACCCATATTCGTCTCGTTTTTTCGTAAGTGGTTGATTTCATTGAACCGGGCCTTGAAATTCGGCACTACGGATCACGTGTAGGCTGCGCCAAAGCGATAGCGGCGCAACGTAACCTCCAGGTTCAATTCCTGAAAAATTTCCTGTTCTTATAAAATTCCTGCCGGTGAGGTTCAGGCCGGGTAGGGCGGCGGACTGCGTACACGTTCTTTTGTTGCCCGGCAAAACTCCCGTCACCACCTGGCGGAGGCGCGGCTGTGGGCGCAGCCGGCGCGATGGCCAAGGACGGGTAAATTTCAGGCTTATCCGGCAAGTGCGCACCTCAAGGCGACAGCCTACGGTTTCGTCAGGGGAAAAATCCCAATCCTTTAAGGATTGAATGTAATATGAGGCTCATCCGGTAAGTGCGTACTTTTTCTCCGTAGTTTGCAAGGCCATCCCATCAAACCGTCTGGAGAGAACAACCCCCAAGTCTCTATCTCTGGGTGAGTGGATTGGATTATGATGAAAGCCCTTTCGTCCCGCTGTGCCTCTCTG
>JBHGBC010000280.1:0-4249 GCA_041946805.1 bacterium
TCATTATTTATCAAGGTGTTGAGTGCGATTTTGTATGATTTTGGTTCACGGAAGCAGGTATCATTCATGTGCGGAATTATTTGTGGGAAGCGGCTCACGCGCTGCACGGAGAGGGGAGTGAAGCGGGGCGGATCTGGGTGCAGGAAAGAATGGAGCAGATCTTGAAAGGGGGCGTGGGATATGTGATCGGCGGTTTGAAGCAAACGATCACCAAGCGGAGATTGAAAGGGAACGCGCGCCAGGCATTGCAAAAGGCGATCACCTATTTGGAAGGGCATAAGAAATGGATGCGCTACGACGAATATCTGGCCGCGGGCATGCCGGTGGCGACGGGGGTGGTGGAATCGGCGTGCGGCTCGGTGGTGAAGAAGCGGATGGAAGGGGAGGGCAAGCGCTGGAGCGTGGAGGGCGCGGAAGCGATCTTGATTTTGCGGTCCCTGGAGAAGAGCGAGGACTATCTGGCCTATTGGCGTTTTCACGCCGCGCAAGAGCGGAAACGAATGTATGAAAATGAGCTTAACTATTCGCCGCTTATACAGTTAGCCCAGGCCGCCTGAAAAACGGAAAAAAGTTACACACGATTGGGAGTAAGACTCCCGGACTCCGAAGGATCTATTGAATTTGATCGAAGCCAAGGGCAAGGAAGTGGCGGAGGCCCTTATACTACTTCAAAAACAATTTTAGAAGTCCTCGGGACGGACAAGCCCTATAATGGACCCCAAAATTCAGACCGTGGATTAAGGTGGAAAACCGGAAGAACGAGAGTAGGCCAGGAGGTTTTTCAACCTTAAAAGAACACGGCAGCGATTCGAGAACCATTTCAAGGCGAAAGTGGCGCTGGAGGCGGTCCCGGGCGAGAAGACCCTCAGCGAGATCGCCAGTCATTTTGGGGTCCATCCCAACCAGATCACCCAATGGAAAAAAAGTTCATCAGGTGATTTATTACATGGGGCGGGAGTAAACAAGAGTGGACACGTCTAAAGTCAATGAGATGAGAGCCCTATGTTCAACTCAGAGTGTTCAAGACATGTCCACATCTTTTACTATACCACGGATTGGGGCTGCAAAAGGTGGAACCTGAGAAAAAGGTCAATGAGAGTGAAACGTATGTTCTACCTGGTGCTCAAGCCGGAGGCGGTACGATGCCCCTCCTGTCAATCCCGAGAGGTCCAGCAGTGCGTCTGGAAGGAAAGATGGTTATGGCCTTGGACCACCTCGAGATTCCAATGAGTAACAACCACGCGGAGCGGGAGATCCGGCCGGCGGTGATTATGAGCAAGGTGATGCAAGGCAACCGCAGCCGTGGGGGAGCCAATACGCAGGCTGTGCTGATGAGCATTTCCCGCACACTCAAACGCCGGGGCCACAAGCCCATCGATAGCCTTGTTCAAGCCCTGCAAACCAGCATCTGGGACCGCCAACTCCCCCCCCTTCCCCGCAAAGGCCTCTTCAGATGGGTAAATAGTTACAAAAATTCAATGCCGAGTCGTCCCCGTGTTCCCATCCGGCACGGAATGTGTTGTGAAAATTTTCGCGTTCTGAGATTATTTCAGCGTTTATGTTCTTTCCCCTGCCGGTTGCCCCGACTTCCTGATTCCTCTGCTGTGAAGGATCGGGCTTTGTTGTAGATTTGCAGTTCCCAAACGGCGAGGGGAGTACGTTGCGCCTTATCTTTAGCAATCGAAACCAAAGTGCGGTATTCCTGTTCGCTAGCTAGCGCAGTCCATCTCGGTCCCTTGTATGCGGGAAGCTTCGCGATGATTAGGGAATCGAACGGACAATGGGGCGGCGGTGGTATCTTTCCGAGACACCAGAGGTACTTCAGATAAAGGTTAAGCGCTTTCTGCGCCGTTCCAATCCGGAACCGGCCGTCCTTGAGCACCTTCGCATAGGCCGAAGTAAGACTTGTAGACAAATTAACGATATTCCGGATGTGCGTCTCTTCCGGCACTTGTTTTTTATATCCCTGCGCGATCTGCTCCAGTTTTGATCGAAGAGCGTTCCGAAACGCCTTCCGATCTTTCACGTCCGGGTCGGACGTATACACGTCGGCCCTTTGAACTGTAGCCATTAGCGTGAGACTGAAAAACTCGTCTCTCAAGAACTGTTCTTGGTATGCATCCATGTGTGATCCTCCGCCCAACTCCCGGATAACCCAAGAATTTTGAATCCTTACCGATTATCACTCTGGACTTTCATTCTACAAGAAAGAGTTTCTTCACGCTATTCAATTCTTTCCATGCGCCAGACACTCATGATCCACCCGGTTGATTCATCGACTTCCAACAGGTATCCATTCGGCAATTGCGTCAATTCAGCGAGGCGCGGAATGGACGGCAATTCCCTCCAACCATACCAATATTCCGCCGCCTGTTCCCGGGTAAACGCCGGCGGCGAAGAACAATCCAGCCGGTCCGGCCTGTCTGTCATCGTCCATCCGTCCTGGTTCCAATTTTTATTCCATGCGGCCTCGGAAACATACCAACCCCAAGGCTCGAATCCGGCGACACATTCCTAATCGATCAATATATGAAAGCAATCATATTCCTCCGAAATTCCCAAGAGCAATCCCGACCAGGTTTTGCCAGGATCATATTCCTCGGGAGAAAATCGGATATTCCGGCTCCGAATCCCCGTTGGATGATCCTCTTCTTTTCCTGGTCCCATCACCCAAAGCGGTTGTTCGGAAGATTCCTTGCCGTTCCCGACTATTACGGGAATCCTCTCTTTATCAGCCTGTTTTATTTCAGTGGCTTTATTCATAATTCAATCTCCTTTTCGGCCCTCTGGCCGATTGTGTGATGTCCGCGGCGCTTATCCCGCGGTTTGAGAGGTTGGAGACCCAGCGCCGCCAGCCCCTCCCGATCGCCGGATAAACCAGGCTATTCGATCCATTTCCCATCAGCCGGCCACCATTTTCCCGTCTTTTTGGCCCTCTGGCCGCCTGGATAGATCAGATCCGGGGATTTATTTCGTAAACTGCAAAAAGGATTACGAAATAAGTCATGGCTCATAAATTGAATATAATCAAATAGATACACAATTATTTCTTATTTAATCCGTTAAATTTGTTTATTTCGTACCTATACCCCTACTCTTCCCCGGCCTGTCATGAGTCCGCCTCCTCTTTCACGGCCTCGAAACAACCGTCCCAGGCCCAGACCGGCTCACCGGCTTCATTCCGAACGTCCAACCGGATGGAGCACCCGCGAACCAATCCGGCCCGCGGGTGCTCCCACTGAACGATGAAATGTTCGTCGCCGAGGCGTTCCACCACCGGCAGCCAGGCGCGTCCGCCTGGCTCGAACTCCACGAGGATTTTTTCGGATTCCCGGCTCGTCTGATTCTCGGGATTCCCCTGGCTCTCAACTTCCCGCCGGCGGATGTCCGGGAACGGCGCGAAATTCCCCGGCGTGGCGGCCGGCTGGCCCTTCTTCCATTCGAGAAACCGTTGCCAGTCTTCCCGGCCGGCCCACCGGCAGCCCAACTCCTCGCGCCAAAGCGGCGCGCCGTCCAGCATCCGGGATAATTCTTTCCAGGCGTCCGATCCCGGACGCGATAACAGCCGGTCCTCGAACATCTTGAGGACCTCTCCAATCTTTTCTTCCGTGGCTTGATTCATGACCTTACCCCTTTCCTTGATTGATGGATGGCCGTCCCGGATGGTCCGGGGACGGCGTAACCAAAAAAACAGGGGAGAAGATCAGGCAGGAGAGAGGGAATTCTTAATCCGAATCGTAGCTATTTAGTAGCTTTGCATTGATCCGGTTTGGGAACCTTGACGCAACTTCAAGCATTCAAGGATGATACACGATAAAATGAAACCGGATTGGGATGTCCGGTTGACATGTTCATGGCCCGCCTTGTGGGATGAAATCGGCTTCCGCCGGATTTCGGATAGAAACGCAGAGTTATCCGGCATGGCGGAAGCATCATCGCATACGGGCACGAACGTCGTCAAGAATATGTTGGATGTATGAATGCAGGCGTGATGAGGCCGGATGAGGGCAGCATGCATCTTTCTTCTCAAATATTCATAAAGTGCTATCCAGGATAAATGGCTTCGAAGAAAGGGCTTCCCCTCACCCTGGTCCTCTCCCGGAGGGAGAGGGAGTGGAAATGCGAACAAAATCATGGCTCATCCGGTAAGTGCGTACTTTTTCTTTTGGGTTGGCTCTGCTATTCCATCCAACCGTCTGGAGAGAATGGCCCCTACGTCCCTCTCGCTGGGCGGGCGGATTGCATGGGT
>JBHGBC010000281.1:0-4233 GCA_041946805.1 bacterium
CGCCTGATCCCGGGATTCACTCTGGGCACGGGCCGGCCGCTCACCGGCATCAACCGGATATGCCGCGACATGACCGGAAAACCAAAGGGAATATTTCGCAACCGGCCGTGACCGGCTGGCGTTCCTCCTCGAAACGGACGCCGCCCTTGACCTGAACTTCGAGGCGCTCGAGATGCAAGCCGGCGCGTCCGCCGAAGAGCCGTCAATGGAACAACGGCGCCATCACGCGTCCCGGGCGATCATCGAGAATTGCAATATCCGCCTCATTGGCGGCGGCCTGGAGATGCGGCTGGCCGTAAACCGGGAGAACCGTTCGGCTTTCTCTCTGATGGTATCGCTTTGGTATCACAGGGATTTTTACAAGGCAGGAAATAGGAACGTAACTTCAATATTTTCAATGGTCGGGGCGACTGGATTCGAACCAGCGACCACCTGAACCCCATTCAGGTACGCTACCAGACTGCGCTACGCCCCGACTCTCTTCGTTGCCGGTTTTTTTCCCAGGCTTATTTATCGCGAATTTCTATTCTAATCAACCGCCGTGAAAAGGCTAGCCCTGTTTACGCTCAAAATCGTTCCGGATCGTTCTTCCCCTCTTTCCAGACCGCTGCTCTTCGTGCTGGGATTCCAGGCAGTCTGCTTTCTCACCTTTTCGGAGAACGGATTATCCCAGCTGTTTCTCCCGCCTCCGCCGGTCTCCGAACCTGACCGGGAGATCAATTGCGGCGAAGCTCCCTCTTTCCTTCAAAGCGTTCCGTCTTTTGCATACAATAACCGCGTGTTTGCAGCGAGATGGAGTCCGCCCGGAGAAAAGGAGCGGGTCTATTTTTTCGATACCCAAATCCATCAGGCAAGGAGAGAGGACATGGAGCTCGATCGGAGAGAATTCGTGAGCGCGGCGGGACTGGGTCTGGCCGCCGCCGGCTTGTTGGGATCCGCGGCGTTCGCGGCCGGCGCGCCGAAGACCGTGAAGGTGGGGATGTGTGACTGGAACCTGGGAGGCGCGTGCAATCCGGATCTGATACCCCGGGCCAAGGAAGCGCAGTTGGACGGCATCCAGGTCAGTGTGGGCACCAATCCCGGCAACATCCCCCTGCGCGATCCGGCCGTCCGGAAAAAATACATCGAGCTGGGCAAGCAGCACGGGATCGAATTTCATTCCGTGGCGGCGGGAGGGATTTTGAACGAGATTCCCTTGGCGTCGGAGCCGCAGTCGACGGTGTATGTCATCGATGCGGTGGAGGCGGCGGCGGCCTTGGGAGCCAAGAACATCCTGATCGCCTTTTTCGGAAACGGCGATCTGCGGCTGCGGGACGCCATGGGCAAACTCCGGAACATCAGCCAGGGGCCGTTCAAGGAATACGAGTTGGATTCCCGGGGCGTGACACGGGTGGTGGAGGTGTTGAAGCAGATCGTTCCGCGGGCCGAGGATCTGGGCGTGGCGCTGGGCCTTGAAAACACCCTGAGCGCCGCGCAGAACCTGGAGATCATCGAGCGGATCGGTTCGAGCATCGTGCAGGTGTATTACGATCTCGGCAATTCCACCACCAACGGTTACGATGTGCCTAACGAAATCCGCCGGTTGGGGAAAGACCGGATCTGCGAAATTCACCTCAAGGACAACGGCAAGGACGTCCAGGTGCTGACATCGCCCAGCGTCGAAGTGAAATGGGAGGAATCCGCGAAGGCGTGCAAGGAGATCGGCTACGACAAGTGGTACGTGCTCGAGGAAAGCGGCCGGGAAAAGCGGTTCATCGAAGACACGCAGGCCAGCGTGGCGTTCGCCAAAAAATTGTTCGCCTGACGTGGGCGGTTGCTGGAGTCGCATGACCAAACGCCAGGCGGTCTACGTGGGAATCCTCTTGCTGATCGCCGCCATTCACATTCTGCGGCTTGGAAGTTATTTAGAAGGACAGTATTACCATTTGTACTATGGTTATTTTTCTGATTTTGTTCTTCCGGTTGGGGGCTATTTTCTCTTATGCGCGGCCGCAGAGCGAACGCCGATTCTCCGGCGATGGCCGGCCAAACCGGGTATCGCGTTTTTAGTCCCCGCCCTCGCCGAGACCGGCCAGTATTTCGGCATCTCCATCCTGGGAGCAACCTTTGATCCGCTGGATTATCTCATGTACGGCATGGGAGTCCTGTCCGCTTGGTATTGCGATGCCCGGGTGTTTCCAAGGATTTTCGATTTTGGGTAATGGGTTCATTGTCCCCTTCGATCCCGGCGGGGCCGTTCTCGTTTGAATGCTACCGGGGATTGTCGCCCCCCCGGCTATTCCCATTCAATCCCTCGGGGATGGGATGCCGGCGGGAATCCGCCCGGGCGCGGGAGGCCGGGGGAAAAAGGCGGCCGGGTCTTGACATTTTGTTCATATGTTAATAGTATATATATGGAGCAAAAAATCCCGGGGGCGGGGCGGGAGAACCGGGAGAAGGGATTTTTTTTGATCCATACAGTTTATATCCATATATTCTATATCTAAACAAGGAGACGGCCATGAACATCCTCCTGATCGCCCCGTCCAGCGGAAAATGGCGCCATGTGGGGCGCGCCCGCTTGTTCAACGGCAAGATCTTCCGCTTTTCGCTGCTCAGCCTGTTGAGCGTGGCGGCGGAAACCCCGGCCGGCCACGGGATCCGCATCGTGGACGAGCAGTTCGACAGCATCCCCGGGGACGGTCCGGTGGACCTGGCGGGCATCACCTGCATGACCGCCCTGGCTCCCCGGGCGTATGAAATCGCGGACGCCTTCCGGGCCCGGGGTGTTCCGGTGGTGCTGGGGGGGATGCATCCCACCTTCTGTCCGGAGGAAGCCCTGAGTCACGCGGACGCGGTGGTGGCGGGCGAGGCGGAGGGCATCTGGCCGCGGGTGGTGGAGGACGCCCGGAACGGCCGCCTGCACGGGATTTACCGGGCGGAAAAGCCCTCGGAGCTGGCCGGACTGCGGCGGCCCCCGGCCCATTTGTTGAAAAAAGGGCGGTATTCCACCTGGGCGGTCCAGGCCACCCGGGGATGCCCCCACCAGTGCGCCTTTTGCGCGGTCAGCGCGTTCCACCGGCACCAGCACCGCCGGCGGCCGGTGGACGAGGTGACGCGCGAAGCGGCGGCCATTCCCGCCCGCTTTTTCATTTTCGTGGACGACAACCTCACCGCGGACCGGGACTACGCCCGGGCATTGTTCTCAAGACTGGCCCCACTCAACAAGCGTTGGATCACGCAATCCTCGTTGGAGATCGCGGACGATGAAAATTTTGTCCAGGCCGCGGCGGAAGCGGGATGCGTGGGAGTCTTCGTGGGACTCGAAACCTTCTCGGAGGCCAACCTGAGCGGAGTGCAAAAGACATGCAACCGGATCCCGGAATACCGGGACAAAATCCGGATGCTGCACCGGCACGGCATCGGGGTGGAAGCCGGGGTGGTGTTCGGATTCGACCAGGATGATCCTTCCGTCTTCGCCCGCGCGCTCGGACAGCTCGACGAATTGGAAATCGACATGGTCCAGATCTCGATCTTCACGCCCCTGCCCGGAACCCGGCAATACGAAATCACACGCGGCCGGATCACCGACCGCGATTGGGCGCATTACGACTTCCATCACGTGGTTTTCGAACCGCTACGTATGTCCGCCGAGGCCCTGCAGGCCGGGCATGACTGGGTGACGAGGGAATTCTACCGCCCGTGGCGCATCGTCCGGCGGCTGGCGCGGATAGTCCAGCGCCCCCGGGGATGGTCTGTGTTGCCGTACGCGGCGGCCATCAACCTGGCTTATTACGGCCGCATCCGGCGGTGGGGCATCCAGGGATGGGATCCCGGGCGGGAAACGGAACGAACCGGCGAAATCCTGCCCTGGAACGCCGGCCCTCTCCCGGGGGGGAAAGGATGTTGGTCTGAATCAGGATGGTCCAGTTGGTCAAGATGGACATGATGACCAAGATGACCAGGAGGGGATGGATTGCGCACTAATGCGCTGAGCCATCCTGCTGCTCATCCACCCGGCCTCGCTTATGCGCTTTTTTCGAAATATCAGCTTAACATGAAAGGCTTTCTGATTTATGCTGGACCGGTCGGATTCGATTGAATTGCCCCGCGCGTGCGAAGAGGAGAGGCCAAGGCATGAAAGCGAGCGAGACCGCGTTCACGCTGATCGAATTGTTGATCGTAGTGGCGATTATTGGCATCCTGGCGGCCATCGCCGTCCCCAATTTTCTCAACGCCCAAACCCGGGCCAAG
>JBHGBC010000282.1:0-4220 GCA_041946805.1 bacterium
TGGTATCAGTGTGGGTGGAGTGACTTCCGGATTGCCAAACTTCAGCGCCAGGGGTTTTACCCCTGGCTAAAGCAGGAAAGCGCCCCTACAGGGCTGGGGCTGGCCGGATTTTTGGACGTCGGATGTTTCGACGCCGGATGCCTGGACCGCAAATAAAGGAGTGCCAATCAGCAGTCTGAGGGACAGGGTTATCTCTCCATTTTTTCTGCATCGAAATGTCGGGAGGAGCCATAATCATTACACGATCAGTCAACTATTACTTTGCCATTGGAGGTCTAAAAGGGTGTTTTCGGCGTATTATTTTCTAAATAATTAAAATATCGACACGTCCGCCAACCTTCATCCCGGGTGATGCTTCAATAAACTGTAACATACTTAATAAAATAGGTTTACGATACACCCGCGAACAAGACATACCCGCCAGGATCCCGTGTTCCCTTGTTTATGTTGAAAAATCAGGCAAAAATCCCGGATTAATTGTTGACTTAATTACTAAATTTAGTATAATCTATATAAAAGAGGGATGAGAAGATGACTGATTAAGTCACCTTTTGAACCCCCGGTTCAAATGGAAGGAGGCCAGAGCGTATACATGGCAAAGACAAACGCAGCATCAATGTCCTCATTTCCCCTCACGTTTGGTCTGGACATCACGCCTTGGGAAAGTCTAGTTACAACGTTCCGGAAAGCGATCAAGACCATCGCTTCCCAAAACCATACAAGTTATAAAGAATCCCAAAACGCCGTGCAAGAGTATTTCGAGCAAAACGAGATCGCCTTGGGACATCCCATCGCGCATGACGAGGACGCCAAGGCCGTGTTGGATACGGCGTTCCACGCGGAGGAGGCCCTGATCCGGGAATCTCCCGGGCAGGAAGAGCTCTACCGGCGGGTGGGGCGTCATATCCGGGAAAATCTGGCCGGGCGTCTGCTGCAAGAGCATCTGGCATATCTCAAGGAGGTCTTGGACCGGAACCAGGAGGGAGCGGCCGGTTTGGCGCGGCGGCTGGGGGTGCTGGGTCGTTTCGAGGGGCCCAAGGCCCTGGAGCGGTTCCGCCGGAAAATCGGCCTGTACTACGAGAATGGATCGTTTGTGCATGCCGCCGAGTTGACCTTGTCCACGGTTAAGGTGAAAGCCCGGTCGGGAGCGCGCGCCCAGCGGGGAAACCTATGGCCGGTGGACCGCCGGGAGAAGTACGAATTTTTGGAGAACCTGGCCGACCAGGGCCAGGTGGTGCCTCCCTTCACCGAAGCCGATATGGAGTTTCTGGTCAGCCAGTCGAGCCTCGAGATGCTGCAAAAGAAGACCGAGTTGCTGATCAAGGAGCTGAATTTCGTGGAACCCAACCGGCTCAAGGCCAATTATTCGCGGCTGCACGAGCATCTGGTCCGTTCCAAGCAGCGCAAGACGGATTTCGACCGCCGCCGGGAGTTACTGCTCAAGTTGGGCGCCACGGTGCAGCAGGTCGATTACATCTCCGCCCGCGCCACGTATCAGACGATGAAGAATCTGTTGAAGCTGGCCAACGGCAAGCTGGCGATATCGGACCTGATGGGGGGCAAGCGCACAATCCGCAAGTTACTGCGGCGGCGGGGAAAAGCCCAAAGCCGGGCGGAAGTGCAGATCTCACACTACCTGACCAAGGAAGAAGGCATCAACCGGGGCATCGCCGAATCGTACGCGCGCACCCGCAAGAACCATTCGTTGTCCCACTTGAAACAAACCGTGCAATTCTTGAAAGAGAATTACGAGCGCTTTTACCGCAATCACTGGGGCTTCCCCATTCAGAAGAATGTGCTGCGGCGGGCCTTGGAGTTGGGTCTCTCGCGGCAGAAACTGAGCAAGCGGGCGTTGTCCGCCAAGGATTTCATCAACGATCTGCGCCGCTCGCTGGCCCTCGAGGAGGCCCTGGTGGTGAAGGAGCAGGGCAATCTGACGCCCGACGCGCGCCGGCTGGCCCTGACGCCCTTCAAGGAAGTGTTGGATTATGAAACAGATACTTTCACGCGCAAGCAGTTGTATTTCATCTATGAGCAATTCTGCCGTTACGGTCTTTGTATACCCAAGGACAAGTTGAAGCAAATCTGCATGCAGAACAGCGACCTGTTCCCCTCGCCCCGCAAGGTCCAGGACGCGTTGGAGATTCTCAACGGCGCGTACCGGGCGATCGGACAGCATGGGGAGCAGCTGTGCGTGCTGCCCGATTACCTGCGCCTGCCCGTGGGCAAGGACAAGAACAGTTTCTTGTCGAACAATCCATAAGCAAATCCGCAAGATACTCTGCGTTCCTCCACCTCCCAGAATCACCCTCCTTTCTGGGAGTTTTTTTTGTGCGTAGCCGGGGATGTTGCGCCAGGGTGCATCATCCCCGGGTTAAAACCCTGGGCTATTTTAAAGCCGTCCCCTGAAGGGGACTCCTTTGATCATGAAGCAAAAGGAGATACGCCTTAAGTTGAGGTAGAAACTTAGTGAAAAGATTTCCCTCACCCTAAACCTCTCCCAGAGGGAGAGGGAATTATTCCTTTACGCCCTTTCGGAACGACCCTCACCCTGGGCCTCTTCCAGGGGGAGAGGGGAGGATGGCAAGAAGAGGGGCAATGCCATGCCGCATGCAAATCCTCCATCGGCAGCGGGGAGTACGGTGTATTTGGATCACCCGTCATTCATCGCTGAGGCCCGCCCGCGAGCGTTATTGAGCGCCGCCACGTTTTTTCCCCGAATCAGGGTTGGGGGGCGCCGCGGAGGGCGACCTGTCCCTGGCGGGAATAATCGATTGACAGGGCGGCGAGGCGGGCGGCTTCCTGGGGGGCGTGGAAGCCCATGGAGTTTTCGGCCTCGATGAAATCCAGCAGAAACTGCGCCTTGCGCTGGAAGTCCTGGGCGGGGGCGAGCCGCGCGGCGTCCATGCCGCCGTCCCGGGCCTTTTTCAGGTCGCCGATCAGTTGCACGAGGGCGTCCATGGCCGTGTTGCGCAGGGCGTAGGTGGTGTTTTGGATCCGTTCGGCCCGGTCCTGGAGTTCGCTTTCGGGGACCTTGTGGCAGGTCTGGCAGGCGTTGTTGATGTTGAGGAGCGGGCTGCGGACATGGTGGTCGCTGATTTTCATCGCCCCCACGCGCTGGTAGGGCATGTGGCAATCGGCGCAGGCGACGCCCGTGCGGGCGTGGATGCCCTGGTTCCACATTTCGAACTCGGGATGCTGGGCCTTGAGGGCGGGCGCGCCGGACTCGGCGTGGGTCCAATCCTTGAAGCCGGTCTCGTCGTAATAGGCCAGGATTTCGTCGGCCTTCAGGCCCTTGAACCAGGGATAAACCAGCTGTTTTTCCGGGCCTTTGAAGTAATACTCGACGTGGCATTGGGCGCAGACGTACGAGCGCATCTCCTGGCGGGTGGCCATGGTGTTGACGTCGTAGTTGTCGATGCCGTGCTGGAGTTTCTTGACGACGGGGATGGCTTGCAGGAACCCGGGGCGGGTGACGCGCAGCTGCATGGTGTTGGGATCATGGCAGTCGATGCAGGCCACGGGATGATCGACGTACTTGCGGGCTTCGGCGTAGGGCATTTGGTTCATTTTTTCGAAGCCCTTGATCAGGTCGCCCTCGCCCAGTTTCTTGTACGCCACGTAAACGGACGCGTGGCAATGGACGCAGGTCCCCGGTTGGGGGGCGAACTGCTGGCGCCCGGTAAAGGTCTGGTCGTCAAGCATATAGGCGTGGCCGCGCTCTTCGCGGAAATCGACCGAAAAGGCATAGCCGGCCCACATGGTCTTCAGCCGCGGATCTTCCTCAATGCGGGATTGCGACACCGTGGCGCGCGGATCGGCCTGCGAGGGCGTGCGGGGCAGCGCCTCGCTGCCGCCGTAGCGGGTGCGGATCATATCCACGGTGCGTTTGTAGCCGTCGTACTGGAGGGGAAAATTCTTGCCCCAGATTTCGGGATCGGTGGTTTCGTCCGTGATCTCCACCACCCGGAAAAAGGGATTGCGGGCCTCTTCCTTGTGCTGGTGGATGTTGAGCAGCAGGGCGGTGAGGCCGAAGGCGAAAACGGCCACCACGGCGGCGGCGGCGAGCACGAGGGCGCTCCACCAGGCCATGCCATGCGGGATGGAAGGAGGCTGCGGGGCGTTGGCGGTCTGATTCATGATCTACCTTTTCCTTTATTTGGTTCATCCGGCAAGCGCGTACCCGCCACGCTCTCAGGACCAGGTTTTCTCAGGGTTAA
>JBHGBC010000283.1:0-4215 GCA_041946805.1 bacterium
ATTCCGAGAATATGGTTCGGATCGCCATGTTGAAGAAAACCCTCGGGCGGTTGTGCCCGGTATCATGAAGACAAGTTCTTACACATACCTCTTTTCGTTTTGTCAATACTTAGGATATGATTATTCAAGAGAATCCCGGGGGGAGGAGGTGATCGCGGGCCGGCGCGGGATTTCGCGCTTCGAATGCAAAGTGAATCAATACCCCAATATGGGAGCGTATGACATGAAGGTGAAAATCGTCTTGGAACCGAGCGGCGAAGGGGGCTACACAGTGTATGTCCCCGCGCTGCCCGGATGTATCAGCGAAGGCGAGACGGAGGAAGAGGCACTGCGGAATATTAAGGAAGCCATCGAACTCTATCTGGAGCCGGAGAAGGGGGAGTGGTCAGAGAATGATAACCTTTTGATTCGGGAAGTCGTTTTATGACCAAGGTTCCCAGCCTTTCTTATGGAGAGATTCTTCACGCATTGCAACGGGCAGGATGGATCATGATCCGGCAGAAAGGCAGTCATATCCGAATGGAAAAAAGAACAGGTGATGAATTCATCAAGATCACCGTGCCAACTCATCACCCCGTTAAACGGTCAACATTGGCACATATAATCAAACAAGCAGGTATGACCGTAGATGAATTCATTGCGCTACTTCGATGATACAATAAATCATCCCGGGGGGAGGAGGTGATCGCGGGCCGGTTGCGGCCGGTTCGAGGAAAGTCCGGACTCCACAGAGCGGGACGCTGGGTAACACCCAGGAGGGGCAACCCTACGGAAAGCGCCACAGAAAACAAACCGCCCGCCTTCCCGGCGGGTAAGGGTGAAACGGTGGGGTAAGAGCCCACCGCGGTTCCGGGCGACCGGACCGGCACGGCAAACCCCGTCCGGAGCAATGCCAAATAGGAGAGGGAGGCGTGGCTCGCGCCGCTCCGCGCGTATGGGCGGAAAACTCTCGGGTAGGCAGCACGAGGCCGTGGGCAACCACGGTCCCAGAGGAATGATCACCCCCGACAGAATCCGGCTTATACCTCCCCCCGGGAATGATCCAAAGTTCCGCAGGATGAGGTAGCGCGTTGCGCTACCTCATCGATCATCATCCCCTTCTGCCTATCCCGCGCCTCAGGGGCTGATGGTGATGGGCATACGATGGTCTCCCCCGTAATAGACAATGTCGCCGCGGCTGGCCAGGCCGTTGGAGGCGTCATACAACACCTCCCAGGGGACCGGATTGCCCTGGAGATGGATCACCACCAGCACGGTCCCGCCATCGTCTTTTTTATCCGGCCCGAAACTGGCGAGGCCGTAGCCATCCAGAGACAGGTTGGGGAAGAAGGTTTTCATCCAGAGGCCGCTGTAATTTACGTATGTATAACTGGAAAAGGCGGGCACGGTGGGGATCCAGTAGCCTTCGCCGCTTTTGAAAAAGGGATCAGGGAAATCCACGCTGGACAAATACGCGACCGGCGTGGTGAGTTCGAAAAGCGCCTTGACGATGTGCGGCGCGGTGTTGATCCCCCCGCTGGTGCGGAAGGCCGCCAGTTTGGGATACGGATAACGCCCCTGGTCCACGCGGTACGCTTCCAATCCGATGAAAACCGTCCGGAATTCGCTTTTCACGCGGGCGATCTTGGACCGCAGCTGCGCGTTGAGAAAATTCGGGACCGCGATGGCGGCCAGGATGCCGATGATGGCCACCACGATCAGCAATTCAATCAAGGTAAACCCGGCATGTCTTCTTCTCATGCGTAACCATCCGGCTAATTGCCCAACGGCCGGGCTTCGTAAACCAGCACCGCGAACGGCTCCAGCGGAAGGTTGACCTCTTGTCCGGCTTGGACGGGGATGGGTTTCTGTCCGGCATCTTCTTTCCAAGGGCTGACCAGTTGATAGCGGGTGGGCGCGTCCGGCGGCAATTCGAAGGCCTTCCCGATCTCCAACGCGAAGACCGCCGGTTCCGGGCCGGGATTCCGCAACGTGATGATGCCTTTCTGCTTGGACCACGCGGCCCAGCCATACGCCTGGCCTTTCGCAGGATCGCCGCCGAGCCAATGCGTGTCCACCAGCGTTTCCGCGTTGGCTTGTGACCAGCGCGCCGCTTCGGCCAAATCGTCCCAATTCTCCGGGCTCAGCATGCCCGGGGTGATGTACAACTCCTGCAGACAGGTTCCGCAGCCGAAAAACGAACGGATTTCCTTCCGCATTTCCTCGCGCGAGTTGCCCAGTTCGGACGCCATGCCGTACCGGGCCTGGGCGATGCCCTGGTTCATCAACGAATTGAGGGGGTACAGCGGGGCCGGGCTGACGATGTTTTTGTAAGTGGACCAATCGCGGTAGGTGATCCATTGTTCACGCTGGGATCCCAGGCCGGCGAAGCCCATGTCGCCGTCGCCGCGCCAGGTGGAATCGCCGTACCACAGCCAGAAGGGGGAAGGCCAGGTGCCCGTGGTGATGCTGATGAACAGATCGGGCTTGAGGGCCCGCAGGGCGCGGGTCAGGCGCAGCATGGCCTCGGTTTCGGCGATGTCCCGGGTGAGACCGTCGAACTTGAAGAAGTTGGAACCGTTTTTCTCGATCATTTCCGAACAGGTTTCCAGAAAACGGGCGTAATATTTCGATCCGGCGAGGGAGAATTTGTCCTCCTTGAACTCGAAACCCTGTTCACGGCCATAGTTGTACCGGTCCTGGGCGGATTCCCCATAGCCGCCGAAGGGCGAGAGCCAAAATCCCAAGGTGCTGTTATATTTTTGAGCGGCGGCCAGCACCGGGGCGAAACCGCGCGGGAAGTTCGGACGCAGCACGCGCCAGAGGGTTTTGGGATCGTCCCAGCCGTCATCCCAGACATACGAGGCCAGGGCCACACCCCGCTTTTCAGTCAGTTCACGACCATAGGTTTCCACCGCCTCCAGGCATTCTTCCTCCCGGATTTTGCGGTCGCCCCAACAGATGTCATACCAGGCGTTGTAATGCAGGAAGGGACGGTACGGGTGCGCCCGGTCGCGCTCGAGATAATATAAAAATCCGCGCCGCGTTTGCCCGCGCGGAACCACGCCCATCACCGAAGCATGAGTGGCGGACTGATGGGCCGGCAGGGCGGCATTCAGGTGAAGCACACAACGGGCCGCTTGATTCTCCACCACGGAACATTCCGCGTTGGGATGCTCATACGCGAAGAAAAAGTCCTGGATCAAGAGAGGAGAGCCGGGGACTGTCCCGGCCGCCTGGGCGCCGCCCGCGGGAAGATCCACCAGCACGATGTCTTGCAGGGGGAGTTCGGCGCTGCCGGAGATCAGCGTGATTTCCTGCCGGACGGCGTTGGCATGGTCGCGCAGGATGGCGCGCCAGGTGATCTCCAAGGAATCGTCCGGGCCGCGCAGCCGGAGACTGGCGGCGTATCCGGGATCATGCCGGGCGAGGATGGAGGCGGCCGGTTCCGGTGGCAGTTGGGTGATTTCCGGCCGGCCGTTGATTTTGAAATCACGCGAGGAAAGCGAACGTCCGTCCTTCATCCGCAGTTCGAACGCCATGCGCCCCTGCAAATCGATGGTCTGTCCGGTCCGTTGGTTCGTGACCTTCAGGGGTTGAAGCCTCTCGTTGGATAGACTCCACTCGCACGCGATGCCCTGGTTTTCGAGGATCAGTTTTTGATCCGCCAAACGGCACTGGGCTTTTCCCGGATCCGGCCCGGGGTATTCCATTCCCAGACCCGGGGAGAGAAACAATCCGCTTGTCAAAAACACGAACGCCAGGCGTCTTAGCGGTTTCATTGGTAGCATCCCTTTCGTGAATAGAGTAAAAGCAAACGGATAAAGGCTCCTCCGGCAAGCGCGTACATGATGGCCGACATTGCGTTTCCACAATTCCATTACTCCGAACCGTGGAAGAAAAATGGCTATCTTCCGATGCGGTACATGGAGCGAATCGAGGGGTATGACGCCGAAGAAAGGCTTTCCCTCACCCTGGCCCTCTCCCGGAGGGAGAGGGTATGGGATTGATCTCTCCGTTCACCGCGATTGGCTATCGATCACTCTTTCACCCCCAAAGGTACGCATTACCGGATGAAACGTAAAGGAGACGAATTGAGATCCTTCCTATCATCCACATTTAGCCCCAAAGCGCCATGGGAAAGGTGAAAGTGAAGGAGAGGGGGAATCCCCCCGCCGCGATTCGGACGGATCCCCCAGTAATACCGATGATCGAGGAATTGGCCGGGATATTCTG
>JBHGBC010000284.1:0-4202 GCA_041946805.1 bacterium
TCATTATTTATCAAGGTGTTGAGTGCGATTTTGTATGATTTTGGTTCACGGAAGCAGGTTATGTTAATTATCACGAAGTAATCAATGCCAAGGGAAATTTGGAGGACGGGACCCTCTTCAAAGTGCAAATTATGTGCACGCAAAGGCCAAACCGATCGACAGGAATTATAGAATGTAGCGTGGATATCAAATTCGGCAAGGCCGCTAAATAAGGTTCATCCGGGAAATGAGTACTTGATGGTGAGTAATGTATTCCATCCAGTCGTGTTATCTGGGCGGACACCTAGGTCCGCCCCTACAAAACTCCCTCACCCTAACCCTCTCCCAGAGAGAGGGGATTTTGGGCAGTTTCCTTAATTCGGGCGGTTTCCTTAACCCGGCAGAAAAAGGATACGCATCATATAATCCATGAAATGGGTACTCACTTACGGGAATTACCTTAAAAGATTTCGATGCTGTAATTCGAACACGTATTCCTTCATTCCGCCACCCGTATGGTCACCGGACCCAGGAGACCGGATTCGTGCAAGGGTGCGTTTTTCAAAAATTCGGTTACGTTGGTCATCGTGAAGCGTTTTTCCACCGGTAACGCCGCGTCGCCGATCAACCGGTTGCTCCACAAGTTTACCACGCCGATTTCCAGGTGGTTGTCCATGGATTTCACCGCTTCCGTGATTTCCACCCGCCAGGGGGCACACCAGACGACTCCCAGATCTTCTTCGTTCAAACGGACTTCGGCCAAGTTCTTTACTTCCCCCAGATCCAGATACACCCGTTTCCCGGGCTGGTTCAACGTTTCCGGCCGATCGAACTTTTTACGATAGACCGCCCGGCCCGAGTAAAAGCGGATCCCCTCTTCTACGCGCAGGGTCCAATCTTCCAGTTTCTCGAACCGGACCTCTTCCGGACCGCCCCACCGTGGATCGAAACTCACCGTCCAGGGGCCACCGATTTCCCAACTATCAGAATCCACCGGAAAATTCCGTTTCGCGGGGCCAGCCGTGTTCGTCGGGATAGGTTTCTGAAACACCACGAACATCGAGCCGTAAGGCGCGAACTCCAGCGGCAGGATCGTGCGGCCGTTTTCCTGGCGGAACGCGCCTGCGTCCCGGCGCTCGCCCGTGACCGGATCCCACAATTCCGGTTGTTTACCGCCGATCCGGAACATCGCTTCCACGTTCCGAGTAGATTCCTCCGGATTGGCTAGAAAATAGAGATCCACACCATCCGCCCGGCGGTGTATGAATTCCAATTCCTCGGCCTCGGTACTACGGCTTTGCCCGGATTCCTTGTATTTGAAATCAGGCGGTACAGCGATCTCCGCCAACACTGACGCCAGGTCCTTCCCCCAGAACAGGCGTCCTGGTCCGATCCGCCGATCTCCGCTTTCCCCTGAATCAACGCCCCACATCGAGTCCGCCAATTGTTTCAATTCATTTTCACCGCGTGGATAGTTCCCCCGTCCCGGAGTCCGCGACGGCCGCGAACCCAGCACGGTGGCTCCCGCTTCCAGAAGATCCTTGATTTTGCTGAGAACGTTGGGCGACATCACCCGCTCCTCCGGCAAGACCAGCACGGAATAACTGGGGCCGTCCGGTAAAACCAGGCGTCCCTCTTGGACGGTTACGCGGTTGAGCAGAATGTCCGCGTTGATGGCGTCGAAGTTATACCCAGCCGGCAGGGCGGGTTTCAGATACTCCCGGCCGGGTACGAATTTCGTCACGCCCTCACCATAAAAATAAGCCACGTCGGCCTGGAACACCCCCAGCCGGAGCAAATATTGGCATCGCCCCAGGTACTGGAACCACGCCCGGCCCGGCTCCCACCAGGTGAGATTGCGGTCCACGTGCGTCCCCGCGAAATACTGGTTACCGGGCCTGGCCTCGAGGTCCGGCTGGTGCGTGTATTGATGGATCACCACCCGGTTCAACCCGTCGCAGAACGCTTGGTCCCCCACTTTTTTTAGGGCATAAGGAGATTCGGCGAAGTGACTCCAGGAAGTGAACGATTCCGCCTGGACAATGGGAATCCCGTATCCGTGCGCGGCGGAAGCCACGGTACGAATCACGTTACAGAAGGGATTGAACTGGGACATGATGTCCGTCCCGTACCAGAACTCGCCCATGACCACATCGTTCATCCCCGCGCACCGCAACCCGTCGATGTGTGGATGCGGATAGGTACCGTAGCCGGTTTCCGTATGTGCGCCGATGCCGCGGGCGTGGGCCAGTTCCGCGAAACGGTGGAAGAATTTCTCTGCCATCAGGTCGCCGATGGTCTGACGGAAATCCCAGAAAAAGCGATTGGTGATCTCCCGGCTGTCCACGATGCGGCGCGCCAGAGCGGGCAGATAGGGAAGCAGATCATACCCGCGCCGCGCCAGGAACTCCTCCCGGAAAATATGCGACCACGTCGGCTGCTGGCCGCGGATATCGGCCCCGAGTTCGTAGCTATCGATATGCAGATATTTCAGGGTTCGGCCTACTTCACTGGGCACGGCCGCCAGCAAGGGTTCCGCCACGTTCTGGAAGTGGCTCTCGATTCCGGCGGAACTGAGCATATCGGACTCGTAGCCGGTCTGTGATGTGCTGGCGCAGCGGGTGCGCTGGCCTTGCAGCGTATAGCCAAAACGCAAGATGCTCCAGCGGCCTTCGGGCGCGTTCCACTCGAGTTTCCCCTGGCCATCCAACCGCGCCGAGAGATCCAAGACTTCCCCGCTCCGGCAATCGAACGCTCCATCCTCCGGGTATTCCTCCCGCAGTACCGACGGCCCTTCTTTCGGCCAATCCCAGAAACTGCGGTTCCCGGACTTGAACCACCACCATTTGATACACGAACGTAACGGAGGCTCATCCCCCTGCCGCAGCAACCAGACCTCCGCTAGGTGTGTCTCTGGATCCTGCGCCGATTGGATCACCAGCCTGAAATAAGCCGCCGTGGTTTCTGGAAATGAAACTCGTATTGGCTGCCCTTTCTCCACGGTGAACCGCACCAGCGTACTGAATTGCTTGCCATCGTTGGCAGACTGCAACTCGCATTCACTCGGAGCGTTTGATTGAGCGGGCACCAGGTGCAGAGCGCTCGCCGTCAGCGGTTGGTGGTAGCGGAAAAGAATCCATTGCGGATTTTGAGGCGTAGGCTTCTGGCCGGGACGCGAGCGCCAGAAGGTTTCGGGATCTCCATCCACGATATCCGCCGGGGGATAGTTCTCTTCATCACAATAGCCGGACCAGGACGAACTGGCGGTGACTTCGGCCGGTTGCACTGGTCGATCGTCCCGCTCCCGGATGGCCACCACCGCCACATCCCGGTAATAACCGTCCACGGTGGGTGGGAGAGGCAAAATCCGGGACAGGCTCATGGATCCCTCGGCTTGGATCTCGGAATACACCAGCTTCTTGTTGGCCTGATCGGGCGTGATCCAAGGTCCGCCCGCGTCCCAGCCGTCGCAAAGATTCACACTCACTTCTATGCCCAACCGCCCGGCTTCCTGAACGGCAAAACAAAAAAAATCCATCCACTCCGGACTCATAAAGGCGGGACCGGCCGGAGCCGTCCCTCCCCCGGCGGGAAAAATCAAGACGCCATTAATTCCCTGATGCTTCATTTCCTCCAGGTCCTTGGTAATGCCCTCCTTCGTCACATGACTATTAAGCCACCACCAATACACCCAAGGCTTGGCGGAATCCGGAGGATTTACAAAGTCTTGTAAAAGCGCCTCCGCATGCGGAGTATCCGCATACGGAACAAGAAGGCTCAATGTAAAACGGAGTGAAATAACATAAAGCAGAGATAGTAAATTTCGTTTATACATCACCGTATCTCCCTCATGCCTGGCAGCCAAGATGTTCAATTTTTCAGCGAACCTTATTTATATGATCCATACTGGATGCACAATTCAATGAATTTCTCCACCCGTTCCGGCGCGACATCCATCTGGATGATATGGGCGGGTGAGATCATATAACCACCGTTTTTCCCCAGAATGCGTATCTTTTCTTGAATATCGCTTTCCAATTCCGCATCGCTTGCGCGCGGCAGCATATACAATTGATCGATGGCGCCCCAAAAGGCGAATTGATCATCGAAAGCATCCTTTAATGCCTGAGGGCTATGGCCGGGGACATCGGATTGAACCGGATTGAAGACTTCAAAACCGATCTCATGGATATCCTTCAAAAGGGTGCTCACCGCGCCGTCCG
>JBHGBC010000285.1:0-4107 GCA_041946805.1 bacterium
CTCGGCTGCTCGGAAGGGAACGGCTCCATCGTGATCCGCCGGAGTCTGGATGGCGGAACCACCTGGACCACGCCCCGCGACGGGCAGAGCGGCCTGTTGTTCCCCGAGGGGCCGGACGCCGGCTATCATTGCGCGCCCATGCCGGTGGTTGAACACCGGGGCCGGCTGTACCGGGCGTTCGAGAACAACGCCACCAACAGCTGGCCGGATGGATTCCGTTCGTTCGTCATTTCGGCGGACGTGGACGCGGATTTGCTGCTGGCCTCCTCGTGGACCATGAGCAACCAATTGGTTTACGATCAAGCGGGCGATCCCCCCGAGTTCGCCCGGGGCGCGGAAAACCTCCCCGGCGGGAAAGCGGCCGGCTGGCTGGAAGGCAACGTGGTGGTGACGCCGGAAGGGAACCTGGTGAACATCCTGCGCGTGAACTCGCTGCCGGTGGTGGACCGGGCGGCGGTCGTCCAAATAACCGATGACGGCCGGAAAGTCAGCTTCGATCCGCAAACCGGCTTTATCCAATTCCCCGGCGGGATGACAAAATTCGCCATCCGGCGCGACCCGGTCACGGGGATCTATTGGACCCTGGCCAACAAAAACACCAATCCCCGCAACCCGACTCAGCGCAACAGCCTGCAGGTCCATTCGTCCAAGAATCTGCGGGAATGGGTCCAGCATGAGGTGGTTTTGGAAGACCTGTCCGATTTCGATCGGATCGGGAATGACTCCAAAGTGGGTTTTCAATATGTGGATTTTCAATTCGATGGCGAGGATTTGGTCTTTCAGTCCCGCACGGCCTTCCAGGGCGCGCACAATTATCACGACGCCAATTACATGACGTTCCACCGCCTCCCCCATTTCCGGACGCGGTATTCGGCGGAATCGCGCTGAAACCGAAATGAGGGAACTTTGTAGGGGCGGACCTAGGTGTCCGCTCAAGAAACTTGTCATCCCCGCGAAAGCGGGGATCCAGGCATGTAGGATGGGTTAGCGAAGCGTAACCCATCAATGAAACATTGGAAGCAGGGTGTCGTAGGGGCACGTTGCAACGTGCCCCTGCAACGTGATTCCGCACTCGAAACGCGATGTCATTCTCTCCCCTCTTCCCCAGGAGAAAGGGCCAGGGTGAGGGATGCCCTGCAATAGTGAAAACTATAATAACCTTAAAATCCATTCCATTAAATCAAAGGACCTGAAAACCGTGATGAACAAATCCCCCTTCCATCTGTTGTCTGTTGGAATTCTGCTCGGGATGATTCTGATGGCGGACGCCTCCCCGTCCGCCGGGACGGATCCGGCGCCACCCGTGGTTCCCCTCAAGGCGGTCCCCTTCGATCTCCGGGATGTGCGTCTGCTGACTGGCCCGTTCCGGACCGCCATGGAACTCGACGCGGCCTACCTGATCCGGCTGAAACCCGACCGCCTGCTGGCCTGGTTCCGCAAGGAGGCGGGTCTCGAGCCGAAGGCGGAGGTGTACGGCGGATGGGAAACCCAGGGCGTGGCGGGCCACACGCTGGGGCATTACCTATCGGCCTGTTCGATGATGTACGCCTCGACGGAGCTCGGGATCTTCAAAAACAAGGTGGACTACATCGTCAATGAACTGGAGGAATGCCAAAACGCCAACGGCAACGGCTATGTGGCCGCCATCCCCGAGGGCAAACGGATCTTCCAGGAGGTGGCGGCGGGGAACATCCGATCGCAAGGATTCGACCTGAACGGCGGCTGGGTGCCGTTTTATACCCTGCACAAACTTTTCGCGGGCCTGCGGGACGCGTACCACTACTGTGACAATCCCAAGGCCCTGGCCATCGCCACCCGCCTGGCGGACTTCGTGGAGAAAACCCTGTCGGGACTGAACGAGGAACAGATGCAGGCCGTCTTGAAATGCGAACACGGAGGGATGAACGAGGTCCTGGCCGATCTCTACGCCGACACGGGGGACCCCCGCTACCTGGCTCTCTCCCGCCGCTTCCACCACCACGCGGTGCTGGATCCGCTGGTCCAGGGCGAAGACCGCCTGCAAGGACTGCACGGCAACACCCAGATCCCCAAACTGATCGGCCTGGCGCGGCGGTATGAACTCACGGGTGATTCAAACGACCGCCAGGCGGCCGAATTTTTCTGGGACCGGGTGGTGCGTCATCATTCCTATGTCATCGGCGGGCACAGCGACAGCGAACATTTCGGTCCGCCGGACCAGTTGAACAACCGTCTCGGCACCAACACGGCGGAAACCTGCAACACCTACAATATGCTGAAACTGACCCGCCACTTGTTCGCATGGCGGGCCACGGCGGATCTGGCCGATTACTACGAGCGGGCGCTGTACAACCACATCCTGGCCTCGCAGAATCCCAACGATGGCATGATGTGCTATTACATCCCCCTCAAGCCCAATTCCTTCAAAAAGTATTCCACCCCCTTCGACAGTTTTTGGTGCTGCGTGGGCACGGGCATCGAAAACCACGCGAAATACGGCGAAAGCATCTACTTCCACGACGAGACCGGACTGTACGTGAACCTCTTCATCGCCTCCGACCTCTTCTGGCGGGACAAGAAACTCAAACTGCGCCAGGAAACCTGGTATCCCGAGAAAGACACCTCCACCCTGACCTTCACCTGCGAGGAGCCGGCCGATCTGGCGTTACGGATCCGGTATCCCTCCTGGGCGCAAGAGGGAATCCATATCAAGGTCAATGACGAACCGCAAACCCTCCAAGCCCAGCCGGGGAGTTACGTGGAAATCAAGCGGATTTGGAAAACCGGCGACCGCGTGGAAATCAAAATCCCCATGACCTTGCGGCTGGAACCCATGCCCGACAATCCGAACCGCGTGGCGATTCTCTACGGCCCGCTGGTGCTGGCGGGCGACCTGGGCAAGGAGGACAACCCCGAAGCGGAATCGCCCTATTACGCGCCGGTGTTCGTGACCGGACAAAAACCGGCGGCCGAATGGATTCAAGCGGTGGAGAATCTGCCCTGCACGTTCAAAACCGTGAATGCGGGCCGGCCGCGCGAGGTGGTGCTTTATCCCTTCTACCGCATGCACCACAAACGCTACGCGGTGTATTGGGATTTGTTCACACCGGAACAATGGGCCGAACGGGAAGCGGCGTACCAGGCCGATCTGGAACGAATCAAGAAACTCGAAGCCATTACCGTGGACGAGATGCAGCCCGGCGAGATGCAGCCCGAGCGCGATCACGCCATGCAGGGGGAAAAAAGCGAGGCGGGCGAATTCAACGGGCGTAAATTCCGCCATTCCCTCGGGGGATGGTTCTCCTACGAACTGAAAGTCCTTCCGGACACACCCATGCAATTGCTCTGCACCTATTGGGGCAGCGACAGCGGCAACCGGACCTTCGATGTGCTGGTGGAGGGAACCCAGATCGCCACGCAAACCCTGAACAACGACAAGCCCGGAGAGTTCTTCGACGTGACCTATCCCCTCCCCGCCGAACTCACCCAAGGCAAGGAGAAAGTGACCGTGCGCTTCACGGCGCATCCAGAACATTTCGCGGGCGGCGTTTTTGGATTGCGGATGCTCCGGCCAGAATGATCTCGCTTACTCCCCCGAATTTTGGGGGAGTGTAGAAGGAATGGAGGGTGGGTTAAGCGAAGCTAAAGGCTTTCCCTCACCCTGTCCCTCTCCCGGGGGAGGGGGGATGGTTTTGCGGAAGGTAATGTAAAACCGAAACAGTATAAGGAAATGAAACGGCATAATAAGAAAAATAAAGAACCGAAATTCTTAACTTCCAACTCACGTTTAGGCCAATGAAAATCCTTCATTTCTACTCCCTCTCCCTCCGGGAGAGGATGGGGTGAGAGTATTTTGCAGGGACGGATCTTGGTGTCCGCCCGGGTATTGGAATTTTAAAAATGTTAGATTGATTATGCTTTATCACACTAACTTTTCCTTATTCTGAGAATGCTTCGGGGTGATCAAAAAAATGCATCAATTCAGGTTCATCCGGTAAGTGCGTACTTTTTATCAAGCATGTCCAGCCGCTTTACCATCAGGCTGGCCGGAGAGATCAATCCCCTAATCCCCTCTCCCTCTGGGAGAGGGCCAGGGTGAGGGAATTTTTGTAGGGGCGGACCTGGGTG
>JBHGBC010000286.1:0-4060 GCA_041946805.1 bacterium
TCATCCCCGGGTATCTCGATCAACAAGTTCGGTTCGATCACATCCCACGTGCCCGCCGACACCCGCACCCGGTGATCGATCCCCAGCTCCTTGAGCAGCCGGATCTTCCCCGCCCGGTCCATGATCCGCCGCAACACGTCCGCCTGAAACCGCAGCGCCTCCCGGAACGTTACCCCCAGCGGCGTCCGGAATCCGCTCTCCAATCCAGGAAACGTGGACACCACCGCCCGGATCGCTTCTGGCGTCTCCGGCTCCCCCTCCCGGATCTGATACCCGACGTTCGTCCCGCCGGCCGCCTCGTCTGCTTGCCCCCTCTCTACCCAGGCGTACCCATCCCACTACCCGCGGTGTGTCTGGATTTTTATTCCGACTCCCTGCCCAGGATGTGTAGAGGCTATCGGGGAAAGTGGAAACCTCGCCGGATTTGTATAATGAAAGGTGGACATAAAAAACTCATCGGCAAGGAGGTCGACGGCCCGTGGCGAACCAGGAAAGTCCACCGGTGAAAACATACGGGCGCCGCGGTTATGAACCTTTCGGAACGGGGCTGACTAAGGTAATATAATCAGGATAGGTCCGCGGCGCCGGAACCGGATAGAAAAACCCAATCCCTCGTACCCCGTGGATGCGGTTCCCGGAAACACGATCCGTACAACGATGTGTTGCCCAACAGCGATTGCGTGGATCCACACGATACATACCCATATCCTAGGAGGTTTCTGATGGCTGTCAAAGTAGGAATCAACGGTTTTGGCCGGATTGGAAGGCTGGTGGCCCGCGCCGCCTTTGAATCCAGTGGAGTGGACATCGTCGGGATCAACGATTTGACGGACGCCAAAACCAGCGCCCATTTGTTCAAATACGACTCCATCCACGGGATCTATCCGGGTGAAGTCCGGGCCGATGGCAACAACCTGGTGGTCGATGGCAAGAGCATTCCCGTCAGCGCCGAAAAAGATCCCGCCAAATTGGATTGGACCAAGCTGGGCGCGGAAGTGGTGGTGGAATCGACCGGATTCTTCACCGACCGGGAAAAGGCCGCCCTGCATCTGAAGGGCAGTGTGAAGAAAGTGATCATCAGCGCCCCGGCCACGGGCGCGGACCTGACCATCGTGGTGGGCGTGAACGACGCGCAGTACGACAAAGCCAAGCACCATGTCCTTTCCAACGCTTCGTGCACGACCAACTGCCTCGCCCCGGTGGTGAAGGTGCTGCATGAAAAGTTCCAGGTGAAACGCGGCCAGATGACCACGATTCACTCATACACCAACGATCAGCGGATTCTCGACTTCCCGCACAAAGACCTGCGCCGCGCCCGCGCCGCCGCCCTGAACATGATTCCCACCAAGACCGGAGCCGCCTCCGCCATCGGCCTGGTGATTCCCGAGCTCAAAGGCAAGCTGGATGGCATCTCCGTCCGCGTGCCTACTCCCAACGTGTCCTTGGTGGACCTGACCGCGGAAGTGGGTAAGACTGTGACCGCGGAAGAGATTAACGCGGCGGTCAAGGCGGCCGCCGAAGGCCCTCTGAAGGGGATCCTGCAGTATTGTGACGAGCCCCTGGTGTCGAGTGATTTCAATCATAATCCGCATTCGTCCATTTTCGATTCGCTGTATACCAAGGTTATCGATAATACCCTGATCAAGGTCCTGTCCTGGTATGACAACGAGTGGGGCTTCTCCAACCGGGTCATCGACTTGATTAAACAGATCATTTAATTCGATCGGATTTCATAAGCGCATATCCAAGACGGGGCCGCCGCGCGCGGTCCCGTCTTGTGCCGTAATTCAGGGCGTGATGTCCGTCCGTGTCATTCCATCATCCAAGGAGAGGGAAGGCCATGAACAAGAAGACCATCGACGATATCAATCCCCGAGGGAAGCGGATTTTGGTGCGGGTGGATTTCAATGTCCCGCTCGACAGCGCGCGGAACGTGACCGACGACACCCGGATCCGGGCGGCGCTGCCCACGATCCAATCCTTGATGGACCGGGGCGGCCGGGTTATCCTGATGTCCCACTTGGGGCGTCCCAAGGGGAAAGTCAACGAGGAATTCCGCCTGGCGCCGGCCGCCGAACGTCTCTCGGAACTCTTAGGCCACCCGGTGGCCGCCCTGAAGGACTGTATCGGCGATGAGGTCAAGGCCGCGGTCGCCCAAATGAAGGACGGCGACGTGGCGATGCTGGAGAACCTCCGCTTCCATCCGGAAGAAGAGGCCAACGACCCCGCGTTTTGCCAAAAACTGGCCGAACTGGGCGATATGTATGTCAACGACGCGTTCGGCACTGCGCACCGCGCCCACGCTTCCACCGAAGGTGTCACCCGGTTCTTCGACACCAATGTCGCCGGCTACCTGATGAAAAAAGAAATCGAATACCTGGTCGGCGCGATCGAAAAACCCGCGCGGCCCTTTTACGCCATCCTGGGCGGCCTGAAAATCTCCGGCAAAATCGATGTGATCCAGAACCTGCTGGAGAAGGTGGATGGCATTCTCATCGGCGGGGCGATGGCCTACACCCTCTTGAAAGTGCAAGGCATCGAAGTAGGCGATTCCATCGTTGAGGAAGAGAAACTGGACGTGGCCCGGGATGTGATGGAGGCGGTGAAGAAGAAGGGCGTCCTGTTTTTGTTGCCCCAGGACCACAAAGCCGCGGCCGAGGTGAAGGACGGCGTGACGCCCCAGGTCATTTCCGGCGTGAGCATCCCCAAGGGACTCAAGGGGATCGACATCGGCCCGAAAACCATCGAAGCGTTCCAACAGAAAATCAAGGAAGCCAAGACCATTGTCTGGAACGGGCCGATGGGCGTGTTCGAGATTCCCGCCTTCGCCGAGGGGACCATGGCCATTGCCCACGCAGTGGCCGATTCCACCGCCGTGTCGATCGTGGGCGGGGGCGATTCCGTATCGGCGGTTCACAAAGCCGGCGTGGATGATAAAATAACCCATATCAGCACCGGCGGCGGCGCGTCGTTGGAATTATTGGAAGGCAAGTTGCTGCCGGGCCTGGCGGCCTTGACCGATAAAAACTGAAGGAGCCGGACATGTTTCTGTATTACTTGGTCATATTGTTCTACTTCGCGGTTTGCGCCGCGTTGATCTTCTTTATCTTGATTCAATCCAACAAGGGCATGGGCCTTTCCGGGGCGTTCGGGGCCATGGGGGCCAGCGACAGCGTGTTCGGCTCGTCGGGCGGACTGAATGTGGTCATGAAAATCACCATCGGCCTGGTGGTGGTCTACACCGTGTCCACCTTGACTCTGAGCGTGGTTCCGCCTCCCGCGCGGACGGGCGGGATCATCGAACAAGAATCCGTTGAACGTCCCTTGCCGGTGAACGACATGATCGATCAAGGCAAGGCCGGCGGAGAAGGCGCGGCCATGCCCGCGGCCGGCGGAGAAGGCGCCGCCGCGCAGCCCGGCCCGGCCCCGGCGGGTCAAGCTCCGGCGAATCCCGCGCCCGCGGGACCGGCTCAGCCCAATGCCCAGGCCCCGGCGCAGTCCGCGCCTCCAGCCCAGCCCGCCCAGCAGCCCTGAGCGGATCGTCCCTGAAAAATCCAAATCGCGGCCCGGTTGATTTTCCCGCCGGGCCGTATTTATATGAATCACCTGGGAAGAGGACCTGTATTCATGATAGAAAGGATTCATCTGATAAATGCGTATCTTTACAGATGACTGGACAGACGCCCGGTCAGATGCCTGGTTCGGATTTCTTAGTTGTTATCGATGAAAGACACTCCCCCAAGTCCCCACTCCCACGGGGAGAGGGCCAGGGTGAGGGAATTTTTGTAGAGGCGGACCATGGTGTCCGCCCTCAACCAGGGACGGAGAGTATCAATTTTGCTACTTCCCAGGTATGTATTTCCCGGATGAACCAAATAAAGGATCGGTATCCGATTGATTCGCATTGGAGATTAATCCCAAGTCCCCTCTCCCCCAGGGAGAGAGATAGGGTGAGAGAAATCCTTGCTTCGAAGCCCCTCACCCCGGCCCTTTCCCATGGGGAGAGGGAGAATTAAGACTTTCAGCGTTTGGGATTCATCTCTCCCAAATGGAATCACCG
>JBHGBC010000287.1:0-4045 GCA_041946805.1 bacterium
AGGGTGAGGGAAACCGTGTGGAAGGGCGCAATTCATCCTCTATATCTGTGCAATCGGGTAAATGGATACTCCCAAACAAAAAAGTGGTGGCGCAAGGCCACCACTCCATCCATACAACCGTGTTTTTTCATCCCCGGCACAGTGTTTCAGTTTTTGGAGATCACTCAATACTGATCCCAAAACTCCACTCCGGAGGCGGCTTCGGCCTTGGCGTCCCGCACATGCTGTCCTTCGAGGATGGCTTGCAGCAAGACCACCAGGTTCGCCAGTTCCTCGGGAATCACCGCTTCCTGACCAATCACCACGTTGGATCCGCCAGACGCCAGCGTGAAATTATACCCATCCGCGACCGGGGCAGGGGGCATATAAACCGGATCGAGCCGGCTGAAATCCACCGTTTGCAGCAGGGCCGTCAATTGGCTCAGAGTCTCTTCGTCCAGGTACCGCAAGGTATTCTGGCTCCCGGAGTCGGGCGTTTGACGGTATTTCACTTGGCCGGTCAGGTCGATGGTCATGCCCAAGGTCCACCCGGCGAATCCGCCACTGCGTTCGAACGAAATCCATGCCGTCACCTGATGTTGTCCTTCAAGAATCTCTTCCAACAAGGTTTTCAAGGCCGCCAGTTCCTCGGGAAGCACTACTTCCTGGCCGATTTCCACCTTGTACCCGCCGAACGCCAGCGTGTAGAAATACCCGTCGGCGATCTCGTGATCAGGCAAGTAGACCGGCTCGAGCCGGCTGAAATCCACCACCGCCAGCAGGTCCCGCAGTTTCGTCAGGGTTTCCTCATCCAATTGGGACACCGGTTCCCGGTCCCCGGTCTCAAAGGTGGTTTTATAATCCACCCGGCCATTCGGATCCACCTGAATGGTTTGGGTCCGGCCGATGAACCCTCCGCTGCGTTCAAAGAAGAGCCAAGGCTGCCCGGCCGCGGCCCCGACCGGCAGCAGGGTATTCTCGAACAGTTGATCGTTGATGTAGCCCCGCACGGGATGCTGGCCTTCGCTCAGGGCGATGGTCCCCACCAACTCCCGGAACGGAATCAGGACGGTCAATTCCGGCCCCACCGGCTTCTCGATCGTCAAATGGATCGACACCTGTTCGGGATACGATTCCAGCACATACATTTGTTTGTCCTGAATGACGTATCCGCTGGAGGGAAACATCCCCGCCACATAGACTTCCACTTTCTCGTTGGCCCGCGGCTTGGCCGGTTCGAACTCGATCCGGGCAGCGAAGGGCCTCTGGGGATCCGGGGGCCCGGCAGGATCGCTGTTGACGGGATCGATCGCGAACTTCGCGGCCGCCCATTGGTCTCCGTTGATGGTCAACAACACCTCGTACGCGCCTTCCTGAAACGGTCCGAGAACGATCCCCTGCGTGACCGGCGCCAGAACCGTCAACCCGACTTCGGCCACCCGTTCCACCCGGGCCGGAATCCGGATCTGGCTGACCTGGCCGTCCGTCGAAACCGTGATTTCACTGTTTTCCGGAATGACCAAGGCGTAATCGGTTCCCGGCAATTGACCTTCAATCACCACCCGGACTTCTTCGCCCGCCTTGGGTTGCTCGGGATAGATGCTCAGTTTCGCGTCGTAAAAGGGAAACGGATAATTGTTGACCACCGGTTCGCCCGCCTGGACTGTCAGATGGAAGGAAACCAGTCCAATCAATACCGCCATCCATGTCCACATCATTTCGCGCCGGAATTCCATGTTTTCTGCCTCCTTCTTCATCCATTCCTGATCGTAAAGGATTTCAGCATCTTCAACGGACTATATCCGGGCGGCCGGGCCATTATTACAAAAAAACCTAAGTTTTTTGCCCGACGGATGCCAGGCCGGCGGCACACGATGGGGGCATCGTACCATGGGGGGTAAAATCGGCTTGTGGTAAAACGATTGGTTTAATAGAAAAGGCCGCTCTCTCGAGCGGCCTTTTCCACCAAATTCTTTTGTTCGAGAAATTCGCCGGTTCTCAAACAGGTCTACTTGATGACCTGGTTTTATTATACACCGATTCAATGGCCAGTCCAATACTTTTTTTGATTTTTTCCCGGGGTGGGAAAATCACTCCGGCGAAATGCCCTGGGCATCGGCCGCATGGATTATCCTTTGATGGACATTTCCAATGATTTTTGCATAGAATGAAATACTCAATATTGAAAGAAACTCAAACGGGGAGTCAAACAGCATGGCGGTTTCACGGCGGGATTTCATCCACACAGTTTGCGCCGGGGCGGGATTGAGCGCGTTGTCCACCTGGGGAGCGGAGAAGCAGCCGAATATTCTCTTGATCCTCGCGGACCAACACCGGGGAATGGATCTGCGCTGCGCGGGGAACAGTCAGATCCAGACACCCAACCTGGACCGTCTGGCCCGGGAAGGGGTGTTTTTCGATAACGCCATCGCCCATTCACCCTTGTGCACCCCCAGCCGGGCGATCCTGCTGACTGGCAAGTATCCCATCGCCAATGGGTGTGTATCCAACGATCTCCTTCTGCCCACCGGGCAACCTACCCTCGCCACTGTCCTGACCGGCCGGGGCTACCGCTCGGGGTATATCGGGAAATGGCACCTGGACGGCATTCCCCGGAGCCAATTCACCCCGCCGGGGCCGCGGCGGCAGGGATTCGACGCCTACTGGGCGGCATACAACTGCCATCATGCCTATTTCGAACCGAAGTACTATCGGGATACTCCCGAACTCATCGAAAAATCCGGCTACGAACCGGATGTCCAAACCGATCTGGCCATCGAGTTTTTGCAGCAAAACCCGGCCGCGCCGTTTTTCCTGATGGTGTCGTATGGCCCGCCTCATGATCCCTACGACCAGGTCCCGGCCGCATACAAATCCCTCTACGATCCGGCCAAACTGGATCTCCGCCCCAACGCCCCCAACGCCAACCGCAGCCAGATATCCGGCTATTACGCGCATATCACGGCTCTGGACGCCGACACCGGCCGCTTGATCCAAACCCTGGAGGAACTGGGAATTCGTGAGAATACCCTCATCGTCTATACCTCCGATCACGGGGACATGCTGGGCTCGCACGGCCGGAAGAACAAACAACAGCCGTGGGAAGAATCGATCCGGGTCCCCCTGATTTTCAGCCAACCGGGGCGGCTCGCGGCGGGAACGAAATCAGACCTGCTCTTTGGAACCGCCGATCTCGCCCCCACCCTGCTGGGTCTTACAGGCGCGCCGGTTCCCGCGGAGATGGAGGGGCAAGACCTGAGCGGCAGCCTGCTGGGCGGAGCCGGTCCGGCGCGGGATTCGGTTCCCATCCTGGATATCATCCCCGCCGACCAGGCCAAGCAATGGAACGGGCGGACCTGGCGGGGCGTGCGGACCCGGCGTCACACCTACGCCCGCTTTGTGGACGCAGATTGGGTACTTTATGACAACTGGGCCGATCCCTATCAAAAGGACAACCTCATCGGCCGGCCGGAGCACCGCGCGTTGCGGGACGCGATGGAAAACGAGCTGCAACGGTGGCTGAAACGGATGAACGATCCCTTTCTGCCGGAACCGGACATGCTGGCGCGTCTCGGCTTGACAGAAACTTGGCGCGAGCGGGAAGCGCATTTCCAGGCGGGGGGGAAGTGGTAAAAGAATGGGCCCTAGTATCTGAACATCGTGCTAAAATCAAAAATACGACAGGATGATCATCAGTAACGGTTTACGGTTTGCCGTGCTGCTTTTGAGCGCCAACGGCGCGTCATGAGTATGGCCCAGGGCGTAAGCCCTGGGAAAAAGAGGACAAAAGGATTATTTCCCTCTCCCTCTGGGAGAGGGCCAGGGTGGGGGAGTTTTGCAGGGGCGGAACTAGGTGTCCGCCCGGATAACGAGAGTGAACAGAATTGCTTTTTGACCATCAAGTACTCACTCCCCAGATAATTCGAAAATGAACTTGTTTCGAGGTCGTGCTCATGCCCATCCCCAAACCCAACGAACGCTACACCTACCAGGATTATTGCACGTGGCCGGACGAGGAACGTTGGGAACTGATCGGCGGCATCGCCTATGACATGACCCCCGCGCC
>JBHGBC010000288.1:0-4039 GCA_041946805.1 bacterium
GTAGTTTTTCGATCCAGGGCTTTGGGGTTTGGGCATGGGGAAGCCGGGAATGGAGGAGGAAGAAGTTTTGGAGCCGGCTTCCTTCCGGTTGGTAGATTGTTCTTCCGCGGAGACGCCGGTCAACAATCCGGCGGTCAGAAACACGAAGATCCCCAGTATCATTTTTCCGGTCATGATCGTTCTCCCCTGGGTAAGATTATAACACAAGACTTAAAATCCGTAAAAAGAGGGAATTTCCGACCGTTATGATTTGCGAAATCCGTTGCTATGATGTGATTGCATGAACCTCCAGGGATCATCATACAACGAATAAACTCCAAGGCACCGTCATCACAAAGGACATAAGCAGGGAAATGAAGGAAGCATTTTGGGACGCATTGGGGAAACGGGTATTGTTGGCGGATGGGGGGATGGGGTCGGCCGTCTACGCCCGGGGGTTTTTCGTCAATCAGTGTTATGACGAATTGAATCTCTCGCAGCCCGCCACGATTTTGGACATTCACCGGGAATTCGCCAAGGCGGGAGCGGAAATCCTCACCACGAACACCTTCGGCGCGAACCGGATTCAGTTGGAAGGCTTCGGTTTGAGTGACAAATGGGAAGAGATCAACCGGCGGGGGGTGGAACTGGCGCGGGAGACCGCGGACGGAAAATTGTACGTGGCGGGCTGCCTCGGTCCGGTTCCCCGCGCGGAGGAACGGCAGGTGGATTCCCGCCGGATCGCCGAGGCGCTCGGGGAACAGGCGCGCGTGCTGGCGGACAGCGGGGTGGACCTGATCAAACTCGAATCGTTTCCCACTCTGGAGCAGCTGCAAATGGCCTATGCGGCGGTGACCAAAGCCGCGCCCGGTGTTCCCATCTGGCTGTCGCTGCTGGGACAGGGACTGGGCGGGAACGGCTTGTCTCCGGAGCGATATACGGAGGTAGTGAAGGGCTGGGGCGCGCGGTTGGCCGGCGTGGACGGCTGGGGCGCGCCGGAAATTCTAGATATGATTCCCGGACTGGCGCTTGGGGCGGGGGACGCCGTGAAGTTGGCGGTGTTGCCCAGCGCCGGCCGTCCCGAGCTGGTGGAGGGGCGGCTGCTGTACCTGGCCTCGCCCGAGTACCTGGCCGAGTACGCGCGGCGCTGCGTGCAAAAAGGGGTGGCGATCATCGGGGGGAGCGGCGGCGTCACGCCCGCGATGATCCGCGAGATGGATTCGTTCCTGCGCTCGATCCAGCCCCGGAAGGTGATCACGGTGATCTCCGAGCCGGTCCCCGAACCCACCGTGGAGGAAAGCCTGCCGCCCATCCCCATCGCGGAACGCAGCCCCTTCGGCCGGATGCTGGGCCGGAAATTCGCGATTTCGGTCGAGTTGGATCCGCCCAAGGGGGTGGACGCCACCAAGTCGGTACAGGGTGCGAAATTTCTTTACGAAAACGGGATCGACGTCATCAACATCGCCGACGGGCCGCGGGCCACGGGGCGGATGTCGCCCATCGCCCTCTCCGCCCTGGTGAAGCGGGAAGTGCCCATCGACACCATCATTCACGTCTGCGCCCGCGACCGCAACCTGCTGGCCCTGCAAATGGACCTGATCAGCGCCAACGCCATGGGCATCCGCAACCTGATGCTGATCACCGGCGATCCCCCCAAGATGGGCATGTATCCCGACGCCACGGCCGTGTTCGACGTCGATTCCATCGGGCTGGTGGTGAACTGCAACCGGCTCAACCGGGGGCTGGATTTCGCCTGCCGCCCGCTCCAGGGGCAGACGGGATTCGTCATCGGCGTGGGGTGCAATCCCGGGGCCGCCGACCTGGACCGGGAAGCGGAACGGTATGAGCAAAAAGTGATGGCGGGGGCGGAATACGTTTTTTCGCAGCCGATCTACGACAACGGGCTGCTGGAAAAGTTTTTGGACAAAATCAAGCATGTCAAGCCGATTCCCTTTTTCGTGGGGATCCTGCCGCTGGTCAGCTACAAGAACGCCGAGTTCTTCAACAACAACGTGCCGGGCATGCAGGTGCCGCCGGAGATCATGAAACGCCTGGCGCGCCACGCCACCAAGGAGAAGCAGCAGGAAGAGGGCATCGCCATCGCCACGGAGGCGCTGATCGACGCACGCAGCCAGCCCATGGTCAAGGGGGCGTATATCTTTCCCGCCTTTGGCCGCTATGATCGGATCCTGACCATGCTGGAAAAGGCGGGGGTGCGGTGAGGGAGTGGATTTGGATCTGTTTTACGGTTCATCCGGCCCGTGCGTACCTGCTGGTGAAAAAGGCATTCCATCCACTCGTTAATCCGGGTGGACACCCAGGTCCGCCCCTACAAAAATTCCCTCTCCCTGTCCCTCTCCCGGAGGGAGAGGGGATTAGGGGGTTGATCTCCCCGATCCGCCCGATGGAAGAGCGGCCCGGCAAGGTTGATAAAAAGTACACACTTACCGGATGAACCTGATTTACTTCTGCGCCGCGGGCTTGACCTTGGTAACCTTGTCCTCAAAAATCAGCTTCCAGGTTTTGCCATCGGCCGAAATTTCCCCTTTACCATTCCAGCTCATTCCATCTGGAGCAAAGATGGCCGCAGCCCTGATCTGATACTTGGTTCCCCTGTAAGTGATTTCCGACAACCACGTTCTTTGATTGCCTTTCACGGTTTCAGTGCCGGAAGACGTTGACCCATCATTTTCAAAAATCTGATATCGATAAGTCTTAGTGGCGGCATCATACCATTCAAACATAATACTTTCTATATTTCCGCTCTTTTCCCCTTTATGGACTGTCTTCCATTCCATAAAGAAACCGTCCAAAATCCACCGGATGGTGATTTTCCCCGTATATTTTTCGGCGGCGCCAAGGGGAGATTCATGATACTCTCCTTCAAGCGTCCAATCGCCGATATAGATATCAAAATTCTTCATCTCCGGCGGCGGCGTGGGCTTCTGATTTTGCGTTTGCACCGAAACCGCGAAAACTAACAACAGCAGACTGAGAACTACCGCAATGCGTTTCATGATCGTTTTCTCCAGAACGTTTTTGGCCCGTGCGGGGGGCGGACGGGAAATCCTCGCTCCATTACTTGCTGTTCCTGGTAACCACGAACGTGATCTTCTTCTTCATCGTGCCGTCCGCGGACGTGGCCTCGATCGGGTATTCCTGCTCGCCGTCGGGAAGATAAAAACGCAGTGTGAAGCTGCCGTCGGGGCGCAGCGTGATCTGCTGGCCCTGCACCGTGAGCTTGGCATCGGGCTCGGTGGCGCCGTAAACTATGAGCTCGGTGTCGGCCTTAAGCCAGAAACCCTGGATGGCGGTGCCGGCCTTCGCGCCGATCCATAGGTGCGAGGGATCCATGACCTTGTGCCACCCGGCCTCCAGCCATTGATAGCCGACCCAGACGCGCAGGATCGTCCACAGGACCGCGTACTTCTTGTTCTTGAAGATAGACAACGTAAACACCTCCTCGCGTGCTCACCTTCCTCAGATTGAGCATAGTACAAGTAAGTACAGATTGTCAATATAGAATAGGAAAAACTACGACCAGTTTTTCAAGGAGACCTAGCCCGCGTTTTGGGGCTCGAGGGGGAGAAGAGGATCCTCGACGAGGAGGCACCGAGCGTCAACCATCGTCGCATGGCCCGCCATCTTCCATATCAAGGGACGCTCGCCAACATCTGGGCGCGGCGGAAGGATGTGGCCGAAGAGCGTTGAACATAAAAGCCGTGCACCATCCCACGACGCACCACTATACTCCACAGCCTGTTGGGGGTAAGTCATGGATGCCCGCAGACTCGCGGCCCTGGTCGACCTATGGGAGGGGTATTTGAGCGCCGGCGCCAAGCTGGAAGCGCGCATCGCCGGCGGACCAGCGTGCTCCGTGTTGGGCGGACTCTGCCGAGAAGCGGAAGGGGTTGCTGGGCCGGCGGATGCCCCAAGCCTCGCGGGCGCTTCGGGCCTCGCGGGGGCACGGGCCGCGGGGGCACGGGCCGCGGAACTGGAGGCCTTGTTCGAAAGCCTCACCGACGCCGTCTTCGTGGCCGACGAGGGCGGCAGCATTGTC
>JBHGBC010000289.1:0-3873 GCA_041946805.1 bacterium
GATAATTCCCGAGCATCCCGGCGAGGCCGATTCCGAAACCAATGAAGCGGGCGCGCGCCCGGAGGCGCACGCCGAAGAGGGTATTTGGCATGAATTATATCTCCCACGCGGGATCCGGTCCGGATTACCGGAAGATGTACCAGATCGTGCCGACCAGGGCCGCGGCCAACAGGGAAAAGACCACGTGGATCCAGGACCAGGTGGGGGCAGGCGGGGTGGATTCCGGTTCCATGGGGATTTCTCCCGCGGGATGTTCCTTGGCAGTGCGGAAGGTGAGTCCTTGAATCTTTTCAGGCAAGGGCTTGCGGGTGATGAAACTGATCAAGAAGAGAACGACGGTGCAAACGCCGAAAAGCAGGATGGCGAAGTGCAGGAAATTGATGGTCGCGAGCCAGATGAACCATTCGTTCAGCCTGCCGCTCATACCCAGGGAGGCGGCGGGCTGCACGATCGCGGCGCTGGTAAGGTCACCCAGGCTGTACGCGGGCAGCGGAGTGGTGAGGTTCAGTTTGGCGCCCAGGTTGGCCAGGCTGAAATGGTTCAGGAACTGGACCAAGGTATCCGGCAGTTGGATGTTTTCCACGCCGGATTTGACGGCTCCCTTGTAGAGGAGTTCCAGAATCAGCCGCAAAGCCCCCAGGAAGAAGCCCAGGATCAGGGAGAAAAAGGCTCCCTTGCCGTTCAGGCGGGAGAAGAGGATGCCGAAGAGGAAGCAGGCGGCGATGGGCGGGCTGATGTAGGCTTGGACGCTTTGCAAGTAGATGTAGAGTTCACCCGAGAGCAGGGGGATGAATTTGATCCAGTAGATGCCGAGGAGCACGATCACCAGGGTGAAGAAGCGGCCGATGAAGACCAGTTCGCGCTCGGAGGGATGGCGGCGGATCTTCTTGTACACGTCCATGGTGATGAGGGTGGAGCAGGAGTTGAAGCAGGAGGCGAGCGATGACATGATGGCCGCCAGCAGCCCCGCGATGACGATGCCTTTCAGGCCGGAAGGGAGCACCCGCGTCACCAGGGCGGGGTAGGCGGTATCGCCGGTGATGTCCGAGTAGAGGGCGGCGGCGATCATGCCGGGCAGGACCATGATGAAGACCGGCAGCAGTTTGAGGTAGCCGGCGAAAATGGCCCCGCCGCGGGCGTGCTGGATGTTCTTGGCGCCCAGGGTGCGTTGGACGATGAACTGGTCGGTGCACCAATACCAGATGCCCAGGATGGGCGCGCCGAAGATGATACCCGTCCAGGGGAAATCGGGATGGTTGATGGCCTTGAACATGTTGAAATGGCCGGGATCGAGCCGCGTCACCAGTTCGTTCCAGCCGCCCAACTGATACAGGCCCATGCCGGTGAGGACCGCCGCGCCGCCGATCAGCACGATGGTTTGCATCACCTCGGTGTAGATGACCGCCCCCAGGCCGCCGGCGATGGTGTAGAGTCCCGTGGCGATCACCAGAAAGAGGCTGGAAGTGATGATGTCCCAATCCATCACCTGCTTGAGCAGCAGGCTGCCCGCGAAGAGGGTGACGGAGATCTTGGTCAAGACGTAGGCGATGACCGAGACGGTGGTGAGGTACCAGCGGCTGGCCGCGCCGTAGCGGCGTTCCAGAAACTCGGGCATGGTGAACACACCGGAGCGGAGATAAAACGGCACGAACACCCAACCCAGGGTGAGGCAGCAGAAGACGGCGAGCAGTTCGAAATGGCCGACCGCCAGTCCCGAGGCCGCTCCGGTGCCGGCCAGGCCGATGAAGTGTTCGCTGGAGATGTTGGAGGCGAAGAGGGATGCGCCCACGGCCCACCATTCCACGTTGCGGTTGGCGAGAAAGTACGCCGTGCTGGTTTTTTCCTTGCGGGCGAAGTAAAACCCGATGCACATGACGAGATAGAAATACGCCACGATGATGAGCAGGTCCACAAAGCCGATTGTGAGATTCATTCCGGTCCCCTCTCTTTTTATCCAAGGAATGAAAAGCCCCAAACGAGCGAGACGGGGGGATTTTCTCATAAATCAAGGGAAATTACACCCCTCGGGAGTGGTTTTTGGGCACGGCGGAATCTCAGGATCTTCACACGTCCAGCCGAGGGATCGATTCCTTGCAGAATGGGTCGGCGCGGCATGAGCACATCCAAGGGTGTAAACCCTGGAACGGTGTGGACAAATGTAAATTATGGTTCATCCGGCAAGTGCGTACCTGCTGGTGAAAAAGACATACCATCCATTTGATGATTCGGACGGACACCAAGGTCCGCCCCTACAGATAGGTAAATAGTGGCTCGATTATAAGAAATGATGAGGTAAAACATGATTCATCAAAGAAAGACCAGATATACAGTCTGGGGGGCCCGGTTGTCCCTCCTGGGGATCGCGCTCCTCGCGGCGGCGGTGTCCGGCCAGGGCGCAGTCAAGCCGGGATTGGAAGTGTTGCTGGATAAACACCCGGAGCTGATCGCCGGGAAGCGGGTGGGGATCATCGCCAATCACACCTCGGTGGACCGCCAGGGGAAATCCATCGTGGAGCGGATCGCCGAACACGCCCCGCTGGCCGCGCTGTTCGGACCGGAGCATGGTTTCGAGGGAAACGCGGAGGCGGGGGCGGTGATTCCCCCGTCCGTGCTGAAGGGCGTGCCGGTATTCAGCTTGTACGGGGCGTACAAAACGCCCACGACCCGGATGTTGAAGGATACCGAAGTGCTGGTCTATGACATCCAGGACGTGGGGGCGCGGTTCTATACGTATATCTCCACCTTGTTTTTGGGATTGTGCGCGGCGAAGCGCGAGGGGATTCCCATGATCGTGCTTGACCGGCCGAATCCCATCGGCGGGGTGGCGGTGGAGGGGCCGGTGACCAATCCGGTGTACAGCAGCTTCGTGGGCGCGCTGCCGCTGGCCATCCGCTACGGCCTGACCGCCGGGGAGACCGCGCAGCTGATGAACGGGGAGACCTGCGCGGGATTTTCATTAGGAGCGAAGTTGACGGTGGTTCCCATGGAGGGCTACCGGCGTTCGATGGGGTATGACGAGATGGGGCTGGCCTGGATCGCGCCGTCGCCGAACATGCCGACGGTGGAGACGGCGTACGTGTATCCGGGGATGTGCCTGTTCGAGGGGACGAACCTGTCGGAAGGGAGGGGGACGGAAGCGCCGTTCCTGACGGTGGGCGCGCCGTTTCTCGACGCGAAGCGATGGCTGGCGGGCGTGCCGGAAAAATGGCGGGCCGGGATCGAGGCGGAGGCGGTCACGTTCACGCCGGAAAAGATCCCCGGCAAGGCGGAGAATCCCAAGTTCGTGGGGAAGAAATGCCAGGGCTTGCGGCTGCGGGTGACGGACCGGAACGCGCTGCGGCCCATCGGCCTGGCGGTGGCGATGCTGTGCGCGGCGCGGGACCTCGAGCCGAAGCAGTTCCAGGTGAACACGTACATGGACCGGTTGTGGGGGAATGAAAACCTGCGCGCGATGCTCGAGGAGGGAGCGGATTGCGAGGCGATCTTGGAGACCACCGAAGCCGAGCGAGAGTTTTTCGAGAAGGCCAGAGGGAAATATTTTATGTACGAGGGAGGGGGGAGTTTGTCAGAATCAGGATGGCCAGGATGAGCAGGATGAACAGAATAGAGGGGCGGGAGGGATTGAACCATGGATGACATGGAAAAAGGCAGGGAGGGCACGGAGAAAAACTTAAAGACAGGCTCCGGAGATGTAAAAAGAATTTCACTGCCGAGGCGCGGAGGGCAACGAGTTTTTTCAGCGCCAACGGCGCGTAAGAGGGTAGCCCAGGGCGCAAGCCTTGACGGAGCGGCAAAAAGTCTCTAAAGGGTGGTGCAGACATCTTGTCTGCGCAATATATGGTTGCAGGCAGGATGCCTGCACCACAATGTATA